>DDPV01000015.1:63799-96080 GCA_002342365.1 Burkholderiales bacterium UBA2459 | reverse complement strand
CGCACAGGGCTTGCAACCGCCAATTTTTTGAACAATCCGAGCCGCTTCGTGTCAAAAAATATGAAGTACGAGTTCAACCCCGACAAGGCGGCGGCCACACTGGAGGCAGCGGGGTGGAAGCGAGGCAGCGATGGGGTTCGGACGAAAGACGGAAAGCGGCTGAAGTTTGTCTTTCAGACCTCAATCAACGCCCCTCGCCAGAAGACACAGCAAATCGTCAAGCAAGCCGCCCAAAAGGCCGGCATTGATCTGGAACTTAAATCGGTTACAGCATCGGTTTTCTTTTCCTCGGATGTGGCCAATCCCGATACCTACACGAAATTCTTCTGCGATGTACAGATGTACACCACGACGATGACGCAACCCGATCCCGAGCTCTTCATGAATCAGTTTGTGTCGACCAATGCATCGAGCAGGGCCAATAAGTGGCAGGGTCGAAACATCACCCGCTGGGTGAATGCGGAGTACGATGCAACCCACAAGGCGGCCGAATCGGAGCAAGATCCGATCAAGCGTGCTGCGTTGTTTATCAAAATGAACGACCTGGCCGTGAGCGATTACACGGTCATACCGGTGGTTGCGCGACCACGGGTTGCAGGGATGTCGTTGAAACTCAACGCGCCCCTGAGTGCCTGGGATAACGATTTGTGGATGCTTCGCGACTGGTTCCGCGAAGCCTAGTCGCAAGCTGCATAGTCTGATTGCCAGGCGGGCCTGCTGCTTTGCGCCCGCCGGCACCAGCCTGCTTGCATCAAGCTTTCCGTTCACCGCTGAATCAGCATGACCCAATACATCTTGCGGCGACTCATGATTGCGATACCAAGTCTGCTTGGTATTAGCCTTGCGCTTTTTACTGTGCTGGCGCTCGCGCCGGGCGACCCCTTTGGTGAACTCGCTGCCAATCCGAATGTTCCGCCTGAAGTCGCTGCTGAACTACGGCGTAAATTCGGCATGGATGACCCGGTCCTGGTTCGTTATTGGTCCTGGTTCACCGCCATGCTCCAAGGCTCATGGGGCTTTTCCTTTGTCAGCCGGATGGATGTTGATGCATTGATTTTGCAGCGACTGCCGACCACGCTGCTTGTGATCGGATCCTCGCAACTGCTGGCGCTTGCGATTGCACTGCCGGTCGGCATTTATGCAGCCACCCGCCCCTACTCGCTGTTTGATCAGATCGCCAACACCCTGGCCTTCATCGGGTTTTCGCTACCCACCTTCTTCACCGGAATTTTGCTGATCCTGCTTTTCTCGATCACGCTCGACTGGCTGCCCTTTGTGTATCGCGCCGATATCGCTGAAACAGGCTGGCGTTATTACTGGGAACACTTCAGGCAAATGCTGATGCCCGTGATGGTGCTCGGCTTATTCCAGGCAGGCTCCTGGACGCGCTATGTGCGATCGGCGGTGCTTGATGTGATCCGACTTGACTATGTCACCACCGCGCGCTCCAAAGGCCTCGCCGAACGGGTTGTCATCGGCAAACATGTTGTGCGTAATGCCTTGATCCCGGTAGTCACGCTGGTCGCCCTCCAAATGCCTGCCATCTTCGGCGGCGCGATTGTGACCGAGCAGATTTTCCGTGTGCCCGGCATCGGTTCCTTACTGATTTCGGCCATGCTCGCAAACGACACGCCGGTGATCATGGCGGTGACCTTCGTGTTTTCGATTCTGGTTGTTTTCTGTAATTTGCTTGCAGATGTGATCTATGGCTGGCTCGACCCACGTATCTCCTACCGCTAAACCGGCGACCAGCGTCCAAGCGAAGCACAGCCCCGGTTCCGAGGCCTGGCGCCGCTTCCGGCGGCACAAACTTGCCCTGGCCAGCGCCTTTGTGCTTGCACTGATTACCCTGTCGGTGTTGATCGGTCCGCTGCTTTGGACGGTTCCGATTAACGATATCGATTTTACAGCAAGACTTGCCGGGCCCTCGGTGAAGCACCCCATGGGAACCGACGATCTGGGTCAGGACCTCCTGGCAAGAATTCTCTACGGAGGACGCATTTCGCTTGCGGTTGGGCTTGCGGCCATGGTGATCGCCATCATGGTCGGTGTTTTGATTGGCGCCATCGCGGGAATGTCCCGGGGCTGGCTTGATGCGTTTTTGATGTGGCTCACTGATTTGTTCCTGTCACTGCCTCAGCTCCCTTTGTTGTTATTGATTTTTTATCTCTTTAACGATGCCTTGAAACAATGGGTCGGGCCTGAGACCGGCGTTTTTATTCTGGTGGTTGCAGTGATCGGTGGTTTACGCTGGATGCCGGTTGCCCGCTTGGTGCGGGCGCAGTTTTTATCCCTGCGCGAGAAGGAGTTTGTTGAAGCGGCGCGCGCGCTGGGCGCATCTCCGAGCAGACAGGTGCTGCGCCACATTTTGCCCAATGCCATGGGTCCAGTGATTGTTGCCGCCACCATCGATGTGGCCGCGGCCATCATCGCTGAGTCCACGCTTTCCTTTCTTGGCCTTGGCTTTCCGCCCGACATTCCGACCTGGGGAAGGATTTTGTTCGATGCCAAAGATCACCTGGACATTGCACCGCATTGGGCCCTGTTTCCCGGTTTGCTGATATTTATCACGGTATTGACGATCAACTACATCGGCGATGGTTTGCGAGATGCATTCGATCCGCGTCGGGTATTGTGAGCAGCTTAATGAGCAGCGTCGTGCAATCCGATCACGCCCAACAGCCTGTGCTGCTTCAGGTCCGTGATTTGAAGGTTCATTTCCGGACCGATGCGGGCATTTTGCATGCAGTCGATGGCATCGATTTCCACATCCATCGTGCAGAGACCCTGGGCGTTGTCGGCGAATCCGGTTGCGGTAAATCGGTCACCGCGATGGCAATCATGAAGCTGCTTGCCATGCCACCTGGCTTTATTGCTGGGGGTGAAATCCGCTTTGCGGACCGCGACTTGCTCAAGCTTGACAGCGGCGCAATGCGAAAGGTCCGCTCGCGGGAAATCGCTATGATTTTTCAGGAACCGATGACCTCATTGAACCCGGTGTTTTCGGTGGGCGAACAAATTGCTGAAGCACTTCGCCTTCATGAGGGTTTAAGCCAGCGGCAAGCCATCGCCAAAACGATTGAGATGCTGGCCCTAGTCAACATCCCGAAAGCAGACAAACGGGTGTATGACTACCCGCACCAGTTTTCGGGCGGCATGCGACAGCGCGTGATGATTGCGATGGCGCTGGCCTGCAATCCGAAATTGCTCATCGCCGATGAGCCAACGACTGCGCTTGATGTCACGATCCAGGCGCAAATTCTGGATTTACTGAATCGGCTCAAAGAACAAATGGGCATGGCGATCATGCTGATCACCCATGCCATGGGCGTTGTGGCAGAAACCACCCAGCGCGTGATCGTGATGTATGCGGGCAAGGTGGTTGAAGAAGCACCGGTTGAGCAACTCTTTCGAGAACCCTTGCATCCCTACACGCAAGGGCTGATCGGCTCGATACCCCGCATTGATTTGGCGGCAGAAAAAAAACAGCGCCTTGAGGCGATTCCCGGTACCGTTCCAAAATTGATCAAGCCAAAGCCAGGCTGCCGTTTTGCGGCGCGTTGCGCCAAAGCCTTCGACAGCTGCCATGTTGAAGACCCGGTGCTCAAAGCCCGGCGAGAAGGCCATAAAGTGGCCTGCTTTTTATATCAATAAGCTAGCAATGATCATGGCGGGCGATCCCGGAAAACCCTTGCTTCGCGTGAGGCAACTGGTTAAACACTTTCCGATCCGTGGCGGACTTTTGAGCCGCATCGTAGACAAAGTGCATGCAGTCGACGGTGTCAGTTTTGATCTCCACGCTGGCGAGACGCTGGGACTTGTGGGCGAGTCGGGCTGCGGCAAGTCGACCACTGGCCGTTGCATTTTGCGCTTGATTGAACCAAGCCATGGTCAGGTCTGGTTCGACAATCGCGAAGTGACAGCGATGGACAAGGCCTCGCTACGGGCCACCTGTCGGGATATGCAAATCATTTTTCAGGATCCCTTTGCCTCGCTCAACCCCCGCATGACGGTTGAAAACATCATCGGCGAAGCCTTGAGCATCCATCGGCTTGCAAAGACCCGAGAAGCTTATGAAGAACGCATCGTTTCACTTTTAGAAACTGTCGGACTTCATGCGGATCACAGGCGGCGCTTTCCCCATGAATTTTCAGGAGGCCAGCGGCAGCGGATTGGTATTGCGCGGGCACTTGCGGTTTCGCCCAAGCTGATCGTTTGTGATGAACCTGTCTCCGCCCTTGATGTTTCCATCCAGGCGCAAGTGATCAACCTGCTTGAAGATTTGCAAGCAAAGTTCGGACTGACCTACTTGTTTATTGCGCATGATTTGTCGGTGGTTGAACACATCAGCAACCGGGTTGCGGTGATGTACTTAGGCCGGATTGTTGAGATCGCAGCGGCCCGCGCGCTCTACACCGACCCGCGACACCCCTACACCGAAGCCTTGCTGTCAGCCGTTCCGATCCCGGACCCCACGGTGAGACGCAAGAGGATTGTGCTGACCGGTGATGTGCCCAATCCGATCCATCCTCCCAAAGGCTGCCATTTCCACCCGCGCTGCCCCAAGGCCATGGCGCGCTGCCGCGAAGAAGCGCCAATGCTCAAGGATTTGGGTCAAGGCCATCTAGCCGCTTGCCATCTCAACGATTAAGCGGGTGGCGCCGATTCGAGTCGCCGAGATCCTCAAGCCTATCATCGCGTGCCGACTTCGCGGCGGCGTCCCGGGCAAAGGCTTTCGTCATCGAAATCTCCCTGCTTTTGGTGAATATCAGACCTCACAATCCCCGAAATGTGACATTTTGACCTTTTTTGAGCGATCATCCGGGATACAAGTTTTTAACCAAGGAGTGATTTATGACAAGTACCGAGATGCGCCGTAAGTTTCTTGGCGGAGCCGTAGCCGGCTCGGCAGCCCTGGGATCGGTTGGCTTTCCAATGATTGCCAAGTCGCAAGGAACCACAAACTTCAGATTCCAGTCGACCTGGCCTGCCAAAGATATCTTCCACGAATATGCCAATGACTTCGCAAAGAAAGTCAACGACATGACGGGCGGAGAACTCAAAATCGAGGTGTTGCCCGCCGGTGCAGTGGTTCCCGCCTTCGGACTGCTTGATGCGGTATCCAAAGGAACGCTGGATGGCGGCCACGGGGTTGTTGTGTATCACTACGGCAAAAATGCCGCCCTTGCCTTATGGGGATCTGGTCCTGCCTTCGGTATGGATTCAAACATGCTCCTGTCCTGGCATAAGTACGGCGGTGGCAAAGACTTGCTTGAAAAACTCTACAAGGTCGTGGGTGCCAACGTTCAGTCCTATGTCTATGGCCCGATGGCAACCCAGCCGCTTGGCTGGTTCAAAAAGCCGATCACCCGGGTTGAAGATCTCAAAGGCTTGAAGTATCGGACCGTCGGTATTTCGATCGATGTGTTCACCGCGATGGGTGTGGCGGTCAACGCATTGCCAGGCGGGGAGATTATCCCTGCGATGGACCGCGGACTACTTGATGCGGCCGAGTTCAACAACGCAAGCTCGGACCGTTTGCTTGGATTCCCCGATGTGTCCAAGGTATGCATGCTCCAAAGCTTTCACCAAAACGCGGAGCAGTTTGAAATCTTGTTTAACCGCGATAAATACAATGCACTTGCGCCCAAGTTGCGCGCAGTCATCGACAACGCGGTTGAGGCGGCTTCAGCCGACATGTCTTGGAAAGCCTGCGATCGCTATTCCAAGGATTACATTGAAATGGGTGAAAAGCAGGGTGTTCGTTTTTATAAAACGCCAGATCCCATTCTCAAGCAGCAATTGGTTGTTTATGACCAGGTGGTTGCCAAGAAATCGGCGGAAAATCCGCTCTTTAAGGAAATCGTCGATTCACAGCGCGCGTTTGCCGCCCGCGTTGTTCGTTGGGACCTTGACACCAATGTGAATCGTCGCATGGCCTTTGACCACTACTTTGCTCAACCGGCTCCGGCCAAGAAAGGCTAGGTCGTCGGTCTGGATTTGCAGTGAGGGCCCAGCGGCAAGCGCGGGCCCTCGCATCCACTGCACACAAGCACCACCATTGACCAGCGTTCAGGAAGTGCCTGCCCGGTTTTCCTGTCTGTGTTGTGAATACTGCCCTGCTGACCATGCGAGGCGGTGCTGAGGATTAATACGATGCAAAAGTCCTTCCTTTTTGTTGACAAATTGTCGACCTGGATTGGCCAACTCTTTGCCTGGCTGATCGTGGCGCTCACCGCATTGATTTGTTATGAGGTTTTCGCACGCTATGTGCTCAACCATCCTCATGCTTGGGCTTTCGATGTGCAAATCATGATGTACGGGACCTTGTTCATGATGGCGGGCGCCTACACCTTGTCAAAAAATGGCCACGTCAGGGGCGACATTCTCTACGGATTCTTGCAGCCGAGAACGCAGGCAATGTTGGATTTGATTCTCTACATTCTATTTTTTATACCAGGCGTTATCGCTATTGTCTGGGCCGGATACACCTATGCCGGTGAATCTTGGGCGATCAAAGAACACTCATCGATTACAGCAGACGGTCCGCCACTTTATCCCTTCAAGACGATGATCCCGCTAGCGGGCCTGATTCTGCTTTTGCAAGGGATTGTTGAAATCTTGCGCTGCGCCGTGTGTATTCAAGCCGGTGCCTGGCCTTCAAGAGAGGCCGATGTCGAGGAAGTTGATGTTGAAAAATTGAAGTCCCTGGTGAAGGCCGACTGATATGCGCAAAGAACTATGGTTCGGCTTGAGCCTAATGGGCCTGATCGTGCTCGCCGTGGTGGCCCTGATGCCTTGGGGCAGTCTCACAACCGGCCACCTCGGTTTGCTCATGCTCGCCTTGGTGGTGGTGGCGATCATGCTGGGCTTTCCGACCGCGTTCACGCTCATGGGCATGGGGATGATTTTTGCGCTTTTTGCTTACTGGTCACGGGATCCTGGCAAGGCTGTTGGGTTTACCCTCGATTTGATGGTTCAGCGCACCTATGCGGTGATGAGTAATGATGTGCTTATTTCTATACCGCTCTTTGTCTTTATGGGTTACCTGGTCGAACGCGCCAATCTGATCTCCAAACTGTTCAAGTCGCTCCAATTGGCCTTGGTAAGGTTGCCAGGCTCGCTCGCCGTTGCCACGCTTTTCACCTGCGCGGTCTTTGCTACAGCAACAGGTATCGTTGGCGCGGTGGTGACCCTGATGGGCCTGCTTGCCCTGCCGGCGATGATGCGCTCGGGCTATGACGTGCGCATCAGTGCCGGCGTTATTACCGCCGGCGGATGTCTCGGTATTCTGATACCGCCTTCGGTGATGCTTATCGTCTACGGTGCGACCGCCGGCGTATCGGTCGTCAAGCTTTACGCCGGCGCATTTTTCCCCGGCCTCATGCTTGCCGGGCTCTACATTCTTTACGTGATCGTTCTTGCCAAGATCAAGCCGACCTTGATGCCCGCACTGAGCGAGGAGGAACGGCGGGTTGATCTGGGGCCGTTGCTACAGACCTTGCGCGATCACTTTGGCTCAAATGCGCTCGCAGCCATGGTGCGCGCTTTGAAAGGTACGAAAAACATCGGGGTTCCGATGCAGGCTCTGATCAAAGAGTTCCTGATCCTTTTGATACCCGCAATGTTTTGCGCCGGCTTGCTGGCGCTGCTCTATCTTGCAGCGAGCCCTTCGCCTGAAAACACGCAAGGCGCTGTTGCAAGCCAAGTGACCGGGGTTACCAGCCAAAGCGGCAGCACGCTCGCTGAGCCGCCCTCAAGCACCAGCTCCACAGGGCTTGCTGAACCCCCATCGAGCGCCAGCTCAACCGGCCTGGCTGAACCGCCCTCAAGCACCAGCTCCACAGGGCTTGCTGAACCGGCAAACACTACGAAAAGCTCAACCGGATTGGCCGAAGCTGGAGACGGTCAACAGACTGGCATCAAGCCGCAAAGCGCATCCACCCATGAATTACCCTTGTGGTACAAGCTCACAGCCGCGGTGATGCTCAGCTTTTTGGCCTTGCTCTACTGGCGGCTCACGATGGTGCGACTTGAAGTTTTCAAGATGTTGCTCGCGTCCTTTTTTCCGCTTGCATTTTTGATTTTGTCGGTACTCGGGACGATCGTCTTCGGTTTGGCAACGCCCACGGAGGCAGCCGCTGTCGGCTCGCTTGGCGGCTTTTTGCTCGCCTTTGCCTACAAGCAGCTCAATTTGGATGTGGTCAGAGAGTCTGTGTTTTTGACCGCAAAGACCAGCGCAATGGTTTGCTGGCTCTTTGTCGGTTCATCGATTTTCTCGGCTGCTTTTGCCTTGCTGGGTGGTCAGGAACTCATCGAAAGCTGGGTCTTGTCTTTGGGTCTCAGCAAAATTCAGTTCTTGCTTTTATCACAAGTGATCATCTTTTTGCTGGGCTGGCCGCTCGAATGGACGGAAATCATCGTCATTTTCATGCCGATCTTCATCCCGCTACTAGCCAAGTTTGGTGTGGATCCCCTGTTCTTCGGCTTGCTGGTCGCACTCAATCTGCAGACCGCATTTCTTTCTCCACCGGTTGCGATGGCTGCTTTTTATCTCAAAGGCGTTGCCCCGCCCGAGGTCAGCCTGAATCAGATCTTCGCAGGCATGATGCCCTTCATGGCGATTCAGGTATTCGCGCTGTTCCTGCTCTATGTCTTCCCTGAAATCGGTCTGTGGCTTCCCGAGTATATTTACAAATAATTTCTTAGAGCGATCATGAGGTCTTACCCAAACAATCGCATTCCTGGCGCACGCTTTCTTCACGCGCCCGGCCCAACCCGGATTCCGGATGAGGTACTCGATGCGATGCACCGGCAGTCGATCGATCTGGCCGATACCAGGCTTGATACCTGGATCAAAGACTGTGAAGCCGGCATGCAAGCCTTGGTCGGAACCCGCGATGCGGAGGTTTATCTTTACGCGGCCAACGGTCATGGAGCCTGGGAAGTCGCGATCGCGAATGTTCTGGCCGAAGGCGATCTGGTGCTGATTCCCTCAACCGGTCATTTCTCAGAAGGCTGGGCACTTCAGACCGAGGCGCTTGACCGTCGTGTGCTGCGAACCCCCTGGCGTGAGGGCTACCCGATTGACCCCGATGAAATAGAAACAATTCTTCGCAAGGACAAAGAAGGCGAAATCAAAGCTGTATTCGTTGTACAAACTGACACATCAACCGGGATCACGAGCGATGTGCAAGCCATTCGCGAGGCGATTGACCGTGCAGGTCATCCAGCGCTCTACGTGGTCGATGTGGTCTCATCGCTTGCTGCAACCCCCTTTCATATGGATGCGATGGGTGTGAATCTGGTGGTTGGCGGTTCGCAAAAAGGACTGATGCTTCCGCCGGGCCTGGGCTTTGTGGTGGTCGATGCGCGGGCCAATCAAGCATCGGTTGACAACCCCTCTCCAAAGTTTTACTGGGACTGGACCAAACGCACCGGCACTCACGCCTACCGTAAGTTCTGCGGCACACCACCGCTACAAATGTTGATGGGCTTGCGCGCTGCACTTGAACTCCTGCAACAAGAGGGTTTGGAGCAGGTTTTTGCAAGACACCGCAGGCTCGCAGGCGCCGTGTTTGAGGCGATCGACGCCTGGTCTGCCGCCGGTGCAATCGATTTCTTTTGCCAGGACAAACAAGCTCGGTCGGTTGCGGTGACTGCGGTCACCGTTCAAGGTTTTGATCCGGAGGCGATTCGAAACCTTGCGCGCGAGCAGTTCCAGGTTGCGATGGCAGGCGGTCTCGGTCCGATGGCAGGCAAGGTTTTTCGCATCGGACACCTTGGCGATATGAATGAGCCAACGATTCTCGGTGCTTTGGCGGGCATTGAAGCAGCCATGCTCCGTATGGCTGTGCCGATCGGACGCGATGCTTTGCCAAGGGCGATTGATTTTCTTGCGAGCCAGGGCAGTTGAAGCGGGGGCGCAGGGTCTTTACATCGCAAGTCGCCAAGGGTATGGGGTTCGCGGCCTTGGCTGGTTCCAAGAAGGCTCAAACGGGCAGCTTGATGCCCAGCCATGATGAAGTCGCGGTCATGCTCCGTGATGCCTTGGTGAAGACCATAGAGGCGGCAAGCCCCGCCATGCTAGATCCTTTTCCGACGATTGATTGTTCGCTTGTATTGCTCCCTGCAAGCGGGGGCATTCGGACTGCCGCTTGGGCTCAGGTTCTGATTCAGGCGGGTCACGGCGAAAGCTTGCGCGGAGAACTGGACCCTCTTCGCGCAACCGGCCCCCACAACATTCGTTATCTTGCTGATCCGGTCAACATCAGGAAAGACTCGATTGCATGGTTGCCAGGGGCTAATTGGCGACAATTCCGCGAGCTTGAGGTTTTGACCGGTTCGGGGCCTCATCGCGTGATCGCGCCTTACCCCGCTTCGGTTGTGAAGCTGATGATCGCAGTCGGTGTTTGTCTTCTAGCCGACCGCAAGCTGATTGACTGGCAGGATATGCTTGAGGTCGGTAGCGAAAAGCACAGCGTGGAGCATTGCTGCGACCGCATGATCACATTGAGCAGCAATGAAGCTACAGATACCCTAGTGGCCTTGCTTCATCAGAAGGCTTTGATTGATAATTCTATAAAACACAACGACCTGAATCAACATTTTAAGTCGTTTGATTTGCACGGGCTTCGGCTGGACAACACGACCGCAAACGGCGGCTGGCGTAATCCCGATGGCGCTGGCGTCGGCCAACTTCAGATGACGTCTTGGGACTGTGTTCGCATGCTCTGGCTGATTCTGGATGCAACCGGACAAGCCGGCATCAGGCCGCCCTGGCTTGCGTCAACAAATGCCCCAGACCCTGGCCAATCCATATTCCCGGATCGCAAATTTTTATCAGCACAAAGTGCCAATCGATTTTGGCGCTGGATGGATGATCAAGCAAGACATGAAGTGTTATCAAGCGGCTTGCTTGCGGGGGTGCCCGGCTGGGTTGAGGGCATCCCGGCCAGATTACCCGACCGCTGGATGAACGCGCATCAGCAAGTGCAGATCGAAGGCGAAATCTTTTCTGGCTTCGACCCATCACGACAACAGCTTGCCAGCGTAACATTCGCCCATAAGACGGGATCAACCTGGTCGTACGCTTGCGACGCGGGTCTCGTCAAATCGATCAAACCGGGTGGGCGGCGTTATCTTATCGCGATGATGTCAACGCTGGGCATGCGTCATGTCAAGCACCCGCAAATGGTAACGCCCTGGATAATCCCCGCGCTCGGGGCGCGGATTGACGGATGGATCGCCAGTCGCCTGGCTTAAGTTCGCAATTCGGCACGCAAGACATTCTGTCATTGTCGGGAAGTTCCACCCGAGAGTCCGCTACCGGGACTCCAAGCCCAAACCTCTTTTCATAACCCACATAACCGATATAAAAGAAGGAACTGTACTGATGAGCACCCAGGCGAAAAACCCAGGATAACCGACCTGCATTTGAATCCAGCCGGCTGGCATACCGGGGAGCATCATGCCAAGTGCCATCAAGCCGGTACAGATTGCGTAGTGGGCGGTGGCGTGCTGTCCTTCGGACACGCGCATCATGAAAACGAGATATCCCGCAAAGCCAAAGCCATAGCCGAGTTGCTCGAGCGCAATGGCCGCGAAGGCCCAGGACTTCCCCGTAAGCGGATCCCAAGCGAGTAAAGCATACGCAAGATTCGGCACATTAAGGCACCACACCATGGGCCAGAGCAGTCGCCGAAGCCCCCAGCGTGCGATGCAGTAGCCGCCCCATAAGCCTCCGAGGCTGAGGGCGACCACGCCTAGGCCGCCGTAACTCAGACCGAGTTCGGCATGACTCAGAGCCATCCCGCCACGTATTTCGCTATCCATCAGAAATGGAATGAGCAAGCGCAGGAGTTGGGACTCCGAAAAGCGATAAAAGAGTAGAAAGCAAAGCGTCGGCCAAAGATTGCTCTGCTGAAAGAAATCAAACAAAACCACCCGGTACTGAGCCAGTGCCCTGACAAGTATTGACCCAATGGACCGCGCCTGCGGCGGGCCATTTCCGCGAGCAGGAGCGGAAAGAGCAACCGGACGATGATGTTCGTCTTGCCGTATCAGGTCATCAGTTTGGAACTGTGGTTCTGCGTAGCGGGGCAGCGCGATGTGGTGCCAGCATGCAAGCAATCCCATGCCGAGCGCAATCATCAGGAAGGCGATTGACCATGCCTCAAAGGGTTTATCAGATCGCTCCAACAAAAGTCCGACGAAGGAAACAACACCGCCCGAGACACTAAGCATCGCCAATCGGAACGCGAGGCTTCGTACGCCCACGAAACGAGCCTGTGAACCGGGATCGAGGATGCGAAGATAAAAGCCGTCAGCGGCAACGTCGTGCGTGGCCGAAGCAAAGGCAATTGCCCACATCAGTCCCACGACTGCCAACAACCACGATGAGCTCTGCGCCATAAGAACCATCACGATGCAGGCAAAACAAAAACTGATGAAGGCT
Organism: Burkholderiales bacterium UBA2459; assembly: GCA_002342365.1. Classification (GTDB taxonomy): domain Bacteria; phylum Pseudomonadota; class Gammaproteobacteria; order Burkholderiales; family Burkholderiaceae_E; genus UBA3064. Next base: position 83,623 of record DDPV01000015.1, on the reverse strand, counting down.
TGCATCCAAAGCGTCCAGTGGCGCTCGCCGGCAAAAAGCGTGAGCAGAGGACTCCAGAGAGGTTTGATGACCCATGGCAGATAAAACCAGCCTGTAATCCAGGCGATCTCAGCATTGGAAAGCGCAAGATCCTTGAACATCACAACTGCCAATGACATCACGACCGCATAGGGCAAGGCCTGCGTGAAGTAAAGAGTTGGAATCCAGCGCCAGAGCATAGGGAATCGCCCAAGATGAAATGTCACCGTCTTGTCATCAAGACGAAAGCAGTGTAGCGTTTACTCAAATTCAAACTCAGCGGAGTCGTCATGCGTACCATGCGAGCATTCAAGACCTCGGCAATCGCGTTAGCGACTCTCACAAGCGTTGCCGCCTTCGCACAAAACTCGCAGGAAACGGCTCGTGTGGAGGTCACAGGATCAAGCATCAAACGGGTGCAATCCGAGGGAGCTTTGCCCTTGCAAGTGATTACCCGCGATGAGATCGAGCGAGCAGGAATTACAAGCGCAGAACAACTGGTTGCAACACTGTCCGTCAATGGCAACGGACAAGACAACATGGTCAGCAATCAAGGCGGTGATTTTTTGAACAGTTTGTTTTTCGGCGGACGAGCCGCCAACAACGGTTCTGCCGGAATCTCAATGAGAGGGCTAGGACCGCAAAATACCCTGGTACTTCTCAACGGCCGAAGGGTCGCAAGCCATGGCCTCAACGGCAAATCGGTTGACTTAAACACGGTACCGCTTTCAGCCATTGAACGCGTTGAGATTCTCCGCGATGGAGCCTCCGCTATTTACGGTACCGACGCAATCGGCGGCGTGATCAACTTTATTTTGCGCAAGGACTTCAGCGGCATAGAAGGTAGCGCCTTTATTGACAAAACCCAGCACGGTGGCGGCGACATCCGGAGTGCGAGAGTTCTGTGGGGCACCGGATCACTCGACCGCGATCGATTCAACCTGATGGCGAGTTTCTCCGCTGATTCGCAAGATCGCTTGCTGGGATCACAGCGTGATTTTCACAATGGGTACCAACCCTCGCGTGGTCTTGCGATGGACACAACAGGTACCCCTTTTGCAACGATCACAGCCGCAGCTGGTACAGCACTGGGCGCATCATTCAAATTGCCCGGCGATGCAACGTCGTACAACAGGGCAAACCTGCTGGCGTTTCAGGATAAATGTAGCTCGATTCCCAACATGTATCCTTACCGCGGGGACATCACGGGCTTCACAAACAATAACAAAGCTTGCGCCTACGATTACGGGAAGGATTGGAGTCTGCAGCAGCCGGTTGATCGACTCAATCTGGTTGCCAGAGGCATGTTTAAACTCTCGGAAAATCAGGTCGCATCGTTTGAGCTTACGGCTTCAAACGTCAAATCAGAGGCGCAATACACCCAAAATCAGATCACAACGGTTGCAAGGGGCGCAAACTATCCCGTAGGCGGACCGTACTATCTGAACCTTGCGAGCTTGCTGCCGCAGTATTTCAAGTCAACCAACGATGCGGCCGATCCTCGTGTTTTCTATGACCCGACAAAGCCAATCCGCATTCGCTGGCGCTGTCTCGATTGCGGTCTGAGAACTCAGGAAACCGAAACCAAGAGCTTCAGGGCACTGGCCAGCCTTGAAGGCGAGGTGGCGGGCTGGGATTATCGCGCCGGACTCTCCAGCGCTGCAAGCCAATCGACCACGAACTATCTCGACGGTTATCTTGATGAGGCCAAGTTCAAAGCCGCGATGGATACCGGCAAGATCAATCCCTTCCTGCTTCCGGGTCAGGTACAAACCAAGGAAGCCATCGATCTCATCAATGGCGCAAAGTACACCGGGCAGTTGTACGGCGGCGAGGCAAGAATCAGTCAATTTGATGCGGTCATTTCCAGAGAATTGTTTCATGCGCCCGGCGGTGCTGCGTCAACAGCGCTCGGAATCGATGTGCGCAAAGAATCTTATGTATTCAATAACGGAACGCTCAACGCGCCGGCAATCATCGGTGCGGGCTCCCCGGCAACCCTGAACGAGGTCAGTCGGAACATCAGAGCATTCTTCGCCGAAATGCAAATACCCCTGGTGAAGAACGTTCTGGAAACGCAGCTTGCCCTTCGCCAGGACCGCTACGACGGTTTCGGTACCACAACGAATCCAAAAATTGCTGCCCGATTCACACCCACTAAATTTTTGTTATTCAGGGGCTCATTCAACAAAGGATTTCATGCTCCCGATTTCGGCCCGCTTTATGAAGGTCAAAACACCGGACAATTCAATAGCGACATCAACGATCCATTGCTGTGCGCAAAAAATCCCGGTGATGTCCGATACTGCAAGATTCGCCCAGCTGTTATCACCGGGGGCAATCCAAATTTGAAGCCAGAACGATCGAATCAGAGCAGTATCGGAGTCGTTTGGGAACCAACCAGTTGGTTAAGCACCAGTATCGATCACTTCAGTATTGATTTGAAGGATCGCATCGCTGCACGAACTGCCCAGGAGGTGATCGCGAATTACCAGGTTCTGAGCGACTACATCGTGCGTAAACCCTCCGGTGAAATTGACTTTGTGCGGGCGGGCTACATCAACGTGGCCGGCGATCGTGTCTCGGGCTACGACCTTAGCGTCCTTGCAAAAACTAGCGGCGAATTTGGACGCCTTAACGCTCGGCTGGATGGAACCTATCTCAGCCGGTATGAGGTGCGAAAGGATGACGGCTCACCATGGGTCGATCGGGTTGGTCAGTTTGGAGACTTTACCTACCTGTGGGACTTGAAACTCCGTTGGAAGCACAGCGCCAGTGTGAATTGGTCCCGCGGGAATTGGACAACAACGCTCACGCAGTTTTATTCTTCAGGTTATAACGCTGAAGTTGACGGATACGGCAGCGGGGTTGATTTGGCCAAACTCGGCTACGGAAACCGCGTCGATTCCTACACCACGTATAACCTCAACGTGGCGTATACCGGCATTAAAAATCTTGTCCTGTCAGCGGGTATCAAGAATATTTTTGATAAAGCGCCACCGTTTTCTTATCACAATGTCGATAACGTCGCTGGTGCCGGATGGGATGCACGCGTTGCCGATCCGAGACTCAGAGCTTTCCTGCTGCGCGCTACGTATCGCTTTCATTGAGGTCGGCGAGGGCTCAAACCAAGCCGAAGCGTCGAGGTGCGGTTCCATGGAGATTCCTCTGGAACTTGTCGCAGGGGATCGACGCTTTGCACCACTTGATGCCTTGGAAGGGGTGACTATCGACTTGCGCTACGCTGGAAGCAACAATTTCGCCGGCATTCCCCTGTACGACAACATCGACTGCGCATGGATTCATGTCGACGCCTTCCAAGCGCTAACCCTTGCGGCAGCGCATTTGAGACAAATCAACGCACCATGGTCGCTGCTTGTTTTAGACGCGCTTCGGCCACATAGGGTTCAAGAATCGATTTGGAAGAGGGTACAAGGAAGCCATTTCGAGGCTTATTTCGCCGATCCAGCGCTGGGATCAATCCATTCCTACGGTATGGCAGTTGATCTCACCCTGGTTGACGCCGAGGGATGTGCTGCAGATATGGGCTCAGAATTCGACCAAATGGACGAACTTTCCCATCCCATCCTGGAGAAGCGACATCTTGACGATGGCCGGCTGACGTCCGAGCATCTGGGTCATCGCGCGTTGCTTCGTTCGGTGATGTCATTTGCGGGTTTTCGCGGTATTGACACGGAATGGTGGCACTTTGATTTCGGGGACAGGTCAATGATTCGGGCAAGCTATCCCCGTGTTGTTTGAGATTCGACGTCAGATCACCAGAGCTATCCTGCTGTCCGCAACAGGCTCGCCGCTGATCCCCTCGATCGCCGCCACCGAACGAAGCAACGACGGAAAAACACGCCTATCCATCGCAGAGACGGTGCCATCGATGATTCTGCCCAGCCCGATCAAGTCAAAGCGGCTTCACATCGGAGATACGATCGGACTGGTTGCTCCGTCCCACAGCATTCACGAACGCTTGCCCTTTGAGATTGCGATCGATACCTTGCAAGCCATGGGTTTCCGAATCAAGGAGGGAGCCCATTTGCGCGCGCGCCGCGGACACCATGCCGGAAGCGACCAACAGCGTGCGGCCGATATCAACCAGATGTTTGCCGATGCGCAAGTTGATGGGATTCTTGCTATCACTGGCGGCTCCGGGGCGAATCGAATCCTTCCTTTGCTCGACTACGAACTCATACGAAGGAAGCCCAAATTTTTCGGTGGCTTTTCAGATATCACCGCTTTAATCAATGCAATTTATGCGAAGACCGGCCTAATCACCTTTCATTCGCCGGCAGGCGTTTCCGAATGGAATGCTTTCAGCCAGCAACAGTTTCGGAGCATTGTCCAAGAGGCCTTGCCATGGACGATGCGAAACCCGAGGGACCCCGCCGACCTACCCGCGCCCAGGGAGTTTCGTATCCAGACCTTGCGCGCCGGAAAAGCGCAGGGCCACCTGGTTGGCGGCAATCTTGCTGTCCTGTCGTCCATGGCAGGTTCAGGGTTTTTGCCGCAGTTTAAAGATGCGATTCTTTTCATTGAAGATACCAACGAATATATTTATCGGGTTGACCGCATGCTCTCCACGCTGATGCTCAGCGGCGCCTTGGATCGGCTCGCCGGGGTGGTTATCGGCGCGTTCACCCAATGTACGCCTGGCGAAGGCTTTGGACGTTCAACACTGGACGAAGTCTTTGACGATTATTTTCTGGAACGTTCTTACCCGGTTTTTCGGGGTGCGGCTATTGGCCATATCCGTCAGAAGTTCACGGTGCCGATAGGCGCGAAGGCCGAGATTGATGCCACCGAGGGCAGCATTCGCCTTCTCGAGCCGGCGGTTCTTTAACGAATCCAGGGCACAGCAGTCATCCAAGACATGATCGTTCTATTTGTGATCATCATCGATGGATGCAACCGTATCGATAATCTCGGTGATTAGCGGCGCTGCGGTTGATGCTCTCGGATGGTTTACCATGATCGATACCATCCACGGCCTTTTTCTGCGATCAAGCACAACACCTGCGATTGCGCTGACATTCCACAGGCTGCCGGTCTTTAGCCTCGCGCTGCCCGTTGCCAGATGACCCGTGTACCTGCGCTTTAAGGTGCCGTCCTCGCCAGCAACAGGAAGACTCATCATCAAGTCATGATAGCGATGCTCCCTTGAGACGCTGCTTAACATTGAAACCATTTGTGCTGCTGTCATTCGCTCGGTGCGGGACAAGCCTGAGCCGTTTTCAAGCACCAATCCTTCGGTGTTTATCCCGCGCTGCTGCATCCATGCAAGAACTTCACGCTCGGCGAGCATGAAAGTTGAAAGCGCTTGACCGGTCGCAGTCCCGAGATCTTGTTGACCGAGCAAAGACTGGCTGGGATCCGCAGCCCGTTGGGCCAACTCTGCCATCGCACCAATTTCCAGATACAGCAAACGTGTCAGCGCATTATCCGAGCGTTTGTTCAATGGCCTTAACCACTCCCCCCAAGGCCTTGACTGCCTTCGCAGCATGACAGTCAATGAGGTCTGCGCGATTTGTCCCTGCTGCGCGGCTTCGTGTGCTGTGACTTCTCGAAGACCACCATTCCAACTGCCGCCAAGCTGCGACCAGAGCCAGCGAAACTGCGCCTCAAGCAAACGATTACGTTCGACCAATTGGAGCCTGGCAAGCTGCCGGCACTGCTTTGGAAAGCTGCCTCGGAGCACAATCGCAAGCGTTCCGTCGACGCGAAGGATTTGTTGCGGCGTTTGCCAACCACTGCCAGACCAATTCGCGCAGGGCGTATCGCGCAAGATCAAACCGTTCTCGATCACAATTCCCGGGAGCTCGGGAATCAGTTTGGCCTCCACCGTTAGCTGATCGGATCGAAGCTCGATGTCTTGTAATGCGCCATGCGCCGACAAGGCGTCTGGAATCAGGTTGTAGGCAAACTCGGGCGCTTCATCGAATGCAGGCAAATCCTGATCAAAGCGCGCCGGGCGAAAACGATGGCGATTCACCAGCAAGTTGCCGTCGATCACGCGAATTGACTTTGCGCGCAGCTGCAGCAGCATCTCCCACATCGTCGAAAGGCCAAACTCAGGGTCTGCCCCGGCGATCAACCACAAGTCCCCATGTAAACGCTCATCCTGAATGGATGCTGCAGACTGAAGCTCGGTAAAGCCCCGATGCTCGGGGCCCAGGCGATCAAGTGCAACAGCACTGGTCAGAAGCTTGATGGTTGATGCCGGCTGCATGGGGGCGTCGGCGCGATGTGATAGGAAAATTCCTGCCGGCTCAGGTGCTGACTGCGCCATAAACGCATAGGCATCGGGATCAAAGCCCAAACGCTTCGCCACATCATGGATACGCTGATGGGGGTCTTGCTTGGTCCGCAGCGGCGTTGCAGACTCGCGCGGGTTCGTCACACAGGCGCTCAGGCAAATACTCAAGCCGATCAAAGCAGTCAAGCGTTTCATGTTGGCATGGCCGTGGGATAATCAGAATATGTCTGCTCTAGCTTATCGCGATTCATGAGCGTCACCCAGCGACCGGCGTTTTGTCTCTCCGACGGATTTTTGGGTCTTAGCCTGTTGCCTTGGCCAGATCGGGATGCAAAGGTCCTGACCCGGTTTGCAGTCGCAGGCATTCCTTACGATGGCGCCGTGACCAATCGCAGTGGTGCGCGAGAAGGACCCGCAGCAATACGAAAAGCCAGTCGCATGTTATGCGACGCTGAGCATCCGTTGTTTGATTGTTCCCCGATTGATTCGATCAGCGATTATGGCGACCTGCGAATTCCCCTAGCCGATATCCAGCACGTACGCTCAGCACTCGAGCCGCAAATCGCGCAACTGTTAGGCCGTCATCACATGGTTTGGCTTGGAGGCGATCACTCCATCACCCTTGCGATACTTCGTCAGTTGGTCAAACAACATGGTCAGCCCGTCGGGCTGCTTCACCTTGATGCGCATTGTGACAGCTGGCCGGATCATTTCGGTGAGCCAAGCGGACACGGCACCTGGGTCCATGAAGCACTGCTTGAGGGTTTGATACTGCCTGCTTGCAGCATGCAGGTGGGAATCCGATCCCCGGCATCCCGAACCGTTCGCCAGCGTCTTGAGCGGGCGGGCGGCGTTGTTCTTGAAGCCAGATCGTTACGCGATGTATTCTCAAGCAGACAGTGGCAGCGCTTGCTTGATCCCTTGAGGGTCCGACTCTCCAAAGCAGGCCATCCGCCCCTTTACCTATCGATCGATATCGATTGTCTTGATCCTGGATTTGCCCCAGGTACTGGAACACCCGAGCCGGCGGGCCTCACGCCAGCGCAGGTCATGACACTGCTTGAAGACAGCAGCGATCTGGGCTTTATAGGCGCTGACCTTTGCGAAGTTGCACCTGCCTATGATCACGCAGAAATCACAAGCTTAAATGCGGCCCATTTCCTCTGGACTTACTTGTGCGGACAGATCAGGCAGACGACAGCTTCGTCGGCATCGACATAGGCGGCGCCGAGTCACGATGGTGCTTTTGCGATCACGACGCAAAGATCCACCGGGTGCCTTCGGCGCCCGGACCGCGCGGGCCGCTGATTTTCGACTGGCAAACTTTTGGCATCGACCCATCGGGCTTACCAGCGTTGTCTTTTGCGGCATCCCCTGCTCCAGGAAAGTCTTGTAAAGTCACTGCATCAACCCGCACCCTTGTCAGCGCCTCATATGTCAGCAGCCCATGCAGCCACTAGCTTCGTCCATCGGCGGTTGAAGGACCCAGCTTCGCATCGTGAACGCCGTCGCTTTAACCGACTCGCCATGGCCGCAGGTGCTTTGGCCGTGAGCAGTTGCGGCACTGCACCCTTGACGATCGACGCCCAATCCTATCGCTCCAAGGGATTCGAAAGTCGCGCTTTGTTTTTGATCATTCACTATACGCAATTGAATTTAGAGCGTTCTCTGGAAGTTCTCACCCGAGGCCAGGTGTCTTCGCACTATTTGCTTACTGACGAGACGCCGCCGCGAATTTATCGCCTGGTTGACGAAAATCTGCGCGCATTTCATGCCGGTATTAGCTACTGGGCTGGTCACGGAAATCTGAATTCGGCCTCGATTGGCATTGAAATTGTTCATCCTGGTATCAGCACCGAAAGCGACGGATCGCTGAGCTTTGTGCCCTATCCGGAGCGGCAAATCGACGCTTTGATTCCGCTTGTGCGCGACATCATGAAACGCCATCAAATTCGTCCCGATCGCGTTCTCGGACACAGCGATATCGCACCGCAACGGAAGATCGACCCGGGTCCTTTGTTTCCCTGGAAGCGACTTGCCCGGGAAGGACTGATTCGTTGGCCTGACGAGCGGGAAGTCGCAGCGAGATTGCCGGCCTTTGAAGCAAAGTTGCCATCCTTAGCCTGGTTTCAACAAATGCTTTCGCAACATGGTTACCAGGTCGAACAGCATGGCGAAGCGACCGAGCCAACACGACGGGTGATCGCAGCGTTCCAAATGCGCTACCGTCCAAGTCGTTATGATGGTTTGACCGATGCACATACCGCAGCTTTGCTTGCGGTGCTGAATCAGGCAAGCTGAAAAGGGCGGCCTTGTCTACAGCCAGGCAGCAAGAAGACAACAGGCAGGTTCACCCTGATCTGCAGCGACGGCAGGTCATCAAGGTCGGTGCGCAAGGCCTTGGCCTAAGCAGTCTGCTCTCCGGCTGCAACGGCTTTGGCCAAGTGCTGGTTTCCGATGGCCAAGCAGCAAGCCAAAGTCCGGTAAGCGGTTCACCTGACAACAAGGTGATGGAAGCAAAAGGCGCTGGGCTTGCAAGGAATGAACCGGAAACGCTCAGTGCGCGATCAGCCACCGGAGCGAAAAATTCAGATAAACGACCGGCTGAGAGCGAAGCTAATCGGGCATCGAGTCTTCAACCCCTATCAATCGCCCCGCTTCCGGAGATTCATCGCGAGTTCCGGGCAGCCTGGGTGGCAAGCGTGGCCAACATCGACTGGCCCAGCAAACCGGCTTTATCGGCCCCTGCCTTGCGCTCAGAAATTGAGAGGATTTGTACGCAGGCGAAAACCATGGGCCTCAACGCCCTGATCGTGCAGGTGCGCCCCTCGGGCGATGCTCTTTTTGCCTCAGAGCTCGAGCCGACCAGTGAGTATCTGGTGGGTCATCAGGGCGCAAGTCTGCCCGAGGGCTTTGATCCGCTAGGTTACTGGATCCAGACATGCAAGCAAAATGGCCTTGAGTTTCATGCTTGGTTCAATCCCTATCGCGCGCGCCATGCAAGTGCGAAGTCTGGTTTTCATGCCAAGCATCTGGCCAGGCAACAGCCACGACTGGTGCTGAAGTACGGGGATCAATGGTGGATGAACCCTGCTGAACCCAAAGCGCTCCAGTGGTCCCTCAACGTAATCGAGGACGTGGTCCGGCGCTATGACCTTGATGCCGTTCATCTGGATGATTACTTCTATCCATATCCGATCAAAGCGCAAGGCAATTCATCAGCACTTGAGTTTCCGGACGAATCCCTGTTCAAGACTTATCGCCGGCGAGGAGGAAAGCTCAGCAGAGCCGATTGGCGTCGAAGCCATGTGGACAACATGGTACGGAGCCTCTACGAGCGGGTCCATAAACAAAAGCCCTGGGTTCGGGTTGGAATCAGCCCCTTTGGCATCGGAAAGCCTGTGCTGCGACCAGCCGGCATTCAGGGCTTTAGTCAATACGATCAGCTCTACGCTGATGTCGAGCGATGGTGCGGGGAGGGTTGGCTCGACTACCTAGCTCCCCAGTTGTACTGGAAGCTTGATCAAACGGCACAGGCCTTTGAGGTGCTGCTAAGGTACTGGTCCGAACGCCTCATCGCAAAGCGACATCTTTGGCCGGGCCTTTACACAAGCTCAATTGCTCAACCCGGTCGCATGTGGCCTGCCAGCGAAATCATTGACCAGATCCGGGAGCAGCGTCGACTCGCTCGTGCAGGCGGCCATATTCATTTCAGCATGATCGCCCTGCTCGAAAACCGGCAAAACATTGCCGTGAGGCTGAGCAGCGAAAGCTATCAGAGGCCAAGCCTTGTGCCGCCAAGTTCATGGCTGAGTCGCGCAGGCCCTGATAGACCGCAACTGATTGAACCCGATCAGCATGGTAACTTAGGCTTTGAATCGCCACTCGGGTCGCGGCCTTGGGGGACCACCCCGGTACGCTGGGTCTTGCATCAACGAAGCGATGAGCACGCGCAATGGTCGATGTCCCACGGCGATGTGAACCTCCATCCGATTACCCTGAGCGCAAATCGACAGTACGTTTTGCGGCTACTTAACCGCGTAGGCGAGGCAAGCGAAGGCATTGCTTTTAGCTGGAAGGGCTGAGTGCGGCAGCATCTATGAACCAGGTCCAACCACCGGGCACCGAAAATCCGAGCAGTTGCCATCTTGCGCTTGATCGCTATACGAGCCAAGATCTTGTGCAGGCATTCGTGCACGATCAGCAGCGCGCTGCGTCTGCCGTGCTGAAGGCTGCACAGGAGTTGAGCAACGCGGTTGAAGCCAGTGCCGAGCGGCTGGCTCGTGGCGGACGTCTGATTTATGCGGGAGCAGGTACAAGCGGTCGCCTCGCCGTCTTGGATGCGGTCGAACTTTTCCCGACGTTTTCATGGTCCCGTGACCGAGCACCCGCGCTGCTGGCCGGGGGACCGGGCGCGATGTTTATTGCGGTGGAGGGTGCCGAGGACAATCGCGAACAGGCTGCGCTCGACTTTCTTGCACTTGAGCCACGCGAAAGCGACGTCGTCTTTGCGATTGCAGCCTCGGGCACCACGCCATTTGCCCTGGCGGTGATCGAGGCGGCAAAACCCTTGGGTTGCCTCACAATTGGTATGGCGAACAATCCGGGCTCCGCGCTCGCCGCAGCCGCGCAGATTGGCATCGTGCTGGACACCGGGCCTGAGGTGATCTCTGGAAGCACCCGCCTTAAAGCCGGTACCGCTCAAAAGATTGCACTCAACAGCTTTTCGAGTTCGGTCATGGTGAGGTTGCATAAAGTTTATGGCAACTTGATGGTCGACCTCAAGGCAACCAACGCGAAGCTCTACCAACGTGCCCTAAGGCTGACGATGACGGTAAGCGGTGCCAGCGCTGTCCAGGCCGAGGAGGCGCTTCTTGCATGTGGATATCGCGTCAAGGTTGCGATCGTGATGCTCAGGTGCGGCTTGCCTGCGAAGCAGGCTGAGTCCTTGCTGTCAGCATTGGCAGGTGATCTACGGGCTGCTTTGGGAGAGCGCTGAATGCCTGAGGTTGAGCACCCTTCCGCCGATAACAACTTGCTGCACAAGCAAGTTGTCACGGTCAAGGACCACGAAATCGGCGCGATAGTCTTTCGAAATCCGTCCGCGGTCCGTTAATTCCAGCATTTGTGCCGGCCGCTCCGAAAGCATCTCGCTCGCCTGGTTCAGACTCAGTCCGATCGATACGAGATTTCGAAAAGCTTGATCCATCGTCAGCGCACTTCCTGCAAGGCTGCCGTCGGGCAAACGAACAGAACCAAGGCAGCGCTGAACCGTCTGTTCACCCAACCGGTAGCTTCCATCCGGCATACCCGTAGCCGCGGTTGCATCGGTGACCGCATACAAGCCCGGAATCGCCCGGTAGGCTGCAAGCATGGCGCCTGGATGGACATGCAAAAGATCGGGAATGATTTCAGCAAACTCAGCATGGGCAAGCGACGCCCCAACCAAACCAGGGCTGCGATGATGAAAACCGGACATCGCATTGAACAAGTGCGTAACGCCGCGTGCTCCGCACCCAAAGGCTTGCTTTGCAAGCGCATAACTTGCCTCGCTGTGGCCAAGCTGCACCGCAAAGCCCGCGTCACGCAGCGCAACAATCAGCCTGAGATGCGCCTCGTTCTCGGGCGCCAGCGTGATAATTCGCAACGCTGCGATCGCATGCAGACTCATGATTTCTTCTAAGCTCGCGGTTTTGGTGTGAGCCGGTTGCGCGCCTAGTTTTTGCGCACTCAAATAAGGCCCTTCAAGATGAACCCCGAGAATCTCCGCCTCAAAGGGTTCAGCCGGCTGATCGGCCTGACTGAAAGGTCTGAGTTCGCTTGGATCGCGCTGGCAGGCCCGTCGATTCGATTGCTTTTGCATCGCTGCGGCAATCGACGCCAGAGCACAGCGGATCGCTTCAATCGGCGCAGTCATGGTGGTCGCGAGCATTGCGCATGTGCCATGCCTCGCATGCAAGGCTGCGATGGTGCTGGCCGAATCGGCTGCATCCATGAAATCTCTTCCGGCCGCGCCGTGGACGTGCAAATCAATAAAGCCAGGAACAATCAACGCACCTTGCCGTTCATGCTGATCTGCCGTCGGTGCTTCGGCAAGAACCGCCTTGATGTGGCAGGCTTCCCAGATCAGACAACCTTCAATCGGACCCTCGGGCGTCAGGATCAAACCATGTACCGAGGACATCGAATCAGTGCGGGTATTCAGGGTCGTCACCGAAGTCCGCCAGATCGTTAGAATGCGTCATGCTATTGAACGCCATTTGGGTCGGTTTCTTCCTCATCGGTTTTCTGGTTGCGTTTTTCAAAATGCTCCAAGGCGATCTTGGCATATTCACCCGGCTCATGTCCGGACTTTTTGATGCGGCAAAAACCGGCTTTGACATTTCCTTGGGACTTGTCGGTGTCATGAGCCTGTGGCTTGGGATCATGCGGATCGGCGAAAAGGCCGGGCTCATTGAGCAGTTTGCAAAGCTGCTTGCGCCTTTGTTTCATCGCATCTTCCCCGAAGTCCCTAAGGGTCATCCGGCCTCGGGAAGTATCGTCATGAACATGTCCGCCAACATGCTTGGTCTGGACAACGCGGCAACACCGCTCGGACTGAAGGCCATGAAAGAACTGCAACTACTCAATCCGAAACCGGATCAGGCTTCCGATGCCATGATCATGTTTTTGGTGTTGAATACCGCTGGGATCACCCTGATTCCGACATCAGTGATTGCCATTCGCCAAACCATGGCCATTGAGCAAGGCTTAAAGGGCTTTAACGGCGCCGATATTTTCCTGCCGGCCCTGATCGGTACCTTTGTCTCTTTCAGCGCTGGCCTGATTGCTGTGGCCTGGGTGCAGCGGATCCGCTTGACCTCGCCACCCGTCCTGAGCTTTTTCGCAGCTTTTGGCGGGCTAATCGGACTGCTTTATCTTTCGTTACAAGGTTTGGAATCGCATCAACTCAATCAACGCATCGGACTAATCGGCAGTGTGGTAATTCTCAGTGTCATCAGTCTCTTCATGCTTGCTGCTGTCATACGTCAGGTTAATGTGTATGAGAGCTTTGTCGATGGCGCCAAGGAAGGTTTCAGCGTTGCGGTGCAAATCATTCCTTATCTGGTTGCTATGCTTGTAGCCATCTCTGTTTTCAGAAATTCCGGCTGTATGGATTATATCGTTCACGGAATTGGATCGATTGTTCGAGAGCTCGGATGGGATGACCGTTTTGTGGCTGCGCTTCCGGTTGGACTAATGAAAGTGTTAAGTGGCAGTGGTGCAAGAGGCCTGATGGTCGATGTGATGAAAACGTACGGCGTTGATTCCTTTGAGGGTCAACTTGCAGCCATTATTCAGGGTTCGACTGAAACCACCTTTTATGTTCTTGCGGTGTACTTTGGCAGCGTCAACATCCGGAAAACCCGTCACGCACTGGCTTGTGCGCTATGGGCTGATCTCATCGGCCTGATCGCCGCCATCCTGATTGCCTATGCCTTCTTCGGCCACAGCTTGTAATGTCCGCAGAGCCTCTTTCGGGCAGCACCGGTGGCTGCAGGAATTCCAGGGCCGCTCGATGAGCCACCGCGCAATAGGCCCATACCTCAAGGGTGGGCAAAGCGGTCCGATGGGCTTATAGTGATACGATGCCCTGGCCTCAATCCGACCCAACCCGAGAAGACGCAGCATTTCGACAACTGTGCACTGACTGCGGTATTTCAAGAACTGCAAAAGCCAAGCGCTGTGCACAGGCCTGCCAGTTCATCAAACCCGAATACGAGCGGCTCGAAATCATGGTGCATGGGCGCAGCCGTGGTCAGCCGCTTGCTCAGGTGCTTCGCGAACCGGTTCAGGAAAAGGCCAAGGCGCAGCCCTCAAACCACAGCGCCGCCGATCAGGCAACGCCACCTGCGCTTGGCGACGAAAGCTTTTTTGGGCCAATGCAAGCGATGTACCGCGCAAAACTGCAGCAACCCTTAAAGGGTGCGCAATGGACAGGTATTACCACCGCGCTGGCTGCGCGCCTGCTCGATCTCAACTTGATCGATGCAGTCATTACCATGAAGGCCGATCCGAATGATCGATGGAAGCCCACACCCGTGATTGTGACTGCGCCTGATGAGCTTGCGCAGTGTCGTGGCATGCGCATGGGCTATGCGCCTTTGCTTGCCCTGATCGAACCCGCGCTTGCGCGCGGCCTCAAGCGTCTGGCGGTAATCGGTATCCCTTGCCAGGTTTATGCCCTCAGAGCCTTGCACGCGGATTGGGAGCAACAAGGCTTGGCGTCTTTGTATGTGATCGGCACACCCTGTTCGGATAACACGCATACCGAGCGCTTCCATCAGTTTTTGGCACTTCTCGACCCCCATCCGGAAACGATCCATTATCTGGAATTTAGAGCTGACTACCATGTTGAATTGCGTTTTTCAGATGGTCGCAAGCGTTTGATCCCCTTTTTGCAGCTACCGCTCAGCACCTTGCCCCCTGACTTTTTCCCAACCACCTGCAAGAGTTGCGTCGACTACAGCAACGTGCTGGCCGATATCACCGTAGGCTACATGGGAGGAAGCGGGGATCAGTGGCTTATTGTGCGTAACGCGAAGGGACGCTTTATGCTCGATCAGCTACAGGGTCAAATTGACTTGACCGCACCGGCACAGGCCGGAAAGCGCAGCGGCGCCGTTAAAGCTTTTCATGAGAATCTGCTCAAGGCTGCCGGCGGCCTGCCCTTGCGGCGCATGCCCGATTGGCTCAGACCGATCGTTGGCTGGCTGATGCCTCGAATCGGACCGCGCGGGCTTGAGTTTGCGCGCGCCCGGATCGAGATGAAAGCGATCGAGACGATCGTGACGCTCAGACAACAGCACCCTGCACGAATCAAGTCGATGGTGCCAAAGCACGTCTGGCAACTTGCAAGCGCCTACGGTATTGAGCCGCAAGCCGGTGAGCACGAACACCCAAGCAGCAGGGAGGCTGCTGCTGCACGCAGCCCGCCAGGCAAACAGGTCACCAAGGGGATTGAGCACTGATGCCAGATCAGCTTGCATGCAACGCAGCTGCAGATCGATTGATTTATCTGCACGGTTTTCGATCATCACCGGCCTCGTTCAAGGCAAGCCTGATGCGTTCATGCTTCACCGAGGCGGCGATGGCTGATCGCTTTTGCTGTCCGCAGCTGCCGATGTCACCCAAGGCAAGCCTGGCGCTCATTGACGCGCTCTACAAGCCCACGGCGCGCGATGTCTTTGTCGGATCTTCACTGGGTGGACTTTATGCTCATTGGCTTGCCGAGCGCTACGGATCGCGTTGCGTGCTGCTCAATCCGGCGATTTATCCCGCTCGCAAGCTCGCCACCTACATCGGCCCCGTGAAGGCTTACCACGATGACAAGGACTTGCAGTGGACCGAAAACGATGTTCAGGAGTTGATCAGCATCGAATCGGTCGCAATCACCGATCCTGATCGCTACCTGCTTGTGGCCGCTACCGGCGATGAGCTCATCGACTGGCGCGACATGACCGCACGCTATGCAAACACGCAACAAATCATTGTTGAAGGAAGCGATCATGCCCTGAGCTGTTTTGCTCAATACCTTCATCAGGTTCTGGCCTTTGCCGGTTTTCACGAGGCTCTGCCAACCTGACAACAGCCTGCGCTTCAAGCTGTCTGATCAAGGCATCATCAAGACCAAGGCTTTGAAGCAGATCAAGGCTGTCAGCCCCCAGTGCCGGCGGGTCGCTGCGCAGACCGAGGCGCTGACCCCGCATCGAAACAGGCAGTAAAACCGTGTGCGTGAGGCGCCCATCGGGTAGTGTCATCGGAACCAGACCTCCTGATGCCAGCAGGTGGGGATCTTGAAACAAATGCTCGGGCTTTTCAATCGGCGCAAAGGGCAGCCCATGGGACGCAAAGCGCTGGGCGAGCTCGGCTGCGGAAAAATGCCTTAACTGCTCGCGCAAATGGGGAATCAGGCTTTCCCGCTGAAGAACCCTATCGTTATTGGTTTTAAATAATGGATCGTTCCACAAGCTCTCAAATCCAAAAAGCTCACAGAAGATCTTCCATTGCCTGTCGCTCACCACCGCAAGAAAGATTTGTTGCTGATCGCGCACTGTGAAAACATCGTAAATGCCCCAAGCCGAAATTCGATGCGGCATCGGCGCAGCCGGAGCGCCTGTGATCGCGAACTGCATCATGTGTTGCGCAACCAGAAACACATTGTTCTCAAAAAGTGCGGATTGGACCACCTGCCCCTTGCCGCTACGATCACGTTCACGGATTGCGGCAAGAATTGCAATCGCCGCAAACATGCCCCCCATGATGTCATTCACGCTTGAGCCTGCGCGCAAAGGATCGCCGATGCGTCCGGTCATGTAGGCCAGACCGCCCATCATCTGGACCACTTCGTCCAAGGCGGTGCGATGTTCATAAGGGCCCGGCAAAAAGCCTTTCAGGCTTGCATAAATCACATGCGGATGTCGCGCCCGAAGCGCATCAGGGCCAAAGGAGAACTTATCGAGCGCGCCTTGTTTGAAGTTCTCGATGACGACATCAACTCCGCCAAGCAGCCGCTCAACGATCTCGCGGCCTTTTTCGCTTTCCAGATCGATGGCTAAACTTTTTTTATTTCGATTAAAGAGGGGGAAAAAGCCAGCACCCGACCCGAGCAGCTTTCGGGTGCTATCGCCCTTGATCGGTTCGACTTTGATCACCTCAGCCCCCAGATCGGCGAGAACCAGACCGCAGCTTGGACCCATCACCATATGGGAAAACTCCAAAACCCTCAGCCCTGCAAGCGGCAAGCGCGCTTGCCTTTCCGATGCTCGCTTGCTTGGCTGCGCCTTTGCTTCGCGTCGTTGTCCCGCTTGCTCTGCCTTGATCGAAACGGCTTGAAAGGTCTTGGGCAGTCCGGCCTCAGGCAACATCCCATAGAGGGTCTCTGAGGGAAGGCCCTTTCTCAAGGGTTCACGCGCTTGCATCAGGCGATCAAGGTCAATGCCGGTGTGCACACCCATGGACTCGAACATGAACACCAGATCTTCGGTCACCACATTGCCCGAGGCGCCTGGCGCATAAGGGCAGCCACCGAGACCTGCCAGCGAGCTGTCAAAGGTTCGAACCCCGGTTTCGAAGGCAGCAAGGCAGTTGGCAAGTCCCAGGCCGCGGGTGTTGTGCAAATGCGCAGCGCCGAGTTTTTCACCAATGGCCTCACGCACACGATAAAAAAGCCTGCGAATCTGCGCCGGATTTGCATAACCGCTGGTATCGGAAAGTCCGGTTTCATCGGCGCCGCAATCGGCAAGCGCGCTTGCCAATGCGACCACCTGGTCTTCGCTGACCTCGCCTTGAATCGTACATCCGAAAGCGGTTGCAAGGTTGGCCTCGATACGGACTGCAGGTGCATGTGCATTGCGATAAGCAACGATCGCTGCCACCTCGCTAAGCATTTGCTCAGTCGTCTTTCGCACATTAGCCATCGAATGCGCTTGGCTTGCAGACACCGGAATCGTGAGCTTGTGCACGCCGGCTGCAATTGCAGCTTGCGCACCGCGAAGGTTGGGGACCAGCGCCATCACGCTCAGCTCCGGAAGCGTTAAGGCATGCGCAACCACTTCGGCAGCATCCGCAAGCTGTGGAAGCAAGCGCGCCGGCACAAAGGAGCCCACCTCAATTTCCTTAAGGCCTGCGGCATGCAAGGCGGTGATCCAGTCCTTTTTGGCCGCCGTTGGCATCACAGCCTTGACCGACTGCAAACCGTCGCGCGGACCCACCTCGCAAATAACCACCGAGTCGCTCATCGGCTCAGACTTTGGAGGCAATCACTGCCTAAGCTCGGTACCAATGCCTCACACCAGCGATAAAGCGGTTGACGCCTTCAACCACGGTTTCTGGCGCCAGCGCCCCGTAGGACAGGCGTTGCAGATTACGGTTTTGGGTATTGTCTAATCCGAAGGCAAAGCCCGGAACGCAGGCCACTTTGTATTCCCGCGCCAGAAATTGATTAAAGGCCAGGCGATCGTCGACCCCGGGCAGCGACACCATCACATAAAAAGCGCCCTTTGTGGGGTGGAAGTCAACCAGTGGTCGCAAGGAGGCCAAGAGGTCATAAACCTGAGATCGTACTTGAGCCAGTCGCGCAACCTGCTCATCGATCGCCTGACGCGGACGCTTGAGCACTTCAATTGCAAGCAGTTGCGAAACAACCGGTGCACAAATCAGGTTGGTGTCCTGAACTTTGTTCATCGCCTCATGCAAATGCTCGGGGTAAACCACATAACCGACGCGCCAACTCGCCATCCCGTAATTTTTAGAAAACGAATAAAAGGACAAGCTGTGTTCGCTTGCATCGGCTTGACTTGCCGCCGAAAAGTGCTGCGCACCATCATAGGTAAAGTATTCGTAGGCTTCATCCGAAAAGTGATAAAGACCATAGCGCTTGCACAGGCGATTGATGGCCATCAAGTCCTCCGGGTGGTAGACCACACCGGTGGGGTTGTTGGGTGAAACCGTGACCACCGCACGGGTGCGCTTTGTAATGGCCGACTCGATCGCATCGATATCAAGTTGATAATCATCCCGGCTCGTCACAGCCACAGGCACGCAGCCGCACATCCGGATTGCCATTTCCTGATTGAAGTAATAGGGAAGCGGCAAGATGAACTCGTCGCCCGGATCACCGACTGCCAGCACCGCGTTGAGAAAGGCCATGTTGCTGCCAGCGGTCACCATAATCCGAAAGCCTTGTGAAACATCGATCCGATTGACCCGCGCCAGCTTATCGCTCAGCGCATCACAAAGGGCCGGGAGCCCGCCAACAGCCTGATACTTATGCAAAGGCAAGTCAGCCATCAGTGCCGGCAAGCGCGCCACATCTTCTGGCGGCGGACCATAGCTCACCACGCCCTGTCCGAGCGAGATACAACCCGGGTTGTCCCGCACCATCGCTGCAATCGTTGGAATGATCGGCAACTCGACCGAGTCGATGCGAGCGGATGCTTTCACTCGATAGCCTTCCAAAAGGTATCTTTGTGGACCAGCTTACCGTTCTGAAAACGAAACAGATCGCAACCGTTGAGTTCGAGCTTGCTGCCATTGCGCAAATCCGTACCGGTCACCACCCAGTAAGAGACCCCATAAGCGCCGCAAGCGCTGACAAATCGATACTGAGGGTGCCAGTACATATCCGGAATATACGAAAAGCGCTCACGCAAAAAATCGCCGATCGCCTGCTTTCCCCTGAGTTCGATTCCCTCTTTGACCGGACCGCGTGCGGTCGCAAACACGCCGTCCTCAGCAAAGTATTCCAGGATTCGATCAACATCGCGACTGTTGAAAGCTGCCTCGATTTCAGCCACAAGCGCCTCGCTTACCTGCTCTGCCATGGTTATCAAGCTCCGTTGAAAAGTTCAAAATTGTCGCGGCGAACCGTATCCTCAGCAGTCGTTGCAAGTCCCGCAGAGGTCCGGTTTTTGACTTTACAACAGCCGCTTCGGACTTGAGGACGATCACCCCCGAGGTGCCAGACGCCTTTCGACTTCATCCTTCCTTAGAATCCCAGG
>DDPV01000015.1:58147-63781 GCA_002342365.1 Burkholderiales bacterium UBA2459 | reverse complement strand
AAGGCGCTTTATGCGCTGCTCAAAGCACAGGACATCAAACAGGTCGCGCTTGTGCCCGACGCAGGCCATGCGCCGCTGATCCGGCTTTGCGAAGCCGACCGGGCGATCACGATGGTGAGACTCACCACCGAAGAAGAGGGCGTTGCACTGCTCGGGGGCGCCTGGCTTGGCGGACAACGGGGCGTCTTACTGATGCAAAGCTCAGGCGTTGGCAATTGCATCAACATGCTGAGCCTTTCGAGCATGTGTCAGTTCCCCTTGCTGATGCTGATCACGATGCGCGGTGACCACGGCGAGTTTAATGCGGCGCAAATCCCGATGGGTCAGGCCACCCAAACCGTGTTGGAAGCCATGGGAGTCATTGTCAAGCGCGCCGATTCGGCTGATACGGTGATCGATGCGGTTGAGGGAGCGATCAAGCTTGCCTTCAACGGCTACCGAGCCACCGCAGTGTTGCTCGGACAACAACTTCTCGGTGCGAAAGATTTTCGCAAACTTGCCCAAGCGGAGTAGACCCATGGCCAAACTTCTCAAACGCCGCAAGGTTGTTCAGACCTTGCTTGCCGAGCGCGGTGATTTGCTGGTGATCGGCGGCCTGGGCGCACCGGCCTGGGACATCACTGCCGCCGGCGATCACCCAAACAATTTCCCGATGTGGGGCGCCATGGGTGGCGCGGCAATGCTGGGACTAGGGCTTGCACTTTCTCAAAGCCAGCGTCGGGTTCTTGTGATCACCGGCGATGGCGAAATGCTGATGGGCATCGGCAGCCTGGCAACCATCGCGATTACCGCAGTCCCGAATTTGAGCATTGTGGTGCTTGACAATGAGACCTACGGGGAGACCGGGCAGCAGGATACCGCGACCAAACATGGCGTGAGCCTCTCCGGAATTGCAAGAGCTTGCGGTATCCAGGATTGTCGCGACGTGAGCCGCATGGCTGAAGTTCAAGCGCTTCGCGATCGCATTCATGAGGGCAGCGGAAGCCTTTTTGCACAAATCAAGATCGATCCGGAAAAGCTTGCGCTGGTACTGCCTCCCCGTGATAGCACTTATATCAAAAACAGAATGAGGCTTGCGATACTCGGTGAGGCTGCGCTGCATGACTGAGCCAGCGCTCGTGTCTGAGTCGCGCCGCAAGGCCTTTTGCATCTGCGGTCTGTACCGCGATTAAGGCGCATTCAGGACTAAAGGAAACATCCATGCGTATTGGTGTGATGGGGACTGGAGCCGTCGGTGGCTATTTTGGAGGGATGCTGGCTAAGGCCGGTCATGAGCTTCGGTTCATTGCGCGCGAGCATCAGGCACAAGCGATTGCAAGCGGTGGCTTGAGCATTCGCAGCGCGACCTGGCAATCCACACTCCATGTGCCGCACATTCAGGTGAGCAGCGACCCGAGCCTTTTGGCTGATTGCGAAGGCATTTTGTTCTGTGTGAAATCCACCGATACAGAAGCTGCATCGATCCAGATTCGGGATCATTTAAGCCAGGACTGCTGGGTAATGAGTTTGCAAAACGGCGTCGATAATCCGATTCGAGCCCAGAAGCTTCTCAACCGTCTGGTGATTCCGGCTGTGGTTTACGTCGCCACAGCCATGCCTGAGCCGGGCTTGATTGAACACTTCGGTCGCGGCGATCTGGTAATCGGACCGCCATCGGAAGCGCAGCAAGCAATTGCAAGCGGGCATGAAAGGATCAGCGAAGCGCTCTTGCAAAACATCCGCAAAGTCTTTATCGCAAGCGGTATACCGCTGGAAGTGAGCGCAAATGTCCAACAAGCGCTTTGGTCCAAATTGCTGGTCAATTGCGCCTACAACGCCATCTCGGCGCTGGCGCAAACCGATTACGGCAGGCTCACAGCCCATGAGCCAATCCGACAGACGATGCTTGCGCTGATTCACGAGGTGCTTGCGGTCTCGCATGCGGCTGGCGTGGGCCTGCAAAGCGAAGCGTCCATTGCGATGTGTGAAAAGATCGCGCAGGCGATGCCCTTGCAACGATCGTCGACCGCACAAGACATCGCCCGTAAAAAGCGCACTGAAATCGATCATCTCAATGGCTTTGTGGTGCGCGAGGGACAGCGTTTGTCGGTCGCCACACCGGTCAATCAATGCTTGTACGCGCTGGTGAAACTGATTGAGTCCGAGTTTGATAAGGCCTGAGCGGCAGCCCCTACCTGCCGCCTTTCATGATTGGCTTTGCGCGCTCGGTTTGTTTCAAGCAGGCGAGGCGGTTCAAGCCCTGGCCCTGCAAGGCGGCGTATCCTCCGATATCTGGCAGTTTGAATACCAGGGTCGCGCTTATTGTGTGAAGCGCGCCCTCCCCCGACTCAAGGTCGAGGCGACTTGGGAAGCGCCGCTGGTTCGAAATGCTTATGAGGCCGACTGGTTACGCTATGTTCATCAGCTTGACCCGAGCTACGCCCCGGGCTGTTTGGCCAACGACGTCGATCGCGGCATGCTCTTGATGCCTTATTTGCCGGCGTCGGATTATCGCTTGTGGAAAAGCCTACTTTTCGAAGGACAGAGTACCGCCGAACAGGCTAAGGCAGTCGGTTTTCGACTGGCCCATATTCACGCGGTTTCGGCAAAAGATCCAGCCTTACTTGCCAGGTTCGACCACATGGCGCACTTTCATACGATTCGGCTTGAGCCCTATTTGCTTGCCACAGCGATCAGGCATCCGGATCTGTTGGATCGGTTAAGCGCACTGGCACAGCGCTGCGCCCGCACGAAAAAATGCCTGATTCACGGCGACGTCAGTCCGAAAAATCTGCTCATCAGCCCAAGGGGACCGATGTTTTTAGACGCCGAATGCGCCTGCTGGGGCGACCCCGCATTCGATATGGCCTTTTGCCTCAATCATCTGCTGCTCAAGCGGGTCTGGGTCGCTTCGCTGAGCGGGCTTTATCACGAGAGTTTTCACAGCTTTCTTGAAGGCTATCGTGAGGGCGTTGCGCGCTACGGCGCATGGGAGGATCAGCATGCGCTGGAGCGCCGTGCAGCCGACTTGTTGCCGGCCTTGAGCTTGGCGCGTATCGATGGCAAGTCGCCAGTTGAGTACATTCAATGCGATGCGCAAAAGGCCTTCGTCCGACATCAGGCGCGGGCAGCGCTGGCTGCTAAGCTCGATCTTGAAGCGATCAACGAACAATGGCTAAGCAAGCGGGAAAGCGATGCAACAAACGACGATCACTGAACTTCGCGCACGTCGCATTTGGGACAGCCGAGGTAGGCCAACGATTGAAGCGCAGGTTCAACTTGCCGACGGCAGTCTAGGACTGGGGCAGGCCCCCGCAGGGGCGTCCACCGGCAGGCATGAAGCCTTGGAACTTCGCGATGGCGATGACGATCCCTTCTTGGGTGGCTTGGATGTGCAAACGGCGATCAGGCAATGTGATGCGCTTATCCGGCCGATGCTCATCGGACAGCAGGCCGATCAACAATCGCAGATCGACCAGTGCTTGATCGACATCGATCCGCATCCGAACAAGGCCAAGCTTGGCGCAAACACCACGCTGGCTGTGTCGCTTGCCTGCGCCAAAGCGGCTGCGCAGTCCAAAGCTATCGCTTTGTACGAACACCTGGCCGCTCAATTGCCCGCGGCGCAAAGCGAGCAGGCGTTCAAGGCTGGCTGGCGGCTGCCGCTGCCCCAGATTCAAATCTTTGGCGGCGGTGCGCATGCCGCAAAGCGCATCGATGTGCAGGATTTGATGGTGACCTGCCCTGCTGCCTCTACGGTTGGGGAGGCTCTGACCTGGACCGCTCGCGTGTACCGGGCGGCCGGCGAGGTGATGCGCAAGCGGCGGGCAAGTTATGGCGTTGCTGATGAAGGCGGATGGTGGCCTGATTTCAAGCGCAACGAAGATGCGCTTGATTGCCTGATGGAAAGTATTGAATTGGCGGGTCTGAAGCCTGGCGAGGAGGTGTGGTTTGCGCTTGATATTGCAGCAAGCCAATTGTTTTCCAAGGGTGCTTATCAGCTTGCGCTTGAGCAGCGTGCGCTCAGCGCGCAGGACATGATCGCGATGTTCGCCGGCTGGCACGCGCGCTATCCGATCGCTTCAATTGAAGACCCCTTGGCTGAGGATGACAGCGAAGGCTTTATCGCGATCACAAAGGCTTTGGGCCACAAGCTGCAAATCGTCGGCGACGATTTTCTGGTGACCAGCGCCCAACGCATCCGCGAGGCGGCAAGGCAGGGCGCAGCCAATGCGGTCTTGCTCAAACCCAATCAACGCGGAACCCTGAGCGAAACATGCCAAGCTTGGCAAATTGCCCAGGATGTCGGCTACCAGGGCATTGTTTCAGCGCGTTCCGGCGAAACCGAAGATCACAGCATTGTGCATCTTGCAATCGCCTGGGGCGTGCCACAACTCAAAGTCGGTTCGTTCTCACGTGGAGAACGTATGGTGAAGTGGAACGAATTACTGCGGCTAGAGGATCAGCTGGGCGATCGGGCTTTTTTTGCAGGCGCAGCAGCCTTGCAGCGCATCAGGAGTTGATGATGTTAAAGGTCTGGGGACGACGCAATTCCATCAATGTGATGAAAGTGCTCTGGATTTGCGACGAGCTGAACCTGCCGGTTGAACAAATCGACGCAGGCTTGCACTACGGGCTTGTAAACACCCCCGAATACGCAGCGATGAACCCGAATCGGCGCGTGCCAACAATCGATGACCATGGCACGGTGCTTTTTGAGTCCAATGTGATTTGCCGCTACCTGGCGGCGAAACATCAGCGCGAGGACTTGTTGCCAGCCGATTTGCAACAACGTTTTTTCGTGGAACGTTGGATGGATTGGGCTTCGTTCAGCATCAGCCAGGGCATGACGCCTTTGTTCTGGCAATTGATCCGCACCCCACCTGAAAAACGCAACGCCGACACCATTACCTCAGCCATCGTCGAATCCGAGCGCTGCATGCGGATCATCAATGAGGCGGTCGCAAAAGGCGGTTTCATGCACGGTGATCATTTCACCCTTGCCGATGTGCCCTGTGCCGCCTTTGTTCACCGATGGCTCAAGCTACCGATCGAGCATGCGGTCCTGCCCGCCATGGAGGACTACTATCAGCGCATGCTCAAGCGCGCTGCGTACCAAAAACATGTAGCACTTGATTTAACTTGAACCCTGTCTCGCAATGACTTTGAGCGCCTTGTGATGGGCGCTTCGGATGAAGCGCCTTGTGTTGAACGCTTGCTCCGGATTCGAAGCAAGGCAAGCTGAGCTTAGCTTCCGGCAGTGATGCCATGCTCCTTGATGACTTTGGCCCAGCGGTTGATTTGCTCATCGAGAAACTTGCCGAGTACTTCCGGTGAGGAAAGGCTCAAATTCATACCCTGGCTGCTGAGCCGTTCCTTGGCCGCGGGATCCGAAAGAATCTTGGCCAGTTCCTTGTTGACGCGTGCAACCACTTCAGGCGGTGTTTTTGCTGGCGCAAAAACACCCCACCAGGCCAGGGCTTCAAAGCCAGGCAAGCCCTGCTCAGCGATGGTCGGAACATCGGGCAAAACCGGATCGCGTTTAGCCGAAGTCACAGCCAGCGGAAACAAGGTTCCCGCCTTGATATGCGTTGAGAAAAGTGCCGTGGTTGCCATCGCGAACGGAACATGGCCAGCAATCGCGTCCTGAGCAAG
>DDPV01000015.1:43634-58082 GCA_002342365.1 Burkholderiales bacterium UBA2459 | reverse complement strand
GATGATTTGGCTGACTTCACAAGCTCGGAAAAGCTGCGCTGGGGCTGGGACTTGTGCGCAACAATTACCATCGCGCCGGTGGCAATCAACATCACCGGCGTGAGATCGTTGCGGGTGTCGTAAGCGATATTGGGAATCAGGCTCGGGTTGGTCGCATGCGTATCGAAGACAAAAACGAAGGTATGACCATCGGGCGGTGCTTTGGCAGCAGCAAGCGTGCCGATCGAACCATTGCCCCCTGCACGATTCTCCACCAGTACCTGCGTGCCCAGAGCCTGAGACAGCGGTTGAGCGACAAGACGGGCAAGCTGGTCTGTGGTGCCACCCGGGGGAAAGGGAGAAATCAGGCGAATCGGCTTACCACCGGGCCAGGCACTGGCTGACTGCGCCATGGCCTGGGTCCCGACCAAACCCCATGCCAACCCTGATGCCAGCAGACCTGCGGCCAGACCCCGGATCAGCGATCGGGTTGCGTGTCGCTGAGGGTTTGCGCTGATCTTTGGGTTATTTGGTCTTGGCATGCTGCGATCTCCTTGTTTCGCGTGGATAGACCGAGCTTAAACCCAACCTCCGGCAAAGGGAAATGCCTGACCTGCGAAAAAATTGACTTCGCGCGAGACCAGGAAAACGGCGAACAAGGCGTCTTCTTGCGGCGTCGCAAGCCGACCAAGTGGGACCTCACGTTTTAATCTTTCCTGGAACGCCTCAAGGGCTTGAACCTCAGGCGGATAGTAGGTCGGATTTTCAACAAAGTTTTGAGCGATCAAATTGACGTGGACTTGATGCATAGCCATCTCAACGCCGACTGCACGCACCCAGGCTAGTTGCGCGCCGCGCGCCGCGGCATAGCTTGAAACATTGCGTTGACCGCGCAGGGCTGTTGCACTGCCCATGACCAAAAGCTTGCCCTGCTTTCGCGCAATCATCGAAGGAAAAAAGCCTCGCGCAATCCCTGGCAATGGATCAACCAGGGCCGCAAACACCGAGCGCCACTCCTCATCTGACACCTGATGACAGCGGGTTTGCGGTGAGGGAAGGGCCAGATTCGCAATCACCGCATCGATTGGGCCTTGCGCAACCACCGCCTCGGCCATCGCTGCAAACGCAGGCGCATCTTGCGGGTTGGTGTTGTCGGCAATGACCCTTGCCCCGTGATTTTCGAAGCATTCGCAAAGAGCCGGGCCCATGAACGCTTTCGACTGGGTAATCAAAACCCGCTGACCCTTCAAGCTGTCACCGATGCGGACCATAGCCGATTGCTCCCCTTTTTGCCGCGATAGCCTGGCGCAGCCAATGCTGCGCCACCCAAGGCTCAAGGCATCAAGGATAAGGCTTCATCAAAAGGCTCGTCGACATCAAGCGCTTGAAAGGTCTCAAACATGGCCATCAGCGCTCCAGCATGGGGCAATTCCGCGAAGGCAAGCTGTTGATCGATCTCAATTTCGCCACGTTTCATGCGTTCAGGTGCGAATCCTGGCATCGCTGGCATGGCCGGGCGCATCCCCCGCCAGACCCTCATACGATCAGCGCCCAGCTCGCGGTGCAGCCGCATGATGGTGCGCTGCTCAGGCGATAACTTCTCATACAAGGCGCGGACGAGCCCGGCGGTCTGCTCGAGTTGTTTGGCCTGTTCACGCAAGCGCGAAGCACGCTGCTCAAGCGCCTGATCCGGGCTCAGTTTCAAAGCCTGGTCCCGGTGCTGATCCTGAGGCCTTTGCTGGAGCTGCTGTTGCGGCTGTGCTTGTTGCGCTTGCTCGCTCGCGCCGCTCTGCCCTGCATAGCCTAAAGCCGTCGCAGCGCGCCTCGTCTTGATTTGCTCGGCTAAAACCTGGGCCCGAAGCATCAGGTGCTCGCGCAAAGCGTCCCATGAAGCCTGCTGATCCGCTTTAAGGTGAAGATCCTGGCCAAGCCGGTCAAGACGGTTTTGCGTGCGCCGCACCGGATCCATCATGCGCTGGTGCATCCACCGCATCGCCTGATGCCGAGCCTGCGTGTCGGCCGCTGGCATCGGAGCAACGGGTAATGGCTGAGCGAGGCTTGTGCCAATCAAAAGCTTGGCTGAAACCGCAATCAAAGCGGTGCGCGTGAGAGCTTGAGAGCGAAAGTGCATAGAGGATCCTTTGCGTGACTTGCGAGGCTGTTTCCGGAAAGTGCCGCAGCTGAGACAATAGCGTTATTCGTACTGTAAAGTTCCCGGAGTGCACATGGCTATCAATACCGCGCTTGATCCCGCAGCGCTTGAGCTGATTGATTCGATTCGAAGCGGCAAAGCGCTGAGCTTATTCAAGCCTGCCTCAGACCAGCCAGCCGATGAGATCGCACAAAGCGCTTATTTGGCTCGCCTGCTCAGACAGGATATTCATCAGCAGCCTGAACTTGCCTTTGAAGAACACCGCACCTCAGCCATCGTGGCAAGCATGCTGCGGATGTGGGGTTATGAGGTCCATGAGGGCGTTGGCCGCACCGGCGTGGTCGCAGTAATGCACTTTGTAGCGAAGGCGAAGGACCCCGCCGATCTCGGCCCGGGTTTTGGCTTTCGTGCCGACATGGACGCGTTGCCGATCCAAGAGCAAACGGGCAAGGCCTATGCAAGCCGACGCGCCGGGTTCATGCATGCCTGTGGCCACGACGGCCATACCGCCAGTCTTTTAGGCGCTGCGCGTTTGATCGCCCAACGCAAGGCGCAAGCTGCCTGCGAGAACTGGCATGGACGCTTGCATTTGATCTTTCAGCCTGCTGAGGAAAACGGACAGGACGGCGGGGGGGCGATGGCCATGGTCAGGGATGGCCTCTTTGAGCGTTTTCCCTGTGAACAAATTTTCGGGATGCACAATGCACCGACTCTGGGGCTTGGAAAAGTGCACTTGCGACCGGGACCCATGATGGCCTCGAGCGATCGGGTTGACGTCTTGATTGAAGGCAAGGGCGGCCATGCTGCATTCCCGCACCGCAGTGTCGACCCGACCGTTGCAGCCGCTTCCGTGGTCATGGCCCTGCAAAGCATTGTGTCGCGTAATGTCGATCCATTTGCCAATGCGGTGATTTCGATAGGCAAACTGATTGCCGGCGAAAGAGGCACCCACAACGTCATTCCGCAGCAAGCCAGGCTTGAACTGAGCGTGCGGGCGCTCGATCCAACAACCCGTGACTTGCTTGAAAGCCGGATCAGGCGTTTGATCGAACTGCAGTGCGAGAGTTTCGGCTGCAGCGCAAGCGTCGATTACCGCAGGGGCTACCCGGTTCTGGTGAATCACCCGGCAAGCGCTGCATTGGTCGAGCAAGTTGCCCGGGAATGCTTTGGCGATGACATGGTCGACGGGCAAACTGCCGCCATTGCCGGCAGTGAAGACTTTGCCAGCATGCTGGAAGTCAGGCCGGGTTGTTACTTCCTGATGGGAAATGGCGATTCGCCTGGCAGTTGCATGGTCCATCACCCAGGATATGACTTCAATGACGATTTACTCCCTGCATCGATTCGCATGTGGACCGCATTGGCCCAAAAACTGCTTGCGCTGGCTTAAAGCTGGTGTTGCGATTGCACTCGCGATTGCACTGGCGATTGCCTCAGGGTTAGCGATGGCTATCGAAGAGCCTCGCTACAAGCTCTTGTTGCAAGAAGATCGCATGGAGCTTCGGGCTTACGCGCCCTTTACCGTCGCCGAAGTACAGGTCGAGGGAAGTTTTGACGAGGCATCACGCCGTGGCTTCAGACTGATTGCCGATTATATTTTCGGTAACAACCAATCGGTTCAACAACCGGATCGTTCTGAAAAAATTGCAATGACTGCCCCCGTCACGGTCGAGCCCAATGCAAGCGCCCAAGGAGAGCAGTGGCGCATGCATTTTGTGATGCCTTCGAGCTACCGATTGCAGTCTTTGCCCAAGCCCAACAACAGCGCTGTGCGCCTTCGGGAAGTCGAAGAAGGGCTCTATGCGGTGATTCGCTTTTCAGGGTTTACCACCCAGTCAGCCATCGAAGATCGCAGTGCGCAGTTAAGGCAGTGGATTCAGGCCAAAGCCTGGACAGCACTTGGGGGCCCGCAAATTGCCCGTTATAACGATCCCTTCACCCTGCCCTTTAACCGGCGCAACGAAATTCTTATCCCGGTCCGGCAAAACTGAATCCTCGATTGCAAGCTTATTGCAACAAGCCTTGGTTGAGTTCGAGCTGGCGATCTGCAATCGCATCGCAAAAGTAGCGGTTCTGCTCAGACAAGAGGATCGAAAGCCCTGCCCGCTTCATCGACACAATCGCCTGCGCCATTGCTTCGACGATTTTGGGTGCCACCCCTTCAGAGGGCTCATCGAGTAGCAAGAGCTGAGGTTGACCCATCAGGGCCCGAGCAATGCTGAGCATTTGTTGCTCACCACCCGACGTCTGTCCGGCCGAACGTTTGAGCATCGGGGCAAGCGGCGGAAAGAGGGTCAACACGGCTTCAAGATCCCAAAGCCCTGAGCGCTGGCCCCGCGATAGGCTGTTGTGCGTCTGAAGCCTGCGACGCTTGAGCACCTGAGCACCGAGTCGCAAATTTTCTTCAACCGTCAAACTTGTGAAAATACGTCGGTCTTCCGGAACCAGGGCAATGCCCTTGGCTGCAATCTGATGCGTTGACAAGCCCTTGAGCGAGCTTGAGCGAAACAAGATTTCACCTTCCCAGCGATCCACCCAGGAAACAATCGATTTCAGGGTGGTTGATTTGCCAGCACCGTTGGGTCCGACGAGCGCAAGAACCTCGCCCTCGTCAAGGCGAAAGCTCAGCTCAAACAATGCCTGGGCAGCACCGTAAAAAGTGGACAGCTTTTTCACCTCGAGCAGCGCTTGACAGTCGTTCATCCGCTGACTCGGGCCGCCAAAATCGCATGCAGCTTCAGACTGCCGAGGTAGGCTTCGCGAACAGCCTCATCCTCAGCAATGGCCTGAGCCGACCCCTCAGCAATCAAGCGCCCGCGATGCATCACCATCAAACGATCAGCAAAGCCAAAAACCACATCCATCGCATGTTCGGTGAGCAGCACCGCCAATTGCTCCTCGCTTGCCAGCTGGCGTACGAGACGCATCAGCGATTGGCGCGCTGCAGCCGGCAATCCCGCGGTGGGTTCGTCCATCAGCAGCACCGAGGGCCGCTGAGCGAGAACCATTGCAAGCTCAAGACGCTTGAGGTCGCTATAAGCGAGTTCATGCGCAAAACGATGCGCCTGATTGTCCAGCTGAAGACGCTGCAGCCAGATCATAGCAGCCGATGCGTCAGACGCATTGACGTTTTCAAGCCAGCGTAAGCCACGCAACACCGGCATGCGTTGCGCAAAGCGAAGATGATCAATCACCCGCAGTGCCGGATAGACCGCAGCGACCTGAAAGCTTCGTGCCAATCCCATTTGACTGCGCCGGGTCGAAGCGAGTCGGGTGATGTCCTGATCCTGAAGGAAGATGGCACCGTGATCGGCCTTCAATTGGCCGTGAAGCAAATGAAAGCAAGTGGTTTTCCCCGCGCCATTGGGTCCGATCAGGCCAAGAAGTTCGCCCTTAGCAAGTGAGAAACTCAAGCCATCAACAGCCTTCAGGCCGCCAAAAGACTTTGCCAGCGACTCAGCACGCAAGACTGCAGGGGCTGGGTTTGCCGCGCTTTGCTGATAAGGCCCGCGGGCGCTTGCGTCGTTTGAAGCGCGTGCTTGGCGGGCATCGTGCGATTGAAGCGATGGCTTGGGCATCATGACGTTTTGAACGCTTTTGACCCGCTCATAGCACTTAAGCCGCCGGGCAACAGCATGATGATCCCAAGGAGCATCAAACCCAGCATCGCGCGCCAATAGCTCCAGTCACGAGCTAACCAGTCCTGCAAGCCCGTAAAGCTCAATCCACCCCAAAGCGGGCCCCACAGGCTTTGCAAGCCTCCCAACAGCACCATCACAAGCACATCGATCGAGCGGCTGATCGATAACAGATCCGGCGAAATGCTTCCTTTCGAAAATGCAAAGAGCGCACCCGCAAGACCAGCCAGCCAAGCTGCACTGACGAAAGCAAACCACTGCAAGGCGTCGGGGCTCAGACCTTGCGCTTGAAGTCGCAAGGGTGAATCGCGCGCAGCGCGCAGCGCCAAGGCCCAATAGCTTTGCTGTGCGCGTCGGATCGCAAAAAAGGATAGGACAAGCAGGACGAAAACCAGCAAAGCAAAATACCGCCGCTCGGCAAACACACCCTCGGGCCAGATCCCGACCAGGCCGTTGCTGCCGCCTGCCAAAGCATCCCACTGAAAAATAACCGACCAGATAATCTGGGAGAAGGCCAGCGTAAGCATGGCGAGATAAACCCCGCTCAAGCGGATACAAGCGCTTGCAAACACCATCGCTAAGGCCGCCGCGACAAAGGGTGCCATCAAAACACTTGCGAAAAACCCCCACTTCAGCTTCAAACTCAGCAAGCCCGCAGCGTAAGCACCGGCGCCAAAGTAAGCTGCATGTCCGAAGGAATGCAAGCCAGCAGCTGACATCATCCAGTGCAACGAAGCAGCCAGCATCACCATCAACATCGCATCAACGCCCAGAATCAGCCCGTAGTCGTTGGAACCCGCGTAGCTGATCGCAATCACCCCAAGCACAATCGCTGCGGCAATCAGCGACGATTGCGTCTTGCTCAAGTCCTGGGGCGCGGTGTCGGGCTGGTGCCTGAGCCGAGCCGCAGTCAGCGGCTTACCCAACAAGCCCCAGGGACGGATCATGAGCACCAGCGCCATGATCACAAACTCAACCACCAAGGTGAGCTTTGGCATCGAGAGATCAACACCGAGGATGTTGACATCGCCTGCCCAGGCGCACAGCGCCTTGGTCAAGCCGATAAAAAGCGAAGCTAAAAAGGCTCCGGGTATCGAGCCGAGTCCACCCACCACCACGACCACAAAGGCATCGCCAACCGCGTGCAAATCGAGCGCCAGATGTGCAGGCTCTCGCGGCATTTGCAAAGCACCGGCAAAAGCGGCGAGCGCCGAACCCAGAGCGAAAACCGAGGCCAAGAGTCTCGGTTGATTCACGCCAAGCAAGGCGCTCATGTCGCGGTCCTCGCTTGCCGCCCGCACGCAATGTCCCCAGGACGTTCTTGTTAGCAATACCCATAACGATACAAGAACGATTGGGCCGATCGCAATCAAGAGCGCATCGTAAACCGGAAAGCGCCGATCAAGAATCGTGAAATGCCCCTCCAGACCAGGCGCGCGCGGCCCGAGCCTATCCTCAGCGCCCCATAGCGCAAGCGTTGCATCGCGCAGCAGCAATACTAGGGCAAAGCTTGCCAGCAATTGCATCAATTCGGGCGCATCGTAGAGCCGGCGCAAAATACCGCGCTCAATCAAAAGGCCAAGCGCTGCGACCAGCAAACTGCTAGCCAGGATGGCGCCCCAATAGGCAGAGACTGCAAGCTGTGGATCGTATGCGGTTAACCCGTTGGCCAGCGAGCAGGCCAGATAAAGGCCTAACATATAGAACGATCCATGAGCGAAGTTGACAATCCGGCTCACACCGAAAATCAGCGACAAACCCGAGGCCAACAAAAAAAGTGTGGAGGCGCTTGCTAAGCCGTTGAGAAGTTGGAACAGCAGGCTTTCCATCGTTCAAACGCAAGGCACGGCGCTTAAGCCTGGGCCATTGAAGCCGGCGCTTCGCTCCTGGGACAAGCTAGGGTTTGGGTCGCAACTGTCGCACCTGATCATCGCCTGGCAGGTGCTTTGCGCCGTCCGCATAACGAATCTGTTGCATCACCCCTTTGCCGGACTGCACCGCAATCCGGCCCACATAAGCGCCCATGGTGCTTTGGTGATCGATCGCCCGAAAGCGCGCGGCGCCAAAAGGGGTTTCAAACTCAAGACCCTGCATCGCATTCACAAGCTTTTCCGTGTCAGCTGACCCAGCAGCCTTCAGTCCGGCAGCCAATGCCTTGATGGTGCTGTAGCCAACAACCGATCCAAGTCTTGGATAATCTTTATAACGCTGCTGATAGGCTTCTGCAAAACGCTTGTGCGCTGCTGTGTCGATGGCATACCAGGGATAGCCGGTCACAATCCAGCCAACCGGAGCTTCAGCACGCAAGGGATCGAGATACTCGGGCTCGCCGGTGAGCAAACTGACCACAGGGCTTTTCTCAAACAGCCCGCGGTTGCTGCCCTCGCGTACAAACTTGGCCAGATCGGCGCCGAAAAGTACATTGAAAATCGCATCTGCTTTGGCCTCCACCAAGGCTTGAACCACCGGGCCGGCGTCAAGCTTGCCCAGCGGAGTTGCCTGCTCAGCAACAAATTCAACCTCAGGTTGCAAAGCCTTCAGTCTTGACTTGAAGCTGGCAATGGCCGATTGACCGTATTCGTAATTCGGATAAACCAAGGCCCAACGCTTTCGCTTGAGCGCAACCGCTTCAGCAATCAGCATATCCACCTGCATGTAGGTCGATGGGCGCAAACGGAATGTGTAACGATGGCCCTGCTGCCACACGAGCTTATCGGTCAGCGGCTCCGAGGCGAGGAAGAGTACTTTGCGTTGACGCGCCAGGTCTGAGACAGCCAAACCGACATGCGACAAAAAGGTACCTGCCAGAACGTCAACTTTTTCGGCGCTGAGTAATTCTTCTGCAGCGCGCACCGCATCGGCCGGCGAAGCGTTGTCATCACGATAAATCACTTGCAGCTTGCGCCCGAGAACGCCTCCGGAAGCATTAACCTCCTCAAGCGCCAGATCCATGCCTTTGCGGTAGGGTTCCAAAAAGGCTGCTTGTGCTTTATAACTGTTGATCTCGCCAATTCGGATCGGCGGAGCGCCCTGAGCCTGGACGGAAAATGCTGAAAGACTCAGGCAAATGATCAAAGCAATTGCTGCGGGCGTATTCACAGTGGAGCTCTCATAATTGATACACGATCCGACTGATTATCGCCGCATCCCTGTGATCTGGGGGCAATAGGCTTCATGCAAGCGTGCACACCCGCAATTCAGGGGCAGGCTAAGACCGGCAAACCCAGCGACCGGCTGATTGCGCACCTGGACATGGATGCTTTTTTCGCATCGGTTGAGCTCTTGCGATTTCCGCAACTTCAAGGGCTTGCGGTGGTGGTAGGCGGACGGTCAAAGTCGATCATCCAACAGATGCAGGCGCTTGAAACACGATTCGGCTCGCACGAGGCCATCGAAGCGCAATCGATGCCACGCCTTGCGCAGTACCAGGGTCGCGGGGTTATTACCACCGCAAGTTATGCCGCAAGGGCTTATGGCATTGGATCGGGCATGGGCCTGATGAAGGCCGCTGAGCGCTGCCCGGAGGCGATCTTGCTCGCTGCTGACTTTGAACGCTACCGCGAATACTCAAGGCGCTTCAAAGCTTTGATCCGCGCGCAGGGTTTAGCCATTGAAGACCGCGGCATTGACGAGGTTTATATCGATCTGAGCCACTGTTCCCATCGCGATGAAGCGATCACCGTAGCGCGCTCGCTTCAGGCTGCCATTTTCAAAGACACCGGGCTGAGTTGTTCGATTGGCCTGGCACCCAACAAACTGCTGGCCAAGCTGGCAAGCGAGCTTGAAAAACCCATGGGGCTGAGTCAGTTGCACAGCGATTCGGTCCAAGCGGTGCTCTGGCCACTGCCGGTGTCACGTCTACACGGCGTTGGGCCGCGAACCGCCGAGAAACTCAAAGCCCTTGGTCTTGATCTTATTGGCCAACTCGCCAAGAGCGATCCGGCCAGCTTACAGGCGCGATTCGGCGCAAGCCACGGCCGATGGTTGATTGAAGCGAGTTGGGGCATCGATGAGCGTCCCATGGTTTTGGCAAGCGAACCCATCTCGATCAGCCGCGAAACCACGCTCGAGCGCGATATGCATCCGAGTCATGACCGTCAAGCCCTGAGCGAGCGGTTTACCGCGCTCTGCCATCAGCTTGCAGCGGATCTACAGGCCAAACAGCGCCTGTGTCGTTCGGTCAGCGTCAAAATTCGTAACGATCAATTCAAAACCAGCACCCGCGATGTGAGCTTTGCTGAGCCCACCGATGATCCGGCACGGATCCGGTCCTGGGCCGGTCAATGTTTAAAGCGGTTTGTGTTCGATCGCCGTATCCGGTTGCTTGGTGTGAAAGCAACCCGCCTCAGCCCGCGGCATCTTGCAGCGACCGCCCTTGCTGATGCGCTACGTTCAAACCACCAGGCAGCCACTGACCCCGAGCAACTTCAGCCAGTCGCAGCTTCTCAGCATGCACTGTGGCCTGAGCTTGAGCCAGCGCTGCCATGAACGAGCCAGAAAGCACAGCTTGAGAATCGCCCTTAGCGCCAAAACGCAGCGAATCGATTAGCTACCAAAAACTGAACGGTTGTTTTTTACAGCGATTGCCTGAAAATACGGACGGAACTGATCCTCGGTCACCGACATGGCGTTGAGCAAGCGGCCGAACATGGTTTGCTCCTGAGGCGCAGCCACCCCGTCAGAAAGCAAAGAGTCGCAAGCGTTTACCAGCAGGCATAGCCTTTGATCCTCGTTCAACACAGCCGGTGCGGCTTGCAAATACTGCTCAAAGTTCACTGCGCGCCAATACTTGACCGCTGTCTCCAGTAACTCTCGGTTACCGCCGACCACGCTTTGCAGCTGGCCGATTTCCTCTTCTTCAATCTGGCCGTCCGCCGCCATCATATGCAAGAGACCAACAGCCAGGGCCATGCGCGGACTCAGCTTCGGAGGCTCGCTTTTAAACATATCAAACAAACCCATATTCGACTCCTTAGGTCAATGGTTAGAGTAGGGCAACTGCCTCCGCATCACGCTGGGCCTTGACTTCAGCACAGCCTGTCATACCGCGCCAAACGATGCGATTGATCACAAGAAGTGCATCTGAGCAACACACTAGAAAAACGTGCGGATTGCAGAAATCACATTGTATTGCTCATCGATGACCCAAAAAAGACGCCACTTGTCAAAGCTTGTGCACGGGTGGGAAACACCAAAGCCTATGAGATCACCCACGTGCAAGTCATCCTCGGCTGCGATGTGCAAATAGGCATGTTGGTCATTCATCGCTTGAAGCTGCCAGTGTTGCGAAGCAGGCTCAAGCGATGATTGTCGGTAGCAAAGCACTGGCTTGGGCAGTCCACTGTCAAAGCCCGCATCACGACGCCCCATGGTCACAAGCGCAAGCCCGGGTTCGGGACGCGACTGCACGCTAGCCCACACTTCAAGCGCGGGTTGCAGTCCGCCCTGTCTTGAGCCCCGAAAAAAGCCGCTATGAAGCGGCGAATCGCAGCAGTCCAGGATCAAGCCTTCCCGGATGGTTTTGCTTAGACCTCGGCCTTCCATGGCCTGTTGCAGGCGCTGGTAGTTTCCATCGTCATGCGTGATATAACAACCGGACCGTAAGATGATCCGTAACTTGCTTGCCATCGCAAGCTGATTTCTGGCTTCGGTCAGGGCTTTGGCCACTAGATCAAACACCGAAGAGCCACCGGCAGACACAATGATTTCTTCACCATCCCAGCCGCCAGCCTCGTCGATGGCGCGCACAAGTCCAAGCAGCGATTGCATCCACCCGCGCACCATGCGATCGTCTTTTTCACTCTCGCCACTGGCAGCAAGGCCCTCGTAGGCCTCAACCCCCACCAAGCGCAAAGCTTTTGTTTGCCCGACCGCAAGCGCAAGCGCCAAGGCCTCCGGGACGCTTCGGCAACCGGTTCGTCCGCCCACTCGACCCAGTTCAACCAAAACCTCGATGG
This sequence comes from Burkholderiales bacterium UBA2459, assembly GCA_002342365.1. Taxonomy (GTDB): domain Bacteria; phylum Pseudomonadota; class Gammaproteobacteria; order Burkholderiales; family Burkholderiaceae_E; genus UBA3064. The sequence continues at coordinate 46,356 of DDPV01000015.1, read as the reverse complement.
CCGGAGCCTTTTGGCCATGCCTGGCTTCCCAACGCAATGCAGCATCACCGAGCATGCGCAATTGCTCAGCCGAATCAAGTAGGCTCAACAGGCGCGATTGCGGATAACGCGCCATCATCGTCAGCCAACGTTGAGCCTCACCGGCCGAGGCAATCTGATTGGCCATCAAAACCCGCGGCACGCCCGCATCCAGCGCAATCCAGGCTTGTTGCACCGTGCCAACGGTGATTCCCCAGGCGCCATCACGCAATTGTTGCGCAAAGATTTGCGGCGCCATGGTGGTTTTGCCGTGCGGGGCAAAGTCGATACCCATTTCGCTTGCAAAAGCGGCGTACCAGCGACTGTTGTGCAAAAGCGCCTTCTCGCGCAAGACTGCACAGGGAAAAGGCAGATCGCCACGTAAAAGATTCAAGCCCTGTTTTGCCGTTTGCGCCACGGTGAAGGGTTGATGATCAAGCGGAAAGCCCTTGAAGCTGGCGTCAAGCCATTCCTGCTCAATGGACAACAAACTTGGCATGTGCGCATCAACCCAGCGGCCTGATCGCAGCGTGCACCAGATTTGAAATCTGATTCAATCGCCACGAGTGCCAAGGCTCTGGAATCCGCGCATTGGTGATGTAGGCCATTGAGAGCCCGCTTTGGGGATCGCCCCAGCAATACGAGGTGCCGACGCCGCCGTGTCCGAACGTGTCGGCCGGTGCGATGTCACCAAGCCCCCGGATCGACAGGCTGTGCCCGCGCATATGCGGCCCCAACCCGCGATGCATCGGAATTCCCATGAACTGATCGACGCGATCGCCCGTGTGGTTACGAATCGCATAGGCCAGGGTGCGTGGCGAAATCCACTGCACACCGTTGAGCCGACCACCCATGAGCATCATTTGATAAAGCGCTGCCATGCCGCGAGCCGTTCCGTAGGCGCCACCGCCCGGCACAGCGCTTCGCTGCCAGGTTTCGCTACTGCTTTCAGAACGCAAGCGCAGGCTTCCCGGGCGTTCGGGATCGGGTTCATACAAAAAACTCATACGTTCTTTTGCGCTGCCCGATATACCCATGAGCAAATCCTGCGCCAGACCCAGGGGTTCAAGCACCAGGCGTCGAACCGCATCCTGGAATCGCTGACCGGTGACAGCCTCCATGACCAGTGCGAGCACCCAGTGGGCGCTCAACCCGTGGTAGTGCACCCGGCTACCGGCGACCCACTCTGGCACCACATCGGCATAAAACTCGGCAACCTGCGACATGTCATGCCACATCGATGCCGGCACCTCGGCATGCGGAAACCCGGCCTGATGGGTGATCAGGTGATAAAGCGTGATGCCGCCTTTTCCGTGTCGAGAAAATGAAGGTAAATAGGCTGATACCGGATCGCCAAAGCGCAACTGGCCGTTCTCGGCAAGCTTCCAAAGCGCGGCTGCGATCAGCACTTTCGTGTTCGAATACAAAAGCCAGAGGTGGTCCGGACGCGCCACAACGGCCTGATCATCGAGGTTCGGGTCAGGCGATACCGGCTGCGCATTGGGCTCTAGGCTTTCGCGCTTGCCAAGTCGTGCCATGCCGAAACTTCGATCGACCAGCAAGCGCCCTTGCCAGGCAAGCGCAAGCTGGCAGCCAGGATACCGTCCCTCTTCGATATGCCCTTGGATCGCCGCATAAAGCGGTTCAAGGCTCGATGCGCTCAGTCCGAGCGAGGCTTGAGGTGCATCTTCAATAGGCGTAAAAACCAGGGGGAAATCCATGTATTTATCCTTTCGCGCAAATGCACGACCATGATCGACGATGCGCAAGCAGCATCATTCACCAGGACTGCGCCTCTGCCAAGCCTGCCGGTGGTTTTTCATCGCGGTGGCGGCGGCGGTCTTGCGATCGGAGCGGTTTTTTCGGGAACCACATGGATAATGCAGGCACCGACGGTATCAGGGAACTTTCTGAGCGTTTGCAAACCATGCAAAGGTGAGTGCTGAAAACCCTGCAGAGGATCTGCAAGGACTGGTCTTGTTGCGTGAAGGGCGTATGCAAGGCCTGGAACCGATTTATCGCCGCCATAGCGGCCCCGTTTATCGCTACCTGCTTGCGCTTGGTGCGAGCGAGGAATCCGCCTCTGATGCCTTGCACGATGCATTTTTAAGTTTTGCGCAGCAGGCGCAGGCTTTTGACCCGCAACGCGGCAGCCTAGGTGCCTACCTGGCCGGCATTGCCCGACACGCCTTGCTTGCACAGTGGCGCAGGCAGGGACGCGAAGTCAGCACCGAAGCGGATGCGGACTTTGGCTTGGGAGACCCGGACGCTGCAAGCGAACCGGGCCCGCTGGATCGGCTTGAGCGCGAAACCAGCCAGCGCGCACTTTGGCGGGCGATCGCGATGTTGCCCTTTGTGTTTCGTGAAGCAGTCTTGCTGGTGGATATTCAGGAGCGCAGCTATGTGGAGGCTGCATCAATTGCGGGGATTGAACTTAATACCTTGCGCACGCGTCTGCACCGGGCGAGGTTGCGACTTGCCCACATGCTTCAGAACGAATCGGCGATCAAGCCAGAAGGCATGCCGCATGCAGGCGATGCGCACAGGGCTGAAGACGGGCAGGCAAGTGAGCTCAACATCGCAAGCGGCAGGAAATCAAAGCCTTAAACCAACAAGCCTTTATCGAACAGGCCTTTACCGAACAATCTACCTTACAAGCCAGCGACCGAGTCATCCAGCAGCCGAGCCAGCCAACAACTAAGCA
>DDPV01000015.1:43053-43620 GCA_002342365.1 Burkholderiales bacterium UBA2459 | reverse complement strand
CCCGAAACGATCCCTGAAACACAGCAGCTTCCGTGCCTTGATCCGGCCTGGACCGGCCTGAGGTATCAGTTTGCAGGGCTTGGGCCGCCGAGGTGGTTGTGGTGGCGTATCCGGGTGCAACTCTGGTTCATAGAGCTGCATCAGCGCACGGCGCAGTCTGCCTGGATTAACCGGCTTACCACAGCCACCGCCTTGTGCATCCTTGCTGTGGTCTGGCTTAGTGCAAGCTCGACGTGGATGCAGCAGGGTCAACCGATTCAGGCAGCGTTGTCGCCCACCCACCCGCTTGCCTGGTCAACTCGATCGGTCGCAGCGCAAACAAGCCACAGCCTGGCTACCGGCACATCGAGTGCGCTCGGCGCCGAGTCGCTTGCCCTGCTTGGCCTACCATTTCTCGGGACGATGCAGGCGCATGAGGACTTGAGCGCAACCCGAAAAGCGCAATGGCTCACAAGCCACAGCGGTCAGGTGCTTGCGCTCAGGCTTTCTGACTGACCTTGACCAGGAGCCAGTTGCCATGCAGCCCATCCTTAGGGATCAATCCAGTAAGCCTCAGCCCTCGGTGGC
>DDPV01000015.1:19524-42940 GCA_002342365.1 Burkholderiales bacterium UBA2459 | reverse complement strand
CAGGGCGCGCCGATACCACCGGGGATGCATCATCTCGATCCAGCCGCCTTGCGGGTGATCCGCGGTGCCCCCTTTTGTGCTGATGCAGTCCACGGCATGCAGCAGCAGCTGCCCGATGGCAATCGCATCAGTTTGCAAAGCCGCTCGCGCACCTGCCGCGACGGCGAAGGCAGATTACGCCAGGAGTTTGAACGCGGCACACGAACCCTGGTGTTTTTGCGCGATCCCAAGGCGCGCGAATTCTGGGTGATCGATCCCGAGCGGCGGCGAGCTAGACGGCTTGACCGGCAAGGACCGACCGCGCTGGCGCTTGATCCGGAGCAGCGCGAAGCGGCAAAGGCCCTGATGGCGCAGCGCTTGGAGGAACGCGGCAGCGGCCAACGCAGCGATCTGGGCCAGCGTCAGAGCGAAGGTTTGCAATTGCAGGGCGAGCTCACAACCTGGACGATTGAGACCGGCCGGGTCGGAAACGATAAGCCGATTGTGATGACCCGCGAGGTCTGGCAGAGCCCCGAATTGGCAATTCCCATCGCAATCCAGGATCGCGATCCGCGCTATGGCGAGCGTTTTTTGCGGGTCTTCAATATCCGCCGCGATGAGCCTGATCCTGAGTTGATGCGCGTGCCGGCCGATTTTTTGAAACTCGATATCGAGCAGCGCCGCCCTCGCATGTTCGGCCCCTGAGCAGAGCTGACAGGCTGCAGCGTGCGCTGGTAGAGTTGCAGCTGAAGGTTTTCGATCCCGAAGGCTTTCCATTCTGAGTCAAGCCGATGATCCCTGCCCCTGCCCTGCCAACTTCGCGGCCGACTGTTTCGGCCATTCGTGCCGCCTTAAGCGGATCGGTTTGCGAAACTCCGGCTACGGTGTTTGATCCGGTGTCAGCGCGCATCGCCAGCGAGGTGGGATTTCAAACCGCCATTCTCGCTGGATCGATCGCCTCACATGTTCAACTGGCCGCACCGGACTGGATCGTTCTCACGCTTACCGAACTTGCGCACAGCGTGCGTAACATTTGTCGGGCCAGTTCAATCAGTCTTGTTGTTGACGCCGACCATGGATTTGGTAATCCCCTCAACGTGGTTCGCAGCGTTGAAGAGCTCGAACATGCAGGCGCCGATGCCATCACCATCGAAGACACCGACCTGCCTGCTGCCTTTGGCGGCAGGGGCAAGGAGCGCCTCATCAGTCGTGAAGAGGCACAGGCCAAGCTGCGTGCTGCGCTTTACGCCCGAAGCAACGCGGCCACGGTGATTGTGGGACGCAGCTCCTGTTTGCGGATCGAGGGTCTGGATGAAACAATTGTTCGATTACAACTTTTTGAACAATGTGGCGTCGACGCGCTTATGGTGATCGGGCTTGAAAACGAGGCTCAGCTTGCAGCGATTGCACGCGCCACGCAACTGCCTTTATGCTGCGGACCGGTACCTGCCGCACTCGGTTCTGAGCAGCTGGCAGCGCACCGCGTGCGATGGCGGATCACCGGCCACCACGCCTATGCAATAGCGATGAGGGCACTTTACGAGGCCTATTGCCAGCTTCATCAACGCGGCGATCCGGCCGATTACAGCCTTGCGCAGGCCAGTGCTGAGGATTTACAGCGCTGGATGCGCGGTGAGCAATTTGCCCGGCTGAAGAATAGCTTCATGCAAGTGCCCCAATAGGAGTGAGCTCATGAGTTGTCGAAGAACTCGAAACCAGTTGGAAGGACGCGTAGCTTTAGTCGTCGGCGCATCTGGAATTTTGGGTGCAGACTTTTTGGCTGGCAAGGAATTGCTGCCTCAAGACAGATGGAGCGCGCTGTGAACCCCTCCACATCAAAACCCAAGGCCTTGGCCACTCGAAACCTGAGCGCGCAAGCGGTCACGGCTGCGGTGATCGAGCGTATGCAATCGTCACGCTCGGCGCGCTTTAAGGAGGTGATGGCAAGCCTGGTCAGCCATTTGCATGCATTTGCGCGCGACGTGCACTTAAGCGAAGATGAATGGGCGCTTGCGATTGATTTCCTCACACGAACCGGACAAAACTGCAGCGACTCAAGGCAGGAGTTCATTCTTCTTTCCGATACGCTTGGCTTGTCGACACTGGTCACACAATTGAATCATCCGAGCCAGGGTCAGGAAACCGAGCAAACCGTGCTTGGCCCATTTCACCGCGAACACAGTCCGCACTTCCCCTCTGGTGCCGATATCGCTCAGGGCATCGAGGGCAAACCGCTCTATATCTCAGGAACTGTCAGTGATGCCAAAGGTCATCGTCTAGCGGGTGCCCGCGTTGATATCTGGCATGCCGACCCGAGCGGTGCCTACGACGTACAAATGCAATCATTAGAAGGCGCCATGCGCTTGCGAGGCGTTTTTCACACCGACCCTCAGGGTGCATTTCACTGCTGGAGCGTCAAACCAACAGCCTACCCGGTACCCACCGACGGACCGGTGGGGACGATGCTCAAGGCATCGAGACGGCATGCCATGCGTCCCGCTCACGTGCACTTTATGATCGAGGCGAAAGGCTACGATCGGCTGATAACGCATGTTTTTGAACAAGGCGATCGTTATATTGATTCTGACGCTGTTTTTGGTGTCAGAGACGCGCTCATCATCCCCTTTACCGCACATCGCAACAAAACCGGTCCTGACGGACGCGTTCTGAAGGGCTCTCATTACCGGATTCATTATGATTTTCACCTGCGAAAAATCGCCGTGCAGAAAAAGCCCATGAGCAAGGATGCCAAGCGATGAAGGCGCAGCCACTGATATCGGATCGCGCGCCGTTTAGCGCAATCGTTGACCGCGCTCCGTGGCAGGCACCCCAGGGTGCGCGCATGCTGGTTTGGATCATCGTCAATGTTGAACACTGGTCGATTGAACGCCCCATGCCGCGAACTGTCCTGTCCCCGCCGATGGGTCAGCCGCTTTTGCCTGATGTACCGAACTGGGCTTGGCACGAGTACGGGATGCGCGTGGGTTTCTGGCGTTTTTTGGAGGCGCTTGGGCAACGCGGCATCAAAGCGACGCTTGCGATCAATGGCATCGTTTGCCAGAGCTACCCGCGCATTGCCATGGCTGCGCACCAGGCTGGCTGGGAATTCATGGGGCACGGCTATGTACAAGCCCCGATGCATCAACTTGCTGATCAGGCTGAGGCGGTTGCACAAACTATCGATGCGATCGCAACCTGCACCGGCGCAGCACCAGTTGGCTGGGAAAGTCCGGGCCTCACGCAGACCGATGAAACCCTCGACATCCTGTCGAAGGCTGGGATTCGTTATGTTGCCGATTGGGTGCTCGATGATCAGCCGGTCTGGCTTAGGGCAAAACCGAAGCCGGTTCTCTCGGTCCCCTACACCGTGGAAATCAACGATATTCCGATGATGCTTTTACAAGCTCATCGCGCCGAGGAGTTTTACAGCCGCGGCCTTGCGCAGCTTGATCGACTCTGGCTTGACAGCGCCAGACAAACACGTGTGATGTCAATCAGCATTCATCCCTACATCATGGGTGTGCCACATCGCATTGCGCAACTCGAACGATTGCTTGATGCGCTACTTGCAAAGCCTGAAGTCCATCTTTGTACCGGCTCAGAAATCGCCCAGTGTTATGCCGATCAGATTCCCGCCCCAGATCCTTCTCCTTGATGCTCAGGCAAAGGCTTGTACCCATAGGATTCATGCTGCGGATGCTTCCGCTACGCGGCGCGTTTGCTTGATGCGCCAATCGCAGCGTTGACCGCAGGCATCACGCGTTCGGCCATCAATCGCATCGATCGTTTGGCAAGTTTCGGGTCAAGCCAGTCATGGCCCGCATAGAGCAAGGTACCGAAATCACCGATCTGCTCGCGAAAGGCGAGAATCTCATCGACCACTCGGTTAACTGAGCCCGCAATCACCAGTTGCGAAGTCACACTTTCAGCGGTGACCTGATCATCGGGAATCGCATCATGTGCTTTAAACAAATTTGAACGGCCCGCAAAACCGACCAGCTTGCGGATCAGTTGCTTGAAATAAAAATGATATGGACCCGAGGCCGAGTGCGCATAGCGTCTTGCCAGCGCATCATCACTGTCCGTGACAAAAATGCTCTTCGCCACACGCCAATTGCATGGCTTGGCCTCGCGGCCTGCCTGTGCGCATCCTTCCACATAGCTTGGCCAATGCGACTTGACCCATTGGGGCAGCAAGAAATTGGCAGAAATCGGATCCCATCCCCGTGCTGCTGCCGAGGTCACCCCTTTGGAAAACGGTGCCACCGCGGTCACCACAATCGGAGGATGCGGCTGCTGATAGGGCTTAAGAATGATGCCCTGACCAATTTCGGGAATCATCGACCGGGCAGTGCTCACCTTAAAAAACTCGCCCTCCAGGTTGTAGGGGGCCTCACCGTTCCATATGTTGAGAACCATATTGATCGATTCAACAAACATATCGATCCGGTTTTTACCAAAGTTTCCGAAAACTTCCGCATCCGACATCAGTCCACCCGGGCTTATTCCCATAATGAAGCGACCCTGAAGCAAATGGTCAATCATCGACACCTGTGCTGCGATGGCTGCAGGATGGGAATTGGGCATGTTAAGGGTGCCGCTTCCGAGTCGTATCTGCTGGGTATGGAATGCGACGCTGCACAAAAACATCAGCGACGAGGTGATGTTTTCGGCCAGATCCGTGACATGCTCGCCGACATAAGCTTCGGAAAAGCCAAGTTGATCTGCAAGCATGATGGCCTCTCGGTCCTCTTGCAGGGTCTCATGCGCTTTGCGCTGCGGCGGATGCAAAGGCATCATAAACATGCCAAGGTTCATCGCAAAAACCCCCGAGCCAGCCGCACGAAATCGGCCGAGCGTTCGATCGAAGCCATATGGCCGCAAGGATCGAGCACCTCGAGCCTGCCTTGAGGTGTGGCTTGCGCCATCGCGCGCATCTCATCAGGTGGTGCTGCCATATCCTGCGCACCGGCCAGATACAAAACGGGCTGGCTCAGTGTGGAGAGGTGGTCATGCAAAGCGAGGGTTTGGATCGCGCGCACGCAAGCTTCATAGCCTTGATCGGAGCTTGCAGACACCATTGCCGCCACGCGCTCCATGATCAGCGGATTGGTCTCTTGAAACGCCGGGGTAAACCAGCGATCGAGGGTTGCTTTAACCAGCGATTTCACGCCGCCCGCATGAAGCGCTGCAATCCGATCCTCCCAGGACTTCATCGCTGCCTCATCGACCCGCGCCCGACAGTTACAGGCCATTAAGCGATCGACCCGATCCGGAAAGCGCAAGGCGGCAAAAAGTCCGGTCATGCCTCCGAGTGAAAGACCGATGATGTCTGCACTCGGACAGTCTGCGGCATCCATCACGGCAAGGAGGTCACCGCACAAATCATCCAGGCTCGCCCTCGCACTTGAGGCTTGACTTTGTCCATGTCCACGGGTGTCATAAAAAATTAATCGAAATTCTGGAGCAAGCGCCTCAGCAACTTCATTCCACATCGAGACATCGGCACCGAGCGAATTTGAAAAGATGACGGGCTTGCCTGTGAGACTACCGAGCTGATGCCATGCAATCAGGCTTCCATCGGGTCGCTCAATCCGAGACACTTGGGTTTTCATGCTTGCGATTCCTGGCTTCACTAATTGTCCCTATACTAGGGTTTGCGAACCGGGGGATCAACAAAGACCGAGCATGAACCAAGCGAATCAGGGCATTGTTGGGATCATCGGACTAGGCATCATGGGTTCCGCTCTTGCTGATCATTTGATCAGTAAGGGATTTACGGTTTTTGGATTGGACCCGGATGCCAACGCAATCGCAAGGGCTAAAAGAGCAGGCGTTCGATGCGTATCGGGCCCTGATGAGCTGCTCGGACACAGCCAACGCCTGATAAGTTCGCTGCCCTCGAGTGCTGCCTTCGACGCCACTTGCGATGCGATTCATGCGCATCAAAGCAGACAGGCAGACAAGCGGGTCTGCATTCTTGCTGAAACCAGCACCTTGCCACTTGAGGTCAAGCAAAAACAGCACCGGCGACTTTCAAAACTTGGTGTTCATTTGCTTGACTGCCCACTGTCTGGCACCGGCGCCCAGGCCCGCGCTGGCGACCTGATCGTCTACGCAAGCGGCCAGCGCAAAGCGATTGCGAGCATGATGCCCGTCTTTCGGGCCTTTTCGCGAGCCCAAATCGATGTTGGACGCTTCGGAAACGGCATGCGCATGAAACTGGTATCCAATTTGCTTGTTGCGATACACAATGTCGCCGCTGCTGAAGCGATTCTGCTTGGTAAGCGTCTCGGGCTTGACCCCGCCGACGTGGTTCGGGTTGTGGGCGAAGGCGCCGGGGCCTCAAGGATGCTTCAGGTGCGTGGGCCACTCATGGCAAGGCGCAACTGGCAGGAGGCAACAATGAAATTATCGCTTTGGCAAAAGGATATGGCGATCATCGGACAGAGCTTGATGCTCACCCAAACTCCTGCCCCGCTTTTTGCTGCAAGCGTTCCGATTTACAACGCTGCCCAAGCGCTGGGTCTCGGTGAGCAGGACACAGCCTCTGTGATGGCGGTGCTCGAGCAAATGGTCGGTGAGAAGGCGTGAGCGGTCCGGACCACAGCGCTTTTCGCCATGCGCTTGCACAGTTCCCCACCGGCGTGACGGTGGTGATCGGACAGTCGCCCTCGCGCAAAACCCCGGTTGGGCTGACCGTAAGCAGCTTTAATTCAGTTTCGCTCAGCCCCCCGCTTGTCTTGTGGTCAATCTCCAGCCACTCGCAACATCTTGATGCTTTTGCGGTAGGTCAGGCGCACCGTATTCATGTGCTCGCGCACAACCAGCAAGAGCTGGCCTTGCGTTTTGCCCAATCGGGTCGCGACAAGTTTGAAGGCATTCCATTGCGATACGGACAAAGACCTGCAGACGAACAAACGATGCAATCTGGGCAAGCAAAGGCGCCCGCTTTTGCGCCTCCGTGCGAGGCAATCAGCCTCGAATCGGTACCGCTTCTGGCCCACTGCAGCGCCCGTTTTGATTGCATCACCGATGTCATTCACAGCGCTGGCGATCACTGCGTCGTGATTGCCCGCGTGTTGTACTTTGAAGCCAGTGATCACGAACCATTGATCTTTGCCCAAGGTGGTTTTTTCGGACTTTCGAAGCGCTGAAACATTGGGGGTTGAACGCTGCTGCGTCCGCAGCAAACCGATTGGCCGCATCGCACAATCGAAACAGGGTCGCGGGTATTTCTGTCTTGACTGCCGTGAAGCAAGGCTGAGCTGTGCGAGCATGAAGCTTTCTTCAAAGGTGAACCATGCGAAGCAAACCAGCAACATTTCATGTGGGAGTCGATATCGGAGGCACCTTCACTGACTGCGTGGTGGTTGATGATCAGGGCCGCTTGATCGCAGCCAAATCGCCGTCGACACCCCCGCATTTTGCTCAGGGCATGCTCGCTGCGATGGCGCTGGCGGCAGAACAGCTCGGTCTTGAGTTTTCGCATTTTTGTCAACAAATTGCTGTGCTCACCCATGGCACGACGGTTGGCACCAACGCCTTAATCCAGCGCAAGGGGGCCAAGCTTGGGTTGATCACCACCATGGGCCACGAGGACGCTATTCACATCATGCGCGGCTCGCGCGGGGTGAGCTCGCGCAACCTCAATCAGGTCGTTCATTTTCCCGAAAGCCGCAAGCCAACACCAATCGTGACCAAAAGGATGATCCGTGGCGTGTCCGAACGGGTCGACTGTTTTGGCGAGGTGGTGGTACCACTCAATCTTGACCAAGTGCAAGCTGCGATCGAATTTTTACTTGCTGAGGGCGCCCAGGCGATTGCGGTCTGTCTGCTTTGGTCGTTTAAAAATCCGCAGCATGAGCATCAAATTGCGGCGATGATTCGCCGTCTGGCACCGGACTGTTTTGTGAGTTGTTCGGTGGACCTCGCGCCAAAATGGGGCGAGTATGAGCGACTTACCGCAACCGCGCTGAATGCTTATATCGGACCGGTTACCGCCCGCTACCTGAGCGCGCTTGACCAGCAATTGCGCGAGTCAGGCTATAGGCAAGCCCTTCAAATCACCCAATGCGGAGGCGGATCGATCTCGGTGCAACGTGCAATTCAGGCGCCTTTGCTCACGCTTGACTCGGGTCCTGTTTCCGGTGTGACCGGGAGTCAGTTTCTCGGGCAACTGATTGGCACCGACAACATCATCACCACCGATATGGGTGGCACCTCATTCGATGTTGGAATTATTGATCAAGGGCAGCCAGCTTTCAGTTTTACCGCAAATGTTGCCCAGTATGAGTATTTCATTCCCAAAGTTGACATCCAGGCGATTGGCTCGGGCGGCGGATCGGTGGCGCGCGTGGATAGCAAGGCCAAAACTTTGCGCGTCGGGCCTGAGTCTGCAGGTGCAGATCCAGGGCCTGCGTGTTATGCCAAAGGTAACGTTCTGGCTACCGTAACTGATGCTGATGTGGTCTTGGGTTACATCGATCCCGAGAACTTCCTTGGTGGGCGTATCCGCCTCGACAAGGACAAAGCGACCGAGGCGGTCGCCAAGGTTGCGAAGGAACTCGGTCTGAGCCTTATGCAGGCTGCTTCGGGCATTGCCAAAATTGCTGAATTCAAGATGGCCGACATCATTCGTAAGACAACTGTTGAAAAGGGGCTGGATCCAAGGGATTTCGTCCTCTTTGCCTTCGGTGGTGCTGGTCCGGTGCACGCCGGGGTGTTCGCCCGCGAGCTTGGGGTGCAGCACGTGGTCATTCCGCTCAACAGAATTGCGTCAACGTGGTGTGCATTCGGCGCAGCGACCGCGGATATTTTGCATATCCACGAACTTGTCGATATTCAGACCTCCCCCTTTGACCCCAAACGGGTGCAAAAATGTGTCGGCAAACTGATGCAAAAGGCTGTCCGGCAGATGCAAGACGACGGGATTCCGGGCACCACGCAGCGATTTCAGTGCAGTATCGACATGCGACACCGCGGACAGATCAACGAGGTTGAAGTACCCTGGCCGGTTGCCTACGAAGCCCAGATCATCGGCGGCAAAGCCCAGATCAGCGCTTTGGCAATCGAGACGCTCACCCACGATTTTTACAAACGCTACGAAACGATTTACGGGCAGGGCTCCTCGTATCGTGATGTCCGGCTCGAAATGGTGAGCTTTCGCATTCGCGCGATGGCTGACACCCTGCGGCCCAGAATAACAAGCGTCAGGGTTGGTTCAAAAGCTCCCGTTCAGAGGGCCTACACCGGAATCCGATCGGTTTACTTCGATGAGCGCACAAGCAGCATCGACACGGTGATCGTCAACGGTGCAGCCTTACGTGCGGGCAACCAGCTCCAAGGCCCTTGCGTTGTTGAAACAACCGACACCACGATTGTGGTGCGACCCGGACAGCATCTGAAGGTTGATGCCTGGGGAAACTTTCAGTTGCACTTTGAAGCAGTGTAAGACCTTGATCAGCCAATCAACAGGACAACTTAACGAGTAGGGTCATGGCAAAAATTAGTGAAAGCACCCATTTGCGATTTGACGGAAAGCAAAGCGGTTACGTTCCACCGAAAACACTCAGGATTTCGCCCAAGCTGCAACTGCATCGTGAGGCTGCCGAAGGCATCGATCCGATCACGTACGAGGTGATACGGCACTCGTTGTGGAACGTCAACGAGGAGCACGGTGCGACGATTCAACGGTTGTCAGGTTCACCGGTTGCGATGTATGCCCTGGATTTGAATCCATCGATCCTGACCGAAGACGGCGAATTCGTTTACTTTGGGCCCTACATGCAATACATGTCGGGGGTAACCGATACCCAGGTCAAATGGATTCTAGAACATAGATCTGAAAATCCCGGAATTCATCCCGGTGACATGTTCCTGGCCAATGACCCCTGGGTAGGTGCTGCGCATCAGCAAGATGTGATGTTAATTTGCCCTGTTTTTCATCACGATCAGTTGTTTTGCTGGGTCACCAACTGCCTTCATCAGTACGATATCGGCGGAATCACGCCATCGAGTTTTTGCATGGCTGCTGAAAACGCTTACGAAGAAGGCATTTTGATTCCTCCGGTAAAGATCATCGAAGCAGGCCATATCCGACGCGATATTGAAGAACTCTATTTGCGCGCCTCTCGAAAACCTGAGGCGGTAGCACTAGATTTTCGTGCACAACTTGCAGGCAATACGACGGCGAAAACACGTATCGAGACCCTGCTCAAGCGCTACGGCCCGAAGCTGGTGAAGGCGGTAATGCGAAAGATACTCGACGACGGCGAGCGAGCTTTTCTGGAAAAAATGGCGCGTTTGCCTGATGGCAGCTGGCGCGATCGAACCTATGTGGAGTGTTCGAGGCCCGGCGACCGCAAAACCCATCGTGTGCAATTAACCCTCCACAAACGGGGAAACAGTCTGATTTTCGAAAATGAGGGGACTGCCGAGCAAGATGGTGCAATGAACGCCACCTTCAGCGGATGGCGAGGCTCGATCATGGTGGCCTTCAATCAATTGCTGTGCTGGGATCAATACTTTGCCATCGGCGGCGCATTGCGGCATGTGGTGTTTGATCCTTCACCGGGCACGATGAACTGTGCCAATTTTCCCGCTTCGGTATCGACTGCGCCGGTGCAGGCCATGGAAATCTCACTCTACCCCGCTTACAACGTGTTATCGAAGATGATTTATTGCGATCCAATCATGCGCCAGGACATCATGTGCATCGGCGGCACAAGCCAATGGCCTGCCACAATTTTTCGCGGTCAGGATCAATGGGGCGATTCCTACGGCTATCTGCTGGTTGATCCGATCGGTGGCGCCATCGGCGCCTTTGCAAGCGGCGACGGTATCTCGACCGGCGGACAGTCACGGACACCGATTTGCAAACTGCCTAACATTGAACATACCGAACAGAGCTTTCCGCTGCTTTTTTTATATCGAAAAGAAGTGGTCGATTCGGGCGGCGCCGGTTTACATCGCGGCGGCTTATCGGCAGAGTCCTGCTTTATCCCGCACCGCACACCGCAGATCACCCACGACACCCTTTCCTCAGGCAATGCCATGCCGACCTCATCGGGCATGATGGGCGGCTATCCAGCAACGGTGAACGTTTATAAGTATAAAGCCAATAGCGATATTGCTGATCGTTTCAAAAAATCACAGATGCCAGGAGACATCGCTGAATTGCAGGGCCAGTCAAAAACCTTGGCTTTGCGCCAGCAAAATTTTCTTCAAATGCCCAATGACGTCTACGCCGTCATCTGGTCTGCCGGAGGCGGTTTCGGCGATCCGATTGAGAGGGATCCGCAACGTGTCCGCGAAGATGTGTTTGAAAACGCCGCCGTGTCAAAACAAGCTGCTAAATCCATTTACGGCGTGGTCTTTCGACGCGATCAATCGATCGATGAGCTGGCAACAAGCAAGCTTCGTCAGTCGATCAGGCTCAAGCGCATGGCTTACCCCGGTGGACCCAGCAAGCTGCGTAGGGCGCCCGAGCGGGGCAGGCTTTGGGAGGTCACAGAAAACCTGGCAGTCTACGAAGTCAAAAGCCCCAAGGCATTGGGCGCGAACGCATCGGGCGCAAACCTTCAAGGCAGCGCGGCTGAGCGTATCGGTCCGGGGGTAACCGTAGCACGATGGTGTTGCCGTGCCTGCCGAACTGACCTCGGCTTCATGTCAAAAAACTACAAGATCGGCTGCCGTCGGCTTGACGCAGCGATTCAATCCGCCAATCCAAACATCGGTGACTGGCGCCGTTACATCGACGACGAACCTGTTTTTCGGCAGTTCTTCTGCCCCGGTTGCGGCCGCCTGATCGAAAATGAGATCGCCAGAAAATCGGATGATCTGCTTCAGGACATCGAATGGATGAGCACCGGTCGCATAGGATCAGCCGAGGACTAGCGCTCAGGCTTAAGGCCCTGCCTTAAGCCACTTTGCCCAAGGCCTGCAACACCCGCTCAGGCGTGAAGGGCTGGGTGCTGAGATTTGCGCCCAAGGGTGCAAGCGCATCATTAATGGCATTCATGATCGCTGCAGGTGCGCCTGCGGTACCTGCCTCTCCTGCACCCTTGGCTCCCAGCTCCGAGCTGCGGGTTGGGGTTTGCACATGATCGACCACAATGTCGGGCATTTCAGCGGACATCGGAACAAGATAATCGGCCATCGAACCGTTCAAGAGCTGCCCGTCATCGGTGTACAAGCATTCTTCAAGCATTGCGCCGCCGATGCCTTGCACAATACCGCCACGAATCTGCTCATCGACCAGCATCGGGTTGATGACCGTTCCACAATCTTCAACACACCAGTGTTTCAATAATTTAACAAATCCTGTATCGATATCGACCTCCACCAGCGAAGCCTGCATGCCGTTGGTGAAGGTAAAACCATACTCACGCGGTGTGTAATGACGGGTCACAGTCAACTCAGACTGAAAGCCCATCGGTAGGGTATCGGGCCGAAAGTAAGCAATACGGCCAAGCTCTGAGATCTCAAGCTTGAGTTCGCCGCTTAATTTGCTGATGACCGCATTGTGGCGGACATCCAGACTTGCTTTATCGAGCTGAAGAATCGCCGCTGCAACATCGAGCATGTTTGAGCGAAGCGCCTTACCGGCCTGCAAAACAGCCTCACCGCCGATGCCCGCGCCGCGCGATGCCCAGGTGCCGCCACCGTAGGGCGTGACCGCCGTGTCGCCTGTCATCACGCGGACCTTGTCGATACTCACACCCACGGCAGTGGCAGCAATTTGCGCGAAAACCGCCTCGGTGCCCTGACCTTGCTCGGTGACGCTCACCAAAACCTGAATCATGCCGGCAGGGTCAAGGCGGATCGTGGCGCCGTCTTGGGCTGAAATCCGCGCGCCGCCAACGCCGTAAAACGCCGGCGAGGGGTTGGTCACCTCAATCATTGCAGCAAGTCCAATTCCGCGGTAAACGCCTTGTTCACGCAGCGCAGCCTGTTGTTTGCGCAAACCCTCATAGTCCATCAAGGCAAGCAACCGGTCGAGGCACTGGTGATGCGATAGCTTCTCGAATTTTATACCGGAAGGAAAACTGTAAGGGTACTGATCATCGGCAATCAGGTTGATGCGCCGAAACTCAGCCGGGTCCATGTCCAAGGATCTTGCTGCCTCGTCGACAATCCCTTCGGTAAGTGCGACCGCAATCGGATGACCCACCGCGCGGTACTGGCAGGTAACGTTCTTGTTCGTAAAGACCACATCGAGTTTTGCGCGGTACTGGAGATGGCGATAGGGACCACCTGTCAGATTCACAACCTGATTGCCTTCGATACCGCTTGTTCGGGGATAGACCGAATAGGGGCCGATCGCGGTCAAATCTTCAAGATCAAAGGCGACAATCTGGCCGTCACGCTTGCAGGCCAGGCGAACGGTGGCTTCGTGTTCGCGCGCGTGAATATCGGTGACGAAGGATTCAGCACGGTCGGCTTGAAACTTCACCGGACGGCGAAGCATCACCGATAAGGCCGCGGTGGCCATCTCATCGGGATAAACATGGACCTTGATGCCGAAGGACCCTCCCACATCCTTGCAGATCACACGGATGTTCGATTCGGGAATGTTCAAGTGGCGTGAAAAGATGTCTTGCATCATATTCGGCGCTTGCGTCGCGTGATAGACCGTGAGGCTGTGTTCGGCAGGGTTGTAGTCTGCAAGAATGGCCCGCGGCTCATTGCACACCCCGGTGTGGCGACCGAATCGGTAGGTCTTCTCAACGACTACATCTGCAGAGGCCCAGGCCGCCTCGAATCCCTCAGTTTTCAGCTCTCGATGAAAGCAGATGTTGTCACCGAGTTCGGGATGGATCACGCTGTGTCCTGCCAGGGCGTCGCGCATGTCGGTGACAACCGGCAGCAGTTCCCATTCGGCCTCAATGAAATCGAGCGCGTCCTCGGCCTGCCTGCGGCTTTCAGCAATCACAGCTGCCACCGCCTCGCCTTGCCAGCACACCCGATCCACAGCAACTGCATGTTGGGCTGCCGACTTGATACCCTTTAAGTGACCAAGAACACCAACCCACGCGCTGCAAAAGGCGGCCACATCCTGACCGTTGAAAACAGCGATCACACCGGCTTGCTTTCGAGCGTTGTCAAGCGTGAGCGATTTGATCCGCGCATGCGCATGCGGGCTGCGGAAAAAAGCCACATGGGCTAAGCGAGGCAGACGAATATCATCCAGATAGGTTCCACGGCCTTGCAAAAGCCTTTTCGCCCCGCTGCGCGGAATGCTCTGACCAATATAACCGTTTTGCAATTTTGATTGATCTGATGTTTGAACCGGCAACTCTGATCTCGCGTTCATGACAAAGCCCCTTGCGCCTTGCTGCGTGAAATCGCAGTCTCAATGGCGTCGACGATGGCCTGATAACCGGTGCAGCGACAGTAGTTGCCAGAGATGTAGGCGCGAATCGTTTCGCGGCTGGGTTCGCTGTCCTCTTTCATGAGGGACAGAGCGGTTAGCAACATGCCCGGCGTGCAAAAACCGCACTGCATCGCATTGTGCTCAAGAAAAGCCTGCTGCAAGACGGCGAGCTCGCCGCTGTCGGACAGGCCTTCGATGGTCTGAACCTGCTTGCCCTGTGCTTGCACCGCAAGCGTGAGGCAGCCGCGAACCAGTTCGCCGTCGAGCAGCACCGAACAAGCACCGCACACCCCGTGCTCGCAGCCCAGGTGTGAGCCGGTTAAACCGAGGTCCTCACGAAGAAAATCGACCAGGTGTTGGCGCACCAGCACCTCGCGATCGACACGCTCTCCGTTAACACGCAGCTGAACGCGCATCCCCTGCTCAGATAAACCCGCCGTTGTTGAATGATCATTCATCGCTTGATGCTCCTTTATCCAATGCCATCTCGGCCAGCACGCGGCCAAGCAACACTTTGGCCCAATGCAGTTTGGTCGCTGCCCGGGCTTGTAAATCGTCTGGCGGCGTTAAATCCTGATCGAGCGCTTCCTGGGCATGCCTGATCGTCATCGGTTCGATCGACTGGCCAATCAGACAGGAGGCAGCCTTTTGAGCCAGCACCGGCCTGTCCCCGAGCGCAAAAAAAGCCAGATGCAGCGCTTGGAGCTTACCGTCCTCACCCCATTGCCCGCGCGCTGCCAGGCCCGCCATCGCATAGTCACCGTGCCGACGCGCAAGTTCTTGGAAACCAAATCGTTCCCCGGGCTGGGCAACCGGAAACTCAACCGCACATAAGATTTCATCGCTCGCTAATGCAGTCTGATACAAACCCTGGAAGTAATCAGCAGCTGCCACCATACGCTCGCCTCGAACCGACTTGAGCCGCATGCTTGCAGCACAGGCCAGTGCCACGGCCGGGTACTCAGCGGCTGGATCAGCCAAGGCAAGGCTTCCACCGATCGTTCCACGGTTTCGGATCGCGGCATGCGCCACATAGGGCACTGCCAAAGCAAGCAAGGGCACATGGCGCATCACCAGGTCGGATTGCATCAGTTCGCGGTGTGTGCTGAGCGCGGCAACTTCAAGAACCGAACCCTTCAGACGCTCACCACGTAGTTCATCAAGTCCGGCGATATCGATGAGCCACTGCGGATGGGTCAGTCTGAGGTTCAACGCTGGCAGCAGACTTTGCCCGCCTGCAAGCAACCGAGCGCCATCGCCATGTTGATGCATCAGTTGCATCGCTTCTTCAAGGTTTGCCGCTTTTTGATAAGCGAAAGAAGGGGCTTTCATGGCAGGGCAACTCCAGATTCAAGGCCAACGCTATCGGTTGTACGCATGGATGTGTTCTGACCCTTCGATGGAATCACAGGCTGAATGACCGCGCAAGCGCCCTGGGTCCTAAGTCTTGCTCAAAGCGGGTTTCTGGGACAGTGAAAAGCGCAATATCCATCCACAGCGTTCAATCAACTGGACAAGCCTGCTTGGCTTCGCGCACAATCCATCCGAACAAAATCAGGCAAGCATGGGCAAACACGCTCGGTTCCACCTTGCACATATGGAGACAGCCATGGATATTTCACGACGCAAACTGATCGGTACGGCCTCGGGTCTAACGGTTGCAAGTTCCATGTTCAGCATGCCAGCATGGGCAGATAACCCGATCAAAATCGGTATGAGTATGCCCCAGACGGGTCCGCTCGGCGCCGGCGGGAAAGCAGCCCTGCTCGCCTTGAAGATGTGGGTTGAAGATGTCAACGGCCGCGGCGGTTTGTTGGGCAGGAAAATTGACTTCACCGCCTATGACGACCAAGGCAACCCCGCAAACACGCCGGGAATTTATTCCAAGCTTTTGGACGTCGACAAGGTTGACTTACTGATCGCTCCTTATGCCACCGTGCCGACTGCACCGATCATGCCTTTGGTCAAGCAACGCGGCAAGCTGCTGATGGGCAATTTCTCTTTCCAGGTCAACGCCAAGGTGAAACACGACATGTGGTTCAACAATGCGCCTTGGAACGACGCCGACGGTTGGTTTGCGGGCTTTTTGCAAGCTGCCAAGGATTCAAATTCCAAGACGATTGCGATTTGCGCATCGGACCAGGAATTTGCACAAAACCTTGCCAATGGCGTTCGTTCGGGCCTTGCGAGGACCGGTTTGAGTTCGGTCTACGACCAGAACTATCCGCCAACCACCAAGGACTTTTCTTCCATCGTGCGAGCGATCCGATCAACGAAGCCGGATGTCGTATTCGTGGCCTCGTACCCTGGTGACTCGGTCGGAATTGTCAACGCCGCCCACGAAATCGGACTCGGGCCAAGCGTGAAAATTTTTGGCGGCGGCATGGTGGGACTGCAGTTCACGCCGGTGATGGAAAGTTTGGGCAGCAAGCTAAACGGTATCATTAACTATAACACATACGTTCCGGGCATGCCGCTCAAGGGGATCGACGATTTCTTCAAACGTTACACAGCTAAAGCGATCGCCGAAAAAGTTGATCCACTTGGCTACTACCTGCCGCCCTTTAACTACGCCACGGGCCAAATGCTTGAACAGGCGATCAATGCAAGCAAGTCGATTGACGACAAGGCCATCGCGGCCTATTTGCGGTCAAACACCATCGATACGATCGTCGGTCCGGTGAAGTTTGATGCAGGTGGTGAACGCGCCAACCAGCGGGTGATCATGGCGCAGTTTCGCGGTGTTAAGGATAAAGATTTAGAACAATTCCGTTCACCCCAGCGTCAGGTGATCATTCACCCAAGCGCGGATAAGACCGGCGACATGATCTATCCCTATGAGCAGGCTCGAAAAGCATAAGTTCGAACGCGAAGCCTGAGTGACTGCGCGGGTAAGCTAGCGGCTCAATGGCATTTTCTTTCGACCTGCTTTTCGAAGCGATTTTGTTCGGCATCTTGCTCGGCGGCTTTTATGCCGCCGTGAGTCTTGGCTTGTCGGTTTCTTTTGGCTTACTTGATGTGCCCAATGTTGCCCACCCCGCTGTCTTGCTCCTGGGCGCTTACGCTGCCTTCTCACTCGGACACTTTGGCATTGACCCGATTCTCGCCGGTGTTTTGCTTATGCCCTTGTTTTTTGTTGCCGGCGCACTTTTTTACAGAATCTATTATGTGGTCTTCGAGCGCCGAGGAGACTCGGCCGCTGTCAACGGCCTTGCTTTTTTCTTTGGCCTTGTTTTCATAATCGAAGTGGGTTTGGTAATCGGCTATGGCGTGGATCAGCAGTCGGCCACAGCACCCTATATCGGTGGGAGCCTGGAATTGGGCGATATCCGCTTGCCCTACCGATTGCTGGCTGCCTTCTCGGTCGCCTTGGTCATGGCACTTGCCCTCTCGGTCTACCTATCCCATACCTTCTATGGCCGCGCGATCAAAGCGGTTGGACAGGATGAGGGCGCATTACGCCTAATGGGTGTCGACCCGGTGCGGGTCAAGCAACTCGCATTCGGGATTGCAACCGGGGTCAATGCTCTGGCCGGTGCGGTGTTGTTAATCCTGGCACCCGTCGAACCCACCATGGATCGGATCTATATCGGCAGGACCTTTTGTGTAGTCGTGCTCGCCGGGCTCGGATCGATGAGCGGAACGCTCGTAGCCGGTTTGATTCTCGGCGTTGCCGAATCGATCGTCTTGATGTTCTTTGGTGCTTCGTGGGCGCCAGCTGTCGCCTTTGGTCTATTGATGGTGATGCTCGGATTCAGGCCGCAAGGTCTGTTCGGACGCTGAAATCCGTATGCGATTCTGGATCATCAGTGCAGCCCTGTGGATCGGTGCCGTCTTTTTGGCGCTTTCAGGTGCAAACAACTATCTTTTTTTCGCTGGCTTTGTCGTCTTGCAATCGATTGTGCTGGCCAGCGCTTGGAACATTCTTGGCGGATACGCCGGTTATGTGAACTTCGGCGTCCCGGCCTTTATCGGTGCTGGGGCCTACGCAGCCTTGACGATGCACCTGAGCTTTGGTGCGAATGTGCTTGTGCAGATTGCCGCTGCCAGCGTGGTAACCGGACTGATCGGTTTTCTTGTGGGCTTGCTCACCGTACGACTTCGGGGCATCTTTTTTTCGATCGCAACCGTCGCGCTGGTTTTCATCTTTGAGACGCTCGTGATGAATTCACCTTTTCTCGGTGGCGCAACCGGCATGCAACTGACCCGGCCCGAGTCCGGTGGCTTCTTCTCCAGTTATATGCGCATGCTGGTGGTGGTTATGACCGGGCTTGCGGTGCTAGCGGTTGCCACCGCCCGTTATGTCCAGCAATCTCACATCGGACGCGGTCTTCGTGCAGTGCGAGACTCTGAAGAGGCAGCGGAATGCTCGGGCGTGCCAACACTCAGGCTTAAGTTACTGGCCTGTGCGCTCTCTGGCGCCTTGCTCGGTGCGGCGGGCGCACCCCTGCCGATGTATTTGAGTTACATCGAGCCTGCCTCAACCTTTAACCTACTGTATGCAGTGTCCGCACTTGCGATGCCGATCATTGGCGGCATGTCCCACTGGATTGGACCGGTGATCGGAGCCATTCTGCTTTCAAGCTTGCAGCAAATCGTCACCGTCACAATTTCGAGCG
Source organism: Burkholderiales bacterium UBA2459 (assembly GCA_002342365.1). Taxonomy (GTDB): domain Bacteria; phylum Pseudomonadota; class Gammaproteobacteria; order Burkholderiales; family Burkholderiaceae_E; genus UBA3064. The sequence continues at coordinate 23,965 of DDPV01000015.1, read as the reverse complement.
AGTTAAACGTTCTGGTTGTTGGTCTTTTGCTGGTGGTTTTTGTGGTTGTTGCACCTGAAGGGATTGTTGGTCTGGTGAAGCGATGGAAATCATCCTCAAGGTAGATCAGGTCTCCAAGCACTTTGGCGGCTTTACCGCACTGAATGCGGTGAGTCTCGAGCTCAAACGCGGCGAGCGGCTTGGTCTGATCGGTCCGAATGGCTCTGGAAAGACCACCCTTATCAACTGCATATCAGGTGCGCTTGTCAACGAGAGCGGGCAGATCGTGTTTCGCGGGAAATCCATCGGGAGCTTGCCTGCCTACCAGCGAACGCGTCTGGGAATTGCCCGAAGTTTTCAGATTCCGCGTCCTTTTCGCAGCATGACCGTTATGGAAAATCTATTGGTCCCCCTGTCCTATGTCGGCGGATTGTCCGGAAAGACAGCCGATGCGCGGGCCGAAGAGATCCTGAGCGGCATGGGCCTGGCATCAAAAATGGATCAGGGCTGTAACCAACTCTCACAGGTTGAGTTGCGCAAGCTGGAACTTGCCCGTGCCATGGCGGCCGACCCGCAATTGCTGATTTCCGATGAAGCGATGGCGGGTCTGGCCGGTACAGAAATTGATGAGGTACTTGCGATTCTGCACAGCTTGAATCGCAAAGGCATCACCATCATCATGATCGAACACATCATGCAAGCTGTGATGTCATTCTCAGAACGGGTGGTCTGTCTCGATGCCGGCCAGATCATTTGCGAAGGTACCCCGGCCGAAGTCGTCGCTAACCCCTTTGTGCAAAGGGCATACCTTGGCGATTAGGCTTCAGGTTGATGCGGTTCATGCCGGTTACGGCGCCGTGAAGGCCTTGCAGGGGGTGACTTTGTCGCTTGAGCAAGGCCAAACCGTTGCATTACTGGGTACGAACGGCAACGGCAAAAGTACCTTGATGAAGTGCCTGATGGGCATGGTTCGACCGACTGCGGGACAGATCGTTCTTGATATTGATGGCCAACGCCATGACCTCGCCAAGCTCAGCACCGAAGCCATCGTGAATCTCGGCGTGGCTCTCGTGCCGGAAGGCCGACGGCTTTTCCCGAAGTTGAGCGTTCAAGAAAATCTGCTTCTCGGTGCCTTTCGCCCGTCTGCTCGCAGCAGCATTCAAGCCAATCTGGCCTTCTGCCTCGAGGCTTTTCCAGTGCTTGCTGAGCGCAAGAATCAGTTGGCGGGATCGATGTCCGGCGGCCAACAGCAAATGCTCGCGATTGCGCGTGCCATCATGTCTTCGCCGCGATTGCTGCTTGTTGATGAACCTTCGGTAGGGCTTTCCCCGCTACTGGTTTCTCAAACGATCACGAAGCTCAAGGAACTCAAAGATCAATACCAGCTCACCGTGCTCATGGCCGAACAAAACTTCAACCAGGCGATGCGGATTGCCGACTATGGTTACATTATTGTGCACGGTGAGATCGTTTTTGAGGGCGATGTGTCAACGCTTCGCGAAAATGAACTTGTTAAAAGCTATTACCTCGGCCTTGCCTGACCACAGTAACCCTGGCTTTCAATCTTGCGCTTGTCCTGATGTTTACAGCGTAGCAGGCGCCTTATAGTCTGAGCCGACTGCAACTGCGCCCCAGGGCACGGACTGCGCATCCCAGCTAAAGCCAAAATGGCCCATCAGGGCATGAGCGTCGCGAAAAATACCTTGCAGTGGATCATGATGATAAATACCGTTTGCACCCGCCATGCTGTGTAAGCTATCTACTGCTTCGGTGCAAAGCTGCACTGCAAAAGCGACATTGCGTTTCGGCCTTAACTTTTCGAGCAGACCCGGTAGCTGGCCTGCCTCAGCCATCCGCTGCGCAAGCGCACAATCCTCAAGAGCCAGCGCGCGCGCAGCGTCGATGCGCGCACCCGCAGCAGCCAAACGCTGCTGAACTGTTGGCAAATCGCGCATCTTGAGACTTTGATAACTCGTGCTGCGCTGCTCAACCAAGGCAATGCTCGCATCAAGGGCCGCTTGCGCATTGCCGATTGCAGCACCGACCAAGCAATGGCTTCCCATGGTTGACAGCCCAATGCTGAACAATGGATTGTGATGGATCGCCGCCCCCGGAAATTCACGCCCTCCTCGAGCCTTGAGCATGGAGAGCGCCCGATGCGATGGCACAAAGACATTCTCGGCCTTGACCGACTTGGACCCTGTACCCGACATACCCATCACATGCCAGTCATCGATGATTTCGTAGTCTGCACGTGGAACCAGACACATCAAATAGTCCACCACATGATCGCCATCACGCAGCAGCGCTGCGAGCATGTTCCAGGGACTCGGATCAACACCACTTGAAAAATTCCAATAACCCGACAGCACATAGCCCCCAGCGACCGCTCTTGCACGGCCCTGGGGATAAGCAATCCCTGAGGCAATCAAGGCGTCGGGGTCCTGATCCCAGATATCGCACTGTGCCTGCTCCTCATAAAGCGCAAGCATCCAGTGATGAATCGCCCAATTTCCAACGCACCAGGCGGTTGAAGCGCAGCCGCGTGCCAACTCGGCCGGAATACGTACCAAGCTGTCGAAAGGCAACTCCATGCCTCCCCACCGCTTGGGCTGCACGATGCGCAGCAATCCGCTTGCGTGCAAATCGTCAACCGTCGCAGGCAGCATGCAACGGGCCTGCTCGGTGGCTTTTGCCCGGTCGCGCAGGCGAGGCACCAGAGCACTTGCATTGTCAAGCGCATCGTTCAGGCTGTAATGCGAAAAATCGCGGCGACCTTCGCCAGCCAAAGCGCCTTCGGCTTCTGGACCTAAGCCTTCAGCCCTCGGGGCGTTCAACGCTGTTCCTCCACCCGTGGCATGGCGGAATAGTCCTCACCGCCCCAGTCGGGGGCGTCATCGATGCCGAAGAAATTCAACTCGATCATCAAACCGTTTGGATCACGGACAAAGAGCTGATAAAGATTCGATTCGGGAAGGTGGCGAGGGCGAAAGGCGATACCGCGCGCTTTGAAGCGTTCGATGAAGCCTGAGGGATCGTCGGCGAGAAAAGCGATATGGTCCACCACTCCACTCTGATCACAGGCTGCATCGACCTTTGTTCCCAGGTAATAGGTTTCTCGGTTCGGGATGTTGTTTGGGCCCATATGAACCTGGATTTTGCCCCCGGTCCCAAGCCAATATCCTGGAAAGGGAAAGTTAGGCCTCGGCATTTGCTCGAATCCCAGCACATCCATATAAAAGCTTCGGCTGAGTTCAAGATCGTTGGCACGAACGAAATAATGATTCAAATCCACGATTGCCATTAAAGCCTCACTAAAATAAAGACAAGACTGTCGGATGTCGACCTGTACCTTTGCACCCGGAAAGACCCGGTAAAACCCGGATCAGACATCGTTAGCCTCCCGGGACTATAGAACCAATTGATCAAGCGATCAACAAACATGACAGCACTTTCACTACCCTCGAACCTACCCGCAAACTGGTTTGCCATGGTCATGGGCCTCGGCGGCCTTTCGATTGCCTGGCAACGCGCTGAAGCTTTGACTGGCTTATCACCGGATGCGGGCTACGGCATGGCCTGGTTCGCCTTGGCGGTGTTTATCGTCTTGCTTGCGGCTTACCTCAGAAAGATGAAGAAGCACAGCGAAGCTTTTTTGGCCGAGTACCGCAATCCAAGCCAGATCGCCTTTGTGGGCGCGATACCGATTTCGATGGAGGTCCTGGCGGTCGCCTTTGTCAATCACCACCCAGGCCTTGCAGAAGGATTATTGCTGATCGGTATGCCGCTTCAACTATTCGTTCTTTCGACCATGTTCCGACGCTGGCTGGTCGGCGAGAAGATCGATCCGCAGGCCATCACACCGGCCTGGTTTATACCAGCTGTGGGCGGTGTGTTGGTACCTTTAAGCGGCCCGCAGCTTGGCTATGTGGCGGTTGCCTGGTTTTTCCTCGGCATCGGACTATTGTTATGGATTTTTCTGATGCCGATTCTGCTTGCGCGACTTATTTTTATCGGTCCGCTGCCAGCGGCAGCCCAACCCTCCTTACTGATCCTGCTGCCGCCACCGGCACTCGGTATGGTGGCTTATGTCACACTGAGCGGTCAGCTCGATGTGTTTGCCCTTAGCCTGTTCGTGCTGATGCTCTTTCTTGCAACGATTTTGCTAAGCCTTATCGGGCCACTCACCCGCTCGAATTTCAGCATGACCTGGTGGGCATTCAGCTTTCCCACCGCTGCATCTTCAGGTGCATGCAGCTTTATGGCGCTACAAACCGGCGCGCCCGCCGCCAAGGGGCTTGCCCTGGTTGCGCTGCTCTTGTGTACGGGGGTGATTTTTGCTCTGCTCCTGCGAACCCTTGTCGGGATCGTTCGCGCCCAGTCCACATCAGCGTAGATCATCAACAGTACCCAACAAAAAACCGGCCCGAAGGGCCGGTTTTTCGTTTCACGAGGTGACCTG
>DDPV01000015.1:12816-19471 GCA_002342365.1 Burkholderiales bacterium UBA2459 | reverse complement strand
AGTGTGGTGGTACCCGATGTAATCGCCTTCGTGTTGATCGCTGAGCCCGAAGCTCGTAAGTACTCTTTGTCAAACAGATTGACCACGTTAAAGCGCAGTGTCAGTCCCTTACCGATGCCAATATTGCCAAAACGATAGCCCGCGTTCAGATCAAAAACTGTATAACCGTCGGACCAATCATCATTCATCAGACTGGTATACATTTTACCGGTTCGTTTACCCTTGAGCTGAAAATAGCCCGGGCCGTTGGTGTACTGCACGGAGAGTCCAGCCATTTGCTTGGGTGCAAGCGGAAACTCTTTGCCGGCAACCGGGACCTGATAGCTTGCACTAAAGGGCAGGTTGTCTTGAATCTCGGTATTGTTCAGTGACAAGGACGCGTACGCACTGAAGCCTTCAATCGGACGCGTACCGAGTTCAAACTCCAGTCCTTTCGCCTTCACACCGCCCACGTTGACATAGCTTGACTTGTTCAACTCCGGATCGAAGCCGTTAGCCTGACGGTTCTTGAAGTCGATGATGAAGGCTGTGGCCGAAGCAGTGATCACCGAACCGAAGTAACGGTATCCGACATCAACCGTCGTCGAGGTTTCCGCTTTCACGGTATCACTAAGCACGGCCTTGCCGTTAACGATGTTGTAGTTATCGAGCGCAAAGTTCGGAGGGGCGCGGAAGCCTTGGGTGATTTGTGCAAACAACTGGTCCTGCTTGGTAAGTTGGTGACGCAAACCCACTGAAGGCAGCACGCGCGAATACTCCTTCACCACCTGGTATCCGATCGGTGTGCCCTGCCCCTCGTTAGGTCTGTTGGTGAAATCCCGCTCGATACGCGGTGTGCGAACTCCTGCGGTCACGATGGTCTTGTCAGCAGTAACCGTGTAGGTATCCTGGATGAAGAATTGCGAAGCTGTGCTAATCGTTTCGTAGTCGCGACGCTGGAACAAGCTTCCGTCTGGCCTGCGGATTGCGCTTCCGTCGCGCAACCAGTAATCAACCGGTGATCCGTCGGCGTTGACCAGCACCCCGGGACCGGTCTGCTTGTGTTGCGCGCGTTCGTACCAGACGCCATAGGTGAGGTTATGGGCCCCCTGCAATTGGTTGAGGCTGACCACAACCCCTGGTCGATGTGTACGGGTAACCGACGATGAAGAAATTAGAATGTTGTCTAATTTATCCCCGTCGCCGTTTAAATCGACCTGTGCGTTCTTGGCAAGCGTTGTCGTGTTGAGGAATCCAGACTCTGACTGATTTCGCATTTGCGAACCGCCGGTACCGTATCCGTACCAAAAATAGGGATCCACCTTCAGTGTCGTTTTGTCATTGATCGGGAAAACGCTATTGATTCTCACAATTGCATTTTCAAAGGGGTTTGTCGACAGTCGATAATAGGGCGGAAAGGTGCCACCCGCTTCGGTTTGCGCACCAGGGCCGCCTGCCAAATGGCCAACAAAAATTGGAGCGTAGTCCCACTCGCGACCATACTGGGCAAGTTGCGCCTTGGACACACTCAAAATATTGTGGTTGATTGCCTTGTTCCACAAAAGAACCGTCGATACGCTAGCCCCGCCGCCTAAGTCATAGCGGAGTTTTGCATCGATGTGGTCGCGTTGTGCTTGCCCGGGACCCTTCCATTTTTCAGCAAACGAATTCGAATAGGAGATGAATGCGGTGGCGCGATCGTCTGCAAATTTTCCGGTGTCAAAGCGTACGAAGCTGCGCCGGAAACTGAGGCTGCCAAACGATTGCGAAACCCGGGTGCGTTGCTTCAACTCTGGATCGCAGGTGAAGATGTTGATGTTGCCCGATGTTGCTCCCACGTGCGGCGAATCGATATCCACCGTGCCCTGAGTGACCGTGAGTTGGCAAAGATTTTCAGCGTCGGTGTATTCCTGGGGATACACCGCGAAATTGCCCGAGTCGTTGACTGGAACTCCGTCAATCGTGAAGCCGAGCTGATCCGAATTGAACCCGCGCACCTGCAGTCCACCACCAAACATACCGGTTGGATCGTGGCTGAATGTGCTCACGCCAGGCAGCAGGTCGATAAGCTGAAATGGATTTGAACTGGACAGTGCTTTTTCAACCGCCGCCCGTGAAACGTTGCTGCGTGCGCGAGCCTGGTCCTCTTGCTGAATCAGACCGGTTCCAAGCTTGTCGCCTTCACTCGTGATGACAACGGTACCCGCAGAAGTTTGCGCTGCGCTTGATTGCAGCCACAGTGGGCTGCTTAGCGCGAAGGCGACTGCATACGTAATCCGGTTAATGCGAGGAGTTCTCACAGCCTTTCCTTTCAATTAAATGTTTCGGGCGATTCAGCCTAGTTACGCTTGAGCCATCGTTTCAATGCTCTTTCACTTACAGAAAGCACTCGGTTCTCAGTTAGGAAGATCACAACTCTGCTACATGATGATGAACAAATTGTGACGGCCCGGACCGGTTCGCGGTCCGGTCAGGTGAAAATCACAGCTCTCGGACGCTTCGCATCGAAAACTCAAGGATTTTTGAAACCCAGCATGTTTTGCTCAAGCACCCGCTCCCAAAGCACGGCTCCATCGCTTGCCCTTACCTGCAATCGTAGCCGACGCTCTTTCGTGCTGCCTTCAACCCGAATCGCACAAAAGTTGCGCTGGGTGACCAGCGTGCCCGCTTGTGTCATCGGATTATTCAGGTCCCGCTCATGCGCCGGATAGGTGCCTGCGGTGAGTGGTGAGCAAGTCAACTCCCAAAACGCGTAGCCCTTTTTGCCAAGGCTGTGCATCAAGACGCTGTGATGGCGGTCACCGCTTAAAAACATCACGCCAGGAATTGCTTCGTCTTCGAGCCACTTCAAAAACGACTCGCGTTCGCTCGGATACCAGAGCCAGCCCTCAAAGGGATTGTTCTCGTTGAGGAACTGACCGCCAGCAGCGACGATCTTGAAGTTTGCACGTGAGTTCGCAAGCGCATTGCGCAGCCATCGCATTTGTTCCTCGCCAAACTGTCGACGCTGCCCTGGAGGGCCCTTGAATGCATCGTCGCGAAAGCTGCGGTTATCGAGCATGAAAACATCCACGTCGTGCAGACTCATGATCGTCTGAATCCCTGGCAGCTGGCTTGAGCCATAGGATCGGTTGGCCCAATAGCGCTGAAAAATCTGTTTGGACTGGTCTGCAAGCGGGTAGCTGCTGTTGGAATCATTGGGTCCGAAGTCGTGGTCATCCCAGGTTGCCCAATGCTGCCCGGTTCGCAAGAGCGTTTGCAGCGCTGGCAAAGCCCTCGATTTGCGATAGCGACTGTCGATGCCTTCGGCGCTGTGCCAGTCGGTTTCACGCAGATAAATGTTGTCGCCCAGCCAGAGCGTGACCGCCGGATTCAGCTGCGCCATAGCCGAAAAAATTTCATAACCGCCGCCAAAAGCAGGCCCTGGCCGATCGGTTTGGGGGTCGTTGGTGTAGTGGCAGGAGCCAGCCAAAAGGGTAAAGGCCGGCGGCTCGCTGCGATATTGCCAATGCGAGGGGGTTGAGAAACTGAATTGTCCAGCGGCAAGCACTTGCTTGCCGTCAATACGCAGACTTGTGTCGTAGACCTGGCCCGCTTGCAGATCTTGAATCCGTAGATGCGCCGTGTTTGAGGTAAGCGCCTGAGTCTGATACTGCGATACCGTGCGCTTGGCAGGCCCTGACAGTCTCGGCCAGTAACTGAGTTCAACCTTGGCAGGGGTTTCGGTCTGCAACCATATCGTCGTGGATTGCATATCGGTGAAACCTGCCATCGGACCCGAACGCAAGAGCTCGGCTGAAGGTTTTGGTCTGGTCTCGCCAAGACCGACAGACTGTGAGGCTTGACTCTGCGGTATCCAAGCAGCAAGCAACAGAAAAATCAAGACGATTCGGTGCATGGCAAAAAGCGTCAGTGCGCTTGGCTTGATGCGCCTGACAACATGCGGTCGATCCAGGCGATTGAAAGCGCCGAAACAATAAAAGCAAGGTGAATCACCGTTTGCCACAGCATGGTTTTATCACTGAGCGATTCGGCCGAAATGAAGGTCTTGAGCAAATGAATCGATGAAATGCCAATGATCGCAGTGGCGAGCTTCACCTTCAAGACATTGGCATTGACATGAGAGAGCCATTCGGGCTGATCGGGGTGTCCTTCCAGGTCGAGGCGAGAAACAAAGGTTTCATAGCCGCCAATGATCACCATGATGAGCAGATTCGAAATCATCACCACGTCGATAAGCGACAACACCATCAACATCACGACAATCTCTTTGTTTTTGGCGATCAAGCCAAGCGTATTGGCTGTGTTGTCCAGCGCATTTGCGTCCCATAACACCGGCACCAAATGGCTGAGCTCCTGGACAAAGAGGACCACATACACCGCCTGCGCGACGATCAGGCCCAGATAAAGCGGCAGCTGGAGCCAGCGGCTGGCAAAAATAAGCGCAGGCAGTCCGCGCAAGGATGGGTTTGTACTGTGGCCGGCTTGGCGAGGGCTTTGATCGCGTTGTTGATCGTGAATCATGAAATAATCCTCATCGAACCATGCAAAGTTTTCGTGGCAACAAAGCCAAGCTTCCCTCCAAGTCCTGCGCCGTTTGTGGACTCGCCATGACTTGGCGCAAGCACTGGGCCAAGAATTGGGATCAGGTGTTGTACTGTTCGGAGCGATGCCGAAAGAACAAGTCCATCCAAGCAGACGGGAGCATGCCTTCAAATCGCTCGCGTAATCTGCCTAAACCCTTGGCTTAGAAGGGCTTGGCCCCCATGCTCGGCAGCTTCTGCTCGCCCCCGTTTTGCTTGCTACCGACGACAGGACTTTGACCCAGCATGGCTGAAGCATCCGCCTCACAGTCCCTAATCTCGGGACGTCAGCGCCTTGGCTGGGCCTTGTTGCTTGCAGCCTTGAGCTCAGTCGGGCCGTTTGCCATCGATACCTACTTGCCCGCGTTCGAGGGGATCGCTCGCTCGCTACAAGCCACGCCGGTGCAAATGCAGCAAAGCCTATCGGTTTACCTGATCGCTTTTGCGGTCATGAACCTGTTTCACGGCTCAATTTCCGATGCCGTCGGCCGCAAACCGGTGGTGCTCGCAGGACTCGCCATGTTTTCGCTGGCATCGATCGGTTGCGCTCTGGCCACAACGATCGACGCTTTGCTCTTCTTTCGATGTTTACAAGGACTTTGTGCTGGCGTCGGAATGGTGGTTTCCCGCGCCATGGTTCGCGATTTGTTTCCGCCAGAAGACGCGCAGCGCATGCTTTCGATCGTCGCCATTTTTTTCGGTGTAGCCCCAGCAATTGCGCCGTGGATCGGTGGCCTCGTGTTTATCCGTTTGGGCTGGGAAGCTGTGTTCTGGTTTTTAGCAGGTTTGAGTGGCCTCTTGCTGGTGCTGCAGGCAAGCCTGTTGCCTGAATCGCTAAAGCCTGAACACCGGCAAAGCATAGCGCTTGCCCCGATGTTCAAAGCCTATCGAACGATGCTCAGTTCACCGCGCTTTTTGTTGCTTTGTGTTAGCAGCGCGCTACCGTTCAATGGCTTTTTTCTCTATGTGCTCGGTGCTGCACAGTTTCTTGGGGTGCACCTGAGGCTTGAACCGGATCAGTACTACTGGCTTTTCGTCGTCACCGTTGCCGGGATGATGATTGGCTCGGCCCTGAGCAGTCGCTTATCGGGACGCTTCCCGCCGATGCGCCAAGTCGTGCTTGGGCTTTGGATCGGCGCGGCGGCAAGCGCTTTGAACATCGCTTTAACGCTCGCTTATCCCGGATCGGTGTGGATGGCAATCGCGCCGATTGGTGTTTACACACTCGGATGGGCGCTGATGGTTCCGGCTGTCACCGTCCGTGCCATCGATCTTTATCCTTCACGCCGCGGCATGGCCTCTTCGATGCAAAGCTTCATCGGCGGCGTCTCCAACAGTCTGGTGGCCGGGGTACTCGTGCCCGCGGTGATGCATTCCTTGCTCGCCATGGCGCTGAGTTCTGCAGCCGCCCTGGTGATTGGCGCGCTTGCCTGGTTCGCCCATAGCCGCATGCGATTGAAGCCACTTGATGCATAGCGGTTCTCGCCTGCAGACTCAGCCTGTCGCTTCAGCGCCTTGCACCAACACCACCTTGGAGTGACCGGCCTTTTTTCGCATCTCGAGCAAAGGTTTATATTGATCTGAATGATAGAACTTTTTGGCAGCTTCGAGGCTGGGAAATTCCAAAACCACCAAGCGCTTGGGTTCCCACTGACCTTCAAGCGTTTCACTTTCTCCGCCCCGCACCAGGAACCGCCCGCCGAATGCTTGCACCATCGCGGGAGTGTGACTGCGGTACTCGGCCATCAACGCCTCGTCGACTGTATCAATTTCAACGATGAAGTAAGCCGTCATCGCATGTTCCTTCAGCCTGTTTGCTAACGTCCCTGAAACCGCGCAGCGCGCTTTTCGACAAAAGCGATCGCCGCCTCCTTGTGATCCTCGGTGCTCTGGCACAAGACCTGCAAACCTGATTCCACATCGAGCTGCGTTGATAAGCCATTTAAGCTCGAAGCGAGCAAGGCTTTCTTGATGTGGCCGTAGGCAAGCGTCGGACCTTGGGCAAGCGTCTCGATCCAGGAGGTTGCTGCTTGCTGCAAGGCCTCGTCATCATGCACCTGATGCAACAAGCCAAGCGCATGAGCCTCGTCGGC
>DDPV01000015.1:0-12790 GCA_002342365.1 Burkholderiales bacterium UBA2459 | reverse complement strand
GCAAACGCGGTACTGATCTTGGCTGAGCGTGCTGCAATGCGAAAGTCGCAAGCAAGGGCCAGAGCCAAGCCTGCGCCGGCAGCCGCGCCCGGAAGCACCGCGATGCTTGGTTTAGGCATTTCATGAAGCAAGCGCGAAGCATCGGCGCGCTGGCGCAAAAGGCGCTGTCGCTCGGCCAGATTCATGCTCTGCGCTTGAGACGTCGCCATTGCCTTCACGTCACCGCCCGCACAAAAGGCACGACCCGAGCCGGTGATCACCACGGCACGCACATCGGCATCGCGCTGCGCTTCCTCGAGCGCCACGATCAAGCCTGAGGTGATTTCCGGGCTGAGCGCGTTACGTGCCTCGGGCCGGTTGAAGGTCAGCGTCAGGATTCCCTGGGAGAAAGCGCTTAGCAGCGGTGATTCAGTTTCGTTTTTTTGCATCAGTCTGCTTTGTTTGTTGGTATCACTTCACTTCGTTTGTTTGCATGATTTAACCGTATCGCTTTTGGCCTTGGCCATCGATTGCACAAATGCTGCAACAGCCTCATCGTGTTCAGGGGTGTAGTGGGCCAGGGCTTGCATGCCGGCAGACAGCTCAAGCAAGGCCTCAATACGCTGGTGCTGCGCCTCGCGCAAAAGGCGCTTGGTCATGCGTAAGGCAGGCGCGGGGTTGGCGGCAATCCGTGAAGCGAGGTTCAGTGCGGCTTGCATCAGCTGATCATGGGGCACAACCTCTGAAACAAGCTGACAGTCAAGCGCTTGCTGCGCATCAAGCATATCGCCTGTGAAGCTTAACTCGGCCGCTTTGGCGTAGCCCACAATGCGCTGCAAAAGCCAGGCGCCACCGTCACCCGGAATAATCCCCAGTTTCACGAAGCTTTCGGCAAAGCGCGCCTTTTCTGAAGCGATCCGGATATCGCACATGCAGGCAAGATCAAGGCCCGCGCCGATGGCGGGACCGTTTACCGCTGCGATTGCGGGTACATCAAGCGCCGCCATGGCCTTGGGTATGCGCTGAATGCCGCGACGATAGCCCTCGCGGATCGCATAGGGCGAACCGCCTGCGATGCCTTGTTTGTTTTGCATATCCTTCACGTTACCTCCGGCGCAAAATGCAGATCCTGCACCAGTGATGATCAGGCATTTGGCCTCGGGATGGCGCTGCACCGACTCGATGGCGTCCACCAAAGCATCCCATTGCGACTGGGTCGACAAGGCGTTGCGCTCGGCCGGCGCATTCAGGGTGAGCGTGAAAACAGCGCCTTCTTGCGCCAACAGGACAAAATCCGACATGAAAGCCTCCGCGTTGCCGAAGGATTCTGCCGGAAAGCTTTACGCTGTGCTCAGGGGTTGGGCGCGCACGGCGAGCTTTTCGTCGTTGATGCGTACCGAAAGCAGCTTCATCAGCGCATAAACGGTTTCGATATGGGGAGTTGGCACCGACACAATCTTGCCAAGCTCAATCACCGCGCCAACCAATGCGTCGATTTCCGGTTCCCGGCCCGATTCGACATCTTGCAGCATGGACGTCTTGTGCTTGCCGACCTTTTCAGCGCCTGCGATGCGCTTGTCCAGCGTGACCCGAAAACCGATACCCAGACGCGAAGCCACCGATTCAGCCTCGCGCATCATCGCAGCGGCCAACTCGCGCGATAAGGGAAACTGGCAAATATCAACCAGGGTCGAGTGGGTGAGCGCACTGATGGGGTTGAAGCTGAGATTGCCCCAGAGCTTGAGCCAGATTTCGCTTCGGATATCTTGCAGCACCGGCGCCTTGAGTCCTGCAGCACTGAACATCGCCGATAACGCCAACACCCGTTCGGTTTCGCTGCCATCGAGTTCGCCAAGCGGAAAACGCTCGCCTTCAACATGCCGCACCCAGCCCGGCGCGGCGAGCTCACAGGCCGGATAAACAACGCAAGCGACGATGCGCTTGGGGTCGATTGTTTTCATGATTCGGCCGTCGGGATCGACACTGTGCACGATCCGATTTGCATAATCGCCGGCCTGACGCTGGAAGTACCACCAGGGAATCCCATTTTGCATCGGGATGATTACCGTCTTATCGTGCAAAAGATGATGGAGATCGTCGATCACCGCAGCAACCTGGTTTGCTTTCATGCCCAGGATCACAAGGTCCTGGGGGCCAGCTTCTGCCAGTGAAGCACTGGCCTTCACCGGATGCAGCAGCTGCTCGGTGCCATCGGCGAGTGTGAGGCGCATCCCGCGACTCCGAATCGCCTCTAAATTGGCATTGCGCGCAATGAAACTGACATCTTCGCCAGCCAGTGCCAGTTTCACGCCGAGAAAACCGCCAATCGACCCTGCGCCCACAATACAAATCTTCATCGAATCATTCGCTTTCTTTTGTTCCACACCGAAGGAGCTTAATCCATGCTCAGCTTAACAAGCTTGCCATCCGGCACCGAGCTTTTTCCTGAGTGATTTAGTTGAGGCAAAGCTCACTGCGTGTCGTTGAGGCAGGGCCCGCCGCGCTTAGTCAAGGCAAAGCTCGCTGCGGATGAGCCCGGCGCGTTCGCTTCGGGCAATCACTTCGAGCCTTGTTCCGGGCAAAGCCGCCACTTGCCACTGATGCAAATGGCGGTGCGCACAGATGCCCCGATCCGGCAAAAAAGCCTGCAAGGATTGTTTGGCAGCATGCCCTTCCAGCGAAGGACCTTCCGCACGCTGGGTCCCGCTCAAAAAACGAAGATAAGGCCTCATCTGCGGATGGTAGCTGCCCTCGTCGATAGGATCAGCAGCGCCTAGCGCCGCAAGCGAATGCGTCGCCTCTTCGCATTTGGGAAAGCATTCAAAAATCAAACCGCGAACGGTCTTGCGCTCAAGCGCACGGCGGCTGACATAGCTGGGCAAATAGCCGCTGTTTTCGACCGCGAATCGAATCAGGTAGTGACGCGCACCCGTTGGATGAATCGGACCGTCTGCTTGGCCCAGACATTGCACGCTGAGTTCGACCAATTCAAGCCTTGGCAGAATCGCTGCCAGTTGCTTGAGCCAGCCAGGGAATCGGGCGACTTCTGCCTCGCGCAGCGCCGCTGGCGGATTGCGCCAAAAATTCATCCGATCCCAGCCGCCGATTTCCACAGGACCAAGCTGCGGGTGCTCGTAGGCCTTCCAGCTCACATGGGCCTCACCGCCACAGACTTCATCACTCCACTTCAAGAGCTTTAAATCGTCTTCCGGCGGATGTTCGCGATACCAGTCGATGAAGGGATACTTGTCGATTCCGGCAGCGCGGTTCGGTGCCCAAAGTTCGACCACCCAGAACAAAGCGCCCAAGTGCTCGTAGATCCAGTCCTGCGTGCCACTGATTACTTGTTGCGGGTGGTATTTGAAGTCATGCCAGATGCTGAGTGCGGGATAACCGGTTTGCTCACTTGCGGCGGCTGAAAGCCGTTTGTACATCCACAAGTCCTCAGGAATCATTTTCTCGTCGGGCTCGGTACCCATGGGCCTGAGGATGACACCGCTATGGGTATGAAAACTGACAGCAGCACCAATATTGGGATGACGCACAACAAAATCAACCATGGCCCTCACCTCGGGCTCACTGGTCGGATAGGGACCAGCGCCTTGCTGCTTGTACTCCTGCCGCCAGTCAGAGGGAAAGTTTCGATTCAGGTCAAGCCCCTCTCGGTCGGGATTCAATTTGAATCCGACACCATCGTGTTGAAGCACCCTGCCCTCGGGAAGCATGCGGTAATACTGTCCGCCGATCTCCCCAGGCTCGCGCGGAATCATCAGGCGTGAGTCCTCAGGATGCGGCTTCCAGCCGCCGTTGGGGTCGGCGATACGCATCGATAAGATCCGCCCGTCCCCATCGATGTCTTCGATCACCATGCCATCGAGCGGCGCATCTTCGAAGGGATAGGCGCGGGTCGAAGAACGGATATGCCGAGGCCGATCGCTCAAGGCCAGCTCCGCGCCGTCGGGACAAAGGCGCGGGACCAGGTAAAAGGCGCGCGTGTCAAGCAGGTGGCGAACCCTTGCGTCCGATTCATCATGGCGCAAGAGGTGATCAAGAAAATAGAGCACTGCAGTACTTGCAAGCAACTCGGCTGCGTGAATATTCCCGTCGACCCAAAGCGCTGGCTTATGCTCAGCAGCACCGGTGGCAAAGCGGGTGAGGGTGAGCACCCAGATGTCCCGGCCTTCATGGCTTTTACCCATGCTGTCGATCCGCAGGCGATCGGGATGATCGCGCACCAAGTCGTGAAGCAAGGCGCTGAGTTCGTCGTGCCGGTAAAAGCGGGAAAAATCTATGGTCATCAATGCGCATCCGATGAAAAGCCGCGGGAGAATCGATGATGTTAACGCCAGATGACAGGCGCTTAGGGCCATCTTTGAAACCTTAACCCCTGATTACAGTCATCCATTAAAACTGTCAGTTGATGTTCCGGCCTGCTTGATCGTATAGTTCGCCTAGAACTTGAGACGCCGCTCCGGACAGTCATGGAGGGCGCTTGAGCACCGACGGCGCCTTGCGCACCCAACCTCAGGAGGATCCATGAGCATTTCGATCACCGTTCAGTTGAACGGAAAGAGCCTATCCGCGCAGGTGCAGGCCACCACCAGTTTGGTGGATTTTCTGCGCGATCAACAACGACTCACCGGCACCCATGTTGGCTGTGACACCGCACAATGCGGTGCTTGCACAGTGCTTGTTGATGGCAAAGCGGTGAAATCCTGCAATATGCTCGCAGCGCAGGCTGACGGCCATGCAATCACCACCATCGAAGGGCTCGCCAATGCTGACGGCAGCTTGCACCCGATGCAGGCTGCTTTCCGTGACTGCCATGGCTTGCAATGTGGTTTTTGCACCCCCGGCATGGTGATGTCCGCGCTGGATCTGGTCGCCCACCATGACCACAGCAGCGAGCAAAAAATTCGCGAACATCTCGAAGGCAATTTGTGCCGTTGCACTGGCTACCAAAATATTGTTCGGGCTGTGCAACAAGCAGCACAGGCCATGGCTCAGTCAGCTTAATCAAAGGAAGGACGATCATGAATGCACCCACCGCCGGATTCATTGGCCAGGCCGTTCTCCGCCGCGAGGACTATCGTTTTCTCACGGGCAACGGGCAGTACACCGACGATATTGTTCATCAGGGACAGACCTACGCGGTTTTTGTCCGCTCCCCGCACGCCCACGCCAAACTGCTCAAAGTCGACACCGAAGCGGCTCGATCAGCGCCCGGCGTGGTCGGCGTTTTCACAGGTGAGGACTTTGCCAATGTTGGCGGACTGCCATGCGGCTGGCTGATCACCAGCGTTGACGGCACGCCGATGAAAGAGCCCAAGCATCCTTTGCTTGCGCACGGCAAGGTGCGCCACGTTGGCGACCAGGTTGCTGTTGTGATTGCTGAGACGCTTGCTCAAGCCAAAGAAGCGGCAAGCCTGGTTCAGGTCGACTATGAAGCACTCCCTGCCTATGTGGACCCGGGCGCAGAGCCGGGAAGCGTGCCGGTGCATGATGAGGCACCCGATAACCTTTGTTACACCTGGGCGCTTGGTGACAAGGCTGCTATCGATACGACATTCGCTTCCGCTGCCCATGTTACCCGCCTCGAATACCGTAACAACCGCCTGATTCCCAACGCGATTGAGCCGCGCGCGGCCAATGCCATCTACAACCGTTCAGATGACAGCTACACCTTGCACGTGGCTAACCAAAATCCGCATGTTGAGCGTCTGCTGATGGCTGCTTTTGTGCTTGGCATCCCTGAGCACAAGCTTCGGGTGGTGGCGCCTGACGTGGGTGGCGGCTTCGGCTCAAAAATCTTTCTTTATGCCGAAGAAACCGTGCTCGTCTGGGCTTCCAAACAAGTCAATCGTCCCATCAAGTGGACGGCCGAGCGCAGTGAATCCTTCCTGACCGATGCCCATGGCCGCGATCATGTGACCGTTGCTGAAATGGCAGCCGACGAGCAGGGCAAGTTCCTCGCGATGCGGGTGCATACCCGCGCCAATCTTGGCGCCTACCTGTCGACCTTTGCCTCCTCAGTCCCCACGATTCTTTACGCCACCTTGCTGGCCGGGCAATACACCACCCCGCAAATTTTCTGCGAGGTCAAGGGTGTGTTTACCAACACAGCGCCGGTTGATGCCTATCGCGGTGCTGGTCGTCCCGAGGCAACCTATGTGGTTGAGCGGCTGGTCGAAACCGTCGCCAAGGAAATGGGTATCGATCCGGCCGAAATCCGCCGCCGTAACTTCATTCACAACTTCCCCTATGCCACGCCGGTAGGTTTGACTTATGACACCGGTGACTACGAAGTGCATTTGGCAAGAGCGCTCGAAAAAGCCGACGTCGCAGGTTTTGCCGCTCGCAAGCAGGCTTCGGCCGATAAGGGTTTGCTGCGCGGTCTTGGCTACTCCTGCTATATCGAGGCCTGCGGCTTGGCACCTTCCAACATTGCCGGTGCACTCGGTGCGCGTGCAGGTCTTTTCGAGGCAGGCGAAGTACGGGTTCACCCCACCGGTAAGGTCACGGTTTACACCGGTTCGCACAGCCACGGACAGGGCCACGAAACCACCTTCGCCCAAGTGGTTGCCGACCGTCTGGGAATCCCGATGGACGACATCGACATCGTCCACGGTGACACCGGCAAAGTCTTGTTCGGCATGGGCACCTACGGTTCCCGCTCGCTGGCAGTGGGTGGCACCGCGATCGTAAAAGCTGTGGACAAAGTGATCGCCAAAGGCAAGAAAATTGCGGCGCATTTGCTTGAAGCTTCCGATGCCGATATCGAGTTTGAAGGCGGTAACTTCAAGGTTGCGGGCACCGACAAGAGCCTGCCCTTTGCACAAATCGCTCTCACGGCCTACGTGCCGCACAACTACCCACTCGATAAGCTCGAGCCTGGCCTGAACGAAAACGCTTTCTATGACCCCACCAATTTCACCTACCCCTCAGGGTCTTACATTTGCGAGGTTGAGGTCGATCCCGACACCGGCGTTGTCAAAGTGGACCGCTTCACCGCGGTGGATGATTTCGGTAACGTCGTCAACCCGATGATTGTTGAAGGCCAGGTCCACGGCGGTCTTGCTCAAGGCATTGGTCAGGCCTTGCTCGAGCACGGTGTTTATGATGACGACTCAGGGCAGCTTTTGTCGGGTTCTTACATGGACTACGCGATGCCGCGGGCCGATGATTTGCCGCACTTTGAGGTCGAGACGGTCAAGGGCACGCCTTGCACGCACAACCCACTTGGTGTGAAGGGTTGCGGCGAAGCCGGTGCCATCGGCTCGCCGGCTGCTCTGATGAATGCGCTTTGCGATGCCTTGTGGCCCTTGGGCGTTAAGGATCTGGATATGCCAGCAAGTCCGCACAATGTGTGGAAAGCGATTCAACAGGCGAAGCACTGAGACCTAACCCGAGAGCCTTCGCGGCCAAGCCCCGAAGGCTCCCTTGATGAGAAATGAGGAGTTCATGATGAGTATGGCCTACCACCGTCCCAGTTCGATTGCCGACGCTTCCAGCCTTGCCGCAGCCCACAGCGACGGCCGCCTGCTAGCTGGCGGCCAATCGTTGCTGCCAGCAATCCGCTTGGGCTTGTCCGACCCGACCGACCTGATTGACCTGGGACGCATCCCGGAGCTCAAGGGGATTCACGAAGAAGGGGAGAGCCTTCGCATCGGCGCGATGTGCACCCACGCTGAAGTGGCATCTTCCGACACGGTCAAGCGACTGATCCCCGCCTTAGCCCATCTCGCTGAGCACATCGGTGACCGTGCGGTGCGCAACCGCGGCACCTTGGGCGGCAGCTTAGCCAACAACGACCCCGCGGCCTGCTACCCGGCGGCGGTCCTGGGCCTTGGCGCCACGATTCACACCAATCACCGCGATATCGCAGGCGATGACTTCTTCACCGGTGTTTACTCAACCGCACTTGAAGAAGGCGAAGTCATTACCTCGGTGAGCTTTCCGGTTCCCAAAGCTGCGGGCTGGCAAAAATTCAAGCAACCCGCTTCGCGCTTTTCAATGGTTGGCGTTTTTGTCTCCAAGGGCAGCCAAGGCGTTCGGGTGGCAGTCACGGGCGCTGCGGCTTGCGTGTTTCGCGCCACCGCGATCGAAGCTGCGCTGGATGCTGACTGGTCACAAGCGGCAGCCAAATCCGTGCAGATCGACGATGCGGATCTCAACAGCGATCTGCATGCAAGCGCTGCGTACCGAGCTCATTTGATCCCGGTTCTCGCAGCAAGAGCCGTTGCCGCCTGAAGCAACTTAAGCTTGCGCGCTGAGCTTCGGCAAGCCGGCCATCTGGCTGCCGAACCCGTGCTTAAGGCCTTGCAACTGGCCTTGGCGCTGGGCAAGCCGCTTCTGCTGGACGGGCCTAGCGGAAGCGGTAAATCCCATCTTGCGGCAAGCTTTGCCCGAGCAAGAGGCCTGCAGGCGATTCATTTGATCGCCCATCCCGATATGCAACGCGAGGACGCCGCCTACGACTGGAACTACGGGCGGCAACTGCTTGCTTTGCGTCTTGCCGCGCGCCGAAAGCCTGACGCTGCGAACGGCGGCGTCAAACTGAATCGGTATGAGCAAGCTCATCTGATCGCAAAGCCTCTGGTTCAAGCACTTCGCGCCTCAGCGCCCGGGAAGCCAGCCGTGCTGATTGTCGAAAATCTCGAGCAGAGCAACGCCTCGCTGGAGTCGGTGCTACAAAGTTTTCTCGAGGATCACCGGGTCGACATTGAGGGTCTCGGAAGCCTTCGTTCGGTTCAAGCACCGGTTGTCTTCATTACTACGCAGGATGCACGACGCATCGCCGACCCGATCCGTCGACGGTGCATTTATCAGCATTGTCCCTACCCAAGTGCTGAGCATGAACTTGCCATCTTGCGTCACGCGGTGCCTGATGCGGGATCGAGGCTTAGTGCGGAGGTCATCCGCTTTGTGCGCGGACTGCGAATTTCAGACCTCGCGCAGCGACCCGGAATGGATCAACTGATTGCCTGGACGAAGACATTACGTCAGCTTGATGCTCTCAGTCTTGATCCTTTGGTAATTCACAACACCCTTGGTTTGCTGCTCAAGCACCAGCATGAACTCAGGCCGCTTGCGGGCACCGATGCAAGCGCCTGGCTGGCCGAACTTCAGCGACGCGCGCAAGAATGACAATGTCATCGAGCTGTCATGCAGAGCACCTAAGCTGCATTGAGGGTGAACCATGAGCGCACGCATACTGATTATTGAAGACGAACCAGCGATTCGCGAACTCATCCAGGTGAATTTGGCCCATGCGGGTTTTGAGGTGGTGAGCTCGGAATACGCCTCGGAAGGCAAACGCGAAATCGACTATCGCCTTCCCGATCTGATCTTGCTCGACTGGATGCTCCCCGATTTTTCAGGTATCGAGCTTGCCAAGCAGCTGCGCCAGGACATCCGCACGCGCAAACTTCCGATCATCATGTTGACCGCAAGGGCTGAAGAGTTTGACAAGCTTGCAGGTTTTGATGCCGGAGCGGACGATTACATCACCAAGCCTTTTTCACCCCGTGAATTGCTTGCCCGGGTGAAAGCCTTGTTGCGACGCACAGCACCGGAGGCAAGCGGCGTACCGATCACAATCGGCCGGCTCACACTCGATCCGCAGTCTTTTCGGGTCAACGCAGAGTCTGAATCGGTCAGCCTCAGTCCGACGGAGTTCCGGTTGCTGCATTACATGATGTCGCATGCCGACAAAGTGTTGAGCCGAAGCAAGCTGCTGGATGAAGTTTGGGGTGACCATGTTTTCATCGAGGAGCGCACCGTCGACGTGCACATCCGCAGACTCAGACTGGCGCTCCAACCCCATGGCTGTGAACACATGGTTGAAACCGTTCGCGGAGGCGGTTACCGATTCGTGCCAACCTGAGGCTGGCTCGCTACGCTCGGCGCATGCTACGCCCCAAACCCTTCGTCTGGCTGATCATCCTGCTAAGCGCTGCGGCTTGGCTTGCCTCCTCGAATCAGGCGAACTGGGCGCTTGCCCTTCTCGCCCTGGGCCTTGTCCCCTGGGTGTTCTACGACATGTGGCGGATTCAGCAGCTGCGCTGGTGGCTGGCGCTACCGAGCAAACGCGATCTGCCGACCGCGCCGGGTGCCTGGGGCGCCATCTACTCGCGGCTGAACCTGATCGCGCAGCGCAGTGACAGCGAACTCAAAGATATGCGCCGCGAAATCGATCATGTTTATAAAGCGGTCGACGAGCTCCCCGAAGGCGTGATCGTGCTCGATCGCTTTCAACATGTCTTGTGGGCTAATCGGACTGCACAGCAGCTGCTTGGCATTTTTGGTGAACGAAAGCCGATCCATCATTTTTTACGCGAACCCGCGGTGCTGGATATGCTTGAGAAAGCGCATCAACTTCAATCGCCGGAGTCCTACACCAGCCTCAGCACCCTGCCCGATCAGCTGGGCCGCATTTTTGAGTTTCGGCTTCATCAATCAGATACCGGCGAGCAACTGCTGGTCTTTCGCGATACCACGGACGCTGCAAGACTTGATGCTATGCGTCGCGATTTTGTCGCCAACGTCTCGCACGAAATTCGCACTCCGATCACCGTCATCGCAGGCTTTGCCGAGACGATGATGAGCATTCCCTGTAACGAAGAGCAAACCCAGAATTACCTGCACGAAATCTTGCGACAAAGCGGCACCATGAGCCGCCTGGTTGAAGATTTGCTCACGCTGTCGAGCCTGGAAAATGCGATGGCACCGCCCAAAGGCAGCTCGATTGCGGTACACATGATGCTGCAATCGATGTGCGACGAAGCTCGGGTGATTTCGGCAGGTCGACACGAGCTTTCGATCGATTTGCAAGGCCCTGCAGCGCTAGAGGGCGCCAGTAACGAGATCGAGAGCGCGATCCGCAACCTGATCACCAACGCGATTCGCTACACACCCGAAGGCGGAAGTATTCGAATTACCTGGAGGGTTCGCGATCACGAGGGCTGGATCACTGTTATCGATAACGGTATAGGTATTGCAGCCGAACATCTTCCGCGACTGACTGAGCGCTTTTACCGGGTCGACCGAGGCCGCTCGCGCGCTGCAGGTGGCACTGGTCTCGGTCTGGCCATCGTCAAACATGTGATGAATCGCCATCAAGGGCGCATCGAGGTTCATTCGCTGCCGGGTAAGGGAAGCCAGTTTTCGCTGGTGTTTCCGGCAAGTCGCGTACACGCCGCGCAAAGCTGACTGCGCATCCCAAGCCTTCAAGGCCAGCCGCAAGGCCCGTGCCTCGTCAAGCCTAGCGTTAGGCTTGAGCAAAGAAGAGCAGGTCAACAACGGGTAAGAGCCCTGTCATCGCGCTGCCATAAGGCTGCTGTAGCCTCGTTCGATGCTCGATCGCCATGCTGCGCTCAGAGCGCTTAAGAAAAATGAGCAGGACATTCAAAGCATGCAAGCCGCAGACAGTGAACGCGTTCTGGTTGTCGAAGACGACGCCGCGATTAGAGAGTTGTTGAGGATCAACTTAAGCCACGCTGGCTACAGTTTGAGCTTGTGCGAGCGCGTGGACGAAGCACGGATTTTGCTCGCACGCGAAAGCTTTCATTTGGCCATGCTCGATTGGATGTTACCCGATGAAAGCGGCATCGAACTCATTCAGAGTATCCGGCGTCAGCCTGAAACGATGCGTCTGCCGATTATCATGCTCACCGCGCGCAATCAGGAAGCTGACCGCATCGCCGGTCTGGAGGCAGGCGCAGACGACTACCTCGCCAAGCCGTTTTCAATGGCTGAGCTGATTGCACGCGTAAAGGCGGTGATTCGCAGAGCCCAACCGGATATTGCCCGCGAAAAGCTTGAGCTTGACGGGCTTTGTCTGGAGCCTGAGGCGCTTCGGGTGTCCATACACGGTAGCACGCTCCTTCTCAGTCCAACCGAATTTCGCCTGCTGCACTGTTTCATGCGGCGGGTGGACCGGATGATTATGCGCAGCCAGTTAATCGCCGAAGTCTGGGAGCATCAACCCTATATTGATGAGCGAACGGTGGATGTGCATGTGCGCCGCTTAAGGCTAGCGCTTAAGCCCTTTGGCTATGACCGACTGATTGAAACGGTGCGGGGTGGCGGCTATCGACTCGCACCGCATCTGGGCTCACTTTAGGCTCAGCCTTCACTCACGCAGGGCGCAGCCTTCACCTCAGGCAGCGCCTTGATCGCTGTGTCTGACGTCGACCCCGTCAACCACGTTGACGACATAGGCTGCGATGTTGCGTGCATGGTCCGCAACGCGTTCGACCGATTGCACCACAAAAATTGCATCGACACAGGCATTGGTATCCTTTGGATGCGAGGACGCAAGCTTAACGAGTAGCGCTTGCAGTTGATCGCGCTCTTTGTCAATCACGTCATCTTGCACCGAAAGCTTCGCAAACATGTGATTATCCTCGCGCACCATGGCGTCAATGGCCGACTGCAACATGTTTCCGGCCGACTCGCTTAGGGCGCGAATCTCGGGCAGCGGCAGCTGATCGCGAATGGATGATGTCATCAGGCTGCTTGCCCGCAAGGCAATTTTTCGCGACTCGTCGCCAATTCGTTCTAAATCATTGACCGAATGAATCGCGGCAAGAATGATTCTGAGATCAAGGGCAACAGGCTGACGCTTGGCCAGGATCTCGCTGCACAAGGTACTCGCAGCGAGATGCTCAGCATCAATCACACGTTCCTGACGAAGGATCTCGGCAGCTACGCCAAAGTCCGATTCGGTGAGCGCCATCACGGCGCGTCGAAACTGCTGCTCCACACGGCCGGCCAGTTTTGTGACCGCCCTTTGCATCGACTGCATTTC
>DDPV01000022.1:1928-10571 GCA_002342365.1 Burkholderiales bacterium UBA2459 | reverse complement strand
CGCTTCGACGTGTACAGCCAGCCCGAGTGCGATGCCCAAGGCCCCAGCGAGTCGAAGCGCGAAAGAGACCGAACCACGCCTTGTTTTGCTGATTGCAACATTGTTCATGCCTTAATGCTCCTTGGATTAAAAAGTAGGCGATGCGCCGGCGTCAGGGCAGTAAGCTGCTTACCCAGGGTTCGATCCGGCGGCGCTGATCGTGGATTCCGGCGGCGAGCCGGCTACAGGCACAATACGTGATTTGCAAGGCTTGGAAAAGCTAATGGCTAGCCCCAAGGAGTGTTGATGAAGCCAAAGATCTTCATAGACGGTGAAGCCGGAACGACCGGCCTGCAAATTCGCGACTTGCTCGCCGAGGATGCGCAGCTTGAGCTATTACAGATCGACGTCGCTGAGCGAAAAAATCCCGATGTCAAGAAGGCCTTGATGGCCGAAGCGGACTTGCTTGTTTTGTGCTTACACGATGATGCCGCCCGGGAATCGGTAAGCATGGCTGAGGCTTTACCGCTTGAGCAGCAACCCAGGATCATCGATGCTTCCAGCGCTCATCGAACGGCGTCGGATTGGGTTTATGGCTTTGCTGAGCTTGAGCCCTCGAAGGCTCAGGCGATTCGCGACGCGAAGCGCCTAAGTAATCCCGGCTGTCACGCAAGTGGGGCGATTGCGCTGCTCGCGCCGCTGCTTAAGTCGGGCATCCTTCCACCGGATTTTCCGCTTTCGATTCATTCGGTCTCGGGTTATTCAGGCGGTGGCAGGAGCATGATTGAAGCCTACGAGCAGTCCCGGGCACCGCTTTTTGAGCTTTACGGACTTGCCCTCAAACACAAACATGTGCCCGAAATCATGATGCATGCCGGGCTCTCGAGACGGCCGATCTTCGTGCCGTCGGTGGGCAATTTCAGGCAGGGCATGTTGGTGTCCATACCGCTGCATCTGGATGAACTGCCGGGCAGGCCCGGGCTTGCTGCGTTAGAGTCATGTTATAGAACGCATTATGATAACGAGAGATTCAAGGCGCTCGGATTGGAATCTGCGGTTGAATTCGTCGCAGCGACTGAAGACTGTCGTATCGATGCTCTTGCGACCAATGGCAGCAACCGGATGGAGATTCGCGTCTACGGGCATGGGGAGCATCGACAGGCTGTGCTGGTCGCCCGCTTTGACAACCTGGGCAAGGGCGCGAGCCGGGCTGCGGTGCAAAACATCAGGATGATGCTTGGCCGAGAGCACATCGACCGCCCATCCGGGCCTTAAGACTTTAGTGAGCGCAGCCGCTGGCTTGGTGAGCTCTGAATCGCTTGCTTTGATTCTTGCCGTCGCGCGCCAGATGGGGGTGTTGAAGCGGATCAACGAAGCATGGCCTTGCTCAAGGAGCAGCGCCTGCTCAAACGCGCAGCCAAATCGTGATTGAAGCAGCAAAACGCCTGATCACAGATTGCCGAAAGGCTTCATCGCGAAAACAAGATGCTTAGCTTGCAGGTGCCTGGGGCTTTCTGGCGAGCCAGAAAAACACCGAGCCCAAACCGGCCAGACCTGCCAGCACCGTAAAGCCCGAGCGATAGTGGCCCGTGAGATCAGCAAATGCGCCAGCGACTAAGGGACCGCCGATTTGACCGATCATGATGATGATGCCCGAGAGGCCAAGAATCATGCCGATCGACTTACGACCAAAGTAATCGGCCCGAAGCGCTTGCATGAATGGACCGCGTAAACCCCAGGCAGCGCCGTGGAGCATCGCAAAGGCGATGAGCATCCAAGTGGCCTGGGACCAGGCGAGCATCAACAAGCCGCTGGCATGCATGAGCATGCATAGCGCGGCAATCTTGCGTTTTTCAAAGCGGTCACCGCACCACCATCCGATCAACACACCAACGATTTGAAACAGGGTCATCAGTGTGATCACAAGCGAGGCCTGAGCCACGCTAAAGCCCAGGCCCTCTTTCATATGGGTGATCGCGTGCACGTTGACCGCCGTCACCACAAAGAGCGCCGACCCATGTCCGAGGCTCAACAGCCAGAATGCCGGGGTGCGGAGTGCTTGTCTTGCGGTGAACTCGGTACCGTGATCGGAACCGTCTAAAACCGGGTCGCTAACTGGCGGGAGCCCGTCGATGTTTTGGCCGATATCGGAGGGGCGCCGTTTGAAGTTGCGCGCCATCGGCCAGCCAACAAGGATGAATACCAAACCCGAGCAAAACGCTGTGGTTCGCCAACCCCAGGTCTGCATGGTCCAGGCCACAACCGGCACAAAAATGCCGCCAAAGGCCAGTCCCAGCGACAACGCGGAAAGCGCACGCGCTCTGAGCCGTTCGAACCAGAAAATAATTGCCACATTGATCGGGAAAAAGCCGCAAAGGCTCGAACCAAACGCAATCACAAAAAAAGCGGTGTAAAAGCCAATCAGGCTTTCGATTTGACTCAGCATCATGAAACCGCTGCCAAGCACACAAATGCCAAGTCTGATCATGCCCTGGGGACCAAAGCGGTCGATAACCCAGCCCAGGATGGGGCCGAGTGCGGCGGCCTCCATCGGTTGCAGAGCGGCTGCACCGGACAGGGCCGTCTTGCTCCAGCCAAACTGCGCTGAGAGCACTGCAAGATAGGCGCCAAAGGCCTGATGAAGCAGGCCAGCTTGCAGAAACTGAATCCCGCCACCTGCGGCAACCATCCGCCAACCCTGAAATTTCCACGCCGAACTCAGCGTCGCACGCACGTGTTAGCCTCGGAGCCTTCAGATCTACCCATGCTTGAAGCTTAAATGAGATGAACGTCGAATGGCAGTTAGAGCGTTTCGATGCTTTGCAACTTCGACAGCTTTACGAATTGTTGCAATTGCGCAGTGCGGTTTTCGCGGTTGAACAAAACTGCGTGTACCAGGATCTTGACGATCTCGATTTTGAAGCGTTCCATCTTCTTGGCTGCAAGCAAGAAACCGGTCAGCTGCTTGCTTATGCGCGTTGTTTACCGGCGGGCCTAAAGTACCCCGAAGCATCGATCGGGCGAGTTGTCGTTTCCGGTCTGGCGCGGGGCAGGGGACTTGGCCATGAACTCATCCGTTGCGCGATTGCAGCTTGTGGCCCCTGTGTCGACATTCGCATCAATGCCCAGGCCTATTTGGAATCTTTTTACCTCCAGCACGGTTTCATCGCCCAAGGCGATGTTTATCTTGAAGATGGGATCAGGCACCAAATGATGTTGCGCCCGGCTTGTCGCGAACCAGATAAGAGTAAATCACAGGCACAACCACCAGCGTAAGCAGTGTTGAGGTAATCACACCGCCGATGATCGCCCGCCCCATCGGCGCCTGAATCTCGCCGCCCTCATTCAGAGCAAGTGCCAGGGGCAGCATGCCGAATACCATGGCGAAGGTGGTCATCATGATCGGGCGCATCCGGACCTGCCCGGCTTGCATTAAGGCCTCGCGGACCGTTGCTCCAGCCGCGCGCGCTTGATTGGCAAAGTCGACCAAGAGGATCGCATTTTTTGTAACAAGCCCCATCAGCATAATCAGGCCGATCATTGAAAACACATTCAGGGTTGATCCGAAAAGCAGGAGTGCAAGCACAACGCCAATCAGCGCTAAGGGTAGCGACGCCATGATCGCAATCGGTTGAAGCAGGCTTCCAAACTGGCTGGCTAGAACGATATAAATAAAAATAATTGCTAGTGACATCGCAGCAAGCAGGGCAGCAAAAGCCTCCTGCTGTTCTTTGGTTGCGCCGCCCACATCAAAGCGCATGCCTTCGGGCAGTTGCGTTTGCTTGACCAATTTTTGGACATCCGCACCCACATCGCCTGCCGGTCGATTTTGAACCCCCGCAAAGATTGCCTCCCGGCGCAACAAATCTTGCCTTCGGATCACCTCAGGGTTTTCAACCGCGTCAACACTGGCAATCCGCGAAAGCGTAATCGCTTTACCTTCTTTACTGAATGCAATGGGAAGGTCGCGGATTTGTTCGATGCGCTCGCGCGACTCGGCAGGAAGTCTCAGCAAGACTTCGACCTGTTCGCCATCACCCGCGGTCCAGAAAGTGGCGACTTCGCCGTTTACAAAAGCGCGTAAAGAGCTGGCCAGCTGATTGCTGTTAAGGCCAAGTTCGCGCATGGCGATGCGATCAAGTCTCACCGCAAAGGTGGGAAGTCCGGGTTTGGCTGAGACGTCGATGTCGGTGATGCCGGGTATCGACTCCATTTTTTTGGCGAAGGCAAGCGTCTGATCAACCAGCTGCTTGGGGTCTGTGCCGAGCACCGCGACATAGATCGGACGTTCGGTTCCCACCGAGGCTTCGATGCCGGGGATGGTCGCAATCGCTTTGCGGAGCCGTTGTTCGATTGCCTTTTGATCGAGATCGCGCGCATTGCGCGGCGTTAGCGAAATATTCAGCGTGGCCTGGTTGCGCCCCACCAGGAAACCCGAGCCGGTGCCGCCCACCGATGTGCTGATGGTGGCAATACCGGGAACTAGCCTCACCGCCTCTTCAACCTGAGCGATCTTGTCAGAACCGCGTTGCAGGCTTGCACCCACCGGCAGGCGGACCGAAAGCTGCGTAAAGCCGTTATCGGTTTCCGGCACAAACTCGGTGCCGACCGCCTTGATGAGCAAAATCGCAAGCACAAAACTGATCGCGCCGATCCACAACACGATCGCTCGCGGTGAAAAAGGTATGACCCAAAAAAGGCGAAATCCGCGTCCATCAAAAATCCAGGCGATCAAGCTTGTATAGCGATCGTGCAAGGCTTGCATCATCGCATCGACCGCGCCGATCGCATGGCGAAGCACCGGAATGCGACGGTGCGACTGACCATCGGGATCATGCCAAATGCTCGATAACATCGGGTCGAGCGTGAAACTCACAAACAATGAAACAAGCACCGCGACCGCCACGGTGATGCCGAAGGGATAAAAGAACTTGCCGATGATTCCGCCCATAAAGGCAACCGGCACGAACACTGCACAGATTGCAAAGCTTGTGGCCATGACCGCCAAGCCGATTTCTTCCGTTCCGTCTTGCGCCGCCTGCCTGTGGCTTTTTCCCATGTGCACATGACGAACGATGTTTTCCCGAACCACGATGGCGTCGTCAATAAGCAGTCCGATGCATAGTGACAAAGCCATCATCGTCATAAAATTCAGCGTAAATCCGAAGGCGTAGACGGCGATAAAGCTCGAGATCACCGCAATGGGCAGCGTGAGCCCGGTAATCACCGTTGAGCGCCAGGAATGCAAAAAAAGATAAACAATCAGCACCGTCAGCACCGCTCCCTCGATCAGGGTACGTTGCAAACCGTTAAGCGATTGCTTCACCCAGTCGCTCGAAGCGTAGATCAGGCGTAACTCGACATCATCTCCCAACAAGGGGCGAAGTTCATCGGCGGCTTGCTTGATTGCATCACCTGTTGCAACAATGTTTGCGTCTTGCTGCTTGAAAACATTGAAGCTAACTGCGCGCTGGCCGTTGATACGGGCAAGCGTGTCAAGTTCACGTTCGCGTTCATAAACCCGACCGAGATCGCTCAGCAACACCGCAATCCCGTCGCGCTTGGCGATCATGAAGTTTGCAAAATCCAGCGGATCGTTCACCCGACCCTCAACCCGCAACATCGCATCGCTGGTCGGATTACTCAAGAGACCGACCGGCTGGTCGTTATTCTGCTCCTTGAGCGCAGCAGCAATTTCTGCAGCCGTGATACCGAATTGTTGCAGTCGCTCGATGCTTAAGTCGACCCGAACCTCTCGGGTCGCAAGCCCTGCGAGCTCGACCGACGAAACGCCGTCAACACGCTGAAATCGTCGCGACACCAGAAGTTCAGCAATCATTGAGAGTTCGCGCGGACTCTTGCTCGGCGACAACAGCGCAAAAACCGCCACCGGCTGGGCGTTTTCATTGTTAGCTCGTGCAATCACCGGAGCTTTGGCATCTTTCGGAAAGACCGGCTGAACCAGCGCAACGCGATCGCGCACATCTTGGACCGCTCTGCCCATGTCGGCATTGAGGCTGAACTCGACGCTGGTTTGGCTGCGACCTTCAAACGCCCGGGAGGTGATCCGCTTCACCCCGGCAACGCCGTTGACCGCTTCATCAACGCGGCGGGTGATTTCGCGTTCGACCGCCTCAGGCGACGCGCCCGGGTAGCGTATGTCGATAAAGGCTACCGGCGGCTTGATATCCGGTAGCTGTTCCACTCCTAAGCGTGCATACGAGAAAATGCCAAGCACGCAAAGGGCCAGCATGACCATCGCGGCGAATACGGGCTGGGCTATCGACACCCGCGTCATCCACATCGCATGGTTTCCTAAGAACTTGGGCTTTCGCGCTTGGCCGGGGCTGCGCCCGGTTGCTTGGGCCGCGCATCGTGGGAAACACTCGCCATTTGACCTTCGCGCAGGCCCTCAAAGCGCATGGCTAGCACCTGGTCCGATTCGCTAAGGCCTTCAAGAATTTCGATACGGTTGCCGTCACTCGAGCGCTTGCCGGTGATCAGAGCCTTGCGCTGAAGTTTTCCTTCATGAATAACCCAGGCAACTGACTTGCCGCCCTCTTGCCGAATTGCATCGACTGGCAGTGTGAGTCGAGGATGCGGATTGGCAAGCTCAATGCTCGCGATAGCGAACTGGCCGGGTCTCAGCCTGAGGCTTGGCGAACCTGCAATAGCCCATACCAGGGTGAGCGCTCGAGCGTTTGGGTCAGCGCTCAGCATGATCCTGCTCAACGTGGCCTGCACCGGCTCATTGACGCCATCGATTCGAAAACTCTGTGGACGTCCGACTTGCAAGGGCTGCGCGTCGGGTGCACCAATGGGCGTGAGTATTTCAAGACGATCTGTACTCAAGATCGACACAATCCCTTGTTCGATCGCAAGCTTTTCGCCTTCAAGTGCCAAGCGCTTCTGGATCCAACCCCGAATCGGTGCGACAAGGTCGGCATCCCGTAATTGAACCTGTACCGTTTGCAGCGCTGACTCAGCTGCCTGAACCTGCGCCCTGGCGGACTCCAGACTGGCGCGCGACGTTTCGATCGCAGTGGCTGCGAGAAAACCGCGCTCTGCAAGCCTTTGATTCGCCTCCCACTGCGTGCTTGCCTGAGTGAGTGCAGTTTTTGCTGCCGCCAGCGCCGCCCGACGTTCGGCTAGCCGCGACTGCAGTTCCGTGAGATCGAGCGTGCCAATACTTTGGCCTTGCTGAACCAACTGACCCTCGATCACGCTGAGGCTTTTGAGCTGACCGCTTGCCTTGGCCTTGATGGTGAGACTGTCGGGCGCGTGCACCGTTCCGGAAATCTCGATTCTTCGGCCGATGTCGTACATGCCTGGCTGCGTCAGTTCGCCGGCTTTAAAAACAAGCGCCGGGAGCTGATCGCTTTTTTCGGGGGTCTTGTTTTTCTCCATCCGCCAGAGGGCCAGGGCAATTAGGGCTGCGGTCAGGAGCAGCACGATCAGGCTGCGGCGCCAAGCTTTTGGGGACATGGGACTTCTTACACTGTAAGTTATAGGCTGGAGTATCGCATAGCTTCAGCAGGCGAGAAGCGAGCTGATCCGGGTGCTGAGGCCTGGCAAACAAAGCGCGTTATGAGGCGTAAGTGCCTGCAATCAAGGACATGGAAGCATCCGATTAGCGCGTTACCGACTCGCTTCGTCTGAATCGCCTTGGGAAGACTTCAGGCTTGGGTTACATTTAACGCTTTTGGAATCCTTTTTTTAGGGGGATTCCGCGCGTACGCGAGAGGACGCAGCTGACATGACGACGCGATTGCCGCAGGAAGTCTACGAAGAGCTCGGGTTTACCCATGAGCAATTTGAGAAAGCTATGGCTATGGTCCAGGAGCTGGGATCCAATCGCGCTGCAGACAAAGCCATGGGCCTGAGCAGTGGGACTGTGGCGCGGTGGGCAAGGGCCTGGCTGCTGGCCAGCCGGGCCTTGGAGGAAAATCCTCAGGCTGATCCGCGGGAAATTCTTGCCGGCTTGAAGCTGAGCAGGCGTGTAAACCCGGGCGGCTTAGCCGAACAGGGCAACCTCGCAGGGATGTCCGATCCTGATTCGCCCGAGGCGATGGAGGCTCTAGAGGCTTTTCGCAGGGGCGCGGGGCTTGCTCCCACCGGCCAAACAGCCACGCCGCCCGGAAGGGGTTTAACGGAGTCTCAAGAGCTCGGCGAGGGCGATGGATTAGCGCAGATTACACCGGCCACGGCCGCTGAAACGCCACCGGCTGGCGGGTCTGCCACGCCACCGATGGCAGGCTTACTTGACGGCTTGAGTGCCAGGCCTCGTAGGACACAACGTTTCGGAGCCTCGGACACAGCAGCGATTCCCCGTTCATTGACCGGTCAGACCGAAGCCAGTCTGAACGGTGGCGGCCTAGACCCGGTTACCACGCTGCAAGCCGGCCTTGGTCCTCGCGAACAGCAAGACAGAGCCGAGGATGATGTCGGGCAGCGAGCCAACGGTGCGCTGATCGCGTCCCTACAGGCTTCGGTCGATGCCATTGGTCGGAACCTCATCAAGCCCGATGCGGTTGCCAGCCTTATTGAACAGGTACGCCGCGATATTGCCGATCTGTCGCAGCTCACACAACAAGGCTTGACGGGCCATGACCAAAAGGCGATGGCGATCCAGCAACGTCTGGAGACCCTGGTGCAAGGCCTGCA
>DDPV01000022.1:368-1861 GCA_002342365.1 Burkholderiales bacterium UBA2459 | reverse complement strand
GCGGAACAGATTCAACAATTGCAGCTTGGACAGCAGCAAGGGATTGAGCAGAGCGATCCCAACCACCTCATCAATCGCGTCGAAACGCTGATCGGGCAGGTTGACCTGCTCGCGCGCGCCTCCGACCTCGGTCTTGTGCGGGAGCAGCTGACGGGCTTGCGCGGGCTGCTCGAATCAGCGCCGCTTGCGAGCAGCGGCGGTGCCGCATCGACACTGGGCGCCGATGCGGCCCAGGTGCAGCAACTGGTGGCTGCGTTGGATGCTCGCCTTGAACAGTACGGGGCAAACATCCAGACGCGACTCGAGCAAATTTATGCATTGGGCGCAGACAGCGGCGCAGCGTTGCGCAACGATTTAGCAGGCAAGCACCAGGTTGAGATGTTGCGCAGTGAACTGCCCGAGCAGTTCTCCATGCTGAACATTCGGCTGGAAGCCATGCTGAACCAGCAGGCCGATGAGATTCGCTTGCACGCGCGCGTGCCTGCAGCAGTGACCGAGCGCTTGCAAAGCCAACTCTCGGATCTCGGTTATTCAATCGGAAGGCTTCTGGACAAAGGACAGCAAGAAACCGAAGCTATCATCGCAGAAACGCGCCAGATTTTTGGTGAGACGCGTCAGATTCTGGGTGAAACGCGCGCGCAAATCGATCAAAGCCGAATCCATATCGACCAGCAAATTGGTCGGATCGAGGCTCAGGTACGCGATGAAGTGGTCAGCCTGGGCGGGCAGTTTGAAGCCGGACGTAGCCAAAGCCAAACATTGTTTATCGAGACCCGTGGCCTTATCGAGGAAAGCCAGCGGCTTATCGTGGAGCGAACCGCCGATCTGGGTCTAGCGCGGGAACAAATCGCAACGCTTCAAGCCCTGCTTGAGGTTGCCGCAGCAAGCGCTCCTCGTGCCGACGATATCCAGCAGCTGCAGGAGGGTTTGAAGTCTCTTGATCAGCAATTTGCTTCGCAACATCAACAGCTTGGTCAATTTCTTTCAGAGCAGGGTGAAGCCGAGGTTTTGCGCGGCAGCCAGCTTCAACAAACGCTTAGCGCGAACGCGCAGGAGCTGCTGAGTCGACTCGAGGCGCTTGGCGTACAAAGTAGCGGCGGCACCGAGGTCTTGGCCGCCGAAATACGCAAGCTCGGTGAGCAGTCCCTCGGCATGCTCGCAGAGCTTGACACAAGGCTTCCAGAAAGCTTCGGTGCCAGCTTCCAGGAGGGTTTGGATCGCCTATCCGGGCTTGTGGCTTCTTTGCTTGAGCGCAGCAATCAGGATCTTGGCAGCTTGCTTTCGGAGTTGAAGCAGGTACTTGAAGAAAGCCGTAACCTATTGATCGAAAGAACGGAAGTTCTTGTCCCCGCGCTTGATAAACTGGGTGATCTGGGGTCTGGGCTCGGCGAGCTGCAAGCACGGCTCATCGCCATTGAGCAAGGCGGCGAGCAGCAGGCTTCGGAAGCGATCAGCTGGCGCGACGAGGTCCGCGGACTGCTTGGACAAACCCA
>DDPV01000022.1:0-213 GCA_002342365.1 Burkholderiales bacterium UBA2459 | reverse complement strand
GCCCTTGAGCAGCGTTTTGAAGCCCTCTTGCACACACAATCAGAGCGGTTCACGCGAATTGACAGTTCCCTGAGCGCGCAAGGCGAACAGGTCCAGCAGTTTGCAGGCCAGATTCAGGATCAGCTACAAAGCTTGCAAAGCTCATTGGGCCAGGCGCAGGGCCAGTTGATGAGTTTGCAGGCAGCCTTTGCCGAGGCTTCTGATCAAGCGCCC
>DDPV01000012.1:165081-165247 GCA_002342365.1 Burkholderiales bacterium UBA2459 | reverse complement strand
CAACAGGCGAGCCGGCTCTTGACGATAGACGTTGGTGCAATGCCCCAACGCCATTAACTCACAGTCGAGATGTTCGTTTCTTCTTAGTGTCATCAACGCTTTGTGCCTGCATCAACTTAGCAAAGACAAGGTTTTTTTGAAGGCTTAAGGCTCTGGCCAGATCACG
>DDPV01000012.1:151622-164937 GCA_002342365.1 Burkholderiales bacterium UBA2459 | reverse complement strand
GGCGGAGACGGAGGGATTCGAACCCTCGATC
This sequence comes from Burkholderiales bacterium UBA2459, assembly GCA_002342365.1. GTDB lineage: Bacteria > Pseudomonadota > Gammaproteobacteria > Burkholderiales > Burkholderiaceae_E > UBA3064. The sequence continues at coordinate 164,906 of DDPV01000012.1, read as the reverse complement.
CGGGTTTTGCCCAGATGCTCCCTTAGCAGGGGAGTGCCTTCGACCACTCGGCCACGTCTCCTAATCCCGTCACATTGTACTGTGTCAAACAGCCTGCTCCAACCCGAATGCCTTGTGAAGCGCCCGCACCGCCAGTTCCATGTACTTGTCTTCGATCACCACGGAAATCTTGATTTCGCTCGTTGAAATCATTTGAATGTTGATGCCTTCGGCAGACAAGGTCTTGAACATCAAACTGGCAATACCAACGTGCGAACGCATGCCAATACCGACCACGGAGACCTTTGCAATCTTTGAATCACCGAGGACATCTTTGGCGTGGACATCAGCCAGTACCCGCTCGCGCAGCACGGCAAGCGCGCGATCGTATTCATTGCGGTGCACAGTAAAAGAAAAGTCGGTTGATCCGTCCTGACTTTGATTCTGGATAATCATGTCAACATCAATATTGGCATCTGCAACCGGCCCAAGGATCGCGTAGGCAACACCGGGTCGATCAGGTACTCGGGTCAGGGTAATTTTTGCCTCGTCACGGTTAAATGCAATACCCGAGATGACTGCCTGTTCCATCGCTTCGTCTTCCTCAAAAGTAATCAGAGTCCCTGACTGGGTTTCCTCAGCAAGATCCATATCGGGCGGCGAAAGGCTTGACAACACGCGCGTCTTGACCTGGTACTTCCCGGCAAACTCCACCGACCGAATCTGCAAGACTTTGGAGCCAAGGCTCGCCATTTCGAGCATTTCTTCGAACGTTATACGATCTAAACGCCTGGCTTCCGTGACAATACGTGGATCTGTTGTGTAGACACCGTCCACATCGGTATAAATCAGACACTCATCGGCCTTCAATGCCGCTGCAACCGCGACTGCTGAGGTGTCGGAACCACCACGACCCAGGGTGGTGACATTGCCTCTTGAATCCACCCCCTGAAATCCGGTGATCACCACCACCCTACCTTCATCCAGGTCCGCGTTCACCTTATCGGTATCGATACCGGTAATCCTTGCCTTGGTATAAGCATCGTCGGTGCGGATCGGAACCTGCCAGCCAGCATAGCTGACTGCATCGACACCGATGGCCTTTAGCGCGATCGCCAATAAGCCCACCGATACTTGCTCACCGGTGCAAGCCAGCATATCGAGCTCGCGCGGGTCTGGCAGCGCGTGAATCTCTCTTGCCAGCCCGATGAGGCGATTGGTCTCACCTGACATCGCCGAAGGCACCACGACCAACCGATGGCCGGCTCGATGCCACTTCGCAACCCGGGTAGCTACATGTTTGATGCGTTCCACAGAACCCATCGAAGTGCCGCCATATTTATGAACGATCAAAGCCATCGCAATTGCACTGTCAGGTCAAAAACCCTCAATTATAAGCAAGCGCTCACCTTAAATCCTTGGCCCGGCAATGAGGCGATCGCCTAATCGTCTGAAGACAAAATCGCCATGTTTGAGGTGACCTTTTGCGGTTTTTGACACGAAGCACAGCTCATAAAGTGCATTCAGACGAGCCCTTGATGGTGCGCGAAGCGCAACCTGCCGCACCCAGTCGTGCAAAGCCTGGCGCTGCGCTGCTTCGGGCAGCTCGCTCAAAGAGCCAAGCTCCATGGTCGCGTTTGCTGCGGGGAAATCATCTGGCGCTTGGGCCAAATCGCGCATCAGGTCGACGACCCGGGCGCAAGATCCCGGTCGGATCGATTCAAGCAAAGGCATCAATTCCATGCGAATCCGGTTTCGCAAAAACCTGCGATCCAGATTGCTCGGATCGTCAATCCAGGATAGCCCCCACGCGATCGCCTGTTCATGCAGTAGCAACCGTGGAATCGTGAGCAGCGGGCGAATGCGGATCAGGCCGTTGCGCTTGGCTGCAAGCGGCATGCCGCGCAAACCATCGATACCGGTTCCGCGAATCAAATTGATGAAAAACGTCTCAGCCTGGTCGTCGGCGTGATGCGCCAGCAAGAGTTGCTCAAAGCCAAAGTCTTGCGCTAGCGCCTCGATTGCAGCGTAGCGCGCTTGCCTTGCCCAGGCTTCAACCCCATCAACAAACACAGCTGGCGCTTGCAAGCGGCAAACATGCAGCCTGACCGCCCATTGCGCACAAAGCCTTTCAACGGCGGTCTCGAAGGCATCTGCCTGCACTTGCAAGCCATGGTGCACATGGACCGCGTGCAGCAGCCTTTCCGGCCAAAGTTTTCGCATCGCAACCAGCAAGACCGAGGAGTCGAGTCCACCACTAACTGCAAGCAGACAGGGGCCAGGAAAGGCTGCAAGCGATTGAATCAAGGCCTGACGCAAGGGCCCGAGCATGGTCGTTCAGTCGACACCCGGCAGGTAAGCGATCGCTTGCGGAGCTACTATTGACCCGGCGATCACCGTCCGATCTCTTTAAATTTTGTCCAGGCCATGATGCGGGAATGACGTTGTTTGAGCAGGGCTTCGGTGCTGATAAGGCCATGCTGCCTGAGCGCCTCGGCAAGCGCACGCTTAAGTAGCTGTCCCATCGCAACAGGGTCACGATGCGCACCGCCCAAGGGCTCGTTGATGACCTTATCGACCAACCCCAGCGCCTTGAGGCGATGCGCCGTAATTCCAAGCGCCTCGGCAGCATCGGCCGCTCGCTCGGCTGTTTTCCATAAAATGGCAGCGCAGCCTTCTGGTGAAATCACGGAATAGACTGCGTATTGCAGCATCATCACAGTGTCGGCCACCGCAATGGCCAGCGCACCACCCGAGCCACCTTCACCAATCACCGTGGTGACAATAGGCACCTTGAGCTCAGCCATCGCAAAAAGGTTGCGGCCGATTGCTTCAGATTGCCCACGTTCTTCAGCGTCGATTCCAGGAAATGCGCCAGGGGTATCAACAAAGGTCAACACCGGCAGACCGAACTTTTCTGCGGTTCGCATCAATCGGAGTGCCTTGCGATAACCCTCGGGGCGTGGCATGCCGAAGTTACGATAGCCGCGCTCACGGGTATCGCGGCCTTTCTGATGGCCGATCACCATCACCGGTTGCCCGTTGAAACGGGCCAGCCCGCCCACAATCGCCGGATCGTCGGCAAAGCTCCGGTCACCGTGCATTTCGTGAAAGTCGGTGAAAATCTCCCGCAGGTAATCCAGCGTATAGGGCCGCTGCGGGTGCCTTGCGACCATCGCAACCTGCCAGGGCGAAAGCTTGGCGTAGGTGTCCTTGATCAGCGTCTGCGCCTTTTTTGAAAGCCTGTCGATTTCTTCAGCAATGTCGACCGCCGAGTCATCCTGCGCGTAGCGCAAGGCCTCTATTTTTTGCTCAAGCGCCGCAATCGGCTGCTCAAACTCCAGGAAACTTTGCTTCATCACCGCCATCGTAATGGGTTCTAGCTTTAATAAGAAACCGGTTCCGGATCAAGGCTTCGCCACAAATACCAGGTTGCCACACTTCGCCAGGGTCGCAGGCGCTCGCCAAGTGCCGCAGCTTCTTGGCGGCTTGCTTTGAAGCGGCGATCTTTCAAGGCCGCTTCAGGATCCTCGCTCCAGTGAATGCCAATGGCTCTTAATAAACCTACGTCGTCCAAGGGCCACACATCCGAGCGTAGTAGGTTAAAGATCAAAAACATCTCCGCAGTCCAGCGGCCAATACCTCGCACCTTGATCAGATCGGCGATCACTGCTTCATCATTCAGATCGGCCCAAGTCTGCGGCTGCAAGGAACCGTCCACAAATCGCTGAGACAAATCCTTGAGATATTGCGCTTTGCGTTCTGACAGGCCGCATGCGCGCAGGCAATCCAGGGACATATCGGCGACCCTGACTGCTTCGGGTTTCCCCACGCAAGCAGCTTCGAATCGTGCCCAGACGCTTGCGGCTGCCTTTACAGAAATTTGCTGACCAACGATCGAGCGGGCAAGCGTCTGGTAGGGGTCGCCTCGCGCTTGCAAGGCTACCGGTCCGGCAGACGCGATCAGACCACGCATCACCGGGCAACGCGCGCTCAAGACTTCCTGAGCATTGCACCAATAATCGGGTGCATCCATCACTGCCTGCGCCAGCGTGTGCCCTGCGGACCATCCTCGAGCACGATGCCAGCCTCTGCCAATTCAGCACGCAAGAAGTCGGCCCGCGCAAAGTCTCTGGCTTGCTTGGCCAGACCGCGTTCGATCACTTTCGCCTCAATTGCGTCATCGCTCAGTTGTCCCTGCCTGCGGGCACGTCCAAGTAAGCCACTTTCACGAACTGCAACCGGTGATTGATCAAGCAGACCGAGCAAAGCCGCATGTGCACGCAAAGCTTGCTCAAGCTTGAGCGCTGCAACCTTGTTGTTCTGATCACGAGTCCGATAAATTTCTGCTGCCAGCTCAAAAAGCACTGCAACCGCCACCGGTGTGTTGAAGTCATCGTCCATCGCTTCTTGAAAGCGCTGACGCCAAACATCCAGAGCTTCGGATGGATCAGCGCTGTGATCGCTTGTTTCGGATTCAGAGGCCTTCGCCTGAGGTTCGTCTGAGAGTGCGCCATAAAGCCTGAGCAGCGCAAGGCGTGCATCATCAAGATGCGCATCCGAGTAATTAAGCGGGCTTCGATAGTGTGCGCGCAAAATATAGAACCTGACAACTTCGGGATCGAACTGTTCGATCACTTCGCGGATCGTAAAAAAGTTGCCGAGCGATTTCGACATCTTTTCATTATCAACACGCAAAAAGCCGTTGTGCATCCAGTAACGAACAAAGGGCTGCGATGCGCACCCCATGACGGCTTCGCTTTGGGCAATTTCGTTTTCATGGTGAGGAAACTGCAAATCAGCACCACCGCCATGAATGTCAATCGGCGTTCCAAGAAGCGATTCGCTCATCGCCGAACACTCAATATGCCAACCAGGTCTTCCCTCACCAAACTCGGAGGCCCAGATGGCTTCGCTGGGCTCATCGGGTTTGGACGACTTCCAAAGAACAAAATCCAGCGGGTCTTGTTTGCCCTCGCCCGGGATCACGCGCTCGCCGGCACGTAAATCGTCCACCGAGCGACCCGATAACTGGCCGTAACGCGCAAAGCGGCGAACAGCAAAGTGGACATCTCCTGCCAAAGCATGACCCGGCCCGACCTGATAAGCGATGCCGTTATCGACAAGCTTTCGGATCATGCCAAGCATTTGCGGGACATAAGCGGTAGCACGGGGTTCGTGGTCGGGACGCTGGACGCGCAAAACATCAAGATCCTCATGCATCGCCTGAATGAATCTTGAGGTCAGTTCGCTGATTGCTATGCCTTGCTCAACCGCACGCCTGATGATCTTGTCTTCGATATCCGTTATGTTACGAACGTAGGTCAGCTGATATCCACTGTGCCGCAGCCAGCGCTGCACAAGATCGAACACCACCATCATCCGCGCATGGCCAATGTGACAAAAATCGTAAACGGTGATCCCGCAAACATACATCCCGACCCTTCCCGGCCGATGCGGCGTGAAAGGCTCCTTGGTCCGACTGAGCGTGTTGTAAATGTGTAGCATGTCTCGGGCTAGAATCCGGTGATGCGACGCAGTATAAATGCTTTCCTAACCGCCCTTTCAGTGCTGGCAGCGCCCTTGGATGCCCTGCGTGCCCAAGCGCTTGATTCGGTACCGAGGCCCTTGGTGAGCCAACCCATGCTTGCGATGCAGGCTGTTGACAAGGCCAGGGCCCATTGGCGTGCAGGGCGTCTTGCCCAGGCCTTGCAGGCCGTTGAGGCAGGCCTGCGCGAGGAGCCCCAAGACCTCAGCCTGCGTTTCATGCGCGGCAGTCTGCTTTATGAGAGCGGTCGTGTTGACGAATCGCGATTACAATTTATCGAATTGGCCGAGCAGTTTCCGGAGCTGGCCGAAATTCACAATAATCTTGCAAGCCTGCATGCGAGAGCCGGTGAGCTTGAACTGGCAAGACTCAGCCTTGAGCGCGCGCTGCAGGCCCAACCCGCTTACGCACTGGCCTGGGAGAACCTCGCAGCGGTGCTGGCCAGGCAGTCGGTTGAAGCGATCAAGCGTGCTCAGCAGCATGTGGGCGCCGCCGAAAAAACCCGCATGGAGGTAAAACTTAAGTCAGCAAGCGAACTGAGTGAGCGTTTACTCAAGCCCTGATCTTCACAGGCAGCTGACCGGCCGCTAATGTCTCATGCTTCGGTCTTCAATGCCGAGTAGACAAACCCTTATCGTTGACTCTTGCGTACCCATTCTTAAACCGTTCTACATCGGAGTGATTGATGTCATCTTTTTTCAAGCAGCTACCCCTTGTGTCAATACTCTGCCTGTCGCTTAGCTGTAGCCTTGTCGAAGAAAGCGCAGCCGCGACCTCGCCGAGAGCCGAATTCAAGACAAATTTAGGCAGTTTCGTTATCGAGTTATACCCGGATAAAGCCCCCAAAACGGTTGCCAATTTCATTCAATACGTCGATGAGGGTTTTTATGCCGGCACCACCTTTCACCGCGTGATCGCAAACTTCATGGTTCAGGGCGGCGGACATCTTGCCAACCTCGATCGCAAGCCCACCCGCGCACCGATTGAGATTGAATCGCGTAACGGTCTAAAAAATGATGCGGGCTGGGTGGCAATGGCGCGAACCGCGGCTCCGAATTCGGCAAGCTCACAGTTTTTCATTAATGTCGTCAACAATGACGGTCTCAATCACCCCAACCCCGATGGACACGGATACACCGTCTTCGGTAAGGTGATTTCGGGTATGGATGTGGTTGAAAAAATCCGCAAAACACCAACGGGCAGCTCAGGTGGCATGCGCGATGTGCCGACCACACCGGTGGTGATCGAGTCCGCGAAAATGCTCAAACCTTGATGGGTAAGCGCAGTGTTTGAGCTGGCATCCGATGCGATCTGCGTGAACAATGATGAATCTGTGATCATTTTTGTATCGGATATGCATCTTTTGCCCGAGGCAGATCGCTTGACGGACCCCAGCGGCTTTTTGCTTGCCCTAGAAGATTTATTGCCCACAGATTGCTCCCATCTTTTTTTGCTCGGTGATCTCTTTGAAGCCTGGGTTGGAGACGATGCAGACATACCGGCTCGCCACGCCTTCGCCAAGGCACTGTCAGGGTTGCGGCAGCGCTGTCAGCAAAGCCTTAAGCTCTACCTGATGCACGGTAATCGGGACTTCCTGATCGGAGGCCGTTTTTGCGCTGAAGTAGGCGCCAAGTTGATGCCAGAACCCACAAGACTTCATGCCTTCGGACTGGATGCAGGCCTGGCGCATGGTGATGCATTTTGTACCGACGATAGCGCCTACCAGGACTTTCGAAGGCAGGTGCGGCAGGCAAGCTGGCAGCAGGATTTTCTTGCCCAGCCGATCAAAAAACGACTTGAGATTGCCTTTGCGATGCGCAGCGAAAGCGAAGCGGCCAAGCGCCAGAAAACGTTTGCGATCATGGATGCCAATGAGACTGCCTTGCATGCGTGGGTGCAACAACATCATGTTGCGGTGTTGATTCACGGGCACACCCACCGCCCTGCCCTGCATCAGGGACTATTTCAGCGCTGGGTGCTGCCGGACTGGGACGCAAAGCGACAACGCGGCGGATGGCTTCGATGGGACAAACTCGGATTCAAAGCCGAAGGACCCTTTGGTCCTTGGGCCTGAGGCTCAATCCACCAGCCGGTTGAGTCGCGCCACGTCAAGCTTGGCGTCGGATTCTGGAATCTTCGCGCTTTGATCCTGGGCTTGCGTGGCCGCTTGCTCAGCCCGCGCCAGGGCTGCCTGCAGTGCATCCAGGCGCCGGTCTTGAGCCGCAGCATGGTCAATCAGCTGATGAATCACCAGCGAAAGCGGATCATCGCCGCGCGACAGCGCATAAGCAGAAAAAGCAGAACGTTCTGAGCGATCGCCGCTTTGCATGTGACCTTCGTCCACAAGAATTCTTGCAGGGATGCCCACAGCGGTTGCACCCGGCGGCACGGTTTTCACCACCACCGAATTGGAGCCGATCCGTGCGCCTGCACCCACCACAAAGGGCCCCAGAATTTTCGCGCCGGCCCCGACCACAACCCCCGCTTCGAGCGTCGGATGTCGTTTCCCGGAATTTAAGGCAACGCCACCGAGGGTTACACCATGGTAAATCGTGCAGTCGTCACCCACTTCGGCGGTTTCGCCAATCACCACCCCCATCCCGTGGTCGATAAACACTCTGCGTCCAAGCCGGGCGCCCGGATGAATTTCGATGCCGGTCAAAATACGCCCAAGATGGGACACAAAGCGAGCTGAGGTGGTCCAGCGCCAATGCCAAAGGCGGGCTGCAAATCCGTGGAACATGAGGGCATGAATACCCGGGTAACAAAGCAAGACTTCCAGGCTTGAGCGCGCTGCCGGGTCTTTTTCCAGCACCGTTTGGATGGATTCGCGTAATCGTTCAAACATTCTCAGCGTCCGGTTTTGACTTCGTTGGGTATGGCTCGGGCAGGCAGGGCTTAAGCCCTCTGCCCGATCGATCCCTGGGCCGGATCATGGCAGTGCAAAGTCCGCGCAACAAATCGATTTCTTCAGCGCGCAACTCGCTTCGCATCAAAAGGCGCCGCAGCCTTTCCATCAGCATTTTCGGATGCTTCGGATCGAGAAAACCAAGCGCGGTCGCACCCTCTTGCAAATGTTGCATCAGTCCTTCAAAAGCATCGGCGCTGGCTGGCTGACCCATCGGCGGTGCCGCAAAACGCGGCGCCTGCGAATCCTTTGCGGTGCGCAAGGACAGCAGTTGTTTGCGCAGCTCCCAGGCGGTGATCATCACCGCTTGCGACAAGTTCAGTGAATGATAAGCCGGCTGCCCAGGAATACTGGCAAGCAAATGACCGCGGGCGGCCTCCTCGCGGGCCAGTCCGTCTCGCTCCGAACCAAAGACGAAGGCGACGCGTGCCTGCTTATTGTCGAGCATGCGTGCGGTGGCCCAGGCACAGGCTGTCGACACATCAACAAGATCCGGTCCAAAGTCTCTAACATCAGCACTGACTGCAATCACCCAGTGACAATCGGCGATTGCAGCTTGCAGGCTTTGGAAAGCCGAGATCTCCTTGAGCCTTGGCATCGCGCCACTGGCACGCGCGATCGCATCGGGATGCGCTTGCCACGCCGGATCACGCGGTGCGGAGCAACGCATACGCGGAAAGTCGAGCACCGCAAGCGAACGAAGGCTTGCACCGATGTTTCCCGGATGCGAGGTTCGATGCAGGACAAAGATCGCTCGCTCGGTAAAAAAAGGGTCGAGGGACTGATGAAGCTGGGGTTGGACCAATGGCTTAAACTGACAGGCTTTGTTGCAACTGGATCTCCATCATGCACCCGATGCTCAATATCGCTGTGCGTGCCGCTCGCGCTGCCGCACGCATTATCAACCGAGGATCGGTCGATATCGATTCAATTCGGGTTGCCCGAAAACAGCTCAACGATTTTGTTACTGAAATTGACCGCGCTTCCGAGGAAGCCTTGATCGAAGCCTTATTCGAGTCATTTCCAGAACATTGCATCTTAGCAGAGGAGTCGGGATTCATCGCTGGACCGAAATCGCGCGCAGGCCATCCGAGCGATGCCCTGATCAACCTTAAGGCGCCCTGGCTTCGCGAACTCGATCATCTCTGGATTCTTGACCCTCTGGACGGAACCACAAACTTCATTCACGGCGTGCCGCAATATGCAGTGTCCATCGGTTTACTCGAGCGCGGCGTGCTGACTCAGGCCGTTGTGTACAACCCTGCCAACGACGAAATGTTCACCGCCAGTCGGGGTGCGGGCGCCTTTTTCAATAACCGGCGAATTCGGGTTACAAAGCGGGTCGCAATCAAGGAGTCCTTGATCGGCACAGGCTTTCCATCGCGCAGCATGGCCCAGCTCGATGAATTTATCGCCTACTTCCGACAACTCACCTTAGACGGCGCTGGCTTGCGACGCCCCGGCGCTGCCGCGCTCGATCTCGCTTATGTCGCCGCGGGACGCTTTGACGCCTTTTTTGAAATGGGGCTTTCACCCTGGGATGTAGCAGCCGGAGCCCTCTTGATCACCGAAGCGGGTGGCTTGATCGGTGACTTCCAAGGCGAGGCCGAGCACCTCTTCGGTGGACGGGTGCTAGCAGCCAATCCCGCGCTCTTTTCGGTGTTGATTCAACGATTCAGCAGCATCCATCAAAAACATCAGACGCAAAGCGCTTGAGGACCAAGCGATGTCGTCTGACGGCCTGCGACCCAGTGACTGACGAGCCATCGTTGTGAAAGTCGACGACGCAAGCGCCGAATCGCTTTACGCCGGCCATACGCCGATGATGCAGCAGTATCTGAGGATTAAATCTCAATATCCGAACGTTCTCTTATTTTATCGGATGGGAGACTTTTACGAACTCTTTGCCGATGACGCCGAACGCGGGGCAAAGTTGCTTGGTATCACCCTCACCACGCGAGGCCAATCCAATCAACAACCGATTCGGATGGCGGGCGTACCGGTACACGCTCTTGAACAGTATCTGGCACGCCTCGTGAAGGCTGGCGAGTCGGTTGCGATCTGTGAGCAAATCGGCGATCCGGCAAGCAGCAAAGGCCCCGTCGAGCGACAAGTCCAGAGGGTGGTCACGCCCGGAACGCTTACCGAAGAGAGCTTATTGCCTGACCGCGAAGAGCGCTGCCTTGCCGCTGTCACGCAATCGGAGCTACGCGGGTTTGCAGCGCTTGCCTGGATGTCACTGGCCTCAGGCGAATGCCTCGTTTACGAACTCGCCTGGCATGACTTACAAGACTTCTTGCAAACCATGCAATGCGTCGAGCTCTTGGTCCCCGAGGGTATCACGTTGCGCGTTAGCACCGCGATTGGGGATAGCATCGCGGTGACGGCGCTTGCTGACTGGCAGTTTGAGTCAGAACGCGCGCAGCGTAAGCTCAAAGAGCGTCTTGGGGTCGCCTCGATGAAGGCCTTTGAAATCGCTGAAGATGCCGCGCTGCAAAGCGTTGCCTGCGCGCTGGTTGAGTATGCTGCAAAAAATAGCGGTTTGGGCGAAAACACGCCAATGCCGCACTTGCAAGGCATCAGGCGATGGCGCAGCGAAGCGCACTTGACGCTCGATCAGGTCGCCTGCCGTAATCTTGAACTTGTCGCCAGCCTGCACGGTGGCACAGACCACAGCCTCTTGAAACGTCTTGATCAGTGCCGAACCGTGGCAGGTTCACGACTGATGCGCTATCGTTTATTGCACCCCATCCGCGACTGGGAGAGCATCAAGGCTCGCCAACAGCAGGTTAGCACGCTGCTGCCGTCTATTGATTCAAGACTTATAAGCTTGCTTGACAGCATGGTTGACTTTGAGCGTATTGCAAGCCGCGTTGCGCTCGCTTCAGTCCGGCCGCGCGAGCTTGCGGCGCTACGCGATGCGATCGGGCAATTGCCGGCGCTCGTTGCTTTGCTTCCTGAAGGTTTTTCTGACGAAGCCCATGCGCTTGCCCTTGACCCGGCGCTGCTTGCTTGCCTCACAACGCGCTTGCTCGATGAGCCGGCGTCAAGCCTGCGCGAAGGCTCGGTGATTCGAGGCGGATTTGACGAAGAACTCGATGCCTTGCGCGCACTTGATCGGGATAGCGACCAGTACCTAGCGGAATTTGAAGCGCGCGAGCGAAATCGCAGCGGAATCGCGAATTTAAAGGTCGCCTACAACAGTGTTCACGGGTTTTATATCGAAATCAGCCAAGGACAGCTTCATCGGATTCCTGATGATTACAAGCGTCGCCAAACCTTAAAGCACGCCGAGCGCTTCATTACGCCTGAACTTAAGGCCTTTGAGGATCGCGCACTTTCAGCGCGCGAGCGGGCTGTCATTCGCGAACGCAAGCTTTATGAAAATCTGCTCGCTGATCTGATGGCCCATGTCGCTGCCTTGCAGCAGGCGGGCCAGGCGATAGCACGTATCGACGTCGCTTGTAGCATCGCCTCGATCGCGCTCGAGTCGGGCTGGTGTCGCCCCGAATTTGTGCCGGCACAGCAATTGTTGATCGATCAAGGCCGACACCCCGTGCTGGAGTCGCTGGTTGAGCACTTCACCGCAAATGACTGCGACATGCATGAGCGGTGCCGTATGGCGATCATCACCGGGCCAAATATGGGCGGCAAGTCCACCTACATGCGGCAGAACGCGCTCATCGTGCTGATGGCGCATTGCGGCTTTTTTGTACCGGCAAAACGATGCCAGCTGGGCGCTTTTGACCGGATTTTTACCCGTATCGGAGCCAGCGATGACTTGGCCGGCGGCCGCTCAACCTTTATGGTGGAGATGACCGAAGCGGCTGCCATCGTGCATCATGCAAGCAGCCAGTCGCTGGTGCTGATGGACGAAATCGGCCGCGGCACCTCAACCTACGACGGCCTTGCGCTTGCCCAGGCCATCGCCGAACAGTTGGCTGAGTCCAACCGCAGCCTTTGCCTTTTCGCCACCCACTACTTTGAACTTACCGACTTGGCACATCGGCTGCCAGCGGTCTTCAATCTGCATCTGAAAGCAGCCGAAAGCCGCAGCGGCATCCGCTTTTTGCATCAGGTCAGTGAGGGTCCAGCCAGCCGCAGCTATGGCATTCAGGTCGCCCGACTTGCCGGACTTCCGCCCGCGGTCACTCGAAAGGCAGCGCAATTGCTTGATGGCTTTGAGCAATCAGCGCGCGAACGACTCATTCAGCCGGATTTGTTTGCGCTTGCCTCGAAGACCGAACCCGCCGAGAGCCCCAACAAACCAGCGGTAGACGAATTGATCGCCTCGATTGACCCGGATCAGCTCAGCCCAAAGCAAGCGCTTGATTTGATGTATCGCCTCAAAGACTTGTTGCGAAGCTAGCGGCAGGCTTCGATTTCGTCAGGCGTTGCAACCCAGATGTCGATGACTTCGATATCAAAGCGCAAACCCATGCCAGCCAGCGGATGATTGCCATCGAGCACTGCAAGCTCCTGCGTGAAATCGGTCACCGTGTAGAGCAGGCCGTCCTGAGGCTGCCCTGGAATCCCTTCAAAACTCATGCCTGCTTCAAGTGTTGAAGGAAGCAGCTGCCGCTCAACGAGATGGACTCGTTGCTCATCGTATTCACCAAACGTATCGACCGGCTCCAGGTAAAGGGAAAGCCTAGCCTGCACGCCAAGTCCTTCAATGGCCTGCTCAATTTTTGGAAAAAGGTCCCTTTGCAAACCGTGCAAATAAACCAGACTTCTTGCCTCAGGTTCGATCGCCTCGGCAAGACTGTCATAAATTCGATATTTTAGACTGACCCATCGCCCGAAAGTAACCCGACTTTCTTCGCTCACATACCCTCCCCCCAACGCG
>DDPV01000012.1:101007-151605 GCA_002342365.1 Burkholderiales bacterium UBA2459 | reverse complement strand
ACGCGCGGTGCGTTGGCCTGTTACGCCCGGCGCGCCGGCTTGATATGCTTGGCTCCTTGCTGCGCTCGCCCCTGGCCACCCCGCCCCTCTGCCGCCTTGACCCGATAACCGGATGCTGTTTTCCGATGAAAAACAACCATGCTTCAAAGCCACTGCATCCTGTGCCAGGACCTTGTGAACTTCGCTGGGGCGCGCTGAGTCTATCGCAGTTTCTTGCCAACTATTGGCAGCAGCAAGCACTTGTGCTGCGAGGCTTTGTTGCCCAGGAATCGGTCAATACCCCCCTTGATGCGCTGATTGCAAGGGCGGCCGATGCCGATGTTGCAAGTCGACTTATCCGTTGTCAGGACGATCGTTGGACGATGCAGCATGGGCCCTTTGATCGCTTGCCGGGTTTATCGAAGAAACATTGGACCGTCCTGCTTCAAGGCATGGATCGATGCATGGGCCAGGCTTATCGCTTGCGTGAAGCCTTCTGCTTTTTACCGCATGCCCGAATCGACGACGTCATGGTCAGTGTTGCATCGCCTGGCGGCGGGGTGGGCGCTCACCTCGATGCCTATGATGTCTTTTTGATTCAAGGTTTGGGCCTGAGGCGTTGGCGTTGGGGTTATCAACGCGAGCAAAGCTTTCAAGCCGATCGACCACTCAAACTTTTAAACCATTTCAAGCCTCAGTACGAGGCGGTGCTTGAGCCGGGTGACGCTTTGTACCTCCCACCCAACTGGGCACACGAGGGCACAGCGCTAAGCGCTTGTAGCACCTGGTCCGTGGGATTTCGGGCTCCTTCCAGGCACGAGTTTCTTGCGCAGTTTCTGTTAGAAGCATCCGAGTCGGTTGCCGGACCCAATCCGCGGTATCAGGATCGGTCGTTGCGCGCAACCCGAAAGCCTGGGCGTATTCCCGCCGAACTTCGCAATCAACTGAGGCAGTGGGCGCTGGATTTTCGAAGCGACACAAAAACCTTTGAACGGGCGCTTGGCCGTTTTCTCAGCGAACCGGCTCCCAATGCGTGGTTTCAGGTTCCAAAGTCAACCCTGAGCTTTGACCGATGGCTAAGCCTGGCGCGAAAGCGGGGCCTTGCACTTCACCCGGCCAGCCGCATGGTTTATGACCGCCATGCGGTTTGGTTCAATGGCGAGCTTGCCGGCAAGCCCCAGCCCTTGCTGTGCGCACTCGCCGATGCGCGCCGTGTTGACCCGCAAAAGATGCAGACATTGTCTGAAAAAAAGATGCAGGCATTGTCTGAGGAACACTCAACAACGACTTTGTCAAATGCCCCTATAAGTTCAGACAACACACCGAGCCGAGACGGAGTTGCAAGCGAATGCAAGAAAACTGTTGAATTTCAGCCACTATTTGAGGGCTTATTTGCATGGTACCGACAAGGATGGATCGTCATTAGCGGCGCAGAGGACTCCTGACGTTTATAATTCGTCCTTGCCTGCAATCACATCAAGGATTGCAACAACCCTTAGCCTTGCTCCGAGGCGAATGTTCTCAATCCTCGGGCATCATCTAGATCGATTTAATTGTTGCAACGAAAGGAAAACGCATGAAGAAGTCACTCTTGATCGCATCGCTTCTGGCCCTCGCTTTGGTCGGCTGCCAGAAAAAAGAAGAAGCCAAGCCTGCGGAGGCCCCGAAGGCCGAAGCGCCTGCTGCTGCACCTGCTGCGCCAGCGCCCGAGAACAAGGATGCTGCTGCACCCGCTCCTGAGAACAAGGATGCTGCAGCGCCTGCAGCCGCTCCCGCTGATCCTGCCAAGAAGTAATCGATTGCCAGGTTGATCGATCTGCTTGCTGCGCAAGTAGGTCAACAAAAAGCCGGCGCTTAGCCGGCTTTTTTATCGGCAAGCTGCCAGTCAAAACCCTCGTGCTGATCAGCAATGATCAGCCGTTGAGCGAATGCATGCCCCAATCGCTGGTGCATGGTCGATCGGACGCGATCGGGGTGATTATTTTGCCGGCTTAAATGCGCTGCGATCACGCAAGACAGCGATGCTGCGTCAATCGCTTGCAAAAGCGCAGCTGACTGATCGTTGGACAAATGACCCCAATCACCACCGACACGCTTTTTAAGCGATGCCGGGTAGCCTGATTGCTCGAGTAATTGCACATCATGATTGGCTTCGACCACCAAGGCATCGAGGCCCTTGAAACGGGCAATCACATGGGCACTTGCATGCCCGAGATCGGTCAAAACGCCCAATCGCAGCGGTAGCGCCTTGTCGCGAGCCAGATTGAAAATAAACTGAACCGGCTCACTGGCGTCATGAGGCACTGCAACCGCTTCGATCTGCATACCAAACAAGTCCTGAGACTCGCCTGCGCGCAATCGCCGGTGGCGAAGCGGCATAGCGCTTTTGGCCTGGGCTATCAGCACTGGCCGAAGAGTTCCAAAGGTTGACCACAGCTCCACACCATGCCGAGCGGCGATGCTGGGCGCCTTGCCCAAATGATCACCGTGCTCATGGGTGATGAGGATCGCATCAAGCGCTTCGATCGATAGGCCCCGCATGCCGAGGCGTTGAATCAGTTCCCGCTCGGAAAAGCCACAGTCAAGCAAGATCTGATGTGTCTTTGCCTGATGTGTCCACTGCAGCAGCATCGCATTGCCTGCGCTGCCGCTTCCCAGACTACAAAAGCGCATGAAGCCCAAAAGTTACACAAAACGCAGCAGCCGACCCTGCGGCATCGATCATCGTAATTGTTCTTGTAATAACTTGAGCATGCTTTCAGCAACCAGACGAGCTTCATCGCCTTTGAGACGCTGTCCTTTGGGGTCGAAAATATCCACGCTGGCCGACTGATCTTTGGCGCTTAGCTGCATTCGGTACTGCTTGGGCGCCTGCCCCGAGGCCGAGCGAAACATGGAGGTCAGCCCCGCAAGAACCCCGCGCTGGGGCGCTTCCCGGTCAAGACCAGGATCGATATAACGCACATAGAAAATGCCTTGGCTCCGATCCCTGTCCTCGACCGTAAATCCGCCCCGCTCAAGCGCCAGGCCCACTTGTCGCCAGGCACGGTCAAAGTTCATGGCAAGCTCAAGCGAAGCCCCGTCGGCGTCGCGCCTTAACCGCGCTTGCGAAGCGAGCGCGGTACCGTCTTGGCCGCTTGCCCTCGAACCCATCGGTCCCCTCGGGTTTGCCGCCTGCGCAATCTTCTCATCTGCCTGCGATGCAGAATCACCAAACTGCAAAAGCAGTCGGCGCGTGAACTCAATTTCGAGCTCGGGTTCGCTTGGCCTCGGTTGCCATTGTGTACGGATGCTATCGCGATCGATCAGGACTTCTTGCATCCCACGGTGGCTGATGAGGATCTCGGTAGCATTGCCGCGCGCATCAAGCCGCGTGCGGTACTTATCGCGTTCACCCGAGGAGTACAAGCCATCAACAACCCGGCCAATGGTTCGACGCAGAAAATCCTGCGGAATTCGTGCACGATTTTCAGCCCATTCGGTCTCCAGAATCCCGATATCGCTTCGATCCACGGTAAAGGAGAAACCGTTGTTTTGCCAAAAGCGCTTAACGATCGGCCAGGCCTTGTCAATCGGCAAATCGACAACCAAAAGCACACGACCCGATCCTTCTTTTTCAAGCCGAGCTCCAGTAACCGTCGGCATCACACCGCGATCTACCCCAGGCCCAGCCCTTGAAGCTTGAAAGCCACTGAGCGTGCGATCGGCAGGCCGATCAAAGGCTGTGTAACGGTCGCTGACACCGGGCCGCACCAGATCGGGCGGCACCTCGAGCGAGGGCGCCTTACTCGCTCCCTTGTAGTCGACTTTGTTGAGGTCGTTGAGCGCCTCAAAACTCGAGCAAGCCGACAAAGCGCAGACTGCAAGCAGGATCGCGCCGCCGCGCAGCCTTGCGCTCAAGAGAGCACTCCTGATTCGCGAAGTGCCTCATGAACGCTGGCCTTGTGCGCCTCGGAGAGCGGAATCAAGGGCAGGCGAATACCGGATTTGATGCGTCCCATCTGATGCAAGGCCCATTTGGCAGGAATCGGATTAGCCTCAACAAAAAGCTTGAAGTGCAGCGGCAACAATTGTCGATTGATGGCAAGTGCCTCGTCCCAGCGGCCCGAAAACGCTGCCTGGCAAAGCCTTGCCATCGCCTTCGGCGCAACATTGGCCGTCACCGAGATCACACCGTGCCCGCCCATCGCCATCAGGGCAAGCGCCGAATCATCATTGCCGCTGTAGACCGCAACATGCCTCGGTAAACGCGCAAGCAAATCGCTCCCCCGGGGAATATCCCCGGTCGCATCCTTAACACCGATCACAGCCGGAAGCTGAGCCAGTCGTAGCACGGTGTCGTTGGAAAGATCGGCCACGGTACGACCTGGAACGTTATAGACAATGATCGGCAAGCCGCCCGACTCCGCGATGCAGCGAAAATGCTGGTACATGCCTTCCTGGGTGGGTTTGTTGTAGTAGGGTACGACTTGCAAGCTCGCTTGAGCGCCGACCTTGCTTGCAAAGCGGGTGAGCTCAAGCGCTTCGCGGGTGGAATTGCTCCCGGTACCAGCAATGACCGGGATCCGCCCCGCGGCATGATGCACCGCTTCTTCAATCAGCTTGCAGTTCTCTTCATGATCAACCGTGGGCGACTCGCCGGTCGTGCCGACAGCAACAATCGCCGACGTACCGCTTTCGATGTGCCAATCAATCAGTTGTCGATAGCTTTCCCAGTCGATGCTACCGTCTTCGTGCATCGGCGTGACGATGGCAACAATGCTTCCCTTGATCATGGCTTACCCCAGAAAGTCAAAATTCTAACTGAGCCAGGGATCGGCTCGTGCTGCAAGCTCGGGTTTTCTGGCAACAATGCGTTGAATCCGCGCTGTGGCTTCCCCTGCAGGGTTGCGCTCAAGAACATCCTCAAAGGCCAGCACCGCGAGATGGCTCTGCTGCGCCCTGGCCAGCAACTCGCCCGGTTGAAGCAAGAATGCGCCACGCGTTGGCCGTCCGAAGCGCTCATGGCCGCGCGCGAAAGTCTCGTAAAGTAAATGCCCGCCCGGCCGCAGCGAGGCAAGCATCCATTTCCAGTGCAAACGGTAAAGGTAATTGCTGACCACGATCGCAGCAACCGCCTGCAAGCCAAGTTCTGCCAAGGCTTGGCTCAGTCGCGAAGGCAATGCATCGGACTCCAGATCGAGCTGTAAACAGCGCAAGTGCTCGGACCTTTGCAAGGACTCGGCCGCCTCGCGCAAGGCCTCAAGCGCATGCTCGTTGCGATCGATGGCAAGCACATGCCAACCCCGCTCAAGCGCAAGCAAACTGTGTCGACCTTGCCCGCAAGCCCAATCCATCAACCAAGCCTGATTGCCATTCTGACAGTGGCTCGGTGGAAGGT
This sequence comes from Burkholderiales bacterium UBA2459, assembly GCA_002342365.1. GTDB lineage: Bacteria > Pseudomonadota > Gammaproteobacteria > Burkholderiales > Burkholderiaceae_E > UBA3064. The sequence goes on along the minus strand of DDPV01000012.1, from coordinate 146,246 downwards.
GCCGTTCAAACCAAGCCGATGGTTTCATGCCATATTCAGCAAGCGATGCGGTTCTCTGGACTGAGGGCTCACGACCAACGCGGCAAGAGGCCCATCGCCTCTCGAACCTGCACCATCGTTTGCTCTGCCGCCTGTGACGCGCGTTTTGAGCCCTCGTGAAGCATGTCGTCGACCCTTTGCGGCTGTTTCACAAAGGGCTCGGCACGCTGATGAAAAAGCGCTTGCTCCTGAAGCACCGCTTCAATCACCGGCTTTTTGCAATCGATACATCCGATTGCAGCGCTCTTGCATCCGGCCTGAACCCAGTGCTGCGTTTGCTGGTCGCAGTAAACCTTGTGCAAATCCCACACGGGACAGCGCTCGGGGTCACCAGGATCGTGGCGCCGAATCCGCGCCGGATCGGTTGGCATTTTGCGAATCTTGCTCTCAAGCTGCGCCGGATCATCACGCATGGCAATCGCATTCGCATAACTTTTGGACATCTTGCGACCGTCCAGTCCGGGAAGTCGCGAGGCCTGTGTTAACAAGGGTTGCGGCTCAAGCAACCATTGCCTGCCACCGCCTTCGAGCCAGCCAGCAAGTCGCTGGCGCTGGGCAGGCTCGATCGCCAGCTGCTGCAAGCGTAAACGTGCTGCGTCTCGCGCCGCGAGATCACCCGACTCAAGCCAGGCTGTGCGGGCTTGTTTGAGCGCTTCGCCTTCGAAGTCTGACAACGCAGCCAGGCACTGTCCGATGTTTTGCTCAAAATCGGCTTCACGGCCAAACAAATGATTGAATCGCCGCGCAACTTCGCGCGTGAGCTCAACATGGGGGACTTGATCCTCGCCAACAGGCACCCAGGACGCCGCGTAGATCAGAATGTCAGCAGCCTGCAAAAGCGGATACCCGAGAAAGCCGTAGGTGGCCAGATCCTTATCACTCAAATTGGCTTGCTGATCTTTGTAGGTCGGAACCCGCTCGAGCCAGCTCAATGGGGTGCACATCGAAAGCAGAAGATGCAGCTCGGCGTGCTGGGGAACCTGCGACTGCACAAACAGGACCGAACGCTCGGGGTCAATACCAGCCGCAAGCCAGTCAATCACCATTTCACGGATGTTTTTTTGAATCACCTCGGGTGACTCGTAGTGGGTGGTCAGCGCATGCCAATCAGCCACAAAAAAATAACTTTGATAACGTTCTTGCAGCTTGACCCAATTGGCAAGCGCACCGTGGTAGTGCCCCAAATGCAAAGCGCCGGTGGGCCGCATGCCAGAGAGCACCGATTGTGACGCGTGGCTTGCCGCGAGACGGTTTTGATGTTCAGGGTGTTGCATTATCTAGCGCAATCCGAACAACGAAACGATCATTTGCAAAATCCAGGCGGTGATCGGTTTCACAATCGCCCCGAGTGCACCGCTGAACAAAAGAATCAATAAAATCCATAATCCATAACGCTCCAGTTGTGCATAGCGCCAGCCGATTGAGGGCGGCAACAAGGCTGTGACCACCCGCGAACCGTCCAAGGGGGGTAAGGGCAACAAATTGAGCACCATCAAGGCAACATTCACCACAATGCCCGCAACCGCCATGCGTATAGCAAAGTCAGCACTGATCGATGCTACAGCTTGACCGTCTGCTTGCGCAGCTTCGGTATCGGACATACCCAGCATCAGCAGCACTGTTTTGGCGAATAATGCCCAGGCAAGCGCCATGAAAAGATTCATTCCCGGTCCAGCGGCTGCCACCCAGGCCATATCACGGACCGGCCGCGTGAAGTAACGGGCATCGACTGGCACCGGCTTTGCCCAGCCAAACAAGGCGAAGGCCCCCATCGCACCGCCAAGCGCCAGCGTGAGGCCGGGCACCAGCAAGGTCCCGATTGGATCGATGTGGCGCGCCGGATTGAGCGAAATTCTGCCGAGCTGGCTGGCTGTGGGATCGCCAAGCCGTTGCGCCATCCAGCCATGGGCTGCCTCGTGAAGCGTGATTGCAAAGATCACCGGTATGGCGTAGACCGCAATGACCCGAATCCAGTTTTCATCCATGTTGCGATTGTAAGTGGCTTCAGCCGACCGTCAGTGGCGATGTTGCTTGGGATCTGAGAGCGAACCTGCGCCCTGTCGAATCAGCTCGGGCTCGCCACTCGTCAGATCGATCACCGTGGTGGGAACGAGCCCGTAGTGCCCACTGTCCAGAAACACTTCCTGACTGTTTGCAAATCGCTCACTGATGACTTCTGCATCGTGCAGTGGCTCAGCCTCTCCCGGCCAGATCAGGCTGCTTGACAACAGCGCTTCGCCATGCGCTTTAAGCAGCGCATGAGCCACCAGGTGATCGGGCACACGCAGGCCGATGGTCTTGCGTGACGGATGCCACAAGCGCCGAGGGACTTGCTTGCTGGCGTTCAGAATGAAGGTGTAGGGGCCGGGCGTCCAGGCCTTCAAAAAGCGATAGGCGACGTCATCGACCTTGGCGTAAACCGCGAGCGACGACAGATCCGCGCACAAGAGGGTCAGAAGATGGCGTTCATTGAGCTGCCGAATCGCCCGCAGGCGATCGACCGCATTCTTGTGGGCCATGGACGCAGCAATCACCGCGCAGGCATCGGTTGGCATGATCAACAAATCGCCATCGCGCAAGGCTTGCGCTGCCTGCTGAATCAGGCGAGGTTGCGGATTATCCGGATGAATCATCAGGCGTCTCATCGCTTAATTGAGGCTGTCTATCAATGGCTTCAATGCCATTTCGACCATATCGGTTCAACCGAATCGGCAATCAGGGGAACCGAGCCTAAAGCGGTCCGGCTTTCGTTGGGGGCGTGAAAATCCGATCCCGCGGAAGCTCGCAGCCGATACTGACTGGCAAGTCGGCTGAAATAATCGATTTCGCGCTTGGCATGCGATCCTGAAGCGGTTTCAAGCGCAAGCCCGCCTGCTTCGCAAAACTCCTCGACCAGACAATGTTGAAGCAAGGGGCTTAGGCGGTAACGTGCCGGATGGGCAATGACCGCAAAACCGCTGGCGCTGCGAATCCAGCCGAGTGCCTCCGAAAGGCTGGCCCAGCGCTGCGGCACATCACCGGGTTTACCGTCGCACAGATAGCGGGCAAAGACGTCGCGCATATCGCTCAAGCCACAGTGCTGGGCAATCCAGCGGGCAAAGTGGGTACGCGAAATCTGCTCCGGTTCGCGCACCTGACTGAGCGCACCCTCCAGTGCGCCCTGTAAGCCCGCAGCAACCAGGGATTGATCGATCGCGCGCGCGCGGGCTAAGCGCTTTGCCCTGATGCCCGCCAGACCGGCAAGGAGCGCTTCGCATTCAGGATCGCAGGCCAGACCAAGCACATGGATGGTCTGCCCTGCCCAGGTCACCGATATCTCAACACCACTGATCCATGCCAGCCCGCAAGCCTGCGCCGCCGCCCTTGCCTCGCTTTGGCCTTTGAGCGTGTCGTGATCGGTCAGTGAAAAAAGCTCGACACCTTGCGCTTTGGCGCTGTCAACCAATTGCCTTGGCGACCACAGGCCATCGGAGTGATGCGAATGACAGTGCAAATCGGCACGCACCCGCCAAGGGTCGTCCCGCAGCAAACCACCAAGCGCTTTGATCCCTGAGTGACCGCGAGGATGAAGCCTCATGAGCACATCGCGCCAAGGCTCATTGCAAAAACGCCATGATGGCCTGCGCAAGCGCCTGCGGCTGATCATGATGAAGCATGTGGCCGGCGTCTTTGATGATCAACGATTGCCTTCTGGCAATGCTGCCAAGCCGCGCCTGATAAGCCTCTGTACGCACAAAATCATGCCAGCTGTTCATATGCTCGGAACAAACCCAAAGCACCGGCGCTTCGATTTGGCGCCAGCATGCCAGCACTTCATCCACCCGATAAAGCACCGGATGAATGCCCTTGTGCTTGGGATCGGCTAGCAAATGCCACTGACCATCCGACGCCTGCGCTGCCCAATGGCTGGCAAGGTAGGCGGCAAAATCGGCACGCAGCCGATGATTGTTTTGCATCAAACGCCTTGCCACTGCAGCCTGGTCAGCATAAGGCTTCATCATCGGCGGCCCTTTGGCCAGTTCGTCAAGCCATTGCGCATAGCGCGCAGGCGCCTGGGATGGATCGGTTGCCGGCATACCGACGCCTTCCAGATTGATCAGCGCTGTAATGCTTCGTGGCCGGATGCCTGCGTAAAGGCAGGCCAGATTACCGCCCATGCTGTGGCCCAACAGTTTCAGCGGCCGATGCAAAAGCCCAAGGCTTTCGAGTGCTGCAATCAGGGCGTCGAGATCAGCAAGATAGTCAGCAAACCAGTAGGTGTCGCTTGGGGTGGACGAACTGTGACCGTAGCCGCGCCAATCCGGGGCAAAAACTTCCACATCGTCTGGAAGCTGGTCGACTAAAAATTGAAACGACGCTGAGACATCCATCCAGCCGTGCAACATCAACAACTGATGCCGGCTTGGCCCCGAAACAGGCCAATGGCGAAGGAAGTAGTCCAATCCCCTGATCGAAAGGCGACGTCCTTGAGGCTGACGCCGAGGCTGATAAGGCTCATCGGGATTCGGGTTAGCATGCATGAACACGCATTGTAGTAGGACGCGGAGACAACGATGCCAGATGCCTATCAGTCCATGTACCAGAGCTTTCGCTGGAAGGTTCCAGAGCAGCTCAACATCGAGCAGTTGCTTTGTTCGCGATGGGCCAAGGATGCGGGGCGGGTAGCGATTAGGTATGAAAGCGATAACGGACAGCGAAGCACCTGGACCTATCGGGATTTGCATCTTGCCGCCAATCGGCTTGCGAGCTCGCTGCGTGAACTGGGTGTGGAACGCGGCGATCGCGTGGCACTCGTGTTGCCTCAGCGCCCTATCACCGCGGTCGCGCATCTTGCGATTTATCGGCTCGGGGCAATTGCCATGCCCTTGTCGATACTCTTTGGCCCTGAGGCACTCGCTTATCGGCTTGCCGACAGCGAGGCCATGGGACTGATTGCGGATGCCTCAGCGCTTGATACGCTTCGCGCAGCGCGTCCGGATGGCCTGCGATTCATGGCAATTGCTGCGGATGTGGACGGCCCCGATTTGCTCGATCCGACCGATGCCGAGTTTGATGTGCAGGGCTTGATCGAACGCGGACATCCGCGCTTTACGCCGGTCAAAACCCTGGCTGCAGAGCCTGCACAATTGCTCTACACAAGCGGCACCACCGGTCCGCCCAAGGGCGCATTGATTCCCCATCGAGCCCTGATTGGCAATCTGCCTGGCTTTGTCGCATCGCAAAACTGGTTCCCGGACGGTGCTCAGTGCTTCTGGTCGCCCGCAGACTGGGCCTGGACCGGCGGACTGATGGATGCCCTGTTACCGAGCCTTTACTTTGGCCAGTCGATTCTTGCCTACAAAGGCCGCTTTTCCGGCGATAAGGCCTATGAATTAATCGAGCGCTATGCGATCTCGCATGCCTTTCTCTTCCCGACGGCGCTCAAGGCGATGCTCAAGAGCAATCCGAGTCCTTCAAGCGGTCATGCCCTCAAGCTTCGTGCGGTGATGTCTGCAGGCGAGGCTGTTGGCCACACGCTTTACGATTGGTGTCAGGCTGAACTCGGGGTGACCGTCAATGAAATGTTTGGTCAAACCGAAATGAACTATGTGGTTGGCAATTGCTCACGGTATTGGACAAGCCGATCGGGATCGATCGGACGGCCCTATCCAGGCCATCGCGTTGCGGTGATCGACGACGATGGGGTAGAAGTTCCTGACGGAAGCCTTGGCGAAATTGCCGTGCATAGGCAAGACATCCATGGGGATCCAGACCCGGTGTTTTTTATCGAATACTGGCGCAATCTGAAGGCAAGCGATGACAAATTCACAGGCAACTGGTGTCGCACAGGCGATCTTGCAACCCGTGACGCCGATGGTTTTCTTTGGTACGCGGGGCGCACCGACGATATGTTCAAGGCAGCCGGATACCGAATCGGTCCGGGAGAAATCGAAAACTGTCTCTTGCAACACCCCGAGGTTGCCAACGTTGCAGTGGTCCCAAAGCCTGATCAGGAACGAGGCAATCTCGTCAAGGCCTTTGTGGTACTTTCAAGGCCAGAACATTATCGCGAAGGGTCGCAACGTGAAGCACTGATTCAGGCCTTGCAGGCCCAGGTCAAGCGGCAACTTGCTCCTTATGAGTACCCCAAGGAAATCGAGTTCATCGAAAGCTTGCCCATGACAACCACCGGTAAGGTCCAGCGTGTCGTCTTGCGGCGGCTTGAGCAGGAAAAGGCCCAAGGATGCGAGCCTCAGCCAGGAGCAGGTCATGCCCTTGCATAGGCTTGATGAACATCAGCCGCAGTGCCATGAGAGCGTCTGGATCGCGCCCAGTGCTCAGGTCATTGGGCAGGTGACGATCGGCCCGCAGTGCTCGGTCTGGTTCAACGCCGTGATTCGCGGCGATAACGACCGGATTCATCTGGGCGCGCAGGTGAATGTTCAGGATGGTGCTGTTTTACATACCGATCCAGGTTTTGAACTGATAGTTGCCGACCGTGTATCCATCGGACATCAGGCCATGGTCCATGGCTGTCAGGTCGGCGAAGGAAGCCTGATCGGCATTCAGGCGATAGTTTTAAATGGTGCACGCATTGGCAAGCATTGCCTCATCGGTGCAGGTGCGCTGATTACCGAAGCCAAGGAGATTCCCGACTTTAGTCTGGTGATGGGGTCGCCAGGTAAGGTTGTCCGCAGCCTGAGCGAGCAAGAGCGCGAGGGACTGTTGCGTATCGCAGCGGTTTATGCAGACCGTGCTGAATACTATCGCAATCGGCTGCAAAGCCTTTAGCTGCTTTTATGGCTGATCAGCTTTTGCGCTTCATGCTGCAAGGCGGCAGTGTCCGTGGCGAAATCGTCAGGCTTGAGCAAGCCTGGCAGCAGGTGGTTCAGCGGCATCAATTGCCCGCGTCGGTGCGCGACCGACTCGGCGAGTTATCAGCTGCCGCGCTGCTTTTATCCGCCTCGCTCAAGTTTGAAGGCAAGCTGGTGCTGCAAATTCACGGCGACGGACCGGTTGCGCTTTTTGTGGTTGAAAGTGATGCGCTCGGAGGCTTTAGGGCGACAGTGAAATGCCGCGATGCGCAGGCGATTGCGCCTGATGCAAGCCTTTCCGATCTGGTTAATCGGCATGGCAAGGGTCGCTTTGTCGTCACCCTGGATCCGGGCCGCGAGCAAGCCGATAAGCCACCCTATCAGGGCATCGTGCCCTTTGAGGGCGATACCGTGGCTGAGGTGTTAGAGCACTACATGCAACGATCCGAACAAATTCCGAGCCGCCTGTGGCTGGCAAGCGATGGCGAGTGCGCATCGGGCATGATGTTGCAAAAACTTCCCGAACAGGCCTCAACGGAGGACGATCGGCATTGGGAACATTGCCAAATACTGGCCGACACGCTGCACCGGCCCGAAATGCTTGCAAGCGACAACGAAACCCTGCTACACCGCCTGTTTTGGGAGTCCCCGGTGCGATTGCTCGATCAGCATGCTTGTCACTTTCGCTGCAGCTGCTCCCGCGAAAAAGTCGCAGCGATGCTGCAAATGCTCGGTAAAGAGGAGGTTGACAGCGTGTTGGGCGAGCAAGGCAGCGTCCGAATCCACTGCGACTACTGCAATGCTTTTTATCGCTTCGGTGCCGATGACTGCGAAGCGCTCTGGTAGGCTAAGCCGACGGTGCGAATCTCGTGCGACTTCGCATCGCTGGCTTCGGTGATCTGAACGAACATCTCACCCGACTTGACCATTCCCAGTTCGTAACGCGCACGCTCTTCGATCGAGACCGTGCCTACTTGTAAATCTCTCACATCGGCTTCAAGTGCAGCGTTACGCTGAACAAGTCGTTGGTTTTCTGCGCGCTGGATTTGCAATTGCCTATCGAGTTCCCACACACGCAACCAGCCCCCTTTGCCAATCCATAAGGGATACTGGACGAGTAGCAATAAGCCGATGAGCAGGTAGCTGAAGTGTCGTGCGGTCATGTGCGTGAAGAGCCAAAGCTCCTAGCGCAGATTATAGAACGCACTTTTGCCCGGATACAACGCTTGAGCACCTAATTCTTCCTCAATTCGGAGCAATTGGTTGTACTTCGCCATCCGATCGCTTCGGCTGAGCGATCCTGTCTTGATTTGCATGGCTTGCGAAGCAACTGCCAGGTCCGCAATCGTTGAATCCTCGGTTTCTCCCGAGCGATGCGAAACCACGGCGGTGTAACCGTGCTGCCTTGCCATCTCGATCGCAGCCAGGGTCTCAGTCAGCGTTCCAATCTGATTCATCTTGATCAAAATCGAATTCGCGATGCCTTGCTCAATGCCACGCTTCAAAAGCTTGGTATCGGTCACAAAAAGATCATCGCCCACCAGTTGCACCCGATCGGCGAGCTTTTGCGTAAGCAGCTTCCAACCCTCCCAGTCGTCTTCTGCCATGCCGTCTTCAATGCTCACAATCGGATAACGGTCAGCCCAGGTCGCAAGCAAATTCGCAAAGCCCTCTGCGTCGAGCTTGAGTCCTTCGGCCTGAAGATGATAATAACCATCACGATAAAACTCGCTTGCCGCGCAATCCAGACCGAGCACAATCTGATCACCCGCAACAAATCCGGCTTGATCAATCGCCTGAAGAATCAACTCAATGGCCGCCTCATGCGATGCCAGTCCAGCGGGCGCAAAGCCTCCCTCATCACCCACTGCGGTCGAAAGACCGCGATCGTGAATCAAAGCCTTCAGCGCATGAAAGATCTCGGCACCGTAGCGCAATGACTCGCGAAAGCTTTCTGCACCAACCGGCAGAATCATGAACTCCTGCATATCGAGTCGGTTGTTTGCATGCGCACCGCCATTGATCACGTTGATCATCGGCACTGGCATCCAGCGTGCGTGCATACCGCCCATGTAGCGATAAAGTGGCAGGCCAGATTCCTGCGCAGCCGCGCGGGCGCAAGCCATCGACACTGCAAGGGTGGCGTTTGCGCCGAGCCGCGATTTGTTGTCGGTTCCATCGAGATCGATCAGCACCTGATCAATCGCAGACTGCGCCATGGCATTCAGTCCAAGCAAGGCCTCGGCGATTTCGGTCTTGACATGCTCGACCGCTTGAAGCACGCCCCTGCCGAGATAGCGACTGCGATCGCCGTCGCGCAATTCAATCGCCTCGCGGCTTCCGGTCGAGGCGCCCGAAGGCACTGCCGCGCGCCCGAAGGCGCCGGAATCCAGGCGAATATCGCATTCAACGGTTGGGTTGCCCCTTGAATCGAGCACTTCGCGTGCGGTGACATCAACAATGGCTGCCATAGTCTTTAGATTCCCTTGTAATCCAGTTCCGCAAAACCGTCTTGTTTGACAACATCATCGAGTCGCTTGAGCTGCCCCAGCAGGGATGCCATGCGCTCGAGTGGCCAGGCGTTTGGACCATCTGACTTCGCCTCAGCCGGGTTGGGATGGGTTTCCATGAATAAGCCGGCAACGCCGCTTGCTACCGCAGCGCGGGCCAAGACCGGCACAAACTCGCGTTGACCGCCCGAGGCATGCCCAAGCCCCCCCGGTAATTGAACCGAGTGCGTGGCGTCAAACACAACCGGACACTGACACAGCCGCATGATTGCCAGGGCGCGCATATCGGAGACCAGATTGTTGTATCCAAAACTTGCGCCCCGTTCGCACACCATCAGTTGCGCAAGCTGCCCTTTTGCTGCGGCCGCATCGCGCGCCTTGGCAACCACCTGTTGCATATCGGATGGCGCCATGAATTGGGCCTTTTTGATGTTTACCGGTTTGCCTGCCACCGCTACTGCTGCAATAAAGTCCGTTTGGCGCGCTAAAAACGCTGGTGTTTGCAACACATCGACCACTGCGGCAACCGCTTCGATCTGCGATGCCTCATGCACATCGGTGAGCACCGCCAAGCCGAGTTCCGAACGCACACGCTCAAGGGTTTTGAGGCCTTCTTGCAGGCCGGGTCCACGAAATGATTTTCCAGAGCTTCGATTCGCCTTATCAAAGGAACTTTTAAAGATCAAATGGATACCTAATACATCACAGATTTGCTTTAAGGACTCTGCAGTACGCAGCACAAGCGAGTCGGACTCGATCACGCAAGGGCCCGCGATCAAGAAAAAAGGATAAGCAAGACCGACGGGACGGCCGCAGAGCGTCAAGACGGCCGATTCGGCTTGGTTTGCCAGCATCTGTGGTCTGCTAGGCTCGCGCTCGGGTCTGCAGCGCGGCTTGCAGATAGGCGATGAACAAGGGGTGCCCGTCGCGCGGCGTGGAGGTGAATTCGGGATGGAACTGTACCCCGACAAACCAGGGATGCACCTGCTGGGGCAGTTCGATCATTTCGGTCAGCCCCTCGTGCGGCGTTTTCGCTGAAACAACCAGCCCGTGGGTCTCGAGCAAGCCGACATAATGGTTATTGACTTCGTAGCGGTGACGGTGCCGCTCATTGACCGTATCGCCGTAAATCGCAAAAGCCAGGCTGCCCTCGCGCACCGGACAGCGTTGCGCACCAAGCCGCATCGTTCCGCCCAAATCAGACTCCTGGCTTCGGCGCTCGAGCTGTCCTTGGCGATCAAGCCATTCGGTAATCAGGCCAACCACCGGATGGCTTGTCTGTTCATCGAACTCGGTACTGTTGGCTTGCGCCAAACCACAACAATGGCGTGCGAACTCAATCACTGCAAGTTGCATACCGAGGCAAATCCCCAGGTAAGGAATGCGCTTTTCGCGCGCATAGCGAATCGCTGCGATTTTGCCCTCAACACCGCGCTTACCGAAGCCGCCCGGCACAAGAATCGCATCAAACTGCGATAAATGGCTCACCGACAGTTCATCAACCTGCTCCGAGTCGACATAGTCAATCGCAACCCTTGAGTCGGTGTGCAAACCCGCATGAATCAGCGCCTCCGTCAACGACTTATAAGATTCGGTCAGATCAACATACTTGCCGACCATGGCAAGCCGCAGATGATGTTTGGGTTTGCTCAGCCCGGCAACCAGTCGATCCCATACCGACAAATCGGCGTTGGGGGCCTGAATGCGCAGCAGGTCGGTGAGTCTTTCATCCACACCTTGTTCGGAAAGCATCCGCGGTATTTTGTAGATCGAATCAACATCCCAGACCGAAATCACCGAGTCGAGCGACACGTTGGAAAAAAGCGAGATCTTTGAGCGTTCCTCTTCCGGAATCGGCCGGTCAGCGCGGCACAACAACAGATCGGCCTGGATGCCGATTTCGCGCAGCTTTTGAACCGAGTGCTGAGTCGGTTTTGTCTTCAATTCACCGGCCGAAGCGATATAGGGCACCAGGGTGAGGTGCACAAAGCAGCAACTGCCCCTTCCAAGTCGCAAGCTCATTTGGCGCGCTGCTTCAAGAAAAGGCAGTGATTCGATATCGCCGACCGTACCCCCGATTTCGACCATCGCGACTTGCGCAGGCTCGCCGTCATCGAGCATGGTGCCGCGCTCGATGAAAGCCTGAATCTCATTGGTAATGTGAGGAATCACCTGCACGGTGCGCCCGAGGTACTCGCCGCGGCGCTCTTTTCGGATCACTGAGTCGTAGATCTGACCGGTCGTGAAATTGTTACTGCGCCGCATTCTGGCGCGAATAAAGCGTTCGTAATGACCCAAATCGAGATCGGTTTCGGCGCCATCTTCCGTGACAAAGACTTCGCCATGCTGAAAGGGGCTCATCGTTCCCGGATCAACGTTGATGTAGGGGTCGAGCTTGAGCAGGGTGACCCGCAGGCCACGCGATTCAAGCAATGCCGCCATCGAAGCAGCCGCGATGCCTTTGCCCAGCGATGACACCACGCCGCCGGTCACGAAAACAAATTGGGTCATGGGCAAGTTCCGTGAAAGCGGAATTATAGCTTCAGCCTGTGAAGCGCTTATTTCAGGCTGCGTGCCATGATCCGGCCACCGATTGTGATCATCCAGGAGCAGAAAATTGGACCCAAACATGTATGAAGCAGGCCTGCGAGTGCGAAAGGACGTGCTAGGCGAGGACTATGTCAACAAAGCGATTCAAAGCGCTGATGACTTCAGTCGTCCCTTCCAGGAACTTGTCACCGAGTTTTGCTGGGGCGCTTGCTGGACCCGGCCCGGCCTTGATCGCCGTACCCGCAGCATGCTGAACCTTGCGATGCTTTCGGCACTCGGACGCGCCCATGAACTCAAGCTCCATATCCGGGGCGCGCTCACCAATGGCGTGAGCAAAGAGGAGATCCGCGAAGTGCTGATTCAATCGGCTGTCTACGCCGGTATCCCCGCAGGCGTTGAAGCCTTCCGCTGCGCAAAGGAAGTCTTCGCCGAACTTGATCAAGCTTAAGCCAAGCATGAACGTGGAGGCGATGCTGGGTTTTATCGGTCTTGGCCATATGGGTTTGCCGATGGCCTCACGCCTTTTAGCGGCCGGCCACAAAGTACTTGCCTTTGATTTGCGTCAAGACGCCTGCCTAGCACTTGCCGCACAGGGCGCTGAGATCGCAGCAAGCCCTCGAGCAGTTGCTGATCGCGCGATCACGGTGTTTCTGAGCCTGCCGACCCCCCAGATTGTCCGTCAGGTGATTGAAGGCACACAGCAGGGCGAGGGGCTCTTGGGAGCCTCAGCGATGAAGGTCGTGGTTGATTTGTCCACCACCGGTGCAAGCACCACGATTGAGCTTGCCAGAGTCGCTCAGCAGGCCGGTGTTTGCTATGTTGATTCACCGGTAAGCGGCGGTGTGAGTGGTGCTGTGGCCGGAACGCTTGCGCTCATGTGTGCCTGTCCCCGTAAGGACTATCAGGCAATTGAGGGCCTGCTTGCGGTTTTCGGCAAGGCCTTTCATGTGGGCGAAGCCGCAGGACTGGGGCAGAGTATGAAACTTGCCAACAATATGCTCTCTGCAACCGCCATGGCGGCTAGTGCCGAGGCCATCGCATTTGGCGTGAAACAAGGCCTCAACCCCATGGTCATGGCCGAGGTGATCCAGGTTTCATCAGGTGCTAACACCGCGATTCGCGACAAGTTCCCCAAGGCAATCATTCCCAGGCTTTTCAATCTGGGTTTTACAAGCGGCCTGATGAACAAGGACGTTCAACTCTGCCTTGAAGAGGCTCAGGCCTGCGGTGTTCCGATGGCCATCGGCTCGGCGGTCGGCGCGATCTGGAACGAAACGGTCGAGCGACTCGGCGCAGAAAGCGACTTCAGCGAAGTAGCAAAAATTATTGAGGCAAAAGCTGGCGTGCTTATCGAAGTCAAGCCATCGTCATCCAAGGAGTAAAACTTTGGAACCTTATGAAGTTTATGCCCTTAAGTACGCCGACCATCCGAATCGGCCTGCAGCAAACAATTTCATCAGTCACGACGATCACGATGGCACGATGCCCATCGATTATTTTGTATGGCTCATCAAGCAAGCTAGCCGACACTGGATTGTCGACACCGGATTCAGCCGGCAAGCGGGCGAATCTCGAGGAAGGCGATTTCTAGCCTGTCCCGGGGATACCCTGAAGGCCATGGGGGTTGATCCCGAAGGGATCAGCGATGTGATCATTACCCATATGCATTATGACCACTGCGGCAATCATCATTTGTTTGGTGATGCGCGCTTTCATTTGCAGGATCGAGAAATCGCCTACGCAACCGGACGATGCATGTGCTTTAAGTCTATGCGTGAGGCCTACGATGAAGAAGACGTTGTTACCATGGTTCGCCGCGTGCATCGCGGCAAAGCGGTGTTTCATGATGGCGATGAGGAAATTGCAGCAGGACTGAGCCTTCATCGCATCGGGGGGCACACCATGGGTTTACAAAGCCTGAGAATTCACACCCGCAAAGGTTGGCTGGTACTGGCATCGGACGCCGCACATCTTTACGCCCATATGGAGCAATCCCGACCCTTTCCGATTGTTTATAACGTTGCCGATATGCTTGAAGGACATCAAAGGCTTTATGGTTTAGCCTCAAGTCCCGATCTGGTAATCCCAGGACATGACCCTTTGGTCATGAAAAAGTACCCCGCGCCTTCACCCGAACTTGAAGGACGGGTCGTAAGACTTGATTAAGCGGGGTTGTGTCAGGGCCTCAGCTTGACCGGCGTATCGGGAAGGGCACCCAGGAACCAAGCGCCTNNGCCTCGCGGTGAGGCACCCAGGAGCGAAACGCCTAGGGGTGAGGCCCCCAGGGCGAAGCCAGCATCAGCTTATTATGTTGTGTTTGCAAGAGCGGTCTTAACTTTTTAGCGAATGCCATGAATTGCTCATCGCCGAAAACACCGGCCCAAAAAGCACGCCGGTCGGCATCGTCATCAAACTTCCACAAATGGATGATCTGGTTGATTGCCCCAACGTCACCTGTGAAATAGCCCACGAGTTTGGCCGGATGTTTTTGAATTGCGGGCCAACCCTCTTGTTGATAAAGCGCAATGACTTCGGCCATTTTCCCCACCACCACATCGTAGGTCCTGAGTTCATAGATCGCCATGCTTGATTTTTCTCCTGTCAGGACTGCTCACGTCGGTCCGTCGTCGGCAGAAATCACCGCACCGTTGACAAAACCAGATCGACCGCTTGCCAGCATCAACAAAACCGCATCGAGGTCCTCAGGCTTTCCAACGCGTCGACGTGCCAGCCGCGAAATCAGTTTCTGACCGGCGTCACTTTCAAAGTGCGCCTGATTGATCTCAGTCAATATATAGCCCGGACAAATCGCATTTACATTAATATTATAACGACCCCATTCGAGCGCCATGGCACGGGTCATATGCACAACCGCTGCCTTGCTCATGCAGTAAACCCCGATCATGGAGAGCACCTCAAGGCCAGCCATTGATGCAATGTTTATGATTCGCGAGGCTGGCATCGTTTCAAAACTTGTTGCCTGTTTGGCCCGCTCAATCATCGACTTGGCTACCGTTTGCGCCACAAAAAAAGCGCCCCGCGTATTGGTATTGAAAATGTAATCATAATCGGACTCGGTCACCTCGGTGAGCCGTTGCGTCGTGCTCACACCCGAGTTATTGATCAGAATATCGATGGGTCCGGCCTGTGCATGAGCCTGTTCAATTGCAGCTTGAATCGAGGCAAGCGAGGTCACATCCATGGCAAGTACCTGAACCTCAGCGCCCTCCGATCTGAGTTGCTCTGCGAGAGCCTGCAGTCTGTCGACCCGACGTGCAGCAAGTAAAAGCCTGCAACCCTGCTCGGCAAGTACCGATGCAAAGCGCGCACCAAGACCACTGGATGCACCGGTTACAAGCGCGAGCTTGCCTTGCAGGCCAAACCATGCGCAGGGCTTGGCCGACTCTGTGGCGCTTGAGTGTGGCTGCAATCGCCCCTGAGCAGACGCTTGCGAATTCGTGAAACCCGCTTGATCAGCCATCCATCGTTCCTCGAACAAAACTGAAGCCTGATGTTCGCATAGACCGGATCGAAGCGACGCCGTTTGCCCTAAAGGCCAGGATTGGCCGACAATCAGAGAGTTTCACTATTGCGGGGATCGACATGAGCATCGAACGCGAATCCATGGAATTTGATGTCTTGATCGTTGGCGGCGGACCTGGCGGCCTGGCTGCCGCCATCCGGCTCAAGCAACTTGCCCAAGCCAAGGGCAGCGACTTGCAAGTCTGTGTGATCGAAAAAGGCTCGGAAGTCGGCGCGCACACGCTTTCTGGCGCGGTCATGGACCCCTTGGCGATGCAGGAGCTTTTTCCCGACTGGAAGGCGCTGGGTGCTCCCATGGATACCGAAGTCAAGGAGGACCGCTTTTTCTTTTTGTCGGAGCGCGACAGCATCCTCGTGCCTCCCTGGGCTTTACCCGATTGTTTTGTGAACCACGGCAATTACATCGTCAGTCTTTCCAACGTGGTGAAGTGGATGGGCAAACAAGCCGAGGCCATGGGCATCGATATCTACCCAGGATTTCCGGCGGCAAGCATTTCGTATAACGATGATGGGTCGGTCAAGGGCGTGATCACCGGTGATATGGGTATTTCACGCGATGGTTCGCAGCGCGACGACTTTCAGCCTGGCATGGCTTTACACGCGAAGTACAGCTTGTTTGCCGAAGGCTCAAGAGGCCATCTCGGGCGTCAATTGATTGAGCGTTTTCGCCTCGATGAGGGTCGCGACCCGCAAAGTTATGGCATCGGACTCAAGGAGCTTTGGGAAGTCAATCCGAAGCAACATCAGGAGGGCCTGGTGATTCACACAGCGGGTTGGCCGCTTCAAAGTGATACTTACGGCGGTTCTTTTCTTTATCACATGAAAGCTAATCTGGTCACCACCGGTTTTGTGGTCGGACTTGGCTACAGCAATCCCTGGCTTTCGCCCTTTGATGAATTTCAACGCTATAAAACACACCCGACAATTCGGCCTTTCTTTGAAGGGGGCAAACGCATCGGCTATGGCGCTCGCGCCATCACCGCAGGTGGCCTCAACAGCTTGCCGCGTTTTGTCTTTCCGGGCGGCGCACTGCTTGGCTGCGACGCGGGGTTTTTAAATGCGTCCCGGATCAAGGGCAGCCATGCCGCGATCAAGACCGGCATGCTTGCTGCTGAAGCAGCCTTTGAGGCCATCGAAGCAGGTCGCCAGCACGATCAGCTTGACCGCTATCCCCAAGCCTTCGAGGCATCCTGGCTGTACCAGGAGCTGTACCGGGCAAGAAACTTCAAAGCCGCCATGAGTAAAGGCCTGTGGACCGGTACGTTTCTGGTCGGAATCGACCAGTTGCTCTTCAAGGGAAAGGCACCGTTTACCTTGCATCAAAAGCATCACGATCATGAGATGCTCAAAGAAGCCGAAGCTTGTGCGCCTATTGATTATCCGAAGCCCGACGGAAAGATCAGCTTTGACCGGCTCTCATCGGTCTTCATCGCCAACACCAACCATGCGGAAGACCAACCGATTCACCTCACGCTCAAGGACGCGTCGATTCCGGTTTCCCTCAACCTGCCTCGCTTTGCCGGCCCCGAGCAACGCTACTGCCCGGCCGGTGTTTATGAGTATGTCGCAGCAGAGCAAGGCAAGCGATTACAGATCAATGCGCAAAACTGCGTTCATTGCAAAACCTGCGATATCAAGGATCCGAATCAGAATATTGTCTGGGTGACCCCTGAAGGCGGTGGTGGCCCCAACTACGTCGGTATGTGAGGCAGCGGGTTGATAAAGCGTTTCTGATACCAGAGAAAAACCGCGCTGTCGTCAGCTTCGCGCCAGCCAGCATCACAGGTTGCTTGCATGTGTGCTGCCGCGAGTGCACCCAGAGGTAAATCAAGGCCAAGCTCGCCAGCCATCGCGTTGGCCAGAATGACATCCTTGCTCAGCACATGGGTCTGGGCGGTAATCCCTGCTTCCTGACCCAGCGCTCGCGGCATCCGATGGGAAAGCATCCAGCTTGCGCCTGAACTTTCAGAAATCAAATGCAAAAGCATATTCGGATCCAGACCGATACGCTCGCCAAGCGCCATCGCCTCGGCAGCGCCCACAAGATTGATCGCTGCAAGCAAATTGTTTACCAGCTTGGCGCGCGATCCGTCTCCATAACGTTCTGAAATATAAAATTTCTTGGTGCTGAGCAGATCGAGCACTTCGGCAAACGACGAAGAGGTCGCCAACGGGCCGGCAATCATCATGCTGATCTCGCCGCGT
Source organism: Burkholderiales bacterium UBA2459 (assembly GCA_002342365.1). GTDB lineage: Bacteria > Pseudomonadota > Gammaproteobacteria > Burkholderiales > Burkholderiaceae_E > UBA3064. The sequence goes on along the minus strand of DDPV01000012.1, from coordinate 128,605 downwards.
CGCGCCCGTGCGGGTCCGCCTGAAATCGGCGTATCCAAGGCCAAAGCACCAGCTTGGGTGACCTGTTCACAGGCAAAGCTTGCCTCTTGTGGCGACACCGTGCTGCAAAACATGATCCGGTGATCGTGCTTGAGTGCAGCAAGCAGACGATCGGGCAGCGGAGATGCAGGCGATGCAAGCGATCCTCCATAGAGCACATCGCGCACCTGAAGCGCATCCAGCACCACAATCAGAATGCGCGAACATTGCAGTGCCAACGCCGCAGGCGCGGTCTCAACCTGCATGCCGAGGGAGCGCCCTAGCGCTTGACGCGCCGGATCAACATCACAGAGGTAAACCTGCTGGCCACAGGCTTGAAGCCGCTCGGCCATCGCCATGCCCATAAGGCCGGCACCGATCACACCGATTGAAGACAAAGCGCAGGAGCTGAAAAACCTTAAGTCGCTATGGACTCAAGGTTTGGCATCAGCAGAACTTAACCGCCAAACTGTCGCGGGCGACGCGGTGGTGCACCATCGCTACCACCCCCGCCACCCCAGCCGCCGCCGCCGTCGCGCCTTGGTCCACCCGAACCCCGCGAGCCCCCAAAACCACCACCACCGCCGCCGCCAAAGCCACCACCGCCGCCTCCCGGTCCGCGCGGTGGACGACTTTGCTCACGCGCTTCGTTGACCACAAGCGCGCGGCCTTCCATTGATGCACCGTTAATGGCCTGTATGGCAGACTGAGCTTGCGAGGCGTCGGTCATCGTGACGAAAGCAAAGCCACGCGAGCGGCCAGTTTCACGGTCAGTCACAATACGCGCCTCAGTCACTTCACCGTGGGCCGAAAACATGGTTGTCAGTTGTTCGTCGGTGGCTCGCCAAGGCAAGTTGCCGACATAAATCTTGGTAGGCATCAGAAAAATCCGGAAATATTCAAGAATCCGCTGAATTTCCGGGCTTCTCCACAAGCTAAGCTGGCCAGGAAAGACAACAACAATAAAACTTTATGAGAACACTTCACTCTGCCACAAGCTTCGTGATTACGCACTAGGAAATTGATGTTTCAGGGTTATTACCGACTGGCGGCATTGACATACAAGCGAAAGTCACTTGCAAAAACCATAAGGACTGTATAAAAATACAGTCCTTAGAGCACCCACCCAAACGGTAAAGTCCAAAGACCCTATGCGCCAACTCACCAAACGACAGCTCGAAATTCTTGAACTCATTCGCCGACATATTGTTCAGACAGGCTTTCCGCCCACGCGTGCAGAAATTGCCCGAGAACTCGGTTTTCGTTCACCGAATGCAGCCGAAGAACATCTGAAAGCCATGGCTCGCAAAGGCGTTTTAGAAATTGTATCAGGCACATCCCGCGGCATTCGCATCAACGATGCCACACAAGGCCAAGGCTCGGTTTATGAGGCCAGAGAATCAGCATCGGGCACTTGGCTGAATTTGCCTCTCATCGGCCGTGTTGCAGCTGGCAGTCCGATCCTGGCCCAGGAACATGTCGAAACACATTTCCGTTTCGATAAGCATATCTTTGCTCAAGTGCCCGATTATTTGCTTCGAGTTCGCGGCATGAGCATGCGCGACGCTGGGATTCTTGACGGGGATTTACTTGCAGTCAAGCGAACACAGCAGGCTCGACAGGGTCAAATTGTGGTCGCCCGCCTTCACGATGAGGTCACTGTCAAGCGCTTCGAACAAGAACAAGACCGCATCAGCCTTTGGCCTGCCCACCCTGATTACCAGGTGATTGTTGTTCAGGCAGGTGATGATGACTTTGCACTCGAAGGCGTTGCAGTAGGTTTAATCCGTGACCGACAATTCCTTGGATAAGCATGCAAAACAAGCGGGACTTATTAGGCTTATCCACCCAGCTTTGGTGGGCCGACGGGTGGCCTCAGAGCGGAGCCCAACGAAGCATCGCTTCAGGTTTTCAAGCGCTCGACAAGCAACTGCCCTCGGGTGGCTGGCCCTGCGGGGCTTTATCGGAGTTGTTGAGCAAACAGGCCGGTATCGGTGAGTTGCGCTTATTGGTACCGGTTTTGCGTCAACTCACCTCGCAACAAAAAACCGTCGTACTGATGAGTCCACCCATGCTGCCTTATGGTCCGGCGCTGGCTTGCTACGGTATTGACCTTCAGCATCTGGTGATCATCAAAGCAAAGCATCTTATCGATCGTTTATGGGCGATTGAGCAGTGTTTACGCAGCAACAGCCTGGCTTGCATCTTGGCTTGGTTGCCGCACACTGATCTTCGTCCGGCGATCTTCAGGCGTCTGCAGCTGGCAGCTCAGCAATTTGAGGGGCCTGGCTTTATCTTTCGACCTGCAGCGGTACAGTCCCAGGCCTGTGCTGCGCCGCTGCGGGTCCTGCTCTCACCTGGACCCCAGCAAAGTCTTGGTTTGCGTATTCTCAAGCGCCGAGGCCCGCTGCATCATGACAGCCTGGAGATTGAACTGCCTCAAAGCACCCAGGGTCTTCAACTTCGTGCGCTGCGCCTTAAAGCGCCAGCGGGCGAAGCGCCCAACGCATCAGCGCTTCAATCGGGCGGCGCATCAGCGCTTGCGCATCACGGTGCAAGCGGTCAGCCTCTTGCAACAAGCCATTAAAAGGCCCTCCGGCTTGCTCTTGACTCCGCAAGTCCCATTTGGCGCAAAAAGCGATGTTGCAAACGGTTCGACAAAACCTATGGGTTGGTTTTTATATTGAAAATCTTGCGCTATGGATTGCGCAGCAAAGCCTAAACGGATCTTCAGCTTCGGCACTTGCAGTCCACGAATCCGGGCTGGTTTACCAAGCCAGCCCGCAAGCGATCGCTTGTGGCATCCGCCCCGGGATGAGTCAGGCGAACGCCCTAAGCCGTTGCCCGCAATTGTTTTGGATAGCGCGCAATCCGCAAGCTGAATCGCAATATTTGCAAGAACAGTGTTGGTGGCTTTCAGGCTTCACACCGCATCTGTGCCAAGAAGCCGGGTGTTTGCTCGCAGAAGTCAGCCATAGCCTGAAACTTTTCGGGGGCCTTCAGTCCCTGGTTCAGCAAATGATCCAAGGCTTCAGGGATCAGCAACAGGCTTTGCATCTTGCGGTTGCCTCCACACCCCGCGCCGCCGTTTGGCTCAGCAGCTGGAAGGCCCCCCGTGCTGCATCGGATCCTTTTGCTGCCAGAACCATGATCACCGCGATAAGCTCATCGGACTTGCGCCACGCCATCGCTCCGATCGATATTCATTGTTTAGCTGTCCACACCGAAACCGATCGGCAAGCGCAACAGCTTCGAATCATGCGTGATGATTTAGCGCTTATGGATCTGCAGGCACTTTGGGCGCTGCCACGAAAAGCTTTGCGACAGCGCCTGGGTGCCAGAGCCTTGCTTGCTATGGATCAGGCTTTGGGTTTGGAGCCGGACCCCAGGCAGTGGCTTTGCATTCCTGAGCCCCTGCGATTGCATCGCGAGCTTTCGTTTTGGGCCGAAGAGAGCAGCCATTTATTCAAGCTTGGGCAGACGCTGATTGAACAAGCCTGTGCCCACTTTAAAGCCCGTCAGGTCGGGGTGATGCGTTTGAATTTTCAACTGCATCATCGCGACCGTGGCCCAGTCAGTCTGATCACGCTGGGGACCCAGGCCTTATGCCAGCAGGCAGGGCATTGGTCAGCCTTATGGGCAGAGCATCTGGCAAAAACCCTGTTGCGCGATCCGGTGACCGGCATCACCCTTTGCAGCGGCTTTACGCAAAACATGCCACCAGCCTCCGAGACGCTTTTCCCCGGACCGGAACTAAGTCGCCAGGCTCAGACCGCCTTGTTCGAACGACTACAGGCCCGACTTGGCAGCAGCAGCATTGGCCGTATTGTTCCGATTGCCGATCATCGACCGGAGTTCGCGCAGCAAATCTGCGCTTTAAACCCTTCACTAAAACTTGTTGATCCAAAATTAAACGATCTTTCTTTCACATCGATAAGGCGCGCTGGTTTGCCCAGACCGCTATGGTTTTTTGAAAATCCGGTACCCATCCAGGAGCGTTCAAACCGCCCCTACTGGCAAGGCCCTCTGAAGCTCATTGCAGGTCCTGAGCGTATCGAGACAGCCTGGTGGGATGGTCAGTGGTTTGCACGCGATTACTTTATTGCAAGCGATGAACAAGCAGCGCTTTACTGGATTTATCGCAGCCGACAGGATGCAAGCGGCGAAGCAAGGCTTCAGTGGTTTATCCAGGGTTGCTTCGGCTAAGATCAAACAAAATGATGAACAAGTACCGATGGAAATCATGACATGAGCGCCGACACCGCCTACTTGCTTGCAATCGACCAAGGCACCACCAGTTCACGCAGCATGGTCTTTGACGCGCAAGGCCATGTCATGGCCCAAGCGCAAAAGCCCCTCCGCCAGTACTACCCACAACCCGGCTGGGTGGAACATGATCCGATAGAGATCTGGGAAAGCCAGCAGCAGTGCATGGTCCAGGCCATGGCCCAGGCCGGACTCAAGCCCGATCAGATCCAGGCCATCGGCATCAGCAACCAGCGCGAGACCATGCTGCTGTGGGAACGCGCAAGCGGCAGGCCTGTCCATGCGGCAATCGTCTGGCAGGATCGGCGTAGCAGCGGTCTTTGCCAGCACTGGCGCGAGCAAGGTCATGAAGCCATGGTGCAAGCACGAACAGGCCTTTTGCTTGACCCCTATTTCTCCGGCACAAAACTGGCCTGGCTGCTCCAGCAAGAGCCTGCGCTGCGCAGCCGGGCAATCAAGGGCGAGTTGTGTTTCGGAACCATCGACAGTTGGCTCATCTGGCAGCTCACCGGCAAGCGCGAGCATGTGATTGACCGCAGCAATGCAAGCCGCACCCTGATGATGAATCTGGCAGGCGGTCAATGGGATGATGCAATGCTCGACTTACTTGATGTTCCAAGCGCGGTTTTGCCGCGTATCGTCGATAGCGTATTGACAAGCGATGAGCTCAGCCCGAGCAGCTTGGGGATTCCGATTACCGGTATCGCCGGCGATCAGCAGGCCGCCCTCTTTGGCCAAGCAGCAATCCGCCCAGGAATGGCAAAAAACACCTACGGTACCGGCTGCTTCATGCTGATGCATGTGGGGGAGCAAATTCGCCATTCACAACATCGACTGCTGAGCACCTGCGCCTGGTCGGGCCTGCCTCAGCAGGTCAGCACAGCAATTAATCCCAAAGGAGAATCGAAGGCCTTGCGGCGGCCAGGTGCGATGGAATACGCCCTTGAGGGCAGCGTATTTGTGGCCGGCGCCGCCTTGCAGTGGCTTCGTGATGAACTTGGTTTGATTGACAAGGTTCAAGATAGTGAAGCGATCGCGGCATCGGTCAAGGATACAAGCGGATGCTATCTGGTACCGGCTTTCACGGGGCTGGGTGCACCGCATTGGGACGCTGAAGCACGCGGTGTTTTGGTCGGTATCACCCGCGGCACCAATCGCGCCCATCTGGTTCGCGCGGCGCTCGAATCGATTGCCTTTCAAAGTGCTGAAGTGCTGCAGGCGATGAACGCCGACGGGTTGCAAGCACTGCGCGAGTTGCGGGTGGACGGCGGGGCGAGTGCAAACAACTGGCTGATGCAGTTTCAGGCTGATCTTTTGGGCGTCGCTGTAAATCGCCCGAGCATTCTGGAAAGCACAGCGCTTGGTGCAGCGCAACTTGCCGGACTCGGTGCTGGTGTTTTCGATAACGTTCAAGCTTGTGAAGGCATGCGCCAAACCGATCGACTTTTCACACCCAATATCTCAAGCGATGAAGCCCACGCGCGGATGGGGGAATGGCGCAAGGCACTCAATCGCGCCCGATCGTCGCTCAGCCCTGGGGACTGAGTTGGTCAACCCAATCGGTGATCACCGAATCCACACCCCAGTCAAGTAACTGCTTGGCGCGCTGCGGATCATTCACCGTGTAAACAAGAACCCGAAGCCCTGCCGCATGGGCATCGCGAACAAGCGCTGCGTTGATAAGACCTTCGTTCCAATCCACCGCAACACAGTCAAGTCGCCTGCATCTTGCAAGCCAATCGGGAAACAAGCGATCCATCAACAGGGCTCTGGGCAGCGCGGGCGCCGTTGCCATCGCGGCTTGCAAGGCAGCTTCGGAAAACGAAGAGAGCAAACAAGGGATATCCTGCCTGGTCCACAAGGTTTTGCAGGCGCGGGCAATCAATCGGCCGCTGTGCAGCTCAAGTCCTGGCGAGGGCTTGATCTCGACGTTGGCAAGCATGCCCTTTTCAAGCAGCCATGCCAGCGCGGAATCGAGCCGAGGAATCGGCTCGCCAGCAAAAGCCTCGGAGTGCCAGCTGCCCGCATCAAGTCGCGCCAATTCAGCCCAGTTGAACTGCCGAACCGGCCCGATGCCATTGGTGGTGCGGTCAAGATTTGCATCATGCATAAGCACTGCCACATCATCGGCAGACAACTTGACGTCAAACTCAACCATTTTCTGTCGGTGCTGCAAAGCGACCTGCATCGCTGCCAGCGTGTTTTCTGGAGCAAGCTTGCCCGCCCCCCGGTGCGCGATGATTCTCGGATAAGGCCAGTCGATCAAGGGCCTGACCCCTTATTTATCGGCATCGACCAGACCCTTCACAAACCAGCGCTGCATGGCGAGCACCACCAGCAGCGGGGGCAACATCGCCAAGAGTGCGGTCATCATCACCAGGTGCCACTCGGTTGCTGCATCGCTGCCCGCCAGCATGCGCCGGATGCCAACCACCACCGTGTACATCGATTCATCGGTCGTAATCAACAGCGGCCACAAGTATTGATTCCAGCCGTAGGTAAAGGTGATCACAAACAAGGCTGCGATATTGGTGCGAGACAGCGGCAGCAGAATCTCAAAGAAAAAACGCATCGGCGAAGCACCGTCGATCCTTGCTGCGTCGACCAATGACGGAGGAATCGTCATGAAGAATTGCCTGAATAAAAATGTCGCGGTGGCCGATGCAATCAAGGGCAGGGTCAATCCGGTATAGGTATTGATCAGTTTCAAACTGGCCATCACCTCATAGGTGGGCATGATCCGCACTTCCACCGGCAGCATCAGCGTGATGAAGATCAGCCAAAAAGCAAGTGTGCGTCCGGGAAATCGGAAAAACACAAAGGCATAGGCTGAAAGCAGCGAAATCACGATTTTGCCCACAGCGATTACCATCGCCACCACAAAGCTGTTGAAGACCATACGCCCGACCGGCGCTGCGCTGTTTCCGGCGCCCGAATCGAGCACGCTTGCGAAATTAGTAAAAAACTCGGAACCTAAAGCCAAGGACATCGGTACATCGCGCACTTGTTCGATGGATTGCGTCGATGCCGCCAAAGCCACCCAAAGCGGAAAGCCGATGAGCAGCACGCCGAGCGTTAGCACCGCGTAGGTAAGCCAGGGCATCCAGCGCGGGTCACCGATCACCCCAGGGATCCTTTCGGTACTCAGCCATAGTGCACACGACGCTCAATAAATCGGAACTGAATCACCGTGAGCAATACCACCATGATCATCAGGATCACCGATTGGGCCGACGAACTGCCAAGATCGAGCGATTTAAAACCATCGTGATAGACTTTATACACCAAGATGCTGGTCGATTGTCCCGGACCACCGCCGGTTGAGGCATCGATGATTCCGAAGGTGTCAAAAAAGGCATAAACCACATTGACCACGAGCAAGAAAAACGCCGTGGGCGAGAGCAAGGGCAAGGTCACGTAGAAGAAGGTTTTGAACGGGCCTGCACCATCCATGGCCGAAGCCTCAAACATGCTGCGCGGAATGGCCTGTAGTCCAGCTAGAAAAAATATAAAGTTATAGGCAATTTGCTTCCATACGGCGGTCATCACAATGAGTGCCATCGCATGGTTGGCGTTGATCAGGTAATTCCAGGCCAGGCCGCTTTGGATCAGCCAATGTGCTACCACGCCCACGCTGGGGGCGAACAAAAAACTCCACAGCACCGCCGCCACCGCAGCCGATACCGCATAGGGAATGATCAGAATCGTTCGAAACACATAGCGCGCCTTGATCGCGCGGTCAGCAAACCATGCAAGCAGCAGACTTATCGACAAACCGATGCTGCTGACAAGCACCGAAAAAACCACCGTAATTCCAAAGGCATCCGCGTAATCCGAATCGGCAAAAAGCCGCTCGAAGTTCTCAAAGCCAACGAACTCGGCGCTCTGGCCAAAGGCGTCTTCAAGAAAAAGCGAGCCGAAGACTGCCCGAACCGATGGCCAATAGAAAAAAATTAAAACGATCAGCAACTGGGGCGCCAGCAACATCGCCGGCAAGCCCCAACCCTTGAAACCTGGGCCTCGTGTCTGAGCCTCTTCGGCCATTTACTCTTTGGCGGTCCGCGCAAAGCGGGCCAACTGCTCATTGCCGCGTTGCTCGATTCTTTCAAGCGCCGCCTTGGCGTCTTGCTTGCCAGCCCACACCCCTTCGAGTTCCTCATCGATGATCGTACGGATTTGCACAAAATTGCCCAGGCGCAAGCCACGCGACTTATCGGTGGTCTTCACGATCATTTGCTGAACCGAAACATCGGTGCCTGGGTTTTTCTCATAAAAGCCCGACTTTCTGGTGATGTCATAAGCCGCTGAGGTAATCGGCAGATAGCCGGTCATCTGGTGCGACTGTGCCTGCTGCTCGGGACTTGCAACATAGTTGAAGAACTTGGCAACGCCCTTGTAGTCTTCTTTTTTCTTGCCAGCCATCACCCATAAGCTGGCACCGCCGATGATGGTGTTTTGCGGGGCACCCTGAACGTCCGAGTAGTAAGGCAGCTTGGCGATACCGAAATCGAATTTGGCATTGGCCTTGATGTTGGCATAAGCGGCTGAAGAGCCGGTAAACATCGCGCATTCACCTGAGTGAAACTTCGAATCGGCCGCCCCTGCCCGCCCGCCATAGGTAAACAATCCCTGCTTGGACCACTGCTCTAAATTGCCAATATGTTTCTGGTGCAGCGGCGTATTGATCAGCAATTTTGCATCGACTGAGTCAAAGCCGTTGTTGCCTGTGGCAATCGGAACATTATGCCAAGCTGAAAAGTTCTCCAGGTGTACCCAACTCACCCAGGACGAGGTGTATGCACACTTGGTCGCGCCCGAGGATTTGATCAGTGCGCCAGCCAGCGCAACATCCGACCAGGTCTCCGGGACCTTGCGAACACCGGCTTTTTGAAAAGCTTCCTTGTTGTAATAGAACACCGTGGTAGAGCTGTTAAAGGGAAAGGACAGCATCTCGCCCTTGGGGCTGGTGTAGTAACCGGCAACAGCCGGTACATAGGCTTTTGGATCGAAAGGTTCACCGGCGTCCTTCATGATTTGTGCGACCGGCACGATCGCTCCTTTGGACGCCATCATGGTTGCGGTGCCGACTTCGAAGACCTGCAGAATATGGGGAGCGTTTCCAGCGCGAAAGGCAGCAATGCCTGCGGTCATGGATTCAGCGTAGGTGCCCTTGAAAACCGGCACCACTTTGTATTCAGTTTGGGTTTTGTTAAAGCCGGTTGCCATATCGTTGACCCAATCGCCAAGCTTGCCTCCCATGGAGTGCCAAAACTGGATTTCAGTCTGCGCATGGGCAAACATCGGCATGGCGGCGAAACCGCACAGCGCAAGGCTCAAGCGAGCCCATTGGCGACCTGGCACTTGCTTGCGGGAAGACTTCTCAATCACGGGTGTCGTATTCATCAGGATCTCCTTGGGAAATAAAGGGTGCTTAGCGGTACACCATCTCATTTTCAGGGCGAAGTATGACAAAGTCTGGACAAAGCCAAGGTGTGCAGGCAGCGCTGTTAAACTGTATATTTATACAGTTTTGATCAAAACCAGCGACTTTCAGCTTTTCGGAGCTCGCCATGCTTGTCCCTTCCTTTGCCGGCGCTGACGATACGCAAGGGCTATCGGCACAGTTACCTGCTTACGCCGAGTTGATGGCTGTCAGCAACTACAGCTTTTTGCGGGGCGGATCGCATCCTGAGGAATTGGTCGATCGCGCCCAAGCCCTTGGCTATGCAGCCATTGCTATGACCGACGAGTGCTCACTTGCCGGCGTGGTACGGGCGCACGTGCGTGCCAAACAAATCGGTATGCCCTTGTTGATCGGCACCCAATGCCGGATGTCGGTCGAGCCCAGCAGCACCGCTGAATCGACCAACTGGCTTGATCTGGGCGAGAGCGACCGCTTGCTGCTGCTGGCCATGAATCGTGATGGCTACGGTCAGATGAGTCAGGCGATATCACAAGCCCGGCAGCAGGCAAGCAAAGGATCGTACCTTTGGACAGAGGCACAATGGCGCAGCGGTCTTCCAGACTGTTTGGCAATCTGGATACCTGCTGCAGGTTTTGAAGGTCCCAATCCCACACAGCACGACCAGCCCTGCCCTACGATCCTGAAAGCGCTGCGCGATTGTTTCGGCAAACGTCTGCATATCGGTGCCGTCTTCCATGCCCGCGGCTGGGACCAGGTCTGGGCTCAGCAGCTACGCAATTGGAGCCGGTATACCGCAACCCGGATCACGGCCTGCGGCGATGTGCGCTTTCATCGCCGATCGCGTCGCGCACTCACCGATGTTTTATTGGCGATCGCGCAAGGCGTTTCGATCACCGAGCTTGGCACCACCTGTTTACCCAATGCTGAAGCGCAGCTAAGAAGCCGGCTGGTGCTGGCCCAACGCTATCCCTCAGACTGGCTTGCAGCAAGCCTTGATATCGCTGCGCAATGTCTGTTTTCCCTTGATAGCCTTCGTTATGAATATCCGCGTGAAATCGTCCCCGAGGGGCACAGCCCAAGCACTTATCTGCGCTTTCTGTGTGAAGCCGGCATGCTTGAGCGCTACCCCATGGGTACACCCTCAAGCGTCCGCAAACAGATTGAACATGAACTGTCACTGATCGAAGAGCTTCAATACGAGGCCTACTTCCTGACAGTTGCTGACATTGTGCAGTTTGCCCGGGAGCGGGGTATTTTGTGCCAGGGCCGCGGCTCTGCAGCCAATTCAGCGGTTTGCTATGTGCTTGGTGTGACTGAAGTTGATCCGGCGCGTATGTCGGTACTTTTTGAACGTTTCATTTCCCGCGAACGTCGTGAACCTCCTGATATCGATATTGATTTTGAACATCAACGACGCGAAGAGGTGATCCAATATCTATATCACAAATATGGTCGTGAGCGGGCTGCACTGACTGCCGCGGTCATCAGCTGGCGGCTTCGATCAGCGCTGCGCGAAGTCGGTAAGGCGCTCGGCTTTGGCGCTGCTGATGTTGCGCAATGCCTTCGAGCCCATCGCGGCCTGCATCGCGATGCGCCACAGGCGATCGCCTTTCAAGAAGCCGGACTGGATATCGGGCACTTCAAAGTGCAGCAATGGATCGAGCTCAGCAGCGCGCTTATCGGCTTTCCGCGCCATCTCTCGCAGCACAGTGGCGGTTTTGTGATTGCGCGTGATCGTCTTGATGCCATGGTTCCTATCGAACCTGCGTCCATGCCGGGTCGCTCGGTTATTCAATGGGACAAAGATGATTTAGATGCCTTGGGTTTACTCAAAGTCGACATCCTTGCGCTTGGCATGCTGAGCGCGATTCGCCGCGCTTTGGCCTTGATCAGCGAACGGGACGGTCGACGCTTTGGCATGCAAGACGTACCTGCTGAAGACGCTCAAACCTACGCCATGATCAGCGCTGGCGACAGCTTGGGTGTTTTCCAGATCGAGTCGCGGGCGCAAATGGCGATGCTGCCAAAGCTCAAACCACGGTGCTTTTATGATTTGGTGATTGAGGTCGCGATCGTTCGGCCCGGACCGATACAGGGAGGGATGGTGCATCCCTATTTGCGCCGCCGGCAGGGTCTGGAGCCTGTGGTCTATCCCAAAGAGGAAATCAAGCCGGCGCTGGAGCGCACCTTGGGTGTGCCGATTTTCCAGGAACAGGTGATGCAAATCGCGATCCTGGCCGCGGGCTTTACCGCCGGTGAAGCCGATCAGCTACGGCGGGCCATGGCCGCCTGGCGCCGGCGTGGCACGCTTGGGCGATTCGAAGAAGCCTTGATTCAGGGCATGCAAGCCCGAGGTTATGAGAGCGAGTTCGCCCAACAGATTTTCCGGCAAATTGAAGGATTCGGTGAATACGGCTTCCCGGAGAGTCATGCGGCAAGCTTTGCCCTGCTTGTTTATGTGAGTTGCTGGATCAAATGCCATGAGCCTGCAGCCTTTTTAGCGGCCATGCTAAACAGTCAGCCCCTGGGCTTTTACGCGCCGGCTCAGTTGATCCAGGATGCACGGCATCATGGCGTGAAGGTTCTTGCCGTCGACGTGCTGCACAGCGACTGGGAATCGAAGCTTGAGATTCAGCCCGACGGCAGCGACGCCGTTCGGCTCGGCTTGCATCGCGTACGCGGGCTAAGTGCGGCTGGAGGTCAGCGGGTTGAAGCCTGGCGAAAAAGCGCTGCATCAAAGAGTCTGCCATCACTGGCAAGCCGCACAGGGCTTGATCAGGACGAACTGCAAGCTTTGGCTCAGGCCAATGCCTTAAGCGGTCTAAGCGGTCATCGACGCCACAGCCTATGGCAGGCGAGCGGCTGGCAGCCACAAGGTGATTTGCTCAAAGCCAGCGAGGAGGCCGCGCTCGAACCGGCCCCAGGCGCGCTTGAGGCGCCCGATGAATTGGCAAGCATCGCAGCCGATCTTCGTTATACAGGCGTTTCGATGGGCAAGCACCCCATGGCCTTACTTAGACCGCTATTACAACAATATCGTATAAAGAGCGCTATGGATTTGCGCACATTGTCCGATGGTGCGCTTGCCCGCGGCAGCGGTCTGGTCACTCACCGCCAACGGCCCGAAACAGCCAAAGGTGTTATTTTTATTACACTCGAAGATGAAACCGGTGTGATTCAAGTCGTGATATTCCCTGACCTGGTCAGCCGTTATCGGGATGCAATTTTCAATGCGCAACTGATGACAGTTTATGGCCGCTGGCAGCGCGACCCGCACACCGCAGGTCAAGTCACCCATCTGCTGGCGATGCGAGTCGAAGATCACAGCATGCACCTGGGCCTGTTCCAACCCGCAGCCAGCCGGGATTTTCGCTAACAGCGGTAGTACTGCCGATACCAGTCAACGAAGCGTTTCACGCCAAGCTTCACCGGCGTTGCGGGCTTGTAGCCCACCTGTTCAACCAGGGCGCTTACATCGGCATAAGTATCGGGTACATCACCGGGTTGAAGCGGCAAATGCCTTTGAATCGCCTTCAATCCAAGCACATCTTCGATCGCTGCAATATAGGCGCTCAAGCTCACCGGCGCATTGTTGCCGATGTTGAAAATCCGAAAGGGTGCCTGGCTGCTTGCCGGGTCGGGATCGTCAGATCGCCAATGCGGATTGGCCTGGGCAATCTGATCACTGGCGCGGACAACACCTTGAACAATATCGTCCACATAGGTGAAATCCCTGGTGTGCTTGCCATGGTTAAACACCTCGATGGCTTTGCCTTCCAGGATGTTTTTCGTGAACAAAAACAAGGCCATATCAGGCCTGCCCCATGGCCCGTAGACCGTGAAAAACCGTAAACCGGTGGTGGGAAGCGCAAAAAGATGGCTGTAGCTGTGGGCCATCAATTCATTGGCACGCTTGCTTGCGGCGTAAAACTGCAGCGGATGGTCAACACCTTGATGCTCGCTAAAGGGCATCTTGGTGTTTGCGCCATAAACGCTGCTGGTCGACGCATAAGTAAGATGGGCAACCTGGTGATGGCGACAGGCCTCAAGGATTCGGGTAAAAGCGATGATGTTGCTTTCCACATAGGCCATTGGATTGACGAGCGAGTAGCGCACGCCAGCCTGCGCCGCCAGGTGAATCACCCGCTCGGGCCTGTGCATGAAAGCCTGACTCACCAGCGCTTCATCCACAAGGCTACCCCGTAAAAAAGAGAACCCGGGCATCGCGCTGAGGATGGCGAGCCTTGCTTCTTTGATCGCAGGATCGTAATAATCATTGACCGAATCAACGCCCAGGACGTCGTCACCTCGCGACAACAAAAATCGCGCCACATGAAAGCCGATAAAGCCGGCTGCTCCGGTCACCACAACACGCATCTGAAATCCTTATTGATAACCGTCGGGGTTGGTCGATTGCCAGCGCCAGGCATCGGCGCACATGGTGTCAAGATCGTAGCCGGCCTTCCAGCCCAGTAGCGACAACGCCTTGCCGGCATCGGCATAACAGACCGCGATATCGCCGGGCCGCCGTTCAACAAAGCGATAAGGAATCGACTGACCGCTTGCTTTGGTAAAGGCGTTGACCAGATCAAGAACCGAATGGCCCTTTCCGGTTCCCAGGTTGATAACCTCTGAAGCACCGCCTTGCAACAGATAATCGACTGCGCTGACATGGCCTTGTGCCAGATCCATCACGTGCAGGTAGTCGCGCACACCGGTGCCATCCGCTGTTGGCCAGTCGCAACCGAAGACAGCGAGAAAGGCGCGTTTACCCACCGCTACCTGCTGCACATAGGGCATCAAATTGTTGGGCACGCCTTGAGGTTGCTCGCCGATCAAGGCTGAAGCATGCGCGCCCACAGGGTTGAAGTATCGCAATCTCACCACGCGGCAGCGCGGATCGGCATGCGAATGCGCCAGTGCAATTTGCTCACCGATGAGTTTGGTCCATGCATAAGGATTGGTCGGACGCAGCGGCGCGGTCTCGGGTATCGGTACCGTATCAGGGTCGCCGTAAACCGTGGCCGACGAACTGTAAACCAGGCTAATCGCCCGCGTGCTTGCGTATGCCTCAATCGCCTTGAGCACCGCAATCAGCGATGCTGTGTTATTGTCGTAATAACGTAAAGGTTGTGATACCGATTCACCGACGGCCTTCAGGGCGGCAAAATGAATCACCGCTGCGACCTCAAAGTCCTCAATCAGGCTTGTGACCACGCACTGTTCGCGAGCGTCCCCCTGCCTGATTGCGAAGGCCGAAGCGCCAATCAGCTGCGTCAGGCGATCAATCACAGCACGATCAGCGTTACAGAAATTATCAAGCAAAACAGGGAAGTAGCCTGCCTCCGCCAAACTGACTGCGGTGTGGCTGCCGATGTAGCCCGCACCGCCTGTCAAGAGAATCGCCTGTTTCGACATTGTGTGGATGCTTGCAGGACTAACTGACCTTAAGCATGGCAGCAGGAAACTCCAGCGAGCGCTCTCGTCCGATCAGGGTCATCAAAACGCTGACCCGCTCTTCAGCCACCGAACTGACAATGCCTTCAAGACCCTTGAAGGGACCGTCCACAATCAGCACCCGGTCGCCCTGCTTGAAGGGCGAAAAGCTTGTGAATGCTGCCTCGCGCAGCTGCTCCTCAAGCGCACGAAGCGATTGCAGCGTGGGGTCGCGAATCACCGCGGGCTCCATCCCGAAACGGACCAATCCGAAAACCCCAAGCGTTGAGCGGATCGGCGCAATGCTTTGTTGCGCATGCGCTGGCCTGAGAAACATGTACCGTGGAAACATCGGCACCAGCAGCGACTTCTTGCGCTGCCAGGCCATCATTTGCGGCAACCAGATCTGATAGCCCTGGCGATCGAGATTTTCCGCCGCACGAAACTCTTGCTTGGGTTTTGTGTGACAGACGTACCAGGGCCGTTGATCATCGCTTATCAGTGTCATAACCCTTACGACTCAGCCTAGCCGCCCCGTTTGATAGTCGTGGACCGCTTGTAAGACGGCTTCACGCGTGTTCATCACAAAAGGTCCCATTTGCACAATGGGCTCGCCAATCGGTTGTCCGCTCACCAACAAAAAGGAACCCGCTCCAGCCAGTCGCAATCCATCACCATCGTTTGACAAGACCGCCATCGAGCCTGCCGGCAGGGCTTGTTCATCGATCACAAGACCGTCATCGATCATATAAATCAAAGCATGGTGGCCCCTGGGAACCGGAATCTCAAGATCACAATCGCCTTGCCGCTTTGCCGCAATCCGACCATGGACGATCAAAGGCTTGCTTAGCGTTTGCACAAGCGGGCCGATCGTGGTCTCCGATATACAGCACAGTTCCCCCAAACGCTCAGGCAAAGCGCCTGCAATCAGCCGCAAATAGCCGCCATGGCTGTCCTCCCACCGCGGGATATCCGCCGCCGCAATATCCCGCCAGCAGGGTTCAAGCATTTTGTGCGACGCAGGCAGATTCAGCCAGAGCTGAAATCCCGCGAGTCGACCTTGGGTCTGTTGCGGCATTTCGGAGTGCACGATGCCGCGTGCTGCACGCATCCACTGCACATCGCCCGCTTCAAGCAAGCCCTCATTGCCGCGGCTGTCCCGGTGCAACATGCGGCCTTCGAGCATGATCGTGATCGTCTCAAAGCCACGGTGCGGATGATCGGGAAAGCCCGCGAGGTAATCATCGGGTTGATCCGATGAAAAATAATCGAGCATTAACCAGGGATCCAGTCGGCGTTGCATCGATGCGCCGTGCAGCACACGCAAGAGCTTCACGCCCGCACCATCGGTACTTGCAACGCCCTGAACAATTTGCTCAACCGATTTGTAGCTCGTCATGTCAACACCTGTTGATGTCATTGGGCTCGCGTGCACTTGATCGCGCTAGCCTGAACGGCCGGCCAGCAGGGCTTGCATCGCCTGAAAACCGCGCTCAAGATCTGCACAAACATCGCGTGGCGACTCCAAACCGACCGCCAGGCGGATCAAACCCTCACCGATACCGGCTTGCGCTCGGGCTTGTGGCGTGAGCCTTCCATGGGTCGTCGTGGCCGGGTGGGTAATCGTGCTCTTTGTATCGCCAAGATTTCCGGTGATCGAGATCACTTTGCAATGATCTATTACAGACCATGCATGCTCACGCAGCGCCTGATCGTCCTTGCCGCACACCTCAAAAGCGACGATCGCTCCAAAACGCCTCTGCTGTGCGCTGGCGAGCGCATGCTGCGGATGACTTTTCAGGCCCGGGTAAAACACACGCGCCACGCCAGGATGGGCCTGCAGCCAATGGGCAATCGTGAGCGCGTGCTCGCTTTGTTGTTCCATGCGCAATGACAAAGTCTCCATGCCTTTGATTAGCACCCATGCATTAAAGGCCGAAAGCGTAGGTCCGGTCATCCGCATCAGCGGCAGGATTTGATCATGGATCAAGGCCCGCCGGCCAACAATTGCCCCGCCAAGAATCCGCCCTTGGCCATCAATATATTTCGTTGCAGAATGAATCACAATATCGGCACCATGCGCAAGCGGCAGTTGCAGCGCTGGCGTGCAAAAGCAGTTATCGACCACGAGGCTGATGCTGTGCGATCGGGCCAGCGCTGCCAGAGCCTGAAGGTCGGCAATCTCGGTGAGCGGGTTTGACGGCGTTTCAATATAAAACATCCGGGTCTGCGGCCTGATTGCCTGCTCCCAGGCTTGCAAATCGGTCAGCGGCACATAACTGCAGCTGATCCCGAAGCGCTCGAGCATGTTGAAAAGCTGATAAGTTGCCCCGAAAACAGCGCTTGCGCAGACCAAATGATCGCCTGCCTTCAGCAAGGCCATGGCGGTGGTCATAATCGCTGCCATACCTGATGCGGTAGCGATGCACGCTTCCCCTTGCTCAAGACTGGCAAGCCTGCGCTCAAACTGTCGAACCGTTGGATTGGTAAAACGCGAATAAACATAACCTGGATCCTGGTTTCCGAATCGGGCTGCAGCTTGGGCTGCGTTATCGAAAACAAAGCTCGAAGTCAGAAACATCGCCTCGCCATGCTCGCCAAAGGCGGTTCGATCGGTTCCTGCACGTACCGCTCTTGTGCTGAAATCAAGATCGTTCAAGGGATCAGGTGCAAAGTAATCGTCCATCGTCGCTTATTGCCGGTCAGGCATCTCGTTGTAAAAATTGCAAATTCATCGCCGCATGCAAATCCGCCTGCGATGCCTCTTCCGCTGCCTCCATCCTGAGCCTTTGTGACTCGATTTCCCCGAGCAAGGCCTGATCCACATCACCAGTCAGGTAGTGACCGTCAAAACAGGAGGCTTCAAAGCCCCGAAAACCCTGCGCAAGCCTTGCCACAGCCTGCTTCATGCTGTGGATCGATTGATAGACAAGACCGTCGGCGCCAAGCAGCTTGCAAATTTCCTGGTCGCTGCGTCCGTGCGCAACCAGCTCGCTACGCGTTGGCATATCGATACCATACACATTGGGGAAACGTACCGGCGGTGAGGCCGATGCAAAGTAGACCTTGCGCGCGCCAGCATCTCGCGCCATTTGAATGATTTCCTGTGATGTGGTCCCCCGAACGATTGAATCGTCCACCAGCAACACACTTTTGCCTTTGAATTCGATGCTCATCGCATTGAGCTTTTGCCTTACCGAACGGCGTCGTACAGCCTGCCCTGGCATGATGAAGGTTCGGCCCACGTAGCGATTCTTGATGAAACCCTCCCGGTACGGCAGACTCAGGCGGTCTGCCAGTTCCATCGCCGAAGGGCGCGAGGTGTCGGGAATCGGCATCACCACATCAATATCGCCCATGTGAAAGGCCGCCTTCACATCGTCAGCGAGCAAGGCTCCCATGCTCAGCCGCGCGTCGTACACCGAAACCTGGTCGATCACCGAATCTGGGCGGGCAAAGTAAACATACTCAAAAATACAAGGATGCAATCCTTGAGAGGGCATGCATTGCTGCTGGTGCAATTGCCCATCGCGGTCGATCAAAATGGCTTCGCCGGGCTTTAGGTCGCGCAGCAATTCAAATCCGAGGCCCTCAACCGCAACCGACTCCGAGGCGACCATCCACTCGGTACCCTGTTCGGTTTCCCGAAAGCCAAGACACATCGGACGAATACCAAAAGGATCACGAAACGCAAGCAAGCCGACATTGGCAATTTGCATCGCCACAGCAAAAGCGCCACGGGCGCGCGTTCCAAGTATTGTGACTGCCGCAAAGATTTCGTCCACGGTGAGCTGCGCGCGCAGGCTGCTGCGCTGCATAGCCTCAAGCTTTGCCGCAGCACCGAGATCTTGCAGCGCGTGCGCAAACACGTTAAGAAGTATTTCAGAGTCCGAGTCCGTGTTGATGTGGCGACGATCCATCGCAAACATCTCGCGTTTCAAATCGGCTGAGTTGGTCAAGTTCCCGTTATGGGCCAGGGTGACACCGTAAGGCGCATTGACATAAAACGGCTGGGCCTCTTCGGGGTTCATCGCCGAGCCTGCGGTGGGATAGCGCACATGGCCTAAACCATGCAAGCCCGGTAATGAGCGCATATTGCGCGTGCGAAAAACATCCCGCACGAGTCCGGTGGCTTTGTACATGTAAAACCGTCCCCGGTCCTCGGTGGCGATACCAGCCGCGTCCTGGCCCCGGTGCTGCAGAAGCAACAATCCGTCATAAATTGCCTGATTGACAGGCCCGTGACCTGCCACACCGATTACACCGCACATCCGCTAAGTCTCCCCTCGCAGTTTTGCCTGCACCATGTCGGACCAATAAGGCTCTGCGGTTTGCACAAGCCAGATCCATAGTCCACGACTGTGGGCACGGTCAAAGGACTCATGTTGCATCAGGCCGAGTCGCTGCGCCAATAAAGCGCAAAGCGCAAGAATGAGCATCGCGCGAGCCAATCCAAGCGCAAAGCCCGCAAGCCGGTCGACCAATCCCAAACCGGCCCAGCGCAGGGCCGAGGCGGTCATCGCGCCCATCACGCGGGTCGTGAGTAACAGCAAAAAAAAGGCGATCACCAAAAGCACAAAGCGATCCTGAGGCCAGCTGAGCAGGGCTGAAAGCCTCGTGCCAAGCTCGGCAGCAAAGAGCCAGGCAATCACCCAGGATGCGAGCGCAAAAGCCGATTTGACCAGTCCGCTGAGAAGTCCTGTCACGGTTGAAGTCGCCAACACGAGCAGGCTCATCCAATCCCACAGGCTTAACTGAAACCACGTTGTTGATTCCACAACGCTCTACCTTTTTCAAAGGATAAGCAAGCTTGAACTTTAAGCCGACACGCCAGGATTTGCACTTTGCTTGCCTGAGACTCAAGCATCGGGACCAGCCAACGCGGTCTCGATTTGCGCCTGACGCAGCTTTGTCTGAACCTTGACTGCATCGGCTTTGTTTGCGAAGGGTCCGACCCGAACCCGCACCCGCTCCCCTTTGGGCGTCTTGATACGATCGGTATACACTTTGACACCTAGTTTTTTAAGCCGAGCAACCTGGGCATCGGCGTTCTCCGACTGAGAGTAAGCACCCGCCTGTAGAACATAGCGGTCAGGGTAGCGCTCTGGATAAGGCTGCCTGACCACTTGGTCGGCTGCATTCGACTTTCCTGCGTCGGCTTGAATGGCAGGCGCTTGTTTGGCCTCAAGCACGCTGGCTTGGTTCGATTGCCCAAGCTGCCCGGTTGCTGTGGCCTGACCCGCCTGAACCGACCCCCCCGCCTGAGAAAGCTCACCGGTCTTCTCAGGCTCAACCGCTGTCGCCTGTGGCTCAGCCTCGGCAGACTTTGCGGTATCGGCAGCCGATTGGGGTTCAGAGCCTTTGCTTTCGTCTGCCCCCCCCGGTTGACTGCCTGCTGCGTCGCGGCTTGGCAGACTGATCTTTGGATCGAGCGATGGGATCCGGGGTTCGCCATGGAAAAAAATAGGCATGATGATGGACACAACTGCCACCAGGACCAGCGCACCAATCAGGCGCTGTCTTGCCCTATCGCTATATGGCGAAGCGGCTTGAAGCGAATAGCGATCCGCTTCGTCCGCAGACTTGTTCATGATGATCTAAACCTGGCCTTGTTCTGCTAGAACGTCAGCAACCGTGAGAAAAGACCCGAAGACCACGATCCTATCATTGTCCTGAGCCCGACTCCTCGCGGCCGCAAGGGCCTGACGGGGCGACTCAAAGCATTGAAGACTTGCACGCTGTCCGAGGGCATCGACACCAAGCGCATCGGCGTTTCGCAGTCCTTGCTCAATCGAATCGGCAGGCAATCCCCGTGGGCCAGGTAGCGAACACAGCATCCAGTGCTGCACCCGCGATGCGATCGCCTTGAGCGAGGACGCTACATCCTTGTCCGACAGCATCCCGACCACCGCATAAGTCTCCGGAAAGAACCCCATCTGATCCAGATTCGCTGCCAGGTGCGCGACTGCGTGCGGATTGTGTGCAACATCCAGAATGACGCTGGGAAGACCGGGAAGAACCTGGAATCGACCCGGAAGGTCGACGAGCGCCAGGCCCTGACGAATCGCCTGCGCGGCAACCGGCAATTGCATGCGTAATGCATCGAGCGCTGCCAGTGCGCCTGAGGCATTGAGCAGCTGATTGGCGCCGCGTAGCGCCGGATAAGCCAGGCTGGGACGGCGCCGGCCGCGAATCGCGCAAGACCATTGTTGTCGGTCCCCCGAATAATTGAAGTCGCGTCCGATCAAGTAAAGGTCAGCGCCGATTTGCCCGGCGTAGTCCATGAGGCTTTGCGGCGGCTGCGGATCCGAGCAGATCGCCGGCCGCCCTGCCCGGTAAATATGTGCCTTCTCCCAGGCGATCTTTTCTCGCGTTGGGCCGAGCCACTCGGCGTGATCAATATCGATTGCGGTCACGATCGAACAATCCGGCTCCAGGATGTTGACTGCATCGAGTCGCCCGCCAAGACCAATTTCGGCAATGAACACATCGGGTTTAGCCCGCATCACTGCGTGAAAGATGGCAAGGCTCGTGAACTCGAAATAGGTTAAAAACTCAGCGCCACGGGCTGCCTCGACCACCTCAAACGATGGCAGAAGCGTCTCATCATCGATTGCCTGTTGGGCGATCCGCAGCCTTTCGTTAAAGCGCAGCAAATGCGGCGAGGTGTAAAGCGCTGTTCGGTAACCAGCCTGCGTGAGGATCGATTCCAACATGGCGCAGGTGGATCCTTTGCCGTTGGTACCACCGACCAGAATGACCGGACACTCAAAGCCGATACCCATCCGATGCGCCACGACCCGAACGCGGTCAAGCCCCAGTGCAATACCACCTCGCGGACCCTGCTCTAATCGTGATAACCAATCCCGCAATGTCATCGGCGCTGCGTCGCCTTCAGCCGCCGAGCGGTCAATGCGCAGCCCCCATGACCACTGCATCGCTGCTTTGACGCATCAACAAGGCAATGAGCCGGGCAATCGTTTCGCGAAGCTGCCTTCGATCAAGAATCATATCGACTGCGCCTTTTTCCAGGAGAAACTCCGCGCGCTGAAAACCCTCCGGAAGTTTTTCGCGTACTGTTTGCTCAATCACCCGCGGCCCTGCAAAACCAATCAAAGCCTTGGGCTCAGCGATCACCACATCGCCCAAAAAGCAAAAACTTGCTGAGACTCCGCCCATCGTCGGATCGGTGAGCACCGAGATGTAGGGCAGCCGCCGCGCGGAAAGCTCGCTGAGCATCGCAGTGGTTCGGGCCATTTGCATCAAGGAAAGTAATCCCTCTTGCATCCGGGCGCCGCCCGAGGCGGCCACAGAAATAAAGGCCATCCGCTGATCGATTGCCGCCTGCACGCCCCGAGAAAAACGCTCGCCCACCACGGCACCCATGGAGCCCCCCATGAAGTCGAATTCAAAGGCTGCAAGCACCGCCGGAATGCTGCAAATCGCGCCCCCCATCACCACAATCGCATCGGTTTCGCCAGTCTGGTCAATCGCCTCCTGCAGCCGGTCGCTGTACTTGCGCGAGTCTTTGAACTTCAGCGCATCAACCGCAAGCACTTCCTGCCCGATCTCAAAGCGACCCTCTGGGTCGAGCAAACTGTTGATACGCTCTCTAGCCGACATCCGAAGGTGGTGATGGCATTTGGGGCAAACGTTGACATTGGTCTGCAAGTCAGCGGCGTACAGAACCACGTCGCAACTTGGGCATTTCACCCAAAGGCCTTCGGGGATTTTCTTTGCCGTGCCCGGAGCTCTTTGAATCCTGGGGGGCAGTAACTTATCGAGCCAACTCATGCGGACTCCTTGCTGCGCTTATGTCGGGCTGCAAACACGCCTAAGCGTCCATGCCTTCTCGGATGCTTGCAAGCAAGCTTGCAACCGCAGCCTGCGCCTGGTCTGCGCCTGCTTGCTCCATTTCCTGGATCAGTCGAGTTCCGATCACCACCGCGTCGGCCACCTCGGCAATGGCTCGCGCACTTTGGGCATCACGGATCCCGAAGCCAACCCCAATGGGCAAATCGGTGTATTGACGAATCAAGGGCATTTTGGCTGCCACCGCCTGCACATCAAGGTGAGCAGCGCCTGTTATCCCTTTTAGACTGACATAATAAACATAGCCTTTGGCGTAGTGAACGATATCGCGAATCCTTGCCTCGGTGCTGGTCGGTGAAAGCAGAAAAATCGGATCGATCCCGGCAGCGACCAAGGCCTGCGCAAAGTCTTTCGATTCTTCGGGCGGATAGTCAACCACCAGCACACCGTCCACGCCAACAGCCCTTGCCTCGCTGACAAAAGCCTCACGACCGAAACGCTCAATCGGATTGGCGTAGCCCATCAACACCACCGGCGTGTTTGCATCGTCGCTGCGAAAGGCATCGACCATGGCCAGGCACTGACGCAGTCCCACGCCCTGACGGATGGCGCGCTCGCTTGCCCGCTGAATCGCTGGACCGTCAGCCATCGGATCAGAAAATGGAACGCCAAGTTCGATCACATCGGCGCCCGCAGCGGCCAGCGCATGCATCAAGCCAACCGTATGCGTCGGGCTTGGGTCACCGGCAGCGATATAGGGGATAAGCCCCTTTCGAGCGCATTGCCGCAGCGACTTGAATCGGCCCTCAATACGCTGCACGCTCAGACCCCACTTGACTTGCGACAACTTGCCCGACAGAAAAACTCAAGGCCGCTTGCCTCGGCAACGATATGCAAATCCTTATCGCCACGCCCACTTAAATTCACAAGAATGATTTGATCCTTGGCAAGCGTTGGAGCAAGCTTGGCCGCGTGCGCCAACGCATGGCTTGTTTCGAGGGCTGGGATAATGCCCTCGATTCGGCAACAATCGTGAAAGGCAGCCAGCGCCTCGGCATCGGTTGCGCCCACATAGCTTGCCCTACCGCTGTCCTTGAGCCAGGCGTGTTCGGGTCCAACCCCGGGATAGTCAAGCCCCGCGGAAAGCGAGTGGGTTTCCTGAATCTGACCGTTCTCATCTTGCAGCAAATACGTGCGATTGCCGTGCAGCACGCCGGGGATGCCGCGCTGCAAGCTTGCTGCATGCCGAACGGTGTCAAGGCCGTCGCCTGCAGCTTCCACGCCGATCAGTCGCACACCTTCATCCGGAATGTAATCGTAGAAGATACCCATGGCGTTGGAGCCACCGCCTACGCAAGCCAACACGTAATCGGGCTGCCTGCCGGCGACCTGAGGCATTTGCTCAAGGCATTCCTTGCCCACAACCGAGTTGAAATCACGAACCATCATGGGATAAGGATGTGGACCCGCAACAGTCCCAATAATGTAAAAGGTGTCTTCCACATGCGTCACCCAGTCGCGCATCGCTTCATTGAGCGCATCTTTCAAGGTGCGCGAACCGCTTGTGACCGGCACCACCTCAGCACCGAGTAGTTTCATACGGTACACGTTGGCCGCCTGACGCCCGACGTCTTCTTCACCCATATAGACCACGCACTTCATGCCAAAGCGTGCAGCCACCGTCGCACTGGCTACGCCATGCTGGCCTGCTCCCGTCTCGGCGATGACGCGCGGTTTGCCCATTCGCCTTGCCAACAGCGCCTGGCCGATGGTGTTGTTCACCTTATGAGCGCCGGTGTGGTTGAGATCTTCGCGCTTGAAGTAAATCTGGGCACCGCCTAGCCGCTCGCTCCAATTCCGGGCATGGTAAATCGGGCTCGGACGGCCTACAAAATGCCGAAGTTCGGATCGAAACTCCGCCACAAACTCAGGGTCTTCGCGATAGTGGGCATAAGCCTCGCGAAGCGCCTCCAAAGCGTGCATCAGTGTTTCGGATACGAAGATCCCACCGTAGGGGCCAAAGTGCCCCTTGGCATCGGGTAAGTCATAGGGCTTCATCCATCGGCCTCGCGTTGAAAGGAGTGTGCAGCGGCTTTCGATTGCCCATGGGCCCTCACGGCATGCACGAAGGCCTCCATTTTGCCTGCATCCTTACGGCGTGGCGAGGCACCCTGAATCCCGGAGGACACATCAACCGCCCAGGGTTGCACCGCAAGCAGCGCGGATTGAACATTTTCGGGCGTGAGGCCGCCACTGAGTATCAACCGCTCAGGGCGCTGCGCAGGTAAAGCCAACCAGGACCAATCGAAAATCTGGCCACTTCCGCCGTAGGCAGTTCTCGCATCGGCATCCACAAGAAAGGCCTCACAAGGCCGCGTATGCGCAACAGCGACAATTTCAGTCTGCGCACCGGACGCTTGCACGCCCGCACGCGCGAACGCCCCCATTGCCAGTGCGAGACTCTCGCGGTTTTGCATGCGCACGGCGCGCCAAAAAGCGACCGGTGCTGCCTCAAGGCAGCTTTGCGGCGATTCATCGCCATGAAACTGAATCACATCCAGGCCCAGACGTTGGTGAGCGGCCTGCACATACAGCGGGTGCGCATTCACAAAAAGCCCAACGCAGCGCATAAACGAAGGCAGCCGCTTGCGAAGCTCATGCGCCTGCTCTAATTGCAGCGCGCGCGGACTTTTTGCATAGAGCACAAAACCCGCGTAGTCAACCCCAAGACGGCCGGCTACTTCAACATCCTCGCTGCGAACCAGGCCACAAAATTTGATCAGTGTCATGAAAGCCTGGGGTTTGCCTTGCGTATCACTGCATGGTCCTTGCCCGGTTCAGACAGACAAGGACGACGACATGCATAAGCCGGGCAAGATTTCCTCAGCGCCGCTCAGGCTCGAAAAGCCAAGTGCGCCTTCAGGATAAATGGCGCCTGCAAAGTAAAGTCCGGTCGGCGAAAAGGTCGGTGGTAAAAGCCGCCGATCCGCGGCGTGCAGCCATTCAGGCATGCGCTCAGGCGGTTCGTCCCCAGAGCCGATTGCAAGTAAAGCTCCCAACATGTTGCGAATCATATGGTGTAAAAACGCATCCGCCTGCACATGCGCGAGTATAAAAGGCTTGTGGGCCTTGAGGCTGAAGGACTGAAGCGTTCGGATTGGCGATGCAGCCTGACAGCCTGCAGCCCTGAACGCCGAAAAATCATGCTCGCCGATCAACAGGTCGGCTGCCTTTTGCATCGCATCCACATCCAGTTCACGGTAATAAAAACCCGAGCGATTCACCCAATGTGGATGCCAGTCGTTTGCGTTATAAATAACGTAAATATAACGACGCGCAAGCGCACTGAAGCGGGCATGAAAGTCCTCTGCGGTGGTCTGCGCATCGCGCACCATCATGCGCCCCAGCCCTTGCCCATCCCGTTGCTCGTGACGCTGCACCAAAACCCGATTCACCCCCTTCACCCAGGCCGATAGCGGTCGCAAGGCTTGGGTGTCGAAGTGAACCAGTTGTGAAAGCGCATGCACCCCCGTGTCGGTGCGCCCCGCACAGACTACCCGAACAGGCTCAAGAGCAATGTCGGCGATCGCCGCTTCGAGTTCGTCTTGAAGGCTATTGCGATTGGCCTGCGTCTGCCATCCACAATAGCCGCTACCGTCATAAGCTAGGCGCAAGGCAATACGCGGCATCGGCTAAGGTGCCTTGCGCTCGGACTTTTTGCCTTCGCGAACGCCTTCAACAAAGTCGAGATCCGGAATCGGAAACCGCCCATCGACGGCCTTTTCAAGCGGGCTTTGGCTTTCCAAGCCAGCGTCCCTGCCCGCAGCCCGATTGATCGCATCACGCGCTTTGCGCAGCTCGGGAGGCCAGGACTCATCGTCCGATGGGGGTGCAGCATGGATAGGGGTGCGCATGCGCCACAGCACCACAAAGCCGACGAAAAGCGCTGCCAGCAGCACGCTTGTCAACACCATCCCCTCAGTCGTTCGCAGCCAGGCCGGTGCAACCCGCTCGCTCGGTATCACCAAGCTCAGGTTAGTTTGTGGCGCCGATGAGGTCGACGCGGCTGCCTGGGTGGGACGGGCAGCGTCTGGCTCAGGCTGATTTGGCGCCGGAGCGACTGCGCCACTTTTGGCTTGATCACGCAGCTCGAGCTGTCGCTTCAATTCAGCGACTTGCTGCTCGAGCACCGCAATCCGCTGCTGGGCTTCAGATGCAGCCTCCGTCCCCTTTTTGGGCGGCAAGGATTCGCTGACCTCGGCCAAACGCTGCATCGTCACCGCATCAGCGCAATCGCGGCAAGACGATGCGAAGCATGCGACGCAAGGGCTCAGCGGCGCCCCAAAGGAGTTGATCTGCGACGGTAAACGCACTCAGATAATCGCCACCGAATGAAAGCTTGCGCAAGCGTCCGATGGCGATATCGAGCGTGCCAGAAACCGCCGCTGGGCAAAGCGATCGTATGCTGTGCTCGCGCGTATTGGGCACCAGACGAACCCAGGGGTTTCCGGCGGCGATCAGCGACTCGATTTCAGCAAGCGGCAGGTCACGCTTTAACTTGATCGTGAGCGCTTGCGAGTGGCATCGCATCGCTCCAACCCGCACGCAAATCGACTCAACCGGGATTCTGCCGGGACCTTG
>DDPV01000012.1:90766-100969 GCA_002342365.1 Burkholderiales bacterium UBA2459 | reverse complement strand
GAAATGCTGCGTTGGCAGCCCAGGCGATCTCAACGATGCCGCCACACGCGCATCCAAGTCGAGAATACTGCTTTGCTCATCGGCCAGAAGCGCTGCCGACTCCTGATGCACATAACCCATTTGGGCAATGAGTTCGCGCATGTTTTGAGCGCCTGCACCGGAAGCTGACTGGTAGGTCATCGCGCTGATCCAGTCAACCAGATCCTCGCGCAAAAGGCCGCTGAGCGCCATCATCATCAAGCTCACCGTGCAATTACCACCGATATAATCTTTAATGCCCCGCTCCAATCCCTCATCGATCAGTTCGCGATTCAAGGGATCAAGGACAACGATCGCATCGTCTTGCATACGAAGCGTTGAGGCCGCATCAATCCAGAATCCCTCCCAACCCAAGGCACGCAGCGCCGCATGGGTGCTTTGGGTGTAGTCGCCGCCCTGGCAGCTGAGCACCACCTCGCATTCTGATAAGGACTTGAGATCAGCCGCATCGGCAAGCGCCAGATCGCCTGCAGGAGCCGGTCCACCGGCGTTGGAGCTTGAAAAAAAGCGCGCCCGGAAGTGATCGAAATCGCCTTCAGCATGCATGCGCTTCATCAGCACCGAACCCACCATGCCGCGCCAACCAATCAGGGCTACAAGCGGTTTTAATCGAGCGCCCGCTGCCACGGCGTCAGCGCGAACCGATGGTTCAACAAAGCCTGCATCCGCTTTGTCGGCAGTCAAGGCTACGGCAGCAGCATCCACCTTAGTGCGCATGTCCCAAGGCTTCGATCACAGCATCGGCCATTGCCACGGTGCCCACAAGCTTGCATCCGGGCTCTTGAATATCTGCGGTGCGATAGCGCTCTGCAAGCACCCTTCGAACCGCAGACTCAAGCCGGTCGGCATAGGGCGCCAAATCGAGCGAGTAGCGCAGCATCATCGCCGCCGACAAAATGCTGGCAAGCGGATTGGCAAGTCCTTTGCCGGCGATGTCCGGCGCAGATCCGTGAATCGGCTCGTAAAGTCCAAACTGCTTGTCGTTCAGTGATGCCGAAGGCAGCATACCGATGGAGCCTGTGAGCATCGATGCTTCATCGGACAAAATATCGCCAAACATATTGCCTGTGACCATCACATCAAACTGTCGGGGATTGCGAATCAATTGCATGGCAGCATTGTCGACATACATATGCGAGAGTGTGACATCGGGATAGTCTTTGGCAATCTCGCTCACGACGTCGCGCCACAGTTGGGTGGTCTCAAGCACATTGGCCTTGTCCACCGAACAAAGCCTGCGCTGCCTTTTCATAGCCGACTGAAATCCGAGATGCGCAATGCGGCTAATTTCCGATTCGTTGTAGCGCATCGTGTCAAAGCCTTCGCGAAGGCCTTGTGCGTTGCGGTGAATGCCTCGCGGCTGCCCGAAGTAAATATCTGAGGTCAGCTCGCGAAGAATCAGTAAGTCAAGACCTGCAACCACCTCGGCCTTCAAGCTCGATGCATGCGCAAGTTCTGGAAACACGATGGCCGGGCGCAAATTAGCAAAGAGATCGAAGTGCTTGCGAAGTCGCAATAAGCCTTGTTCGGGCCGCATCGGACGGGGCAGGCTGTCATATTGAGGGCCGCCTACCGATCCAAAAAGTATTGCGTCAGAAGCCTCACAAAGTGCAAGCGTTTCCGCAGGCAGTGGATCCTTTGACTGGTCATAGCCAGCGCCCCCCACAGCGGCAGCGGAAAACTCGAGCGCCAGGCCATCGTCGCGCATGCTCTGGAGCACGCGCACGCACTGTTCGGTGATTTCCGGACCAATACCGTCGCCGGCCAGGACAGCGATCCTTTTTGTCATCGCTTTGTCCTCGGTGCTTGAAGCCAGGGCTGAGCCTGTAGTCGCCGGGCCTCAAAAGTCCGAATCAGATCGGCGTGGCGAAGCGTGAGCCCGATTTCGTCATAACCGTTCACAAGACAATCCTTGCGAAAGGGGTCGACTTCAAAGGCCATGGTTCTTGAGCCGTCGATCCACGAGACCCTTTGCGCCGGCAAATCGATCAGCAGTTCGAAACCGGGAAAGGCTGCAACTGCATGAAACACAGCGTCAACCTCGGCCTCGGACAGCACGATCGGCAAGAGTCCGTTCTTGAAACAGTTGTTATAAAAAATATCCGCAAATGAGGGGGCGATAATCGCCCGGATGCCAAAATCTTCCAGTGCCCATGGTGCGTGTTCCCGCGATGATCCGCATCCGAAGTTCTTTCGAGCGACCAGGATCGAGGCGCCCTTGAATCGCGACTGATTCAAACTGAAGTCCGGATTCAAGGTTCGACTGCTGTGATCCATCCCCGGCTCACCGCGGTCAAGATAGCGCCAGGCATCAAAAAGATTGGGGCCGAATCCGGAACGTTTGATGGACTTCAGAAACTGCTTCGGAATGATGGCATCGGTATCAACATTTGCACGATCCAGAGGAACCACCAAGCCGCGATGAATTGTAAGCGCTCTCATGCTCAGGCCATCCTTCGAACATCTACAAAATGCCCCGCCACGCCGGCAGCAGCGGCCATGGCCGGGCTGACCAGATGGGTGCGACCGCCGGTGCCCTGCCGACCCTCAAAGTTACGGTTTGAGGTCGACGCACAGCGCTCACCCGGCTCCAGGCGATCGGCGTTCATCGCCAGACACATCGAGCAACCCGGCTCACGCCACTCAAAACCCGCATCTTTAAAAATACGATCCAGGCCCTCGGCCTCGGCCATGCGTTTCACCAGCCCCGAGCCGGGCACCACCATGGCCAGGCTGACGCTTGCGGCTTTGCGTTTTCCTTTGACAACCGCAGCCGCTATCCGAAGATCCTCGATGCGAGAGTTTGTACAAGACCCAATAAAGATTTTGTCGAGCGCAATAGTCTCCATCGCAGTATTCGGGGTCAAACCCATGTACTGCAGTGCGCGCTCCATTCCTTCGCGCCGAACCGCATCCTTTTCCTTATCCGGATCAGGCACGCGGCCGTCGATACCAACCACCATCTCTGGCGAGGTTCCCCAGGTCACCTGCGGGGCAATCTGAGCCGCATCGAGTCGAACCAGCTGATCGAAGTGCGCTCCTTCATCGCTTTTAAATTGACGCCAATGCGAAACCGCCTGCTCCCAATCGGCTTCGCGTGGTGCCATCGGTCGATGGCGAAGGTATTGAATCGTGGTTTCGTCAACCGCTACCATCCCAGCGCGTGCGCCTGCCTCAATCGCCATATTGCAAAGCGTCATGCGGCCTTCCATACTGAGGCTGCGGACTGCCGAACCGGCAAACTCGATCGCGTAGCCGGTGCCACCCGCAGTTCCGATGCGGCCGATGATGGCAAGCACCAGATCCTTGGCCGTGACCCCGCGCTGTAGTGCGCCATCGACTGCTACCAGCATATTTTTCATCTTCTTGGCGAGAAGACATTGTGTGGCCATCACATGCTCGACTTCGGAGGTGCCGATTCCAAAGGCAAGACAGGCAAAAGCGCCATGGGTACTGGTGTGCGAGTCACCGCAGACAACCGTCATCCCCGGCAAGGTTGCGCCCTGCTCAGGGCCGATCACATGAACGATTCCCTGGCGCTGATCGAGAAAAGGAAAGTAAACCGGCACCTTGAAGGCTGCGATGTTCTGATCAAGCGTCACAACCTGTTCGCGCGAAATCGGGTCATCAATGCCATCCAGGCCACGCTCCCAGCCGGTGGTGGGCGTATTGTGATCGGCAGTCGCCACAATCGATTCCGCTCGCCATAAGGGGCGTTGAGCAAGCCGTAAACCCTCAAAGGCCTGCGGGCTTGTAACTTCGTGGACCAAATGTCGGTCGATGTAAAGCAGCGCGGTTCCGTCGGATTCGGTGCGCACCACATGCTCGTCCCAAAGCTTGTCGTAAAGCGTTCTTGCTTGAACAGCCATCAGAAAAATCCCCTGTAAATCAGGGGGTTGATTATGCCATGCGGCTTCCGGCGATTGGCGGGGTCGGCGTTTCGACATCGGCGCACTGGGCCCGGTTCCTCAGCACATGATCGATCAGCACAAGCAGCACCATGGCTTCAACGATCGGTACCGCTCGGATCCCGACGCAAGGATCATGACGGCCAAGGGTTTGCAGCTGGGTTGCCTTGCCGTGTATATCGATCGAGGGCTTCGGGATGCGAATGCTGGACGTGGGCTTGATCGCAACCGAAGCAAGAATCGGCTGACCGGTTGAAATGCCGCCTAAAACGCCACCAGCGTGATTGGTTTCGAAGCCTTCGGGGCTGAGCGCATCGCCGTGCTCGCTGCCGCGTTGATGGATACTGCGAAAGCCAGCGCCGATTTCCACGCCCTTGACCGCATTGATGCCCATGAGCGCATGCGCAAGATCAGCGTCCAGGCGATCAAAAAGGGGCTCACCCAGGCCAAGCGGGACCTTGTGCGCTTCGACATCGACACGCGCGCCACAGGAATCTCCGGCCTTTCTTAACTCATCCATGAATGACTCGAGCGCTTCAATGCCCTGGTCGGTCGCAGCGAAAAATGGATTGTGATGCACTCTGGACCAGTCGTCTTTGGCAATTGGCAAGGGTCCGAGCTGACTCAAACAGGCTCGAACCTCAAGTTCGAACTGCTCTTTGAGCCACTTGCGCGCGATTGCAGCCGCACCGACCATCGGCGCTGTGAGTCTGGCCGATGAACGACCGCCGCCGCGAGGATCGCGCAGGCCGTACTTTTGCCAGTAGGTGTAATCGGCATGGCCGGGTCTGAAGCTTTGCGCTATAGCGTTATAGTCTTTGCTGCGTGCATCTTCGTTTTGGATCAACAGTGCGATGGGCGTGCCCGTCGTTTTGCCTTCATAGACCCCGGAGAGTATTTGCACCCGGTCGGGTTCTTGCCGCTGCGTGACATGACGCGATGTGCCAGGTCTGCGGCGATCCAGATCAGGCTGGATATCCTGCTCGGAAAGCGCCATGCCAGGGGGGCAGCCGTCAACAATACAACCGATGGCAGGGCCATGCGACTCTCCAAAACTTGTAACCGTAAACAAATGGCCAATACTGTTGCCCGACATGGCTATGACTCACTTAAACAATAACAAGGAAAAAGCTGACACCACGAAAAAGCTGACCTGATTGAAAAAGCGGCTGAAAATGCCGATTCTTCAAGCATGGACATCCAGCAAAACGATCGTTCCAATTTTCAGATTGCATAAGCTCAGGCTCCAAAGCCTTGCTTGCGCAATCCCCGGGCAATCCGCTTGGCCAACACCGCAGGCGGCAAGATACTGAGCATCGCATCGACCGCGGGGGTTTGCCCGCTGCCAAAGCACCACCAGCGCAAGGGGATTGCAAGCTGAGGCATTTTCAACTGATGCGTTGCGGTCAAGCCCTTGATGGCCTGAGCAATATCGCTTGCAGACCAGCTCATAGCCTCATCGGGCATCGGGCATGCCAGTACCGAATCGCTTAAAAAGTCAGCGAGTGCAGGCAGCACCTCGGGCCTGAGCGCTTGAGCAATCCCATCGGCAATCCTTTGATCATCGAGGTCGGGGTCCATCAGGATCGAGCAAGCCCAATCGGCCAAGGCCTCGAGCGTGTTGATACGGTCCTTCAAAAGCAGGATCAAGGCAGAGGCTGCACGATCATGAAGCCAGTCTGCGTGAAGCGACCGCCAGCTCAGCCGGCGACGCAGCTCGGTGAGGAGATAGGCATCGTCTGCCTGTTTGATGTAATGCTGATTGACCCAGCACAACTTATCGTAGTCCAACTGTGCGGGCGATTGCGAAAGCGATGTGCCATCAAACCAGGCAATCAGATCTTCACGTCCAAACAATTCAGAATCGCCGTGGCTCCATCCCAAACGGGCCAGATAATTGATCAAGGCATCGGGCATGAAGCCCTGTCGGTCAAATTCGGTGACGGATACCGCACCGTGACGCTTGGAAAGCTTTTGTCCGTCGGGACCGTGAATCATCGGCAAATGCCCGTAGACCGGCTCTTTACCGCCGAGGGCGCGCAGGATGTTGATCTGCCTTGGGGTGTTGTTGACATGGTCATCGCCGCGGATCACATGGCTGATTTGCATGTCGAGATCGTCGACAACCACACAAAAATTATAAGTGGGCGTTCCGTCTGATCGGGCGATGATCAGGTCGTCAAGCTCATCATTGGCAATCGATATTGTTCCTTTAACCATATCCTTCCAGACCACATAGCCGGCGTCAGGATTACGGAAGCGAACAGCAGGCGACACTGCATCAGGAGGCATCTTGTTTGCGCGCTTTTCCGGACGCCAGCGTCCGTCGTAGCGTGGCTTCAAACCCTGGGCACGCTGTGATTCGCGCAGGGCCTCAAGTTCTTCGCTTGTCGCCCAGCAATGGTAGGCGCTTCCCTGCTCGAGCATTTGAGCAATCACTTCGCGATAACGGTCCATCCGCTGGGTCTGGTAAAACGGGCCCTCGTCTGCTTGAAGGTCGAGCCAGGACATACCATCGAGAATGGCTTGCGTCGCTTCGGGCGTTGACCGCTCAGTGTCGGTATCTTCAATACGAAGGACAAAGCGTCCCTGAAAGTGACGCGCATAGGCCCAGGCAAAGAGTGCGGTGCGCGCCCCGCCAATATGCAACAGGCCGGTTGGGCTCGGCGCAAATCGTGTTCGTACGGCATCAGATTGGGAGGCAAGTTCAGAAGGGGAAGCCATGTCGGTATGCATTGGGTTTGGCTAAACCCACAAATATACCGGGGCCCGGCTCTTAAGCCGACGCATTCTCCATCCGCAAGCTCATGATCTGTTCATTGCGCAGTTGATCAAGCCCGAGGCGATGACTGCCGGGGGAGCTGAAAATCGCTAACTTTTCTAGGAAATAGAGCCTTCCAGAGCGCGTCCCCACCGATTGCGCCATGGCCTGGTTGACCTTGGACCACTCAAGCGACAACGACTGTCCGAGCAAATCGCCGAAATCAGGCAGGGTGCTGGCCAGAATATCGGCTTCGTTGACGATCACTTGCAGCCATCGCGCCTCATCCAAACTAAAGGGTAAACCGATAACCTCGCGATGATTGCCGGCTACTTTGCTCGGATCGGTGTACTGAATCAGTCGTTTGATCAGAGCCACATCGTCTGGGCTTAACCCATGGGTAACAAGCATGGGTTCAGCGAGCATCGCCGAGCGACTTTCCATCTCCATCGGATGCTGATTGATGCGCCCGTCGTGTCTGAAATCGTGTGTGACCATCACCAGCATCGCAAGCATTTCCTGCGACTCACGCTGCATGCTGGTGTAGCCAGGGTCTTTATCGGCTTGTTGAGGCGATTGATCGCTGCGATCGCGCGAGGCAGCTAAGAGCGTGGCCATGCACCAAAGCGTATCGCCAAAGTGCAGGCGGTTATGGTAGGCAGCCTCAAGCGAATCAGCGGCCATGGCTGCATGCGCCATCTCAACTTGCTCTGCCATGCCGAGGCAGGCCTCCTTTAAAGAACGATAACGTGATGGCTCGGGATGGCAGCCCTGGTTGTGCTTGAGGCCTGCAAGGCAATGCAACAGCACGGCCGGCAAGCCAGGCCAGCGATCGGGCCAGCTATAGCGCAGGGTTGCAAGTGCAGATCTGAGGTCGTCGACGGTCATG
Organism: Burkholderiales bacterium UBA2459; assembly: GCA_002342365.1. Taxonomy (GTDB): domain Bacteria; phylum Pseudomonadota; class Gammaproteobacteria; order Burkholderiales; family Burkholderiaceae_E; genus UBA3064. The sequence continues at coordinate 93,372 of DDPV01000012.1, read as the reverse complement.
ACAATCGCTAAGTAGCCCGATTGTGCCGAAATTCTGTCTTCATTGCCTTATTTTTTGCAATCGATTTATACTCCGGTGGCAGTAAACACGAACCGTCCGAAGCTTTGCAATCCAGGGTGGTTAGCTCAGCGGTAGAGCACTGCCTTCACACGGCAGGGGTCACAGGTTCAAACCCTGTACCACCCACCATTGATAGGCTGTTTTGCCTATTTCGCACCGAGCTAATGCCACTTGACTTCCGAGCTTGATCNNNNGCGATTACGCGGGCAAGCTTCGCTATGGCAATCGCGTGCTGGATTTAGCAAAAGGCAAGAACAGCGTTGAGGGCTGGGGGTGGTTTAGAGGCGGGCCTAGAGGTGCCCTCTGGTTCTCGAGTTGAGAGACTCGCATCGTTGGCGTGTATCTGAACCCGCACCCGCCTGCCAATCTCGAGTGGTCGTTGACGGACCCATAACGACGAGCCATCAAGGTCCACGCAGCTTAAGTGATAGGCCTGGTCATGCTGTTTGACTACCCCCACAAGGACCACACCGGCCTTGCCCCCAACAATCGATGCGATGGTGGCGCTGCCAAGCCCCTCTGAGATGGGGCCCTGAATTTTCGCCTGACCAAGCTCCAGCCGAACCACATGGTCTGCGAGGCGGGTGAGTTCCTCCATGGTGTGGGGCACATAAAGAAAGAGAAAAGAAATGCTTAGCTCTTCATGCATTTGCTCGAGCCGGGGCAGTATCTCGCTTCTGCGCGCCCTAGCTTTGCTCGGTTTCCGGACATCGCACGAGCAGTTATCACCGCTACCAAGGCCTCGGTCGGCGCTTGCTCTGCAGCTCTGCGACGGTCCGCTAACGAGTTCTAGAACTTGACGTGATGAGCATGCCTGAGCCGATCACTCACCCACCAACTCTATGGCCAATTCTCGGGGGTTATCGGTGCGCTCGCTAACATCCAACATCTCGATGCCAAGCACCTTGCCATCGGCATCAAAGTCAAGCACCACCCCCGGACGGACCTCATCGCTCTCGACCACAGTGCCTGCACGCAAGCGGATATACATGGCGTCGGCACGCTGATCGTATTCAATCTTCATAGTGAAACTCCATACTTTTCAAACTTACTGGTTGCCACCACGGTAATCACCAACACCACCGACTGCCCCTCACTGAGCACGCGGAGCAACTGTTTCTTGCCTGCCCGTTCAATGAAGCCTTGCGACTCAGTTCGGCCATGGTCCGCTGGTACCTTCCGAATAGGATTTAGCAGTGTCTCCTCAACTTCTTTCCGGCTGATACCGCGTTCAGCCATCCTTGCCAAAGCGTGCCGAGTGTAGTCGAGGGTCATGTTGTGAGAATGTGAGCAGTCCTTTCGAACCTCCGTGCACTATTAAAGCGCCCGCGCTTGTTTTGAGCAAGAAGGTCGGAGCGCAAGATGCAGTCGATCGCGCATGGCTATAAGCAGGTCCTACTTATTTGTTGGCTTGTTTTCGGGCCAGTCCATCGGCGTTGCACTCGGTGCACCGATCATGGGGCATTTAGGCTTTGCGTGGCTGCAAGTCGGTTCCGCTTGTCTCTTTTTCCTGCTCGGAAGCCTGACCGCTTACCTCTTGGATCGAGGGCAGGGCGTCAGTCAAAGGCGTAGGCCCTAAAGCAACCGGCCCCAATCTCAACGGGTAACGATCGCGATCGGCCACAAAAGCAACCAGCCACAATCTCAACCGGCAACAATCGCGACCACACTTGCATTCATGCATGAAGCAAGCGTTGCCGCTAAAAAAGCGGGCCAGGCTAAATCAACCAAATCGGACCGACGCTCTGGCGCCATCGTACCAATCCCGCTGATTTGAATGCCAATGCTCGCAAGATTGGCAAAGCCACAAAGTGCGTAGCTTGTAATCAGCCGCGAGCGATCCGACAGCGCTTCCCGGGGCATCGCACTCAATTGGATATAGGCGATGAATTCATTAAGTATACTTTTTATACCGAGCAAGGCGCCCACCTGCCCCGCTTCAGCCCATTCGATGCCCATGCACCAGGCAATCGGCGCAAAAATCCAGCCAGCGACTCGCTCGAGCGTGAGCGGGGCACCGCCAATCCCCGGCAAAAAGCTGATGAGACCGTTAGCCAGAGCAACAAGTGCGGTGAGCACAATCAGGATGGCGATGATATTGAGGTAAAGCGACAAGCCATCTGTGGTGCCGCGCGTGATTGCGTCCATCGTGCTTTCATAAATGCGCGGAGCGGTCTGAAGGGCTTGCTGCCTGCCTTCGTCAGCCGGGATAAGCAAATGCGCAAACAAGACTGATGCAGGCACGGCCATCACCGATTTGGTAATCAGATGACCCATTGCACCCTGAAATAAGTCCCCAAGCATTGCGGCGTAGATGACCATCACCGAACCGGCAATCGTTGCCATCCCAGCGGTCATCACAAGCAAAAGCTCATGGCGCGACATGGTTGCAAGATAAGGTTTGACCAGGAGCGGCGCCTCGGTCTGTCCGAGAAAAATATTTGCTGTCGACACCAGGCCGGCGGGACCACGAACGCCTAATGTTCGTTCAAAAATCAGAGCGATCGAACGAATCAGAACCGGAAGAATGCGCCAATACCAGAGCA
>DDPV01000012.1:84522-90719 GCA_002342365.1 Burkholderiales bacterium UBA2459 | reverse complement strand
TTGCCCGCCACCGAGATAACCAAACACGAACGAACTGCCACGCATGGTGGCTGCGCCCAGAGCGCTGACCGCAAGGTTGAGCTGCAGCAAGGCTTCTTTCACAAGCGGCGCCTTCAGCATCAGCCAGCAAAGCAGAAATTGTAATGCTATTGCAACCAGAACGAGGCGAAGACTGATACGCCTTGGGTCTTTTGAAAACGGCAGCACAAGCGCCATGAACAACACAATCCCGAGCGCGGCTTGAAAAGATGTTGTCATCGTTGCTTTGCTCGCTACCTCAAGCGGATCTCACGCAAGCGCTCTTGCAAATAATCGTCAGCCAGAATCGCTGCAGCGGCTTGAGCCTTTCCCGGGCCGCAGCAAGACGGTAAGGCTTCGATAAGAAAATCGGGATTAAAGTGCAAAAAAAACGGCATCGAATAGCGGGAACGCGTTGCAGCCGCTCCCGAAGGGTTCAGCACCCGGTGACTGGTCGATCGCAAGACGCCGTTGCTGAGCCGCTGCAGCATATCGCCCACGTTGACGACCATCGCCCCGGGCTCGGGATTCACCGACAACCACTGTCCTGAGCGGGTGCAGACTTGCAAGCCAGGCTCCTCAGCCCCCAGCAGCAAGGTAATCACATTGATATCCTCATGCGCACCCGCGCGCAGGCTTTTCGTAGGCCCTGCCGGCAAGGGAGGGTAGTGAATCACCCTCAGCACACTATTGCCCATGTTGACCTTGTCCTCAAAAAAATCAGCTGGCAGCTCCAACACGCTGGCGATTGCACGAAGGATCTGGCAGCCGGTACGGTCAAAGGCTTCGAAAACCTCAAGGCAACGCCGTTTAAAGCCTGCGATAGCGTCGATCCAAACATTCTCGGGCATGTAGCGTCGGTAGGAATGATCGTGCTCAAGCTCCCTGCCGATATGCCAGAACTCTTTTAGGTCAACCCAATCGCTGCCTTTTGCCGTCTCCACCCCAAAAGGGGTGTAGCCCCTGGCACCAGCAGCGCCAGCAAGTCTGAAGTCGAGCTTGCGTTGTTGCGGCCAGGAAAAAAAATCCTGGAACATCGCAAGAAAGGGATCAATCATCGTCGCGTTGATGCCGTGCTCGGTGATCACCACAAAGCCAAGGCGCTCGTAGGCTTCTTTCAAAAGCAAGACGTTTGGGGGCTCATCAAGCGCATCTAGCCTTATCCGTGGAATTTGTTCGCTCATGAGGCTTCGCGCAAGGATGGGTTGCCCACCGCAAAACATGCAACCTGACGACCCTCGCCCATCGTCCGCAACTCAGGGCGCTCCTGTCGACAACGCGCCATGGCAAGCGGGCAACGGGGGTGAAATGCACAGCCGCTTGGCGGTGAGAGCGGATTGGGAACCTCACCTGCTACCGGCCTCCGATCGATCCCGGCACGCTCAAGATCCGGGATCGCGTCAAGCAACATCTGGGTGTAGGGATGAAGCGGTTGCTCAAAAAGTGCTGCATTGGACGCCACTTCAACAAGCCGGCCTAAGTACATCACCCCAACCCGATCGCTCACATGCCTGACCACAGCAAGATTATGCGAAATGAAAAGATAAGTGAGACCACGCCGCCGCTGCAAATCCTTCATCAGATTCAAGACTTGGGCCTGAACCGAGACATCAAGCGCTGAGGTCGGCTCATCACAAACAAGAAATTCAGGCTCTGAGGCCAAAGCGCGGGCGATCGATATGCGCTGCCTTTGCCCGCCTGAAAACTGATGCGGATAGCGACTGGCATCGGATGCAGCCAGGCCCACCTGCCCCAGCAACAGGGCCACACGTTCACGCATCGCCTCGGCGTGATCAAGCATACGGTGGACGCGAAGCGGTTCTGCAACAATCTCACCCACGGTCCATCGGGGGTTTAAGCTCGCATAAGGATCCTGAAAAATCATCTGAATTTTTCGACGGACTGATCGATCGCTTGGATCCCGAGACCGATCCACGGCTTTGAGCGGTTTTCCTTCGAAAAGAACTTCGCCCATGCTGCAGTCGTAAAGCCCAACCAGCAAGCGCGCAACCGTCGATTTCCCGCAGCCCGACTCCCCGACCAGACCGAAGGTCTCGCCCTTCATGATTGCAAAGCTTAGCTGGTCAACCGCCACAAGATAGCGCCTTGGCTTTCGCTCAATCAGACGATTCAACCAGGGCTCGCTGACATCAAAGCGCATGCTGACCTGCTTGGCTTCGAGCAGCATCCGAGGGCCGCTTGGGGCATCGCTGACCGAGGACAGCGCAACACCTTGGTGGCCCGGGGATCCGTCGCTGCGCTTCACCGGGCCAACACCCAGCATGCCGCTTGTGACTCGGCAGTGGGCCGCAAGCCCGGGCGTTCTTGCATACATCGGTCAACACGCACAGGGCAACGCGGATGGAAGGCACAACCCTGGGGTATCGCATCAAGTCTGGGCATAGCGCCTTCGATTTGTTCGAGCCGCTCACGATTGGCGCGAATCGAAGGAATCGACGCCATCAATCCCTTGGTATAAGGATGTTGCGGGCGTTGGATCATCGCCTCAACCGAGCCAATCTCTGCAAGTCTTCCGGCGTACATCACCGCAACCCGGTCAGCGGTTTCCGCAATCACACCCATATCGTGGGTGATCAGCATGATCGAAGTGCCAAGATCGCGTGACAGCTGCTTGAGCAAGCGAATGATTTGTGCCTGAATCGACACATCAAGCGCTGTGGTCGGCTCATCGGCAACGATCAGTTTGGGCTCTGCGGCAAGCGCTAAGGCGATCACGACGCGCTGTCTCATCCCACCGGAAAACTGGTGCGGATAGTGATCGACTCGGACCTCTGGCGCAGAAATACCGGTGCGCGCGAGCAATTCGATCGCCCGTTGTCGCGCCTGGGTGTAGCTAAACGGCAGGTGCGTCTGAATCGTGTCGGTCAGCTGCCGTCCGACGGTAAACAAGGGATTCAAGGAGGTTAAGGGATCCTGAAAGATCGCTGCGATTTCTTTACCCCGCAAGCTGCGCATCGCATCAGGCGGCAGCGCATCAATTCGGCGACCCTCGAGCCAGATTTCACCTGCTGCGATGCGACCGGGCGGTTCAAGAAGTCCGATGATCGCTGCACCGGTCAAGGACTTTCCTGCCCCGGATTCACCGACCACTCCCAGGGTCTCACCCTTTCGGATCGAAAACGATACATCGTCAAGCGCACGCAAAACACCTTTGCGGGTGGGAAACTCGACCCGCAAATGGCGCACTTCGAGCAAAGCAACATTGGAATCGTTCAAGCGATCAGGCTTCATGCCGGGAAAAGCCTTGCTCGCCTGCCCGCTGGCCTTGACGCTCCCTGGTAGCTACTGCAGTCTCGGGTTGAGCGCATCACGCAACCAATCCCCCAGAAGATTCACCGACATACACAACAATACCAAGCCAAGCCCGGGGAAAACCACCAGCCACCACTCCCCCGAATAGAGAAAGTTATTGCCGTTATTGATCATCGTACCGAGGGACGGCGTGGTCGGCGGTACACCAACGCCTAAAAAGGAGAGCGTTGCCTCCGTGATGATCGCAGTAGCGATATTGATGGTCGCGATGACAAGAACCGGACCCGTCACGTTTGGCAGCACATGCCTGAGCATGATGGACAGAGCGGGCACACCAATGACCCTTGCAGCCTGCACATATTCCTTGTTTTTTTCAACCAGGGTCGAACCGCGTACGGTTCTGGCGTAGGACACCCAGTTGGCTAGGCTGATCGATCCGATCAGCACCAGGATCGCCATGCTGTCACCGTGGTTCTGCTGAGCAAAGACCGCGCGCGCCACACCGTCGATCAGCAAAGCAATCAAAATAGCCGGAAACGATAACTGAACATCGGCAACTCGCATGATCACCGCATCGATCCGGCCACCGACAAAACCTGAAATCAAGCCAAGGCTAACCCCCAAAAACATCGCCAGCAGCACCGAACTGACGCCCACCAGCAGCGAGATGCGCGATCCATAAAGAATCGTTGAGAACACATCGCGTCCCTGATCATCGGTACCGAGCCAGTACTTCCAGCTGCCCTGCTCCTGCCAGGCGGGCGGTAGCAAGGCATCGTTCAGGTCAAGACTTGCCAGATCGAAGGGATTCGATGGCGCAAGCCAGGGCGCAAACACCGCACCAAGCACCATCACCAGGGCAATCAGTCCGGCCGATTGCGCAAGCCTTGACCGGGTAAAGCTGTAGACCACCGGGTGATCGAGCCAGGATGCAAACATCAGTGGCGTCCGGTCGCAGAAGGGTCAACACGCAGCCGCGGATCAACGGTCACATACAGCAAGTCAACCGCCAGGTTGATACTGACGAAGACCAATGAAATCATGACCAGATAGGCCGCCATGATCGGCACATCAGCGGTTTGCACGGATTGGATGAACAAAAGCCCCATGCCCGGCCACTGAAAAACAGTTTCTGTAACAATTGCAAAGGCAATCAGCGAACCGAGCTGCAAACCGACAATCGTGATCACCGGCACCAGCGTGTTTTTGAGCGCGTAGCTGAAATTCACAAGCTTTTCACTCAGTCCGCGTGCTCGGGCAAATTTGATGTAATCGGTGCGCTGAACCTCGAGCATTTCAGCACGCACCATGCGCATGATCAGCGCCAGCTGAAAAAGCGCCAGTGTGACCGCGGGCAGCACAAGATGCTTGATCCCATCGGCGGTGAGCAAACCTGTGCTCAGGCTTCCCCACTGCAGCACCTCGCCTCGGCCGTAGGACGGAAGCCAGCCAAGCAGCACCGCAAAAAAAAGAATCAAAAAAATCCCAACCAAAAACACCGGCAATGACACGCCCAGCAGCGAAATGGCCATGAACAACTGACTCAATAAGCCACGCCTGCGCAGCGCGGTGTAAACCCCCATCGGTATGCCAGTCAATAAAGCGATCAGTGCGGCACAGAGCGCAAGTTCGAGGGTGGCTGGAAATCGCTCGGCGAGCAATTCGGAGACCTTTCGTCCCTGGCGGTATGAAACACCGAACTCTCCTTGCACCGCGTTGCCCACGAAATGGACAAACTGTACGTAAAAAGGCTCGTTTAAGCCGAGGTCCCGCCTAAGCTGTTCACGCTGCTCACTCGTGGCGTCCTGTCCAAGCATCGACAAGACAGGATCGCCAACGTACTGAAAAAGTGAAAACGCGATAAAGGCGACCACCAGCATAACCATGCTGGCCTGGAGCAATCGCCGGACAATGAAAGCAAACAAAGCAAAAAACGATGGGGTAACCGAGGCGCCGAGCCGCGCTGCCCGGCAGGCCTGTGCTTACCTCACCGTTGCGTAGTACATCTTCGGTGCATCATTGGAGTTGTGGGCAATGCTTACGGCCTTTTTCATGGCCCATGGTCTCATTTGATGATGCAAAGTTATATAAAGTACATCGTCACGGGTGATGCTCAGGGCCTCGCGAATCATCGCGTCTCGCTTGGTCTTGTCCATTTCGGTCTTCATCGCATCAACTAAAGCATCAACCTTGGGATGGCTCACCTTGCTCAGGTTGAAATTACCATCGGCACCGGTGGTCTTTGTGCGCACCAAGGACTGCAGACTGTACTGCGCATCGTAGGTTGCCACGCCCCAACCGAGCAAATACGCGCTGGAGTCAAAGTTCTGGATTTTTGAGATAAAGGTTGAAAATGGCATTGCGTTGAGTTTTGTTTTCACCCCGATTTTTGCCCACATGCCGACAACCGCCTGGCAGACCTCTTCATCATTCACATAGCGGTTGTTTGGGCAATCCAGAGTGAATTCAAAGCCATTCGGATAGCCTGCATCAGCGAGTAATTTTTTCGCTGCATCGATATTGGCTGCGCCTGTCTTGTCAAGCTCAGCGGTGTGTCCGTGCACACCTGGAGCCACGATAATGGCCGCAGGAAGCGAAAGATTACGCATGATCGAGCGCTGGATTGCGGCACGGTCAATCGCCGTAGACAAAGCGCGCCGCACACGGACATCCTTGAAGGGATTTGCACCCTTGCTGCCGTACTTCAGTTCATCGCTCCCCTGGTCCATGCCGATGAAAATCGTGCGAACCTCAGGGCCGTCCAGAACCGATAAGCTCGCGGTTGTTCGTAACCGGGCAACGTCCTGGGTCGGCAAATCGGTCACCAGATCCACATCGCCGGCAAGCAGCGCGGCAATCCGGGTGGCATCGGCCTTGATTGGCGTATAAACGATATCGGTAACGTT
>DDPV01000012.1:81429-84446 GCA_002342365.1 Burkholderiales bacterium UBA2459 | reverse complement strand
GACTTGTTTTTCGCAGCCCACTCCTTGTCCATGATCAGGAAGGTCACAAGGCTGTTCAGCAGCACCGGGTTGGGCTTGTCAAGAATCATATCGATGGTGTGATCATCGACCTTCTTGATCTCTTTCACACCGGCAACATAGATCTGCATGGTTCCTTGGGGTTGCCGGATGCGGTCAAAGGAAAAGATCACGTCATCGGCGGTGAAGCTCGAACCATCGTGAAACTTCACGTCCTTGCGCAGGTTAAAGCGCCAGGTTGTGGGGTTGACCGTCTGCCAGCTTGTCGCAAGACATGCTTCGATGCGGTAGTTCCTGTCGTAGCGAACAAGGCCTTCGTAGGCATGACCAACAATGTTGTTGGTAGTCGCATGATTTTGCGAATGCGGGTCAAGCGTCAGGATGTCGTTTTGTGCAGCCCATTTCAGGTTCGCAGCCTGCGCCAAACCCAGCCCGAGCATGAGGGCGCTCGCAAGGATGACGATTTTTCCTAGAGTCTTGGGGGAGATCAAATTCATGGTGCAAACTCCACTAGCGGATGACAACAACGTAAAAGCGGATCATAGGGCCATCAAAGCCCGAATGCCAACCTGAGGCGATTCAATTTCCTAGATGTGACTTTGATAACGATCGGGTTGTAGCTTTGCAAGCAGCCTCGTGAGTCCAATCACGGTGCCGTAGCGATCTGACTCGCGAAGGGCTTCGCGCAGCAGGTGATGCGCCTCCTGTGGGGTCACAAGTTCCATATCCCAATCCGGCAAAAGACGCTCGTGTTCACCACCCTCGGTCAGCACGATCAATCCGCGGTGCCTGCGATCGCCGCGCAGGCGATACATCAGACGATCAATCGAGGCCTTCGGACCTTCGATAAACTGAATGAAAAGATCACCGCTGTAGGTCAAAAGCCCCGTGATCTCGTCGCGTTTGTTATTCGTTTTTGATGTATCGAGCAATTGATCCAGATCGGCCGAACCGATCGGCCCGCAGGCCTGACTGCAATAACTCAAATGAACCAGACCGAGTTCGAGATTCATGATGGACTCCGGATCAGGATGGTTTTCGCCGCACACCCCAGGCAACTGCTTCAATCGACGCCATATCGGAGCCTTGAAACATCGCGGGGTCATTCAAATAATCGATCAGCCAGTCGATGGTGTCCACACCCCAGAAACAATGGCCATCGATCAAAAGGGTCGGCACGCCGAAGACTGCGGCATCAAGCGCTTGCTGGGTTTGTGCCTGCAAAGTCTGCTTCACCTGGCTGTCCTGGATCCTTTGCGCACCGTCTTCGATGCCGAGCACCTGGCAAAGACCTGCAAAGTCAAGCTCGGGGTCGCGTCCCCGCTCAAAGGCAAAGGCGCTTGTTGCGATGATCGCCTCCCTCGGATTACCCATTGAGACCAGCAAACGCAGCGCCGCAAGCGGGTTAAAGGGATGGCGTGGCGGCATACGAAAAGGCAAGCCAAGCCGGCTTGCAAGCCACACACAGTGCTGATAGGTGTGCTTTCGTTTTGAAGCAATCTCGGCCGGACCGAGCTGGCCCCAGTGAGCGAGCAAGGCCCCGAAAAGAATGGGCCTTAGCTCGATGTCAAGAAGTGGATCGAGGCGATGCAATTGATGAAGATAAAAATACGCATAGGGCGAAATCGGATCGATAAAAAGCTGCGCTTTGCGCCTTAGCCGCGACAGGTTTGACTGATCGCTCACAGGAGCCGCTCCAGGAACGGCCTGCTGGGCGAGGCATAAAAATCCGAACAGGCAAGCTTCACGTCGACTCCAAACAGTTCTTCAGATAAGCGATAAGATGCCTTTACCGCATTGCACCGATGCCCTCACCCGAGTATGCACTTATGTTTAGTCTTGATCCATGGTCATTTCCCAAAACGCGGCGCCCCGACCCCGAGCAACTCGATTTTGATCTGGATCAAAGCCTCAACGCACTGCTTCAACTCCATGTGCAGGTTCCGCCCCAGGCCTATACCGCACCGATCCTCGGCACCACGCGCACCGGACACGGCGTTGCGATTGATACCGACGGTCATATTCTCACGATTGGCTACCTTGTCACCGAAGCAGAACAAGTCTGGTGTCGCAAACGGGATGGCACAGTGGTTCAGGCCGACGTGCTGGCTTACGACCAGCCAAGCGGCTTTGGCTTGTTGAAAAGCTTCTCGCGACTTGACTGTGGCTTTATTCCGCTTGGAAAGTCGAGCCAGCTTGCCGCAGGCGATCCGGTCTACATGCTTGGTCACGGCGGCATTCACCAATGCCTCAAAACCGCGGTGACTGCGATCAAACCTTTTGCTGGCTCTTGGGAATACCTGCTTGACCTCGCGATTTTCATCGAACCGGCGCATCCAGAGTGGAGCGGTTCGCCTTTGCTTGATCAAGACGGAAAGCTCGTCGGTATCGGCTCCTTGCTCACGCAGGAAATCAGGCAGGGGCAAACGCAACAAAGCAATATGGTGGTGCCGATTGACTTGCTGGTCCCGATGCTCGAATCGCTGATCCGTCAGGGCCACAGCGGGCGTGCCCCGCGACCCTGGCTAGGGCTGTATTTGGAGGAACACGATCAGCAATTGATGGTCCAGCACACAAGCCCCGAAGGTCCGGCCGATCTCGCGGGCGTTTTGTCTGAGGACCTCGTGCTCTCGGTTGCCGGTCAGCGCGTTCAGGATCTTGCAAGCTTTTATCGCTGTGTATGGGCTTTGGGTCAGGCCGGGGTTGTGGTTCCTTTGCAGATTGCGCGTGGCGCCGAACTTCTGTCGATGAACTTACGATCGATCAACCGAAGCGACCGGCTGATGAAACCTTTAAGTCACTAAAAGACGCCTCCCCAAGTCGCGAGTCTTGGCAAGCGACCCCATGACCACTGATGAATAACAGGTAATTTGCCAAAGGTATTCTCAGCGCCGACTACGCTCGCCACATTTCATGGGGGAGCCCCACCGGGTGAACAAACTAAGCTCGCCCTTTTCGAACAAGCGCTGAAGGTTCCTGATTGATGCACGATAAGAAAG
>DDPV01000012.1:64948-81366 GCA_002342365.1 Burkholderiales bacterium UBA2459 | reverse complement strand
CTTGCAATCGAAAACAACCCCGATTTGTTGCTTTCGCGCGCTGACTTGGTGAGCGCGAAGGCTGCGCAGTCCCTGACTGGCGTATTGCAAAACCCTCGGGTTGAATTCGGACTCGGCCGGGAATCGAGCCAAGCGATTTTGCAAGACCGCAGCGCGCAGCTTCAAAATCTGTCGCTCAGTCAATTTGTTGAAAATCCCGCGCTTCGCGAGTCCCGTATCGCCTCGGCTCGCTTTTTATCGCAGGCTCAGGCAGCCCGGCTGCAATGGATTCGCGCCCAGGTTGCGGGCCTGGTGCGTCGTTCGGCCTACGAAGTTGTGCTGAGGCAAGCAGAAATCAAAGCCGCCGATGAAGCGCGTTTGCTGCTCGAGTCCACGCGGGCGCGGGTGAAGTTGCGCGTTGAAAGCGGTGATGCAGCGCGTTACGAACTCATCAAGGCCGAGGCTGAGTTGATCGGTGCCCAGCAACGCACCCAGGTCGCAAGGCTCGCGCTCGAGCAAGCGAGGATCCGACTGCAGCAACTCCTAGGCGTTGACCTGCCGACCGGCTGGAGCATCAATGCCAGCCTTGAAGATCCAGTCGACCTACCCGAGCGCGATCGCATGCGGATGCGCTTTCTGAAGAATCACCCCGATTTGCTGGCCTTGGGCGCTGAATTCAATGCCGCATCCGAGCGCGTCAATGAGGCCAGAGCAAGCCGCTGGCCGGGCGTCGACCTGCAGTTAAGCCAGCTTCGGGACCGGGGTGTTGATCGCCCGAATCGTTATGAAACCGTGCTCGGCGCAACGATCGCAGTGCCTTTACTGGATCCGAGAAAGGCAGCCATCGATTTGGCGCAATCCCAGGTTCAGCGTGCCTCGGTTGCACTCAAAACCCGCGAGCAAAGTCTCTTGCGTGAATTCGACAGCGCATCGGCTGCGCTGGAGATTGCCGCGCTGCGTGTCAAATCGCTAGACGAAGGCGCAGTTCGTCAGGCTGAGGCCGCCTTGCGTGTGGCCGAAGCCGCTTACCGCTTTGGCGAACGAGGCATTCTCGATGTGATCGATGCCCAAAGGGTCTTGCGTCAGATTCGTGCGGATTTACTAAGCGCCCGGTTTGAGCAACAAGCAGCGGCGATCGCATTGCAGGTCTTGAGTTTTGACATGAACCACGGCGAAAGCTCACCTGCACACCCCAACCAAACCCGGACAAAGTAACCATGCGCCTTCCTGTGATCCATGCGCCCGCGGCTGCCACTGCCCTGCTCTGTCTGATGCTTGCAGCCTGCAGCAAGGATCCCCAGTCCACGCAATCGGCTCCAACCGAAAAGCATGCTGCGAAAAAAGAAGCGGCCAGCAACGGAGGCGCTGCGAGTCAAGCCGCAGCCAAGGACAACGAAGATGACGGCAATGTCGTGCGTCCGCGGGAGGATATGCTCAAGCGCTTTGAAATCGGTCAGGCTGCCAAAATGGCTATCGAACGCGTCCAGGAAATCCCGGGTCGCATCGAAGTTGACGAGAAGCGGGTCACCCGCATCGGTGCCTCAGTCACGGGCAGAGTCGTTGAAATCGCGGTCGATGTGGGTTCCCGCGTGAGGGCAGGCGAAGTGCTTGCGCGCATCAGCAGCACCGAGCTCACGCAGGCCCAGCTCAATTTCCTGCGCGCCAACGCCGCATTCTCGCTTGCCGAACGGGCACTTGAGCGGGCTCAACAACTCTTTAAGGCCGATGTGATTTCAGCCGCAGAGCTGCAGCGTCGCGAATCCGAGCAGTCGATTGCGAGAGCCGAGATGCGGGCAGCCTCCGACCACCTTTCGCTGCTTGGCATTGACCACACGATGCAAAAGCGCCTTCGCGAACTTGGTCAACTCGACCCCACGGTAGGCGTCATCGCAACAAGAGGCGGGGTGATTGTCGAGCGCAAAGTGAGTCAGGGACAGGTTGCACAACCGGGTGACGCTCTGTTCACGGTGGCCGATCTCAGCACCGTTTGGGCGGTTGGTGCCTTGCCTGAGCAGGCTGCAGCCAGTGTGTACCTGGGTCAGGTTGTCGATCTGCAAGTGCTGGCACTGGGCGATAAGCGGTTTCGCGGTCGTATCGTGTTTGTCAGCGACACGATTCAGCCAGACACGAGAACGATCACGGTGCGCACAGAAGTCGACAACGCATCGCGCGAGCTCAAGCCGCAAATGTTTGCAACGATGCGACTTTTCGGTGATCGTGAAGAGCGACTGGCGATTCCCGACAGCGCGGTGGTTCGCGAAAGCGATCGAGACTATGTGTTCTTGCACCAGCCAGACGGCGGCTTCAGGATGATCCCCGTCGAGGTCGGTGCATCCATCAACGGTAAGCGGCCGGTGATTCGTGGCCTGAGCGAAGGCCAGGCAATTGTGATGCGCGGAGCTTTTCATTTGAACAACGAGCGCAAGCGCGCTGAATTGGAATAGCGCATGCTTGCCCGACTCGTCAAGGGCGCACTGAACCAGCGTCTGCTCGTTGTCGTGATTGCGATGGTGGTCTGTGCCTTTGGCATCCGTGCATCGATGAAGCTTTCCGTCGACGCCTTCCCCGATGTGACCAATGTTCAAGTGCAGGTGGCCACCGAAGCGATCGGGCGCTCACCTGAGGAGATCGAGCGTTTTGTCACCATACCGCTTGAAATCGCCATGACCGGCATGCCCGGACTGGTTGAGATGCGATCACTCAACAAGAGCGGTTTATCCATCATCACGCTGGTGTTCACCGACCAGACCGATGTGTATTTTGCGCGCCAACTGGTGACCGAACGTTTGATCGAGGTTCGCGGCAATTTGCCCCCAGGCATCTCGCCTGTCCTCGGCCCCTTGTCCACAGGACTTGGCGAAGTCTATCAATACACGCTTGATCATCCCGATGACGGCAAACGCGAACTCACGCCGCAAGAGCTTGCAGAGCGGCGCATCGTGCAAGACTGGGTCGTCAGGCCACTCTTGCGCTCGATTCCCGGTGTTGCGGAAATTAATTCGCAAGGTGGCTATGTGAGGCAGTATCAGGCCCTGGTCAAGCCTGACCGTTTGCTGCACTACGGCCTGACCGTGAATGACGTCTACGATGCGATTGCAAAAAATAATGCCAATGCCTCGGGCGGTATCTTGCCGCAGCAATCAGAACAGTACTTGATTCGTGGCATCGGCCTGATCCGTTCTGTTGAAGATATCGGCAATATTGTGGTTCGGGAATTGAATGGCGTGCCCTTGTTTGTGAAGAACCTGGCCGATGTCTCAATCGGCCACGAAGTCAGACAGGGCGCAATCATCAAGGGCGGTTATACCGAATCGGTATCCGGCATTGTCATGATGGTGCGCGCGGGCAATGCCAAGGAAATCGTCACCCGCGTGAAGCAAAGGGTCGATGAGATCAACCAGAAGGGATTGCTGCCTAATGGCCTGAAAATTGTTCCCTACTACGATCGAACGGAGCTGGTTGACGCTGCGCTTTGGACCATCGCCAAGGTTCTTCTTGAAGGCATTGTGTTGGTTGTGTTGGTTCTGTTCATTTTCCTTGGGGACGTTCGCTCCAGCCTGATTGTGGTTTCCACGCTCATCATTGCGCCGCTCGCCACCTTCATCGTAATGAATCGTTATGGCATTTCAGCCAATCTCATGTCGCTGGGAGGGCTTGCCATTGCCATTGGCCTGATGGTCGATGCGACCGTGGTGGTGGTCGAAAATATCTTCCACCGGCTTGGCACCAAGCAAGTCAAGGGCCTTGCACGAATTCGCTTGATTCGCGATGCGACCATGGAGGTTGCAACACCAACCGCCTTTGGCATTGCCATCATCATTCTCGTGTTTTTGCCGCTGATGACTTTGCAGGGTATTGAAGGCAAGCTTTTTGCTCCCTTGGCCATCACGATAGCGATTGCGCTGGGGGTGGCGCTTTTGGTTTCATTGACCTTATCGCCGGTGCTTTGTGCTTATGTTCTGAAAGGTGGATCAGACCACGACACCTGGTTGATTGCCCTGCTAAAGAATCGCTACCTTGGCCTACTTGATCGCTCATTGGCTAACCGCCGGCTGACGATAATCACCGCCTTGCTTTTGCTTTTGGGGTCGCTCGCACTTTTCCCCTGGTTAGGTAAATCGTTTATGCCCACCATGAAGGAAGGCGCACTCACCCCTCAAATCAACCGTGTGCCCAGCATTTCGCTTCAGGAATCGGTAATCATGGAAATGGCTGCCATGCGCAGCATTGCGGAAGTCGAGGGCGTACGCATGGTGGTCTCCAAACTAGGCCGTGGCGAGTCCCCCGCCGATCCGGTAGGACCGAACGAATCGGACCCGATCGTGCTTTTGGATCCGGAGTCCGATCGAACCCAGGATGAGATCGACGAAGAGATCCGGCAACGCTTATCGAGCCTTCCGGGCGTGCAAATCGTGCTTTCACAGCCGATCTCAGAGCGTGTGGATGAAATGGTCACCGGCGTTCGCTCGCAGCTTGCGATCAAGATTTTCGGCGACCAGCTCGATGACTTGAGGCGGGTGTCTGAGCAAGTTGCCCGCCTGCTTCGCTCGGTTCCAGGCGCGCGCGATATCCGCATCGAACGTCTCTCGGGACAACAATCGCTGCTTATCGATATCGACCGAGCCGCGATTGCGCGCTATGGCATCAACGTGGCTGATGTCCACGCGATTATCGAGACTGCGATCGGCGGCAAGGAAGTTAGCCTGCTTTACGAAGGTGAACGCAGGTTCGGTATTGCCGTGCGCTTTCCGGAGAGTTCGCGCGGATCAATCGATGCGATCAGGCAAATCACCCTCAAAGCGCACGACGGCGCGTTGGTGCCACTGCAAACGATTGCCAACATTCAACTCAAAGACGGTCCGGCACAGATCAGTCGGGAATCGGCGAAACGTCGCGTGGTCGTGGGGGCCAATGTTGAGGGCCGCGACCTTGGCGGCTTTGTTTCGGAAGTGCAAACTCGCATGAATCAGGAGATCAAGCTTCCCGAGGGTTTCAATGTGTTTTACGGCGGACAGTTCGAAAATATGGAACGAGCAATGAGCACCTTGTCCCTTATCGTTCCCATCACCATCGCTGCGATCTTTTTTTTGTTGTTTATGCTTTTCAGTTCGCTGAAGATGGCGGGTTTGATCATTATGGTGCTCCCTTTCGCGTCGATCGGCGGGATTGTCGGTCTTGCAATCACCGGCGAGTATTTGTCGGTGCCAGCCTCGGTCGGGTTTATTGCGCTCTGGGGCATCGCGGTGCTCAACGGGGTGGTGCTGGTTACAAGCATTCAGCGACTACGGGATGATGGCGTGTCGGTCAGTCAGGCGGTGCGCGAAGGATGCGTCCAACGATTCAGGCCAGTGATCATGACCGCCACCGTGGCTTTGCTCGGCTTGGTGCCTTTTTTGTTTGCCACTGGACCAGGCTCCGAGGTCCAACGACCTTTGGCGATTGTGGTGATCGGCGGCCTGATTACATCCACGCTGCTGACCCTGGTTGTGCTGCCGAGCCTTTATCCCTGGTTTGACGACCCTAAAGAGGCCTGAAGCCTCAGGTTTACAGGAATCCTGCGTCGCCGCCCTCTTTCTTGCGCTCCATGATGATCCGGCCCTCTTGATGAAGCATTCGGCCGATCGTGAGAATCTGCTTTTGAGCATCCTCCACATCTGCCACTTTGGTCGGACCACGGGCAGCAAGGTCTTCGCGCACCGTGTCGGCAGCGCGCTTGGCCATGTTTTTGAAAATCTTTTCACGCAACTTCGGCGATGCGCCTTTGAGTGCCACCACCAGCATGTCCTGGGTGACCTCGAGCATCAGTGTTTGAATCGACTTGTCCTCAAGCTCGATCAAATCCTCAAAGGTAAACATCTTCTCCACAATCGCGTCGGCCAGACTCCCATCGTATTTGCGAATCTCGGCAATTGCCTCCATATCCATGCCACCGGAGAGCAAGTTGAGGATTTCTGCGGTTGGAATCACGCCGCCGACGCTTGAGCGCTTGGTATCTTGAGCGCCCATGTTCATCATGGTCTCGTTCAACTCCTTCAACGCTGCCGGCTGAACCTTTTCGAGCAAGGCCACGCGCAAGACAACTTCGTTGCGAATTTCAGCCGGGAAAAGCTTCAATAAGGCCGAAGCCTGAGGCGGTTCGTAAAAAGTCAGAATGGTCGCAAGCACCTGCGGGTGCTCGTTTTTCAGAATCTCGAAAGCCACATCGGCGTCAAGTCGCTTGAGCGCATCAAGCCCCGACATATCGATCGCAGCTTCGAGTTTGCCAAGCAAATCCGATGCACCCTCGGTACCAAGAGCCTTTTGCAACATGTTTTGCATGAAGGAATCGGTATCGAAGGCGACTTGCGCATTGCTGATCGTTGCTTCTTTGAAATCGCGCAGCACCGAGAGCAGGATGTCCCGATTCAAGGATCGCACGATGGCCATCTTGCTTGAGATCCGCTGCACTTCCATCGGCGTGACCTGTCTCAAGACATCAGCAGCCACTTCGGGTCCAACAGAAAGCAGAACCACTGCCGCTTTAGAGGCGCCATCAAGATCTTCGAATCGCGTGGGGGCAGCCCCCGCCGCTTTGGCCCCTTCTTTAATTTGCTCAGCCAGTGACAGCTGCTTTTTAGGGGCTTCCTGTTCGGTTTCTTCTGCCATAGGATCGGTTTTTGCTAGAAATAGGTTCAGCCCGCGATGTCGATAAAGCGAAGTCTACGACAAGATGAAACTTTTTTGGAGTGGGTTCTCGTACGTTGGCAAGTCCTCTAGAGCAAGCGCTACAACCTTCCCCGAGTTCCCCTGTGAGACCCTTAACATCACGCAATGCTTTATCGTGACGATCGAAAAGCTAGGGCATCGCAGGCACACAGTGAAACACTTTCTCCACCAGCATCTCGCAGCTTCCAAATCCCTGCGCCTTAGGCGAAGCATCGCCTGCGGCCTGCTCGGGATCGTTCTTTCTGGCTGCCACGTTCGAACGCCCGAGTTTCACTGCCGAGTTCCAGATCAAAGCAGCGACAACATGGAGATCGCCATGTCTCCGGTTGAACTGCGTTTTGAAAACCGTCGCTTTGGCTTTGTCGAGGAAAGGGGTAATCAAAGACTTTATCGCGACCGGGAAAACGGCGAGATTCTCGTTTTTGATTTGTCAAGCATGGACCTGATTGCCTACGAAAGTCCTCGCGATCGCTTAGCCCTTGAGAGCTATGCACCAAGCACTGCGCAGCAAATCGCACTGGGTTTTCAGATCGTTACAAAACCGCTTAAACGTTGGCGCTGCGAACGCTACAAAATGCTCTAGCTTTTGAGACAGTGCCCGAACCCAGCATCGTTACCGCGACCTTGACCTTGATCTTGACTTCGATTTTTACTTCGAGGGGCTGGGCTTTACAGCCGTTGCAGACCGATCGATCACGTCACCGCCGTAGGTAATCGTGAGTTCGCCGCCGCTTTGCAGCCGCGATGAAAGCGCAGCACGGACTTTGTCCTCAAGCGATGGGGCCTGCGTCTGCACCACCCCTTGCTTCGCTGCGGCATCGCGGGGCATGGCCTGTGGCATCGCTGCTGACGCGGGGGACGAAGCCGGGGCCATGGTTGCGGCGGCACTTTGCGTGGCTTGCTGAGCTTTGCTTGTCGCCGTCGCGCCAGCGGGAAGGCTTTGAGCGGCTGATGGCCCCGCCGGCGGCTTTGCTTGGACCTGATCAGCGCCCTGCGTTGCGGCGTTTGACCCGGATCCAACCACATTGCCCATCGGCGCCTTCACCACGATGGGATTCAAGTTTGGAGCAGGAGGCTTGGATTCGGGTTTCGGAGCGTCTTTTTCATCAGACCGATCACCGCCCCCGCCTGAGCCGCCACCGGCACCCGACGCGGCACTGGCCGCCGAAGACATCAGCGCCTTCGCCTTGGCACTGGCAACATCCAGATCCGACACTGTTTTAGCAGTCTCTTTGCCTTCGCCTTCACCGCTGGTGGCACCGGCACCTTTACCAGCGCCGAAACTTGCCACGCCTGACCAGACCACCACACTGGGCAATGCGATAAAAAGGAACAACATGGCGCTAAGGGTGCGCCCTGGCGTCATGAAGGCGCGAAAACGTAGAAACGCTGACTCGGTACTCATGATTTGCTCCTTGCTCCAATGACTTAGCCACCCGTACGGGCACGACATTCCTAAATCATAACCATCCCAAAGCAGCTCGCCTCCAATCCATGGGCGTGCCCTGGTCTTCTTTGGTTTCACCCACCGTCTGAGGTTTGCGCCATCGCAGGCAGGTCTGATCGGATTTCCGACCTGCCAACAGCACTTTTAGGGCAAAGACGGCGCTTTAGCCTTGATACTTAAGGCCGAAAAAGCTCAATGTCAGCCCGCATCCGGGCAAAGCCTTCATGCAATCACCCAGTTTTTGGCCCGAACTCGTTCCCCACCTTCGTTGGCTCGGCTACGGCGGTCTAGTCCCATTTGCTGCCTTCGGGCTCGGCGCCTGGTTACTCTCCACGGAGACGCTGCGGCATTTGAGTTTGCTGATGCTCCGGGTATACGGCTTGTCGATCGTGAGCTTCATCGGCGCGATTTCATGGGGCCTTGCCATTTCGGTTCCGGACCTTGATCAGGACGAGCGAAAATCCTTGCTCTATTGGAGTGTGGTTCCTTCGCTGCTTGCCTGTACAAGCTTCTTATTGCCCTCCTCCGGTGGCTGTCTGACGCTGGCTGTCATCGCCGCGCTCGCCTTGGCGGTTGACCTGCGAACCGCGGTGCGCCTCAGTCTGCCCCCAGACTGGCGCATGCTTCGTCTGCATTTGTCGATTGGCGCAATTCTCGCGCTTGGCGCAGGAGCTTATCTCGCCCAAATGACCGGCAAATAGGCAATGGTTTAAGCCTTGCTTATGCCAAAGTTTCATATGGTTTTCACCTGGCATAGGCTTGATGCAAGGCTAGAGCGCGCAGTATCACGGGCTGAAGTTCAACAGTCTGACTCAAGGCCAAAGGCTAGCTTGCGCTGAGTGCAGCGCTCGAATCAGGCCTTATCAGCGTGGTGTTTCGTTCAAGGAGTTGTTTGATGACCGCTGGTTTTCATCTTTTGGGCCGAGAAGCGAGACCGCAAGCACGCCTGCTGCCCGCGGTGATCGGTATCGGATTAAGTCTTGTCGCAAGCGCATCGATCGCGCAACTCAAGGAGGCCAGCAGCACGACGACAGCGACAGCCGCCAGCACGCCAGCGCAAGCGTCGGCAAATCAAACGGTGAACGCTATAGCCAGTTCGTCTGCAGAGCAAACAAAGGCGCAAAGCAAGGATTTAAAGCAAGTCGCAGTCAAACCCCTGATCAGCGCCGATGAGTTAAACAAACTACTTGATGAACCGCTTGTGCGGATCATTGATATTCGCTCGCAGCAGGCCTACTTCACCGCCCATATTCCCGGGGCCTTGAATGCGCCCTACGGTAGCTGGCGAGGCCCGGCAAATAACCCGGGCGAGCTGCCCGCCATCGACAAACTGACGGCACTGATTCAGGGCCTCGGAATCACGCCCGAGCAACATATCGTGGTGACTTCACACGGCGATGACCCGACCGACTTTGGTTCGGCTGCTCGTGTGTATTGGACCTTGAAGGTTCTCGGGCTCGAGCGCTTATCCCTGCTTAACGGTGGCATGAAGTCCTGGAATCAAGCCAAGTTGCTCACCGATCCAGGGACAGTCTCGGTCGCCAAGAGCCGTTTTTCCCCCAGGCTCAACACGGCCATGCTCGCTAGCCGCAGTGAAGTGGTCGAACTTTTGGGAAAACCGCAGTCCAAACTGATCGATGCGAGGCCATCAGCGTTCTTTCTCGGCCAGACTAGACACACGGCTGCGTTGCAGGCTGGCACGCTTAAGGGGGCAAGCAACCTTGAGCACGACCGCTGGTTCGTTGAAGGCAGCGCCCGGTTCGGAACTGAGCAGCAGGCGCGCAGCATTCTTGCAGGCACTGGTATTGATAACGATACGCAGGTGATATCGTTCTGTAATACCGGTCATTGGGCTGCCACCAACTGGTTTGCCATCTCTGAAGTCCTCGGTCACAAGCATGTCAAGCTCTACCCTGGTTCGATGGTCGAATGGACGCAGCAGTCCGAAGCGCTGCCGATGGATCATGTACCTGGAAGGCTCAAGGGATTGTTGATCGACGCAAGGCTCTGGGCCGAAAAGCACTTGTAATCGCTCGAATCGGGCGCGCCTAAACCCAACGAGCAATGGTTCGTATCCAGAGGCTTTCGGTTCCGATCGCAAGCGGCGCATTCTTTCTTTTTTTGGCCGGATTCGTGTCAATCCGGCAAGCGGTTCTTTTTGTTGTCGGAATCGGACTCGGTGCATGTCTTGCCGGCGGGCGCTTCGGGTTTACCACCGGGTGGCGCGAGTTGCTAAGGTCAAAAGATCCGCGAGGCGTGGTCGGGCAGGCGTTTTTGTTGCTGCTGGCCAGCGCCATGGCGCTGCCCCTTTTGTCAAGTTTCGATGAACTGCAAAGCGCAGCCGGACCCATCAGCCTGAGCCTTTTGATTGGTGCATTCCTCTTTGGTTTGAGCATGCAAATCGCCGACGGTTGCGGTTCGGGAACGCTCTACAAGGCCGGATCGGGCGTTGCGCTCAACATGGGGATCCTGCCCCTTTTTGCGCTTGGAAGTTTTCTGGGATCGGTACATCTTCCTTTTTGGCTAAGCCTTGGCAGCCTTCCGCCGGTGTTGATGCTCGATCACATGGGTCCGCTGCTCAGTTGGGCCCTCACAGCCTTGTTGATTGGTCTGCTCATCTTGCTTGTCCGCTGGCATGTGGGCCCAGGCAGGCTTTGGATCAAGAAGCCCTTGATGATCGCAGCGATCGGACTGGCTTTGTTGGCAACGCTGAACCTGCTGTTATCAGGGCAAGCCTGGGGTGTTGTTTATGGCTTTGGGCTGTGGGCTGCGAAGCTCGCGGTGGCAAGCGCTGTCTTTGATCCAGCGCATCACGGCTTTTGGGGCCTGCCACAACATCAGGAACGTTTGCGCGAGAGCCTCTTGCTTGATGTCACATCGATCACGAACCTTGGCATTCTCGCCGGCGCCTTTGCAATCACGCATCGCAGCTCCCTCGCTAAGGGATCGCAGGCCGCGACACAAGGCGCCCAGCCGCAAGGACACAGTGCTAAACAGTGGGCGATTGCCCTGACTGCCGGATTTGTCATGGGTTACAGCTCAAGGCTGGCTTTTGGTTGCAATGTGGGTGCGATGCTCAGCGGTATCACGACCGGAAGTCTGCACGGTTGGATTTGGCTGCTGACAGCCTTTGTCGGAACAATGCCGGGTATCCGTTTACGGGATCGTTATGGCTTCTAAATCTCGTGGCATCAGTATATTTTGGCTGGCGCTAGCTTTTTTCATCGTCTGGGACTTTCGTCGTTCTGAGACGATCGACCTGCGCTTTGAGCCGCCGCTCATTGCGGCAGGCTCTGGCAAAGTCAGCAGCGGCGCCCACTGCGCGATGGTCGGTGACTAACGATTGCCAGGAAGCGCAGCTGCTCAGCCTTGACTGAGGAGGGCTGCGTTGAGCTACAAGGCCTGACCGCCGTCAACCGCGATGGTCTGGCCTGTGACCCAAGAGGCAAGATCGCTGGCTAAAAATGCAGCAACGCTAGCGACCTCCTCCGGTGTTCCATAGCGACCCGAAGGAATACCAGCCAGGATGCGCGCATAAAGTTCAGGGTTGTCGCGCTTGGCGACATCCCAGGTTCCACCTTCAAAAAATATAGAACCCGGAGCGATACAATTGACGCGAATCTTTTTGGCTGCGTATAACAAGGCCTGGGTTTGCGTGTATTCGATCAGCGCAGCTTTCACTGCGCCATAAGGCGGTGTGCGCGCGCTTGCGCCTAGTCCGGATATGGACGAGATGTGAATGATGCTGCCACCTTGCTTTTCAAGCGCGGGCAGCGCAGCATGACAGGCGCGAACCGTCGCCATCAAATCAATCTGCACACTGACGGCCCAACCCGCTTCGTCATCGCTTCGTCCAAAGCCCGATGCATTGTTGACCAGACAATCGATTCCACCCAGACTGTCTTGAGCGTCCTGGACCCAACGCCTGATCGACTCAGCATCGCCTAAATCACAGCTGCTTGCCAGGACCTTTCCACCGTGCCTGCTCAGGCTAAGCTGTGCTGCGTCCAGGGCAGGCTGCGAACGGGCGCAAATGGCCACATCGGCACCGGCCAGGGCAAAGGCCTCAGCGATCGAAAAACCAATGCCGCGGCTTGCACCCGCCACAAGCGCCCTGCGTCCTTTCAAATCAATCTTCATCTCATCTCCTCAATGCATCTCATCAACGAAAGACCGCCATTGTGCCTATCGTGCTAGCCTTCAAAGCGCCACATCGCCCCGCGAAGCTTTCGGGACGTCCCGAATTTTGCAAACCCGAAGCCAAGCCGATCAGAGGAGACATCGAACCGCATGCAAGGCCCTCCGCGTAGCTCCAAGCATGAGCATTTGGTTGAGGCGCAGCGTTATCACTATGCCTGGCGAAGTTTTCCCCTCTTCATTGCAGCTTTCAGTGCCGGTGCAGTGCTCGAACTTGCATCGGCCTGGCAACCGTCGACAGCGCTTCAGGTGTCGGTGTGGAGTGGGTTTGCTCTGCTATGGCTTGGCTGGGCGGTCTGGATTCAGCGCTCGCGTGTAAAAAAGCGTCTCTTGGCCGAAGCCGAAACGATGCCGGAACTTGGGCAGGAGCGGCAACTGCAAGCGCTGTTGCTTGCCGTAGGCAGTCTCGTGGGTTTGGGTTGGATAAGCCTGTTCCCAGCCAGTGAGCGGCATGCGGTGGGCTTTGTGTTGTTCCATACAGGCTACCTCGTGATCTGCCTGCTGTGCCTCGGAAGCTTAAAACGCCTCTTTCTGGTTGCGACCGTGCCGGCACTGCTGCCGATACCGGCTGTGTTGCTTATTTACCGTGACCTTAGCGGATTGCCCTTGCAGGCGGCGATGATTCTGATTCCCGCGGTGATGCTTGGTTTTCAGCGCCGGCTCGAAACCATGATCAGCGAATTGCTGCAATTGCGTTTCAGCCATCTGGATCTGCTCGAT
Source organism: Burkholderiales bacterium UBA2459 (assembly GCA_002342365.1). Classification (GTDB taxonomy): domain Bacteria; phylum Pseudomonadota; class Gammaproteobacteria; order Burkholderiales; family Burkholderiaceae_E; genus UBA3064. The sequence goes on along the minus strand of DDPV01000012.1, from coordinate 68,318 downwards.
GATTTGCAGGCACAGCGCGACGCTGCCCACCAGGCCAATCTTGCCAAGTCAAGTTTTCTCGCCACCGCGAGTCACGACTTACGGCAACCGATGCACTCACTTAACCTTTATCTCGCTTCAACCGCAGCCTATCCCTTATCCGATGACCTGCGCGACATGGTCAAGCGTATGCAGCAATGCGCCGGCTACATGAATGAAATGTTTGATTCCTTGCTTGATATCGCCAGACTGGATGCACAAGTGATCGCACCGCGTATCGAGGCAATCAGCCTGCAATCGATTCTGCTGCGCTTGCAATCGGAGTTTCAAACGCTAGCCGATGCCCGCGCCATTGAGCTTCGTTTCAGCGCAGACCCGAACTTGGCCGTGCTTTGTGATGCGAGCATGCTTGAGCGGATCTTGCGCAACCTGATATCGAATGCACTTAAATATACAAAAATTGGATCGGTACAAGTCCTTGCCAAGCAGCGTGGCAAGCGCGTTCGCATTGCCGTGATCGACTCCGGGCCTGGTATTCCAAAGGCCTTGCGCAGACGTGTCTTTGAGGAGTTCGCAAGGGTTCGTGAAGACGGTTTGGCCGAGGGTCCGCGTGGATTTGGTCTGGGCCTTGCCATCGCGCGACGACTCGCTGAAATTCTGGGTATCGGACTGCGCCTGCGCTCGAGCGTGTTTCGTGGCTCCAGTTTTTGTATTGAATTACCGACAACGCCCTTCGCGCAGCTCAAGCTGACCATGCAAAACGGCCAGCTCCCGGCATCCATCGCCGGCCAGCTTGTCCTGGTGGTGGATGATGACCTTGAAGTCCTCACCGCAATGACGCTGATGCTCACCTTGCACGGCTGCCGTGTCCTGGCAGCCGGCGGATTTCAAGAGGCACTTCAACAGTGCGAAAGAATGCAAGATAAGCCTTCCTTGCTTGTCTGCGATTACGCCTTAGGACTTGAAAAAGACGGGCTCAAGCTTATTGAGCATATTCGGGATGAGTTCAATCACGCGATCCCAGCCGTGCTTGTCACCGGGGACACCTCACCCGATCATGTCGCCCTCTTTGCTCGAGCAGGTGTTGAGGTTCTTCATAAACCGGTGCATCCGGACACCATGATTGAGGCAATGCGCAGAGCACTGCAGCAGATTCAGGTCGAGCTCGCTTGATGAAAGCGGAAATCGCGCCCGGGAGCAGCGGCAAACAAGCTCCTGGTGTAAGCGTGCTGAGGCGCAGCAAAAACCTCAACCGCTGGCCCGTATTCAACAACCTCCCCCTTTGACATCACCACAATGTCATCGCAAATCTGGGCGGCAACCCGCAAATCATGGGTGATAAAAAGCATCGCCAGATTCAGCCGCTGGCGAATTTCTTCGAGCAAATCCAGCACCTGTGCCTGCACGCTCACATCAAGCGCAGAGACGGCCTCATCAGCAATCAACAAGTCTGGCTCCATCGCAAGCGCGCGGGCAATGCTGATTCGCTGACGTTGACCTCCAGAAAACTGGTGCGGATAGCGATTAAGCACTGACGGGTCCATGCGGACCCAGGCCATCAGCGCGCGGGCTCGCTGTGCAGCCTCGGTGCGCGAAAGTCCAAAATTCATCGGACCCTCCATGATCGTCTCACCGACGGTCCGCCGCGGATTCAAGGATCGATAGGGATCCTGGAAAATGATCTGAACGCGTTTGCGCATGGCTCGCAGCTTGGGGCCTGAAAGCTTGGCCAGATCATGGCCCTCTAGCGCAATCGACCCCGAAGTCGGGTCAATCAGTCGAACCACACAGCGCGCCACCGTTGATTTACCCGAACCCGATTCACCGACGATCCCAAGTGTTTGCCCTTTGCGGATGGTAAAGCTGACCGCCTTGGCTGCATGCACCGGATGACGTTCACTGAACCAGCCTTGGCTGCCGTAAAGTTTATCGAGACCGCTGACTTGCAAAACCACCGGAGCATCCTGATCACGCGGCTTGGGTTTGGGGTGGATGCCGGGTACTGCAGCGATCAACATTTTGGTGTAATCATGCTGCGGACGCATCAAGACGTCCTCCTTCGGACCCATCTCGACCAATTCACCCAAGCGAAGCACCGCAACACGATCTGCGATTTCGGCAACAACACCGAAATCGTGCGTGATAAAAAGCACACCGGTTCCGTGTTTGCGCTGCAAAGCGCTGATCAAACGAAGGATTTGTGCCTGGGTGGTCACATCAAGCGCGGTCGTGGGCTCATCCGCGATCAAGAGCACCGGCTCCAGGACCAAGGCCATCGCGATCATGATGCGCTGCCTTTGACCCCCTGAGAGTTGATGCGGAAAGGCGTCGAACATACGCTCAGGATCGGGTAGCGAGACCTCCTGGATGATATCGATGATCTTTTTTTTACGCTCGGTATCGCTCAGCGCAGTGTGGGCCCTCAAGACCTCATCGATTTGCTCCCCACATCGCATGACCGGATTTAATGCCGTCATCGGCTCCTGGAAGATCATCGACATTCGCGTGGCGCGCAATTCGCGCAGTCGGCTGATCGGCGCTCGCGTGATGTCTTCGCCTTCGAGAACGATGCTGCCATCGGTGACCGGCAAGGATGTGGGCAGCAAACCCATCACCGACTGCGCAATAACCGACTTGCCAGAGCCCGACTCTCCAACCAGGCAAACAATTTCGCCGCGACCGACGGTGAAGTTCACAGCAGACACAGCGTGGTGGCGATCACCTTCAGAGGGCAGCGAGATTTGAAGGTTTTCAACCCGCAAGACGGGCGTCATAATCGTTTGGCCATCTTCGGATCGAGGGTGTCGCGCAAGCCATCGCCCAAAATATTGACAGCGAGCACCGTAATTGCAAGAAAAATACCCGGGAAAAAGATGTTGTGCGGGTACTGAATAAACTGCGGTCGACCTTCAGCCATGATGTTTCCCCAGGTGGGAATATCCGGCGGCAGGCCCACACCGAGAAAAGACAAAATCGCTTCGACCAGGATAGCGGCCGCACAAATGTATGTGCCTTGAACCACAAGGGGGGCCACTGTATTCGGAAGAATGTGAAAAAGCATGATCTTCCAGGTCGGCGTACCGATGGCAATCGCCGCCTCGACGTAGGGCTCTTCACGAATGGAAAGCACAAGCGATCGCACCAGGCGCGTGACGCGTGGTATCTCCGGTATGGTTATCGCAATAATGACGGTGGTGATGCTCCCGCGCCAAAGCGCAACAAGAGCAATCGCGATCAGAATCGAAGGTATGGCCATCAAACCATCCATCACGCGCATCACCACCGAGTCCACCCATCGGATATAGCCCGACATCAGTCCAAAGAAAATGCCAAGCGCAAGCGATGCAATGGCAGTGAGTAAACCCACCAAGAGGGAAACCTGAGTGCCGAA
>DDPV01000012.1:64631-64856 GCA_002342365.1 Burkholderiales bacterium UBA2459 | reverse complement strand
CGCGCCAAAGCGCACCGAGCCATGGGCACGCATGCGTTGCCAGGCCGATTGCTGGGGTCTGACCGAGGCGCTTTCAACCGAAAGACTTGCTGAATCGGGCTGCGTCATGATGAGAGAGCGACCCTCACTTTAATAACGGATCCGAGGATCGAAGAAAACATAGGACAAGTCGACCAAAAGATTCACCAGCACGTAGACCAAAGAAAAGAACAAGATCACGCCTTG
>DDPV01000012.1:61558-64567 GCA_002342365.1 Burkholderiales bacterium UBA2459 | reverse complement strand
TCCGATGCCGATCACCGTCACAATCGGTATAGCGGCGTTTGCCAAAGCATGGCGAATCAGCACCTGGGACTCAACAAGCCCCTTTGCTCTTGCGGTGCGGATATAGTCTTCACCCAGCGCCTCCAGGACCGAGGCGCGCGTGACCCTTGCAATCAGCGCAATATAAATCACCGATAAAGTCACCGCCGGCAGCAGGAGGTGGTAAAGATAGGGTCCAAACCCATCGGCAATTCGCTTGTAGCCTTGCACCGGAAACCAGCCGAGTTTCACCGACAAAAGCCAGATCAGCAGATAAGCCAGCACAAATACCGGCACTGAAAAACCCATCACCGAAAAACCCATCAACACACGGTCAAACCATCCCCCGAAGCGCCATGCTGCGAGCACTCCAAGCGGTACCGAGACCAATACGGCGATCACAATGGTGAGAGCAGCCAATGAAACCGTGGGCTCAAGTCGCTGACCGATAAGGTCGATGACTTTGATCTTGAAATAGAACGATTCCCCGAGATCACCCATGGCCATTTGTTTGAGCCAGATGCCGAATTGAATCAGAAGCGGCTGCTCGAGTCCGAGGTTGGCCCGGATCTGGGCGATCTGTTCGGGCGATGCCGCATCGCCTGCGAGGATCGCGGCCGGATCGCCAGGTGTGAGCCGCAACAGCATGAAAACCAGCACCGCCACCACCGCAATCGCTGGAACGGTTGCGACCAAGCGTCGGACAATATACGCAATCATGCTCGCTCAAAAAGCCCTTGCCGAAGTGCTCGGAGGCTATGCGCAGGGATCATGTCGGATGTGGGACCGGTCAGCCGCAAAGCGATGCCGGCCCCAGCACCTTAGTCCTTCTTGATACCCCAGTAGACGTTTGAAAGTCCGGAAACATTCACACCGCTCACGTTCTTGCGCACACCCACCGGCTGAATGTACTCACCAAGCGGTGCGTGCGTTGCAACCTCAAAGGCGCGCGTCTGAATTTGATCGCTGAGCTTTTTCTTGGCCCCGTCTTCAGTGACCCGCAGAAATTGTGAACGCAACTCTTCAAGCTTGGCATCCTCGCCCCAACCAAACCAGCCGGCCTTCAGGCCACGCGCATCCAGCGCGGCGTTGTTGATCGGGCTCCAAATATCCGGTGCTACCCAGGCGGTACAAAACATATGCCAGCCACCGTCTTTCGGCGCATCCTTTTTGGCGCGACGCGAAACCAGCGTCTGCCAATCCATCGCTTGCAAATCGACCTTGAATCCGGCCTGGCGCATCAACTGTGCAGCAACATCCGGCAATTTTCCAATCGACTGTAAATCGGTTGGCTTCATGATCACCACCGGCGTGCCGTCATAGCCCGATTTCTTCAACAGTTCCTGGGCCATCTTCATGTTGGATTTCGACTGGATATCGCTGCCCGCCGGGCTGCCGTAAGGCGTGCCGCAGGTGAACATGGAGGGACAGGGCTTGTAGAGCTCCTTCACTCCGACCTGCGCACGCAAAAAAGCTTCCTGATTAAACGATGCGAGTGCCGCACGGCGAACTTCGGGCTTGTTAAAGGGTGCATGCAAATGGTTGAACCGACACATGTATTGCAAACCGATGGTTGGCTTGAGCACATTGATCGCCGATTCTTTCTGCGCCGACTCATAAAGATCAAAAGCGACCTGCTCGAGGATATCGACCTCACCCTTGACCAAGGCATTGAGCGCAGCCTGCGTGTCGCGCAAGGCGAGGTTCCACACGACTTTGTCGACAAACACTTCTTTGCTGCCGGCCATGGCCGAGGGCGGTTCGGCGCGGGGTTTATAGTTTTTGAATTTCAGGTAAACAGCCTTATCACCGGGCTTGAATTCGTCAGCCTTGAAGGTATAAGGGCCCGAGCCGATGTGTTCACCGATTTGTTTGAAAGGATCGGTGTCGGCAATTCTTTTGGGCATGATGAAGGGCACATTGGACGATGGCTTACCGAGTGCTTCCAGCACGAATCCGCAGGCTTCCTTGAACACAATGCGGAATCGATTCGCGCTGATCGGCTCAAGCTTGTCAACAAAGCTGTACATCGCAACACCCATCGCATCGCGCTTACCCCAGCGGTTTAGCGATGCAATCACGTCCTCGGAGGTGACCGGGTTGCCGTCGTGAAACTCCAGACCATTACGAAGCTTGAATTCCCAGACTTTCTTGTCTGCCGAAACCAGCCAGCTTTCGATCATTTGCGGCTGGATTTGATTTTTCGCATCGGTCGCAAACAATGTGTCATAAATCATGTAACCATGATTACGACTCATGTAAGCAGTGGTCCAGATCGGATCCAGGATCGCGAGATTGGAATGGGGGACCACATTGAGCACTTTTTCTTGCGCAGCACTCTGGCTCGGCGCCAACACGGCAAAAAAACAGCTGGCTGCAAGGGCTGCGAAGCGGGATTTCGTGGGCATTGACGGACTCCTGAATTGATATAGCCTGATCGGTCAGCGACCTGGTCGATGTGCGCAATACGCTGCCGGCTTTTTTTCGAGCTTGCTGAAGTGGACGGATTCAAACGGACAATAAACGATTTACGCAGCTCGATGCAAGCCGCTGGTCGGCGCCGATCGGTTGCTGCCGTCAAGCCCATTGCCTCGGATCGCAAGGCCGTGCTAGCGTCTGCCTGAGCGTGAGCTTGTATTGACTCACAGCTTCAAGGAAAAACGGGCACAGACCCTGCTTCAGGCCAATATTCATAGCGTAAAGGAGACTTATGAAATTCATCACCAAAGCTTTAGCCTCGGCTGCCATTGCAACCGGGCTTCTCACAGCCCCAGCGATTGCTCAGGAAAAAAAGGTCAGAGCCCAAATGGGTTGGGCGTTTCCCAGCACCACCGGTTTGCTCGGACCGACCCAGATTCGACTGGTTGAGATGCTGCGTACCTTGTCTGGAGGCAGTATCGACGTCAAAGGCTTTGAGCCAGGCGCCCTTGTACCAGCCAGCCAGTACCTTGATGCGGTTGGCAACGGTTCACTCGATATGGCATGGTCTGT
>DDPV01000012.1:43027-61495 GCA_002342365.1 Burkholderiales bacterium UBA2459 | reverse complement strand
TGCATGCGAAATACAACGTCGAGACAATCCCATGCGGAATTATTTCTCCGGAAGCGTCCGGCTGGTTTCGAAAAGAAATTAAAACACTCGACGACCTGAAGGGTCTGAAAATGCGCTTCTTTGGTCTTGGAGCCAATGTGATGCAAAAGCTCGGTGTGTCTACACAGCTCTTGCAAGCAGGCGAAATCTTTCAGGCGCTACAACTCGGAACCATCGATGCCACAGAGTTCTCAATGCCTGTTATGGACCTCACCTTGGGGTTCCACCAGGTTGCAAAGTTCTACTACTTTCCCGGCTGGCACCAACAAGCAACCATCAATCAGCTGATGATTTCGAAGAAGAAATGGGCCGAATTCAGCCCCACGCAAAAAGCGATTATTCAAGCCGCTTGTGATGCAACCATGCTTCAGCAATACGCGGAGGGTGAAGCGATTCAGTTCCAGGCCATGAAGGATATTGAGGCCAAGGGCGTGAAGCTCATGAAGTGGTCGCCTGAATTCCTGCGCGCCTTTGAGAAAGCCTGGATCGAAGTGGTTGCCGAGCAAAACGCCAAGAGCCCCGAGTTCAAGAAGGCTTGGGATTCGTACAGTACCTTCCGCTCCAATTACAAGGTTTGGAAGGACCTAGGCTACCTGCAGTAAATCGGGTCGTCCCTTCACAATCGGGTAGCCCCTTTTACAAAGCAGCGCTCACCCGCACCTTAGGTCGCAGGGCTGGAAAAAGTCAGCCCGCGGTCTAAGCGGGGGGCATCTTTTTCGAAGCTGTCGTGCCAGTTGCAGGCCAAACGTCGCGGTCTGCCCCTTAGCCATGCGAAAACTTTGAAAGCGAATTGAGCATGCAATTTTTGATAGCAATGGCAGACCGTTTTGAACGCGCGCTGCAAAAAGTGGCTGAGTTTGGCGCTTGGGCATTTATCGCCTGCGTGATCGTGATCACCCTGGACGTGATCACGCGCAAGGCCGGGTTTCAAGTCCCAGGGCTTGGATCGACCCGACTTCAGGAACTTGAATGGCAATTGCATACCCTGCTCTTTTGCACCTGGCTGGGATACGGCTATATTCGAAATGCCCATGTGAGAATCGATGTGTTCATCGGCGGTCTCGACGCCCGAAGAAAGATCAAGCTCGAGCTCTTGGGATGCCTTATCTTCGCGATACCCTATTTGGCGATCGCCACCCCTTATGCGTTCAGCTTTTTTTTAACCTCGCTGCTTCAGGGTGAAAACTCGGAGGCACCCAACGGTCTGCCCTACCGTTGGATCGTCAAATTCTTTATTTTTGGCGGCTTAGCGATGGTTTGTATGGCGGTGACGACGGTCATCGCCCGCTGCGTTGTTGCACTTTACGGCAATCGCGAGCAAGCGGCCCGCGTTCACCTCCCCTTTGCGAACTGATCGAGGAGTCGACCGTGGATTGGCTGATTGATCACCTCGCAGTCGTGATGTTTTTCGCTCTTATTTTTATTATGTTTTTGGGCTATCCGGTCGCCTTTTTGCTAGGAGCGATTGGCGTCGCATTCGGTTTTCTCGGCATGGCCTTTGATGTTTTTAATTTGAATCAGTTTGCAAACCTGCTGCCAAGGATCTGGGGGCAGGCTGCACAAAATCCGGTGCTGGTCGCGGTACCCATGTTTGTTTTTATGGGAACCATGCTTGAAAAAAGCGGTGTCGCCGAGGACTTGCTGCATATATTGCAGTTGATGCTGGCACGAATTCCCGGTGGCCTCGCGATCGCGGTCACCTTGCTTGGCACCATCATGGCAGCAACAACAGGAATCGTGGGTGCATCGGTGATTATGCTCACCTTGATTGCTCTGCCGGTGATGCTTTCAAAAGGCTATAACAAATCGCTGGCGGTTGGCACGATTGCTTCAGCGGGAACACTTGGTATTTTGATTCCTCCAAGCATCATGCTGGTGATTCTGGGCGATTTAATCGGTCTTCCAGTCGGCACGCTTTTCACCGGTGCGATTGCACCAGGGCTTTTGATGAGCGCCTTGTATGTGGTCTATATTGTTGTCGTCTGCAGCTTTATGCCCTCGCTTGCGCCCGCGGTGCGGGGCGCGGTGGGCGCATCGGAGGAAAGACTCAACGGCCCGATGGTGCTCAAGGGTTTCGTGCCGCCAGCCTTTCTGATTACCCTGGTACTCGGATCCATCTTTGCAGGATGGGCCACCCCGACGGAGGCCTCAGGCATTGGAAGCCTCGGTGCGATTTTCCTGGCGTATGCAAACAAACGTCTGAGCATGAAAGTACTGAAGGATGTGATGGCGTCCTCGGCCCTCACAAACTCGATGGTGTTTTTCATTATTTTTGGAGCAACCCTCTTTTCTTATGTATTCCGGGCGCTCGGCGGTGATGATGTGGTCATCGACATTTTGAAGTCCTTGGGCATTGACACCGGCTGGGAAATGCTGATCTTTGTGATGATTATTGTTTTCATCATGGGTTTTTTCTTTGACTGGATTGAGATCTGCCTGATTGTGGTGCCGATTTTTGCCCCGATCATGGGCAAAATGGATTTCGGTGGATTCATTCAGGGCAAGGAAGTCATCCTGACCTGGTTTACGATTTTGCTATCCGTCAACATGCAGACAGCATTTCTCACGCCACCGTTCGGATTCGCGCTTTTCTACATGAAAGGCACGGTGCCGCCTTCGGTCACCATGATGGACATTTACAAAGGAATCACTCCCTTTGTCCTTGTCCAACTCCTGGCGCTTAGCCTGTGCATGATTTTTCCTGACATCGTACTTTTTCTGCCAAGGCACTTCGGTTTCATCGAGTAAAAGCAGGAGCTTTAGGACAATGCCCTGACAGGGCTCGCAAGCAAGAATCAAGTCACCCAGGTGGGCTCGATCCCTGCCTGCGGCCGAGCAGTCGATGCAAGGGGGCGAAGCGATGTTGGGCCAGCGCGATTGCAATCAAGCTTGCGCTCAGCATCAAGGCAATAAAGAGAAAAGACAACTCCGTTTGCTTTTTTTCGAGCGCGAGCTTGCCCTGCAGCTGAAGATAGGCCTGCTTGAGCTCTTCGGCGCTGGCTGCGTAAAAGTATTGGCCACCGGTGATTTGTGCGACCGCTTTAAGCGTCTCCTGGTCGACCTTGACAAAAAAAGAATAACCTTCATAGCCGGGAATCACACCATGTTCGGTGCCAAAGCCCACGGTATGAACCTTGATTCCAAGATCAGCAGCTTTTTGCGCGATTTCGATCGGATCAGGCCCCGTAGTCCTTCGACCATCAGAAAGTAGAACGATCGCGGCGCTTCGATCGCTTCCCGGTGCAACCGCTGCAGGCCAGTTTGCGGCCGACGGCGTATAAATCGCTTGCTCGAGATCAATGCCCAGGTCGGGCCTAAGCACATGGATCGAAAACAGCAAACCGGTGCCGGTTGCGGTGGCGCGTTGCAATTCAAAACGGTCGACTGCCGCAAGCAAGGCTTCGCGATCGTCGGTCACAGCCTGCACCACTTGCGCCGTACCTGCAAAGGTCACGATCCCGGCCCGCACATCGCCCGGCAACTGCGCAATAAATGACCGGACCGCCGCCTGAGCAGCCTCGATACGGCTGGGCTCCACATCACGAGCCAGCATGCTTCGTGAGACATCCATGGCAATCACAAGCTTGCGGTAGTCACTTGGCAGCGTGATTTCCGCACTCGGACGAGCAAGTGCAAGCAGCCCCAGGCAAAATGTGAGCCAAAGCAAGGCTGCCGGTAAATGCACACGCCAGGCCGGCCTTGGTCCCTGGACTGCCTTGAGAATCCGCAGACTGGCGTAGCGAACTGCGCTTTTCTTGCGGCTACGCCAGGCCCAGACATAAAGAGCAATCGGGGCCGGAAGCAAAACGAATGCCCACAACATCTCGGGTGCCAACCAGCCCATTAGCCTCTCCTGTCGGTTAATAATGCATATCATGCCAGTAAGCTCTTTTTTTCAACGACGCTTGCCTCCGGTTTCGATGTCCGCGTTCATGAAACGATGGCCAACGCAATCAAGCGTCCTGGCGCTTTTGCTGGCCGCGATACTCGGGGCGCTTGTAAGCTGGCTGGGCTTTGCGATCTGGTTTGCTTGGGGCGATGGCCAACATCAGCTATTGCCCGCGTATCTTCGACCGGGCGTCGACGCCAAAACCGGTGCCCTCCAAGCGCCGCTTCATTTCCCAAACCGTGAGAGCTTTCATCGCGCCTTGTCGCAGGGCTTGGAGAACGTGGATTTACCCTCGGTGGCTGAACGGGCAGCAAGGCAGATCCTGCCGTCAGTGGTGCATTTACGCGTTGAGCTCGGTCAGGCGGACGCGGCAAAGGACGAGCAATCCAAAGCGAACGCGGGCTCGGGCGTTATTGTTAAAGAAGATGGCACGATCCTGACCAACTTCCATGTGGTGGCAAGCGCAGCCGAAGGCAAGCTGATCATCAGCTTTGCCGATGGCAGCGAATCGGAAGGATCGGTGATTCAGGTCATGCTCGAGAAAGATTTAGCGATCGTTAGACCGGCGAAAATTCCCGATGATTTGCAGCCCGCCACCTTGGCGGGAGGCGCAGCCTTGCAGGCTGGCGATCAGGTGGTCGCTGTTGGCTTTCCCTTTGGCATTGGCCCTTCAGTCAGCGCCGGTGTGGTCTCAGGGCTCGATCGGGAGTTTCGAAGCCCAGACGGCAAGCGCAGCCTTCGCGGACTGATTCAGTTTGATGCCGCTGCAAATCCCGGTAGTTCAGGAGGCCCCCTGGTCAATCAGCGCGGTGAAGTTGTTGGGATTGTGACGGCCATTCTCAACCCCGAAAAATCCAGAACCTTTATCGGTATTGGTTTTGCAACGACCATGGAAAGCGCCGGCAGCGCCATGGGCCTGCCAAGGTTTTAACGAACGTCAAGCTTCTCGCGAACATCTAGCGCGACCCCATACCCACCTTATCTGGAGCCTGCAACAATGCTTTCATTACCCACGATCGACCCAAACCTGCAGCAGGCTGTCGATGCGCTGTCCAAGCGCATGGAGCAGGTACTGTTTGAGGTCAAGCGCGTGATCGTCGGACAGGATCGCATGCTTGAAAGCGTGCTGATCGCCCTGCTTGCCCGAGGCCATCTCCTGCTTGAAGGTATGCCCGGCCTGGCCAAGACACTCACGGTGAACACCCTTTCACAGGTGCTGCAGGCACAATTCAAACGCATTCAATTCACCCCCGATCTGATGCCAGCAGACCTGATTGGCTCGCGTATTTTTCATCCGCGCGATGCCGTCTTTCATACGCTGCTTGGGCCTGTCTTTGCCAATCTTGTGCTTGCCGACGAGATCAACCGAGCGCCGCCCAAAGTCCAAAGTGCGCTGCTTGAAGCGATGCAAGAAGGCCAGGTCACCATCGCGGGCGAGAGCCATCGCTTGCCCCAGCCCTTCGTTGTGATGGCCACGCAAAATCCGATCGAAACCGAGGGCACTTATCCGCTGCCGGAAGCGCAAGTCGATCGCTTCATGATGAAGATCATGATCGACTATCCCAGCGCTGACGAAGAGTTTGTGGTGGTGCAACGCGTGATCGGACCGCCCCAGCAGGCGCAGCCGGTGTTGTCTGCCGAGGAACTGATCCACATGCAAAGGCTTTGCAAAACGATTTATGTCGACCCAAGCCTCATTCGTTATGCGGTCTCACTCAGTGCTGCAACCCGAGAGCCCGAGCGCTTCGGTGTGGCTGCGCTGCGACCCTTGTTGATGCACGGTGCTTCGCCACGGGCAAGCATTTGGATGATTGAAGCAGCGCGGGTGCTTGCCGCATTGCGCGCACGCGCTTATGTCTTGCCCGAAGATGTACGGTCGGTTGCACCCGATGTTTTGCGCCACCGGATAAGCCTCTCGGACGAGGCACTTGCCACCCAAGTCAGTGTTGATGAAATCCTCAGGCAGCTACTGTCAGCCATTGCTGCGCCGGCCAAACCGCTTGCCGCATGAAACCTGCGTCGCAATCGGCACGCCGTTTGCGCTGGCGCCTGCTCAAGCGCATGCCGGGGTTGATACAGGCTGACTTCATGAGTCTGGCGCGCGGCAGCGGCTTTGACCTGCAACATATTCAACCTTATCAGGAAGGCGATGATGTCCGCCGAATCGACTGGCATGCCAGCGCACGCAGCGAGCAACTCCAAATCCGGCAAATGCAGGAGGATCGCGAATTCACTGCCTGGCTGGTCGTCGATTTAAGTGCTTCAAGCGCTGCCGGATTCGATGCGCAAAGTAAACGCGACCAGGTGATCGCCTTGAGCGACTGTGTGATCGAAAGTATCGCTCAACACGGCAACCGTATTGGATTATGGATCGATGACGGCCGCCAAACACCGGCACTCCGGATCAAGCCGCGGCAGGGACGTTTGCACCGACTGAACCTGTTGGCAGCCCTCAAGGGCCACCAGCCGCCTCCCAAAGACGCAAAGGCCCAGAGCCATCTTGAGCGCCTTTTTCGACAGCTTTATGCAGCCTTGCGAAGACGAGCGCTTGTGATTGTGCTGTCGGACTTCATCGATCACAGCGGGCAGGATGCGAAAACCTGGTCTGAGGCACTCAGGCAGCTTCGTAGCCGCCATGATGTGGTGGCGGTCAAGATCAACGACCCCAGTGACTGGGAGCTACCGGAACGCGGCTATTTTCTGGCCGAGGATGCCGAAAGCGGCGAGCAGCTATGGGTTGACGCCGACGATCCGGGCTTTCGCGCACGCTTTGCCGATGCGGTACGCCAGGAGCAGCTTGATCTGCAACAGTGGCTGCGGCAAAGCGGCGCAAGGCTGATGCAAATCAGCCACCAGGACGATGCGCTCAGGGCACTCAGCCGATGGATGCGTCGGCGTTCGTGACCTTGCAATGAGCACCCTGCTGCTTGAGGTTTTGCAAAGCTTCAGCCTGCAATGGCCGCTCGCATTAGGTCTCCTCGCCTTGCCCTTGGGTCTGGCAGTTTGGCTTGGCCAGCGCAGCGATGCGTCTTGGCGCGAGAGCCTGTTGCTGGTCTTAGGCCTCATCGTGCTCGTGGTCGGCATGTCAAGACCTCTGGTCCAAGCTTTTGAGCCAGCACCGCTCGACACGGTAATCCTTGTGATTGACAGCTCAACCAGTATGCGAGCCTCGGATATCGCACCAAGTCGCATCGATGCGGCCAAAGCGCTTGCCAAGGCCTTTATTGAGGCACTGCCCGCGAGTGCTTCACTCGGCTTGGTCAGCATGGCGGCCAACGCAAGCGTTTTGCAAGCCCCAACGCGACAACGCGAACAACTGCTACAAAGCCTTGAACGCATCAGCCTTCAACCCGGAAGCGCCCTGGGAAGCGGAATGATCCTTGCCATCGCGCAAGCCCTTCCTCAGGCTGGCATCGATGTGGAAAGAATAACGAGTGGGAGTTCACGACGCAGCGGCGCATCGTCCAATGCGTCAAACAACGCGGGTGCAACGGGTCAAGGCACGCAAGCCTACACGCTGCCAGATACGCCGCTCGAACCGGGTAGCCGGGAAAATGCGGTGCTTGTTTTGCTTGCTGATGGCGACAGCAACTTCGGTCCGCCTCCGCTCGATATGGCCGCCATCGCCCGCGCCTGGGGGCTTCGGATTTACTGCATAGGCATTGGTACCCCTGCCGGCGTTATTGTGCGCAGCGAAGGCGTTGCAGCGAGGGTTCGGCTTGAGGATAAAACCCTCAGGGCGGTGGCACTGGCAACCGGCGCGGAATACTTTGCGGTTGATGAACAGCCAGCCGTTAAGCGCATCTTTGGCTCGCTCAGCGGCAGGATCGGTCTCAAAAAGAAAAAACAAATCGAGGTCACCCACTGGTTTGCGGTCTTGGGTTCGCTACTGATGATGGCAGGCGCTTTGTTGAATGTTGCGCGACGCGGGCGTATTCTCTAGCGCCGGCGAGATCACGCGCCTTCGTGCCCACGGGATAACTTCGTGTCCGCAAGATAATCTCCGTGCCCGAGGGATCATCTTCGTTCCCGCAAGATGATCTTTGTGCCCGCGGGATAATCTCGGCTTGACAATACCCACGGTCGATTCGGATACTCGCAGCCTGATGCCAAAGCCAAGCGCCAATCCTGGCGAACTTCGATCACACTAACGGAAACAAACAATGAACATGATGCGTTCGCTCGCTGCTCTTACCTTTACGGTGATCAGCAGTCTCAGCTTGCTGAATCTCACCCACAGCGCAACCGCCCAGACCAAAGGTGGCGATCAACTCTATCAACCGCAGGTCGGCCAGCCAGGCAAAGATGTGGTGTGGGTACCCACGGGCGATGAACTGGTCACCAAGATGTTGCAAACCGCAAAAGTTGGTAAAGATGACCTCCTCTACGATCTTGGTGCGGGCGATGGAAAAATTGCGATTGCCGCGGGCCGCGAATTCGGCGCACGCGCGATTGGTATCGAATACAACCCCGAAATGGCCGCCCTGGCACAGCGCAATGCCGAACGTGCTGGCGTTGCCGATCGCGTCAAAATCATTCGTGGCGACATCTTTAAAGAAGACTTCAGCAAAGCCACCGTGATCACGATGTATTTGCTTCCCGATTTGAACTTGAAACTCAGGCCGACGCTCTTGAAGTTGAAACCCGGTACAAGACTTGTGACGAATTCCTTCACCATGGGGGATTGGGAACCGGATCAAGTGATCAACTCCAGCGGAAACACAGGCTACTTTTGGGTTGTTCCGGCCCAGGTCGAAGGGCGTTGGATGCTCAAAGGGCTTGAGGGACACGCAGTCGCGAGTCTTGATTTGACGCAGCGTTATCAACGGGTCGGTGGCACCATCAGCCTGGGTAGCAATCCTCCGCAGCCGCTGCTTGGCGTCGACTTGAATGCGGATGAGTTGCGCTTCCGCTACCTTGACAGCGCAAACCAGTTGCAAAACGTTCGTGCCACCATCAAAGGCAATCGCATGGACGCTGAGTTGCTGGGGACCTACTCCAACAACCGTTTTGACGGCATGCGACAGTAGCCCTCAGCGCTAGCCTTCAGCTAACGGGCGAACGGTGTCATTGAACCAAGGGTCGGGCGGCGACCTCGCCGGCGCTGGCGCGGTCTCGCGCGAGCAGATCAATCCAAAACAAGCGCTTGGCGCAAGCACAGCGATCGCAATCATCGTCGGTATTGTGATCGGCGCGGGCATTTTCAAAACGCCGTCGATGGTCGCTGGACTGACCGGCGATGCAGGTTGGATGATGATGGCCTGGGTGCTTGGCGCGGTGATCTCGGTTGCCGGCGCACTTTGTTATGCGGAGCTCTCCACCCGCTTTGCCCACGCCGGGGGCGATTATCATTTTCTAGAAGTTGCTTACGGCAAGCATTTATCGTTTTTGTACGCATGGGCCAAAGCGATGGTGATCAATACCGGATCGATTGCCCTGCTGGCTTTTGTTTTTGCTGACTACATGACTCAGGCGGCGCCGCTTGGTTCGCATTCAAGCGCGATTTGGGCAATTGGTATTGTTATTGCGCTTACAGCCGTTAATCTGATCGGCATCCAGGCATCAGGCCGTGTGCAGTCAGTACTGACCCTCTTTGAAGTCTTGGGTTTACTCGCGGTGGTGCTTGCCGGGTTCAGTGTGTCTGCGCCGGAAGGATCGACACCAGCCTGGTTCAGCGGCAACCCACCCCTTGGACTCGCGGGTTTGGCGCTGGTCTTTGTCTTGCTGACTTTTGGCGGCTGGAACGAATCGGCTTTTATCTCCGCTGAAGTCAAGGGCGGGCCGCGCACGATGGTGCCGGTGATATTGATCAGTCTGAGTCTGATTACAGCAATCTACCTTCTTGTGAATCTCGCGCTGTTGCACGGGCTTGGCCTGAGCGGCTTGGCAAAATCCAAAGCAGCTGCGGCCGATGTGATGGGCATGGCTTTTGGTCCGCATGGTCAGCAGGCTCTGAGTCTGTTCGTGGCGATGGCTGCCCTCACCAGTATCAACGCCACCATGATTGTTGGCGCACGAAGTAATTTCGCGGTGGCCTCATGCTGGAAAGCGCTGCGGCCCTTATCGACCTGGAATCAACAGGTCGGAACACCAATTGCAGCGCTGTTGCTGCAATCCTTGATTGCGCTTGCCTTGGTGGTGTTCGGCTTGCTGCAACATGACGGATTTGAAGCCATGGTGGAATTCACTGCCCCGGTGTTCTGGAGCTTTCTGTTTTTGGTCGGATTATCGGTTTTCAAGTTGCGCAGACTCGACAGCCCTGCGGAGCCGAAAACCTCACCCACAAGGCTTGACCCTGGTGTTTCAAGTCAACCCAACCTCTACCGCTTGCCGCTCTACCCTCTGACACCGGCGGTGTTTTGCGCGGCTTGCGCTTATTTAAGCTACTCCAGCATGACCTATGCAGCAAGCAAAAATGCTGTTCACATCTCATTTGCGGTCATGGGACTGGGCCTTGTTGCACTTTTCTTGATTCATTTAAAAGAACGCTCTACATCCTAGTTTTCTTGCAAGCGAGTTTGGATGAAACCCAGTTGGTGTGCACCCGCGCCTGGATGCAAGCAAGTTCGGACGTATCCTGGTTCCTCAGTCGCGTAGCACACGGCCCTTGGTGATTGGCTTATCAATCCGGTAAAAGCCTGTGCCGATCATCAGCGCCAGATCAAACGGTAGCCCAAGCACAAGCGACGTGTTGTGGGCGTGTTCGCGAAATGTTGCCATGCGCAGGTCGATTCTCCGCGGTAAGGCGAACATCAATCGATTCTCCACCTCGGGCACTTCAAGCAGGTAAAGGTCGGAAAACACGTCCTGAAACGTTCGAAGCATTGAGTCATAAAGCGGGTTGAGCGCAGGTCCCCAGAGGTTGGCGACCACCACGCCGTTTACTGCGAGCACCTTTTTCACGGCCTGCAAAAACTCGGTGGTGCTCAGATGTTTGGGAACGGCCTCTGCGCTGAAAGCATCGAGCATGATGATGTCGTAGGAAAGCTTTGCGCCTTCGATGAAATTGCGCCCGTCGCGTGCATAAGCACGCATACGCTCGTCTTCCCGGAAATTCAAAAACCGCTTGGCAACCTCAATGATCGCAGGATCGATTTCAGCAGCATCAATCAAAGCCTGCGGGTAGTAGCTTCGGAAAAACATCGGCAGGCTGCCACCACCGAGTCCGATCATCAGGATGCGTTGTGGGCTGGGCACGAAGGCCAGTGCCAGAATCGCCGCTTGGGTGTACCGAAGCTCAAGATATCGCGGATCGTTTAACTTGACCACCGACTGTCTCGGACCATCCAGACCAAAGCGCAGCGTACGCAAGCCGCCCGGTTCTTCGGTCACAACAATCGGGCCAAACATCGAGGCCTGTTGATGAATGAGGCGCGAGGCAGAGGCCAGTGCAGCCTTTGTGGCTTTTGCAGCAGGGCTTGAAACAAGCCCTGAGGCCGTGCCAGCCAAAAGCATGCCGCGACGAAGGATTTCCATGGTGCAGTGCTCCTAAAACGCACCATATCGCTGAAGACTGGCGGAGGCGGTGAGATTCGAACTCACGGAGGGCGTAAACCCTCGCCGGTTTTCAAGACCGGTGCATTCAACCACTCTGCCACACCTCCGAAGAGGGTTATGATAAACCAAGCCTAGATCGGCGGATTCGCTTTCCAATAGCTTGCCGGATGAAATCGTGGCCATGCCAGCAAGCCCTCGTGCATACGGCAAAGCCACAGACAGGCAATCTGTGTTTTCACATCAGCGAGCTGATGACAAAGCAGGGCTTGAAGCAAACTGCTCAGATCCACCCAGTGCAGCTGCAAGCGCTCACCCTCATCGAGCCTTTGCGCAACCGGGCTGAGACCTTTGCAAAGCCAGATATCCATCACTTCGTCGGCAAAACCGATTGCCGGATAAATCCGCGTGAGAAAGGCCCATTCGCGGGCTTGCTGGCCGGCTTCTTCGGCCAGTTCACGCTCAGCGGTCTCAATCGTCGCCTCGCCCGGGTCGCGCTTGCCAGCCGGAAATTCGGTAAAGACCGCCTGCGGTGCATACCGAAACTGCCGCTCGATCAAAACCTTGCCTTCATCATTGATCGGCACGATCGCCGCTGCCCCCGGATGCCTGATGAACTCGCGCGTGTGGATCGATCCGTCAGATTGTCTGACGCGGTCGCGAGAGACCGCAAAGAAATGGCCGCGAAAGACCTCCTGCGACGATTCGCAGCGCTCAACGAGAACATCTTCGTCAGACTGATTAAACACTGAAATCGTCGCTGGGCAGTCAGGCAAGGCTCAGTGGCCTACGACGACCGATCGACGAAGGCGGACAGCGCAAGCCTACCTCACCACCATCGAAAGCTGAATCGCCTCAACGCAAAGCGTGAGCAGCGGACCAGGCAGCAGGCCCAGCACGATGACTGCGAGACCGTTTAAGCCAAGCACCAATCGCCCGTCGGCAGCAGGCTCAGGCGTTGAGATATTGCTCGGAGCATCGAAGTACATGGTTTTCACGATTCTCAGGTAGTAAAACGCACCCACCAAAGACATCATCACGGCAAACACAGCAACCCATAAGTGCCCTGACACCACCACCGCTTCAAGCACGATCAACTTGGCATAAAAACCTACTGTGGGTGGAATGCCTGCGAGCGAAAACATCAGCAAAAGCATCACCAGCGCCATCCATGGGCTGCGCTTGTTCAAGCCCTTCAGGTCTTCAATATGTTCGCACTCAAAGCCTGATTGCGCCATCAGCGCAATCAAACCAAAGGTGCCCAGCGTGGTGATCACATAGGTCATCACGTAAAACATCGACGAACCATAGGCCAGCGGCGCAAGTTGAAAGGACCCGTCAACCATGCCTGCAATCAGCCCCAAAAGCACAAAGCCAACCTGTGCGATGCCGGAATAGGCCAACATCCGTTTGAGGTTGCTCTGCGCAATCGCAATCAGGTTTCCAAAGGCAAGAGAAAGCCCGGCAAGAATCAGCATCATGTGCTGCCAATCAGCGACCACGCCTGGCAGGCCTTCGACCAGTAATCGATAAGCCATTGCAAAGCTGGCAAGCTTAGGACCTGTCGCGATAAGCAAGGTGGCACCGGTCGGTGTGCCCTGATACACATCGGGCACCCACATGTGAAAGGGTACCGCTCCAAACTTGAACGCCAGGCCGCCAACGATAAACACCAGTCCAAACACCAAAAAGGTCTTGTCCTGCTCCGCACGGCTCACCAAATTGATGTCGGCCAGATCAAGGCTTCCCGAAGCTCCATAGAGCATCGACATCCCGTAGAGCATAAAGCCTGAGGCGAGTGCGCCGAGCACGAAGTACTTCATGGCGGCTTCAGAGGCTGATCGATCGTCCCTGCGCATGGCCGCAAGCGCATACAGTGACAAGGACATCAGCTCCAAGCCAAGGTACATCACCAGCATATTGGCTGCCGACATCATGACCATTTGGCCCAGGAGCGCAAAAAGTGCGATCACCTGAAACTCGCCACGCGGCACCGGCCGTTCGCTGTTGTAACGACGGGCGTAGATCAGGGCGAAAAAGAGCGCAAGCGTTGCCGCCATTTTCAGCACGGCCGACAAGGCATCCACCACAAAGGTGCCCCCGAAGGCTGTTTGCGCCGGACCGAAGGCCTGCGAGACCAGGGCGGCAAAAACGGTTGCTACCGTGAGCAGGCTTAAACGTTCGACCCAATCGCGCTGATCATCACCAAGCATGGCGTCCACAAGCAAAACCGCGCAGGCCATGACCAGCAAAATAATTTCTGGAACGAGTGCGCTGATATTGAAGTCGGCCATAGGGTTCACTTGATCTTGGAAACCGACACATGCTCAAGAAGCGCACGCACCGAAGCCTCGGTGACGTCGGTGAAAGGCTTGGGTTGAATGCCCATCCAGAGTGTGAGCAGCGCAAGCAAGGCCAGCATCAAAAACTCGCGGGCATTGATGTCCTTAAGCTGCGCAACTTCATGATTGGCTACCGGACCGAAAACAACCCGCTTGTACATCCACAAGGAGTAGGCCGCGCCAAACACCAAGGTCACCGCAGCGGCAAAGGCAGTCCATGGATTGAAGGCTACTGCCCCCAGGATCACCATG
The DNA here is from genome assembly GCA_002342365.1 of Burkholderiales bacterium UBA2459. Taxonomy (GTDB): domain Bacteria; phylum Pseudomonadota; class Gammaproteobacteria; order Burkholderiales; family Burkholderiaceae_E; genus UBA3064. The sequence continues at coordinate 47,479 of DDPV01000012.1, read as the reverse complement.
AATTCACCGACAAAACCCGAAGTTGCCGGTAGCCCGGCGTTGGCCATGCTGAAAAATAAAAAGAACGCTGCAAATTTCGGCATGGTATTGACCACGCCGCCATAGGCTGCGATCTCGCGGCTGTGCATGCGGTCGTAGAGCACTCCGATACATAAAAACATCGCACCCGAGATAAAGCCATGCGAGATCATTTGAATGATCGCACCCTGCATGCCCAGTTGATTGAACATGAAAAAGCCAAGGGTGACGAAACCCATGTGTGCAATCGAAGAATAGGCCACAAGCTTTTTCATATCGGTTTGCACAAGCGCCACAAGGCCGATATAGACCACAGCCGTCAGCGATAGCGCAATAACCAGCCAGCCAAGCTCATGGCTTGCATCGGGTGCGATGGGCAGCGAAAAACGCAAAAAACCGTAGGCGCCGAGCTTGAGCATGATCGCCGCCAACACCACCGAGCCTCCGGTAGGCGCTTCCACGTGCGCATCAGGCAGCCAGGTGTGCACCGGCCACATCGGTACCTTCACCGCAAAGGCGGCAAATAGCGCAAGGAAAATAAGCTGCTGCTCTTGCATCGACAAGGGCAAGACATGCCAGTCGCTGATCTGAAAACTGCCGGCACTCAGGTAGAGATAAATCAGCGCAACCAGGGTGAGCAAGGAGCCTGCGAGGGTGTACAAGAAAAACTTGAAGGCTGCATAAACCCTGCGCGGACCGCCCCATACGCCGATAATCACATACATCGGAATCAGAGTGGCTTCGAAGAACACATAAAAAAGCAAACCATCCAGAGCGCTGAACACACCAACCATCAGTCCGGAAAGCATCAGAAAAGACGCCATGTAGGCGGCCACATGCTCTTCGATCACCTCCCAGCCAGCGATCACCACAATCACGGTGATAAAAGCTGTGAGCACAACAAACCAGGCAGAGATGCCGTCGACCCCGAGGTGATAGTAGGCGTCGAGCAAATCAATCCAGATGCGCTTTTCGACGAATTGCATATCGGCGCTTGCGGTATCGAAATGCAGGATCATCGGCAGCGTGGCCAAAAACCCGATTGTGGCCCCGATCAAAGCTACGCTACGAACCACGGCGGCGTTTTGGTCATTGCCAAAAGCAAGCAGTACCAGACCGAAGGCGATCGGTATCCATATCGCCGCGGTGAGAAGAAAATGTGATTCCAAGTCGGATCCCGTCGAGTTCTAGCGATTGGCGATCGGCACGAACCAGTACAACAGGATCGCGACGCCCACAATCATGGCAATGGCGTAGTCGTAGATAAACCCGGTTTGCAAATGCCGAATCAGGCTCGCCAGCCAGCCGATGGTGCGTGCGCTGCCATTGACTGCAAGGCCGTCGATGATGCTCTGATCACCGGCTTTCCACAGGCCTTTACCGACCAGTCTTGCGCCGGCTGCAAGCACCTTTTCATTGAAGGCGTCCATGAAGTACTTGTGCTCCATCAGGCTCACCAATGGCTTGAAGGCACGCCGCAATCCCGGGCCAAATGAGGTTTGCGCAATCGAACCCCACCAAGCGATGACCAGGCCGGCGATCATCAGCCAAAACGGCAAGGTTGCCGGGGCATGCGCAGCCATCCCGAGCACACCGTGAAACTCCGCGCGGAAACTTGCCATGGCGGGATGCTGGGGCAGGATCGTGATGGCGTCCTTGAAAAAGTCCCCAATCAGCATCGCATCGATGGTGTACGCACCGAGCACAACCGAGGGAATCGCAAGCAGCAGCAAAGGCACGGTCACCACTGCAGGTGACTCGTGAGGTACGTGACCCTTGTCCTGAGTGTGGCTTTGCTGGGCGTGNNTGGCCTTGATGCGCATCGTGTTTGGATAAATGCCAGCGCGGTGCACCATGAAAGGCCAGAAAGTACATGCGCCAGGAGTAAAGCGAGGTGATCAAAACGCCGGCAACCACCACGAAGTAAGCGAAGCTCGCGCCTGGTAGATTGGCATGATGTACCGCCTCAATGATGCTGTCTTTGGAGTAAAAGCCGCTGAAAAACGGTGTGCCAACGGACGACAGGGTTGCAAGCAGGCAGGTGATCCAGGTAATCGGCATTTTTTTGGCCAGACCGCCCATATGCCGCAAATCCTGATCGTGGTGCATGCCGATAATCACCGAACCGGCCGCCAAAAAAAGCAAGGCTTTGAAAAAAGCATGCGTCATCAAATGAAAAATTGCCGCGGGATAGGCCGATGCGCCTAGAGCAATTGTCATCAGCCCCAGTTGCGAGAGCGTTGAATAAGCAACCACCCGCTTGATGTCGTACTGAATGATGCCAAGCAGTCCCATCGATAACGAGGTGATGCCGCCGATGATCATGACCACCGACAAGGCAACATCGGAGAGTTCAAAGATCGGGGACATGCGGGCAACCATGAAAATACCGGCTGTCACCATGGTCGCCGCATGAATCAACGCCGAAATTGGCGTGGGGCCTTCCATCGAATCGGGGAGCCAGACATGCAAGGGGAATTGCGCGCTCTTGCCCATTGCGCCAACAAATAGAAGGATGGCGCTCAAGGTCAGCACCGCCCAGGCCTCGCCCGGGAGAATGTGCACCGTCTTCTCCACGAGTTCGGGAAGCTTGGCAAAGACCTCCACATAGTCGAGGCTTCCGGTGTGATACACCAACATACCGATGCCAAGCGCAAAACCAAAATCGCCGACGCGGTTGACCAGGAATGCCTTCATGTTGGCGAAGATCGCCGATGGCCGGGTGTACCAAAAACCGATGAGCAAATAAGACACCAGGCCAACAGCTTCCCAACCGAAAAACAGCTGCAGGAAGTTGTTGGACATCACAAGCATCATCATCGCGAAGGTAAAAAGCGAGATGTAGGCGAAAAAGCGCTGATAACCATCGTCGTCTTCCATGTAACCCATGGTGTAGACGTGCACACAGAGCGACACCGAGGTCACCACCACCATCATCATGGCGGTGATCGAGTCAATCAGAAAACCAATCTCAAACTTCAGATCGCCGACTTGTGCCCACTCATAAAGCGCGCCGTTAAAGCTGTTGCCAGCGAGCACGTCCAATAAGGTCAGCACCGAGGCGACAGCCGAGGCCGCCACCAGGCCGATGGTAATCAGGGCCGAAGGCATCCGTCCGATCGTACGACCGAAAAAGCCTGCCATCAGCGCGCCAAGAAGCGGCGCAAAAGCAGCCACCAAGTACATCGTTTTCATGCGCTGCCCCTAGCCCTTCAAACTATCGAGATTCTCGACATCGATCGTGTCGAGGTTACGAAAGAGCACCACCAGAATCGCCAGTCCAATGGCGGACTCGGCAGCGGCAACCGTGAGAATGAAGAACACGAAAACCTGGCCTGCGCCGTCACCCAGAAAATGCGAAAAGGCTACGAAGTTCATGTTGACAGCCAGCAACATCAATTCGATGGCCATCAGAATAATGATCACATTGCGCCGATTCATGAAAATGCCGACAACGCCGATGGCAAAAAGAATCGCGCCCAGCACCAGATAGTGGGCAAGAGAGAGGCTCATCGGTCCTTGGGCTCCGCGGGCATCTTGACAAGTGACAGTCGATCGGCCGGACGCACCCGCACCTGGTCCGCCGGATTTTGATGTTTGGCGTCCTTGCGCGAACGCAAGGTCAGTGCGATCGCAGCCACCATCGCAACCAACAGAATCGCCGCCGCAATCTCAAGCGGGTAAATGTAATCGGTGAACATCAGTTTGCCGAGCGCTGCGGTATTGCTGAAATCAGGCGGCATGGTCGGCGCATCAGCCTGATAAACCCGGGAAAACATGCTGAACAAAACCAGCGCCATCTCGATCACAATCACCACGCCAACAAAGGCCGCTACAGGAAGGTTGCGCCAAAAGCCCTTGCGAACCACATCAAGATTGATGTCGAGCATCATCACCACAAAAAGGAACAAGACCATCACCGCCCCGACATAGACGAGCACCAGGGTGATCGCCAGAAACTCTGCTTGCAGCAGCAACCAGATCGCGCCGCAGGAGAAAAAGCTCAGAACCAGAAAAAGGGCAGCGTGGACCGGATTGCGTGCGGTGACCACCCGCAACGCGGACAAGATCGTGATCGTGCCGAAGAGGTAAAAGGTGATCGAAATCGGATCCATGCTCGCCCTAGCGGTACGACGCATCAGTACTGCGTGCGGATGCGATCTCTTGTTCGTAGCGGTCGCCCACGGCCAGAAGCATCTCTTTGGTGAAGTAGAGATCGCCTCGCTTTTCGCCGTGATACTCGTGGATGTGGGTCTCGACGATCGAATCCACCGGACAGGATTCTTCGCAAAAACCACAGAAAATACACTTGGTGAGGTCAATGTCGTAGCGCGTGGTGCGGCGGGTCCCGTCTTCACGCAACTGCGACTCGATGGTGATCGCCATGGCAGGACAGACCGCCTCACAAAGCTTGCAGGCAATGCAGCGCTCTTC
>DDPV01000012.1:0-43004 GCA_002342365.1 Burkholderiales bacterium UBA2459 | reverse complement strand
TTGCCGGTGAGTCTTAAACCTTTTAAGAGTTCGATCAACATGAAACTCTGAAAAAAATCTTTGACCGCTTGGGTGGGCGATGTGCTGGCCATGGCGTCTTACCTCACTTCCAAATATTCCAGGGGGTTTGCATCCAGGCTGCAACCACAACCAACCACACCAGGGTCACCGGGATGAAGATTTTCCAGCCAAGTCGCATGATCTGGTCGTAGCGATAACGCGGAAATGAGGCGCGAAACCAGATAAAACACGAAACCACCAAGAAGGTCTTGATGCCGAGCCAGATCCAGCCAGGGATAAAGGAAAGTGCCTCAATCGGCGGGTACCACCCTCCGAGAAACATGATCGATGCCATGCAGGAAATCAGAATCATGTTGGCGTATTCGGCAAGGAAAAACACCGCAAAGCCCATGCCGGAGTACTCCACCATATGGCCTGCGACGATCTCCGACTCACCTTCAACCACATCGAAGGGATGGCGGTTGGTCTCGGCAACCCCGGAGATGATGTAGACCACAAAGACCGGCAGCAGCGGCAACCAGTTCCAGGAGAGGATGTTGAGGCCCATATCAGCAGCCCAACCGCGACCCTGACTCTCCACGATATCGGTGAGATTCAAACTGCCCGACACCAGTAAAACCACCACCAAGGCAAAACCGATGGCAAGCTCGTAGGAGACCATTTGCGCTGAGGCACGTAATGCGCCAAGGAAGGCATATTTGGAATTGGACGCCCAGCCAGCAATGATCACGCCATACACTTCCAAAGAGGTGATCGCAAGCAACAACAACAGTCCGGCGTTGACATTGGCAAGCGCAACATCAGGGCCAAAAGGAATCACCGCCCAAGCCGCCATCGCCGGCATGATCGTCATCACCGGACCGACGAAATAAAGCATTTTGCTTGAAGCAGTCGGGGTAACGACCTCCTTCACGATCAGCTTGAGGGCGTCTGCGATAGGCTGCAACAATCCCATCGGTCCCACACGGTTAGGTCCATGACGAATGTGCATATAGCCCAGCAGCTTGCGCTCCCACAGCGTGAGGTAAGCCACGCAAAGCAGCAAAGGCAAGAGCACGCCGACGATTTTCAGCAGATTCCACACGATCGGCCAGGCCGGTCCGAGCGCGCTTTCACCCTGGGTAGTGACTGTCTGCAAGAATTCGTTCACGCAGCACTCGCATCAGGAATCGCCCCAACCAGGCGCAGATGCAGGCTGCGCGGCGTCAAGGGCAAGGCGCGGCTGGCCTCAAGAGCCATCGGTATCCGCATCACACCCGGCGCAACACCAGGATCAGGTTTTGCCGGCAGAACGAGCTTGTGTTCACCATCAGAAACCTCAACCATGACCCCCGACTGACCGGTTTGCGCAAACCCGGCAGGCATCAAAGCATCGAGCGTGCTCGGATGGATCCGCAGCGGCGGCAACCGAGCGTCGCTTGTCGATTGCAGGCCCGGCGCGCGACGCACAATGCTGTCTGCATGGTAGATCGGCACCTCTGCAAGCCGCTCAAGTCCGCCCTGCTCGCTCTGCACCGGATTGTCGTCAAACAGACCCTTGACATGTTGCAAATGATTGCTAAGCGCGCAAGCGTCGGCTTTCGCAAAAGCACTTGCACGAACTTCTTCAACCGTTTCAAAGGCTAAGGACGGAATATGCAAAAGCTCTGCAAGAACCCGAAGCGCCTTCCATCCGGGCCTTGCTTGCCCCAGCGGCTTGACGACCGCAGTGTAAGACTGCCGCCTTCCTTCCATATTGACCACCGTGCCCGAGGACTCGGTGAAGCTGGCAATCGGCAGCAGGCAATCCGCATACGCAAGCATAGCCTCGCTGCGATAAGCGCCCATGGCAATCACGGTTTCAGCTGTACCCAGGGCCGCAAGCGCCTGATCGGCAGCAGCATGATCAAACTCGGGCTCCTGCTGATAAAGCAAATAGGCCTTTCGCGGCTGATCGATCATCTGCCGGGCGTTGGCTTGTTTGCTGGCAATCGACTGAAGGCCAAGCTGCCAGGCGCCCACCGCATTGGCAGACTCGACCAGCACGCCCAGACTCGCCCCGCAGTGCTCGGCAATCGCCTGCGCAAGCGCATGAATCTGACCATAGTGCGGATGACTTTTTGCCGCCGAACCGATCCAGACCGCCTTGCGTTCGCCCGACTGCAACGATTGGGCGATCGATCGTGCAAGCGCAAGCTGCTCAGCAGAGGCCAAAGCAACAACACTGTCAACCCAATCCTTCATATCAGCTGCAACCGAGGGCATGGGCTTTGCTTCAAGCGCAAGCTGGCTACGAAGCTGCTTGAGCACAAGCGCCAAAAGTGCCGGCCATTGTGATGGCGCAAGCACTGCCTGATTTGCCAGCGGCATCAACAAATCATCGCTGACGGCATGCAGGCTCGATAATGCCAGGCCGTTTTTGACGGCAGCACGCACCCTCGCAGACAACAAAGGATGATCTTTTCGAAGAAAACTGCCGATCAGAAACAAGCGCTGCAAGCGGTTGATGTCTTCAATCGCCATACCCAGCCAAGGCGCTCCGCTCAGACCGGCATCTGCAAAAAAGTCAATTTGCCGCAAGCGGCTGTCAATGCTCGCACCGCCAAGCCCTTGGGCAATAGCCGACAGCAAAAACTGCTCTTCCATCGAACTGTTGGCCGACGCGAGCACAGCAATATGTTGCGCACCGTGTTGCGCCTTCACGCCTTCAAGCGCATGCGCAGCGTAGCTCAGGGCGGTTGCCCAATCGACCTCATGCCAGACAGCGTCGCGTTTGATCATCGGCACCGTCAGCCGATCAGCGCTGTTGAGCCCCTCGTAAGAAAAGCGATCACGGTCAGAAAGCCAGCACTCGTTGATCGCTTCATTTTCTAAAGGGACAACACGCAAGACCTTGTCATGCTTGATTTGCATCACAACGTTGGAGCCAAGCGCATCGTGCATCGCAATCGAACGGCGACGCGACAATTCCCAGGTCCTTGCTGCATAGCGAAAGGGTTTGGAGGTGAGTGCGCCGACCGGGCACAGATCGATCATGTTGCCCGAGAGCTCAGAGTCGATCGAGCGGCCGAGAAAACTCGTGATTTCCGAGTGCTGACCGCGATGGTTCATACCAAGTTCCATCACACCGGCGACTTCCTGGCCAAAGCGAACACAGCGCGTGCAGTGGATACAGCGGCTCATCTCTTCAGCAGAGATCAAAGGGCCGATGCTTTTATGAAAGACAACGCGCTTTTCTTCGCGGTAGCGTGACCCTGATCCACCGTAGCCAACCGCCAGATCCTGCAACTGGCACTCGCCGCCCTGGTCACAAATCGGGCAATCCAGCGGATGGTTGATCAGCAAAAACTCCATCACCGCCTGCTGTGCTTTCTTGGCCTTCTCACTGGCAGTGGCGATCTTCATGCCAGGCGCAACCGGTGTTGCGCAGGAGGGCAAGGCCTTGGGTGCTTTTTCAACGTCAACAAGGCACATGCGGCAGTTGGCCGCAATCGAAAGCTTTTTGTGGTAGCAGAAATGTGGAATGTAAATGCCAAGCTTCGTCGCTGCCTGCAGCACCATACTGCCGGGAGGCACTTCGACCTTCTGACCATCGATTTCAACTTCTACCATCACGGCCTTCCCTTGTGAGTCCTTTGAGCCTGCTGACCGGAATCGCTTGATTCCAGTCAGACATAGGCCGGCACCATACAGGTCTTGTGTTGAATGTGATACTCGAATTCGTTCATGTAATGCTTAAGAAAGGCTCGAACCGGCATCGCGGCTGCATCGCCTAGAGCACAAATCGTGCGGCCCTGGATGTTGTCGGCGACCGAGTTCAGCATGCTCAAATCTTCACTTCGGCCCTGCCCGTGTTCGATCCGGTTCACCATGCGGTACAGCCAGCCGGTTCCCTCCCGGCAGGGTGTGCACTGGCCACAGGACTCTTCGTAATAGAAATAAGAAAGTCTGAGCAAACTTCTCACCATGCACCGGGTGTCGTCCATCACAATCACCGCACCCGACCCCAACATGGATCCGGCTTTGGCGATCGAGTCATAATCCATATCAGTCGCCATCATGATCTCGGCAGGCAAGACCGGCATCGACGATCCACCCGGAATCACCGCTTTCAACTTGCGACCCTCACGCACGCCGCCTGCAAGTTCAAGCAGCTTGGCAAAGGGCGTGCCAAGCGGCACCTCAAAATTACCGGGACGATTCACATCACCGCTGACTGAAAAAATTTTGGTTCCGCCGTTATTGGGTTTGCCAGCTTCCAAAAAGGCCTGACCGCCGTTGCGGATGATCCATGGGACCGCGGCAAAAGTCTCGGTGTTGTTGATGGTGGTGGGCTTGCCGTAAAGCCCGAAACTGGCAGGGAAAGGTGGCTTAAAGCGCGGCTGCCCCTTTTTGCCCTCGAGCGACTCGAGTAGGCCGGTTTCCTCACCACAAATATAAGCGCCATAACCATGGTGCGCATGCAACTGAAACGAGAAATTACTGCCGAGGATCCGATCACCGAGATAACCGGCAGCTCGCGCCTGCTCGAGTGCCTCCTCGAAACGCTCGTAAACCTCGAAGATCTCACCGTGGATGTAGTTGTAACCGACGCTGATGCCCATCGCGTAGGCGCCAATGATCATGCCTTCAATAACGATATGCGGATTATATCGAAGAATGTCGCGATCTTTGAAGGTACCTGGCTCGCCCTCGTCCGAGTTGCAAACCAGATACTTCTGCCCAGGAAACTGCCTTGGCATGAAGCTCCATTTCAAACCCGTGGGAAAGCCTGCACCGCCGCGACCTCTCAACACAGCAGTCTTCAGTTCTGCGATCACCTGCTCGGGCGTGATGCCCTCAAGCAGAATTTTGCGCAGTGCCTGGTAGCCTTCGCGCGCTTCGTAATCTTTGAGCTGCCAGGCATCAGCCGAATGCAGGCCCGCCAGAATCAGCGGATTGATATGCCGGCCGTGAAAACAAGTCTCCTGCTGTGTTGACACAGGGATCACAGCAGCAGCGTCATTGGCTCCCATCGCATCACTCCTTCGCAGCGGCGCGCAACTCGGCAATTAAAGCATCGAGTTTTTGCGCATCCATGAAACTACACATCCGCTTGTTGTTGACCAACATCACCGGCGCATCGGCGCAAGCACCGAGACATTCCAGCTCACGGAGCGTGAACATCCCATCTGCTGTGGTTTCGTTAAAGTCAATGCCAAGCCGGGACTTTAAAAATTCCGCCGCTTTTTTCCCGTCTCGCAGCTGGCATGGCAGGTTTGTGCAAACGCCAAGCTTGAAGCGACCAATCGGCTCGGTGTTATACATATTATAGAACGTTGCAACTTCCTGAACCGCAATCGGTGCCATGCCAAGGTACTCGGCAACTTCTTCGATCACGCATGAACTGACCCAACCATGCTCATCTTGGCAAATCGTCAAAGCAGACATCACCGCCGACTGACGCTGATCCGAAGGATACTTGGCAAGCTCTCTTTCAATGCGAGCTTTCGCGTCGGCGCTTAAGCGATAACGCTTGGCCCGCGCGTCCGACGCTGACGTCTGGATGCTCTGCTCCGCACTCATCGGTCGATCTCTCCAAACACGATGTCCTGCGTTCCGATGAGTGTGACCACATCGGCAATCATATGGCCGCGTGACATCTCGTCGAGCGCCTGCAAGTGGGCAAATCCCGGGGCGCGCAATTTGACGCGGAAGGGCTTGTTCGCACCGTCAGACACGATAAACACGCCAAACTCACCTTTGGGATGTTCGATCGCAGCGTAGACCTCGCCCGGGGGCACATGCATGCCTTCGGTGAACAATTTGAAGTGATGGATCAGGTCTTCCATGTTGGACTTCATGTCCACACGGGTCGGCGGGGCAACTTTACGGTTACCACTCATCACCGGTCCAGGATGGTTGCGCAGCCATTCAATACATTGCTTGATGATGCGGTTTGACTGGCGCATTTCGGCCACTCGAACGAGATAGCGATCATAACAATCGCCATTACGTCCTACCGGAATATCGAAGTCGACCAGGTCATAAACCTCGTAGGGTTGCTTTTTACGCAGGTCCCAGGCAATGCCCGAACCGCGCAACATCGGACCGGTGAATCCCAAGGCTTTTGCCCGGTCCGGTCCCACAACACCGATACCCACCAAGCGCTGCTTCCAGATCCTGTTATCGGTAAGCAAGGTTTCGTACTCATCAACGCAACCCGGAAAACGGTTGCTGAAGGCTTCGAGAAAATCAAGCAGGGAGCCTTGCCTGGCTTCATTCATCAGCTTGATGGCAGACTCATTGCGCACTTTTGAGGCGCGATACTGCGGCATTTGATCCGGCAAATCGCGATACACCCCGCCTGGCCGGTAGTAAGCGGCATGCATCCGGGCGCCAGAAACCGCTTCGTAGGCATCCATCAAATCTTCGCGCTCGCGAAAAGCATACAAAAGCACCGCCATCGCACCCACGTCAAGCGCATGCGCACCCAGCCACAAGAGGTGGTTCATGATGCGGGTGACTTCGTCAAACATTACCCGGATGTACTGGGCACGCAAGGGCACTTCAACACCGAGCAGCTTTTCAATCGCCATCACATAGGCATGCTCGTTGCACATCATCGACACGTAGTCGAGACGGTCCATGTAGGGCACGTTTTGCAAATAAGTCCGGGTTTCAGCAAGTTTTTCAGTGGCGCGATGCAACAAGCCAATGTGCGGGTCGGCGCGTTGGACAACCTCACCGTCGAGTTCAAGCACGAGTCGCAATACCCCGTGCGCAGCAGGATGCTGGGGCCCGAAGTTAAGCGTGTAATTCTTGATATCGGCCATCGTCAACTCCTGGCCACGCCGTAGCCATCTTCACGCACCACGCGCGGCACGTTTTCGCGCGGCTCAATCGACACGGGCTGATAAATCACCCGCTGCTGCTCAGGGTCGTAGCGCATTTCAACATAGCCTGAAACCGGGAAATCCTTCCTGAAGGGATGTCCGACAAAACCGTAATCGGTGAGAATGCGGCGCAAATCGTTGTGGCCTTCAAACACGATGCCGTAGAGATCAAAGGCCTCGCGCTCGTACCAGGAGGCTGCCGGCCAGATCGCGGTGAGCGTGGGAACAAGGGGAAAATCGTCGTCGGCTGCAAAGACCTTCAACCGTAAACGATGATTGTTACGCACCGAAAGCAGATGGCTGACCACTGCAAAACGCAAACCCTCGTGCGGCAGGTTGGCAAAGTTCATGTAATCGACGCCACACAAATCGATCAGGGTATCGAAGCCGAGCTCCGGGTCATCGCGCAGGCTTGCTGCAATCGACAACAATTCAGTAGCAGCCACCGTGATCGTTATTTCACCCCGCTCAAGCAGCAACCCGCGCAGGCGTCCCTCAAAGATCAATTCGAGTCTGGACTTTAATGCGTCTAAGGAAGGGCTACTCATGCGGGTTTCGGCCTTGTGCTGTTGCGCTTAGCGTGCGATGGTGTGGGTACGCCGGATCTTGTTTTGCAACTGGATCACGCCGTAGAGCAAGGCCTCTGCTGTGGGCGGACATCCGGGGACATAGACATCGACAGGTACGATGCGATCGCAACCGCGAACGACCGAGTACGAGTAGTGGTAGTAGCCACCACCGTTGGCGCATGAACCCATTGAAATCACCCAGCGGGGCTCGGCCATCTGGTCGTAAACCTTTCGCAAGGCCGGTGCCATCTTGTTGCACAAGGTGCCTGCAACAATCATCACGTCAGACTGACGGGGACTGGCGCGGAACATCACGCCAAAACGGTCCATGTCGTAGCGCGATGCGGCTGCATGCATCATTTCAACCGCGCAACAGGCCAAGCCAAAGGTCATCGGCCACATTGAGCCGGTCCGCGTCCAGTTGATGACCTTATCCAGTTGGGTTGTGACAAAACCTTCGCTCAGCGCGCCGTCTATGCCCATGGCGACCTACCTTTTTGAAAACCCATGTTGTTGCATGGTCAGCGCCGAAGGCCGACCTCCCTGATAGCCAGGACGTCACTCAATCCCAGTCGAGTGCGCCCTTTTTCCATTCGTAGATAAACCCGACGACCAAAATACCGAGAAAAATCATCACCGACCAAAAACCCACCACCCCAATTTCCCGGTAAGCCGCAGCCCAGGGAAAAAGAAAGGCGATTTCCAAATCAAACAAAATAAAGAGGATCGCCACCAGGTAGTAACGCACGTCAAACTTGATGCGCGCGTCTTCAAAGGCATCAAAGCCACATTCATAGGGCGACAATTTGGCGGCGTTAGGACGCGAGGGGCCAAGCAACTTACCGAGCACGATCGGGCCAATGCCCACAAGCGAACCGACCAGGATAAACAAGATGACCGGCAAATATTGGCTCAAGTCCATGAATGACGCTTCTTCCCTGTTGTGCAACGCATTGTATGCGTAGCCTTATCGTTGTGGTGCCGACGGCGAGACTCGAACTCGCACAGCTTTCGCCACTACCCCCTCAAGATAGCGTGTCTACCAATTTCACCACGTCGGCTCGCGGCTCGCATTCTACTTGGTTTTTTCGCCTGCTGGCACCGTGGGTACGGCCGGCGACGGCGCGGCCTGGGGGGTCACAGTGGGCACACTGTTGGCCGCAGGATTCGGCACCGCAGCGGGTGGGTTTGTGGCCGGCGTGCTGCCTGTCTGGCCTGGAATCTGAGAAGTCGGACCTTGCTCCATCACGCTTTTGGGAAGCTGCGAAGACTTAGCGGCTGAATTGCCCAGATAAGCCAAACCCAAGGTTGCAGTAAAAAAAAGTGTCGCAGCAATCGCAGTTGCCCGGCTCAAAAAGTTGGCCGAGCCGGTTGCACCGAACAAACTCCCGCTTGCCCCGCCACCTGATGATCCGAAGGCAGCGCCCATTTCGGCGCCTTTGCCCTGTTGAATTAGGACGAGCACGATCACCGCGAGCGCGCACAACACCTGCACCACCAGCAACACAGAACTTAACCAGGCCATGATTTCCTTTCCTCGGGGACAGGCGCAATGATACGTCGAATGGCCGCCTCGCCGATGGCAAGGAACTGCTTTGCCTCGAGCGCTGCGCCTCCCACAAGCGCGCCATCGATATCGGGCATGGCAAATAGCGCTGCCGCATTCTCGGGTTTGACCGAGCCCCCATAAAGAATCCGCAAATGGGCCGCGGCAAAACCAGCATCCAGCATCTGTTTGCGTATGCTGGCATGAACCTTTTGGGCATCTTCAGGGTTTGCACTGCGCCCGCTGCCAATGGCCCAGAGCGGCTCATAAGCGATCACAGGCTGAAAAGCCGCTTCCCTCTGGCCGGGTGGCAACTCGGTAAGCACCTCAAGCTGTTTGGCAATGACCGCCTCGGTGCGACCCTCATGCCGCGCTTGCTCAGACTCACCCACGCACAACAGCACCACCAGACCCGAAGCGATCGCAAGGCAAAGCTTTGTCGCGATCATCGCATCGGTTTCGTAAAAATGCTGACGACGCTCCGAGTGGCCAAGGATCACCGCTGCGCAACCACAGTCAAGCAACATCGGTCCACTGACTTCACCGGTCCATGCGCCATCGGACTGCGCAGCAAGGTTTTGCGCGCCCAGATAAAGGGGAATATCCTTTGCGTGTTGCCGCCCGACAGTGGTTTTGTCGTTTTGACGCGCCGACCACGCAAGCGCGTTGATATCCGAGGATGCGTCAGCGCTTCGTTGCAGCGCAGCAGCGACAACAGGAAGATGCACAAAAGGCGGACAAATCAACCAATCGACCGCCCTTAAGGCCTCGTTCTCCCTTATTGCTGCCGCGATGTCCTCAGCCAAAGCCCTTGCACTTTCCAAGCGCCCGTGCATTTTCCAGTTTCCGGCAATCAGCATGCGTTTGGATGCTTGCGGCATCGAACGCAGACTGTCAACTTGTGGCGTCGGTTCCATGCCGGGCGAAAGGAGAAGGCAAGCCTTTGGCGCTCAACCAGCCGGCGTAACACCAACCCGAGAGACCATAGCCAAGAAAAAACAAAAAGAGCACCACCGCCGGATCAAGCGACACCAATCCAAAGACCAGCATGAAGGCAAAGGCGGTCATGAAGGACACGCGTCTTCGGGCGTTGAAAGTTTTAAAGCTGTAAAAAGGTGCATTCGATACCATCGTGAGACCGGCGTAAACCGTGAGTAGCCAGCCCAGCAGAGCCAGGTCAGGTCCGCGCCATTCAACAAGATTTGAGGCCTCGAGCTCAGTAAACGCCCAGATCAGTCCGACCACCATCGCGGCTGCTGCAGGGGAAGGCAAGCCCTGAAAAAAACGCTTGTCGACCACGCCCAGATTGGTGTTGAAACGTGCCAAGCGTAGCGCGGCGCCGGCAACATAGACAAAGGCGGCCACCCAGCCGAACTTTCCCAAGCCTTTAAGCGCCCACTCGTACATGATCAAGGCTGGGGCTGCGCCAAAAGAGACCATATCCGAGAGGCTGTCGTACTGCTCGCCAAAGGCGCTGGTTGTGCCTGTCCAGCGGGCAACCCGGCCGTCAAGACTGTCAAAGATCAGCGCACAAAAACACAGGATCGCCGCAAGATCGAAGCGATGGTTCATGCCTTGCACAATCGAGGTAAAGCCGCAAAAAAGCGAGGCGGTGGTCAGCAAATTCGGTAGCCAGTACACGCCGCGCGGTCGGCGTTTGCTTTGCTGGCCTTGAGCTTCGATGAACAGGGGTTTGCCTGGCGGACGATCGCCTTCGGCGCAAGTACCCTTGTCCTCTTCAGGCATCCTCGGGCTCCAGCTTAGCCAGCACCGTGCTGGTCGCCTTAACGATTTGCCCGACAAACACCTGCGGACGAGACCCTACGGGCAGGTAGACGTCTACCCGCGATCCGAAGCGGATAAATCCGTAGCGCGAGGCTCTTTCGAGCTCGTCGCCGGGCTGCACATAGCAAAGAATTCGCCGGGCAATCAAACCAGCGATTTGCACCGCCGTCACCAAACGCCCGCTAGGGTCGCGGATCAGGATGGCGTTACGCTCGTTTTCGCTTGAGGCCTTGTCGATGGCTGCGTTGAAAAATTGGCCGCTGAAGTAGCTGACCTGCTCGATACGCCCGCCAACCGGCGCGCGATTCGAGTGAACGTTAAACACATTCATGAAGACGCTGATCTTGAGTGCCGATCGCGCAGCATAAACATCCTCGCAGGTTTCAATCGCAACGATTCGCCCGTCCGCTGGAGACAACACATCATCGGGATCGGCCGATCCAACGCGCGGCGGATCACGGAAGAACTGGAGTACGAAAAGCGCCAGCAACCAGAGCAAACCGCTGAAAAACGAGCCCAGCCAGGAGTCGGCGAGCATGGCCGCCAAGACAGCAATGGCCAGAAAAGGCCAGCCCTCCCTGGCGATGATCGGGTGCGGCCAAGGAAATTGACGCATGCGCTATCCGAGTCGCGTCAATTGCGCGACTTATCGACCAGTTTATTGTTTTTAATCCAAGGCATCATTGCGCGCAAGGTTTCCCCGACCACCTCGATTGAGTGCTCAGCCATGATACGGCGCTTGGACAGCAGCGTTGGCGCACCAGCTTTGTTCTCCAAAATGAAGCGTTTAGCATACTCGCCGGTCTGAATATCGGCCAAAATCCGCTTCATCTCCGCCTTGGTCTGCTCGGTAATAATCCGCTGGCCGGAAACATACTCGCCAAATTCAGCGTTGTTGGAAATCGAATAATTCATGTTGGCGATTCCGCCTTCATAAATCAAATCAACAATCAGCTTGAGCTCATGCAAGCATTCGAAATAAGCCATTTCCGGCGCATAACCGGCCTCAACAAGCGTTTCATAGCCCGCTTTGATCAATTCGACGGTGCCCCCACACAACACAACCTGCTCGCCGAACAAATCGGTTTCTGTTTCCTCGCGGAAATTGGTTTCAATAATGCCCGCCTTGCCACCGCCGATGGCGCAGGCATAAGAAAGCGCAAGCTCGCGCGCTTGCTTTGATTGATCCTGGTGAACCGCAACCAGCATGGGCACGCCACCGCCTTGCACATAAGTCGACCGAACAGTGTGCCCTGGCGCCTTGGGAGCCACCATCACCACATCGATATCCTGGCGCGGGCTGACCTGACCGTAATGAATATTGAATCCATGTGCAAAGGCCAGCGTTGCGCCCTTTTTCAGGTTGGGCTCGATGTCGCTGCGATACACATCACCGATGTGTTCATCGGGCATCAAAAGCATCACGAAATCGGCGCCGTTAACAGCGTCGGCGATTTCGGCAGGTTTGAGTGAAGCTTTCTTGACCTTGTCCCATGAGGGCCCGCCTTTGCGCACACCAACGACCACCTTGGCTCCGGAGTCATGAAGATTTTGCGCATGCGCATGACCCTGGGATCCATAACCGATCACAGCGACCTTGCGTCCTTTGATGAGCTTGAGATCGCAGTCTTTATCGTAATAAACTTTCATATCGTTCTCCTTATTTTGATGGGTGAAATCCGGCCTGCGGTCTTGCGTTCCGGCCGATAGCTAGGTGCGCAACACGCGCTCGCCACGCGCAATGCCTGAGGTCCCGGTACGGACGGTTTCGATAATCGCCGAGCGCTCGATCGCTTCAATAAAGGCATCGAGTTTGCGGCCATCGCCTGTGACCTCAATCGTGTAGGTCTTTTCCGTGACATCAATCACCCGGCCACGAAAAATATCGGCCATGCGCTTCATTTCTTCGCGCTCCTTGCCTACGGCCCGGACCTTGATCAGCATCAGTTCTCGCTCAATATGGGCACTCTCGGTCAGATCAACCACCTTGACCACGTCAATCAACCGGTTCAGTTGCTTGGTGATCTGTTCAATCACATCATCCGAGCCCGATGTCGCAATCGTCATTCTGGACAGCGACTGATCCTCGGTGGGCGCAACCGTAAGCGCTTCGATGTTGTAACCGCGCGCGGAAAACAAACCGACAACCCGGGACAAAGCCCCAGGTTCGTTTTCCAGAAGTATGGAAATGATATGTCGCATGGCCAAGCCTCAGAGATCTTCAGATCCAAGAATCATCTCGGTGAGCCCTTTGCCTCCTTGCACCATCGGCCACACGTTTTCCGTCTGATCGGTAATGAAATCCATAAAAACCAGGCGATCCTTGTATTTGCCAAAGGCTTCTCTCAGCGCAGGCTCGACATCTTCGGGTCTTTCAATTTTCATACCGATATGGCCGTAGGCTTGGGCAAGTCCCACGAAGTCCGGCAATGCATCCATGTAGGACTGGGAATAGCGGCTACCGTATTCAATTTCCTGCCACTGACGCACCATGCCCAAATAGCGGTTATTCAGATTGATCACCTTCACCGGCAGTTGATACTGCTTGCAGGTCGAAAGCTCCTGAATATTCATCTGAATCGAACCCTCACCCGTGATACAAGCAACCTGAGACCCCGGATGGGCTAGCAAGACACCCATGGCGTAGGGTAAGCCCACACCCATCGTCCCTAAGCCGCCAGAGTTGATCCAACGTCGCGGCTTGTTGAAGGGATAAAACTGCGCGGCAAACATCTGGTGCTGACCGACATCGGAGGTGACGTAAGCATCGCCTTCGGTGACCTCCCAGAGTTTTTGCACCACAAACTGCGGCTTGATCACATCATCAGATTGTTTGTAGGCCAGGCAATCTTTGGCCTGCCATTGCTCGATCTGTTCCCACCAGGCTTTGAGCGCCTTGCTTGGAGGTCTCGGCGCATCGCCTATGGCATCTTTGAGTTGGCCAATGAGTTCGTTCATCGCATAGCCCACATCACCGACGATGGGCAAATCAACCTTGACGCGCTTTGAAATCGAGGAAGGATCGATATCGATATGGATTATCTTGCGAGGATTTTGAGCAAAGTGTTTCGGGTTTCCAATCACACGATCGTCAAAGCGCGCGCCAATTGCAAGCAGTACATCGCAGTGCTGCATCGCCATATTCGCCTCATAGGTACCGTGCATGCCAGGCATACCCAAGAATTGCCGGCTGCCGGCACGGTAAGCACCCAGGCCCATCAAGGTGTTGGTGCAGGGTGCGCCAAGCAGATCCACAAGGCTATTCAGTGCCTCGGAAGCCTCGCCGAGAATCACACCACCACCGGTATAAATCATAGGCCGTTCTGCAGCCAATAGCATTTGACAGGCTTTGCGAATTTGCCCTTGATGGCCCTTGACCGTGGGGTTGTACGACCGAAGCGAGACTTCTTTGGGGTACTGGAACTTGCACTTGTTGCGCGTAATGTCTTTCGGGATATCGATCAGTACCGGGCCAGGTCGACCCGAACGTGCGATATGAAAGGCCTTTGCAAAGGTTGGAGCGAGATCTTTGACGTCACGCACGAGAAAATTGTGTTTTACGCAAGGCCTGGTAATGCCGACCGCATCACACTCCTGAAAGGCGTCTTCGCCGATCGCATGCGTTGGCACCTGGCCTGAAATCACAACCATGGGAATCGAGTCCATGTACGCGGTGGCAATACCGGTCACCGCATTGGTCAGGCCCGGGCCGCTTGTGACGATGCAGACGCCCACTGTTTGGGTGCAACGCGCATAAGCGTCTGCGGCATGCACTGCGGCCTGCTCGTGTCGAACGAGGATGTGTTCGAACTTGTCTTGTTTGTAAATCTCGTCGTAGATAAAAAGCACCGCGCCGCCGGGATAGCCAAACAAATGCTTGATGCCTTCCTCGTGAAGGCAGCGGCAAACGATTTCTGCGCCAGTCATTTCCATGGTGTTCAAATCCTTTCAAAATCCGGCGTCGCTGACCCGTCGGCGCCTGCGCGGGGTAACCGCCTAAGACGCAGACCTTGGAGTCAGGCCCGTGAGGTTGATCGGACGCTCCGGACATGGCGCTTGTGGCGCATCCGGAAGCTGTCGGGGTTCAGGCGCTGCTTGTGAGCTTCACCCAAGCCCTCCAGTGTACTGCGGTGCATCAGGCCGAGCAAATGCGATAGCATCAAGCGCCATGTCCGATGACCGTTCCCGAATCCGCCAGGAACTTGACGCCTTCCTTGCCGCCGTGGAGCAGCGCGCCTTTAAGACTGCGGTTTACGCGGTGCGCGATGAGCAGCTTGCACTGGACATTGTGCAAGACAGCATGATGAAGCTCGCCCAGCACTACAGCCAGAGTCCAAGCGCTGAATGGCCACTGCTCTTTCAACGCGTGTTGCAAAACACGATCCGAGACCATTTCAGGCGCGCACGCGTGCGCAATTTATGGGTCAGCCTGGTAGGAAATCTTCGCGCTCCGGGCGATCCCGACGATGATGAGGCCTTGAGCGAGGGTGCCCTGCTCGATGGCTTGGCGGCGCAGTCAGGCCATGTGGCGGAAAGTGCCGAAAGCACCGTGAACCGTCAGCAAAGCCTCGACCTTATTGAGCGCGCGCTTGAAAAATTGCCGCTACGTCAACGGGAAGCCTTCCTGCTGCGTTATTGGGAGGGATTGGACGTTCAAGAAACAGCGCTGGTCATGGGGTGTTCCGAGGGTAGTGTAAAAACCCATTGTTCAAGAGCGGTGCACAGCCTCTCCGTGCTACTTCAGGCGCTCAAGCGCTGAACGCGACCGATTTCGCGACCCTGACAATCCGGAAAATCCNNAACCCGAACATCCGACTCAACAAATCGCCGACCGAACAAGCCCCTCAGACACCCATCCCATGTCAACGCCTTCCACACCGGAGTTTCGACGATTACTAGACCACGGTCTGCAGGCGGAATCCGGCCGCGCACCGAGCAAAGCAACCAAGGACAAACTGTTTTTGGCGCGTCGCAAAGCCCTGGACGCCATGCCCACCCGCGGCTCATTTGCCGCAAAGGCGCTGGTCGATCAGGGTCTGCGTGTTGCAAGCGATGGTAGCGCGCTTGCAGTAGGCTACGCCCCGCCCCTCGCTCAAGGCGCTGCATCATCAGGCTGGAATCGGCTAACGCAGACGCTTGCGCAATGGTTCGATCGCTCTTCAGCACCCCAGCGCCTTGTGTTTGCCGCCTTGCTTGCCATGATGCTGGTAAGCCTGAACTTCGCGATCGAGGAGGCTGAGGTTCAGCTTTCGATGCGTGAAGGTGAAACCGATGCGCAATTGCTCACCGATGCCTTGCCGCTTGACGCCTATGTGGATCGAGGCTTTGCCGTGTTTTTGCGCAACATCACAAGCAGCGCGGTCGGGCGCGCGATCCAAGATGGAGCTATCCCGAGCGAGGCCAACGAGCATGAGGCAGTCGAGCGCGAGGAAAGCGAAACATCCGAAGACGCCAAGCCGGCCACCCCTTCATCGGGTGGATGATGAAGATTACGCGCAAAGTGATTGATCCGAAAGCTTTTTTAAGTAAGTCCTTGACTTGCACTCGGACCATGACCGTGTATGTCACGCTTGCCGCCTGTGTCGCCTTGGGGAGTGCTTCCCCGGCACTTTTCGCGCAGTCGGCAAGTCTTGACGAGGGTAAAGATCAGATCGCGCAGCAAGCGCCTGGCACTGCCTCTGCTGCCAACAACAAGGCCGCCTTGGGTACAGCCGGAGCAGAAAGCACTTCCTTGAGCGAAGAAAGCACTGTCTCCGACCCCAGCAGCGCATCGAGCGTGGACGCCGACGGGGTAGCGCTCCAAGCCGCGATCCGACAAGCGATTGACGACCTTCAAGCCAAGCGAAAGGCCCAGCAACAAGCCAGTGCGCTTAATCGTTCCACTTTAGCCAGCCGCAATGCGCCTGAGTGGCAACAGCTTGCCTTAAACGAACGCAACTGGCTCCAACCCCTCTCGACAGTCTGGCACGAGCTTCCTTCAGCCGATCGTTATGCATGGATACAGCTGGCCCGCCAGCTGCCGAAAATGTCAGCGATGGCACAAGAGCAGGCTTTAGACCGGATGAAGCAATGGTCGACATTCACGCCTCAGCAGCGCCAGACCGCGCGCGAGAACTTCCGGCTCGCGCAAAAGCTCAACGACTCAAGACTCAGCGAAGGTCAATTGCAGGCACTTTGGGAGCGCTATCGCGAACTGACCCCTGAGCAACGCGCCGTACTTCGAGCCGCCGGACAGACAGCGAGCACCGCTGCGCGACACGCAGGGGCAGCAACACCGCTTGCCAAGGAAGCCGCCCGCCCGCTTCCCGCACTGGATCGGCACGGTAAACCAAGCCCATGACCGATCGCGCGCCCGATGGCCCGGCACTGAAATCCGCCGGGATCTGGCGGCGCTTCATGAGCATGGTTTACGAGGGCGTTATACTTTTTGGTGTGCTCTTTTTTTTCGGCTACGGCTTCTCAGCACTGCTGCGCTTTCAGGGCCAGCCCGGCATGTTGCGCGACCTGTTTCAATGGTTCTTGCTGCTTTTGCTTGGCCTCTATTTCACATGGTTCTGGAGTCTTGGTCGGCGAAGCCTACCGATGAAAACCGTCGCCGTGCTGGTGGTGGATCGGCAAAGCAAGCCAATCAGTACGCTCAGAGCGATGCTGCGTTTTATTGTGGCTGGCCTACTGGGACTTTTACCGCTTGCGCTGGCTGCAAAGATTCACTTTGCTTTTTTTGCCCTCGCCCTGCTCCCTCTGGCTTGGTGCCTGATCGATCCCGACCGCCAGGCGCTCTACGACCGACTTTGCGGCACCCGACTTGTGATCAGCGACCCCAAAGCGCAGACCTCGGATCTGCGGTCTGATTTGCTAGCCGACCCGGCGCATCAGCCGGGCAAGACAGGCGATCAAAGCTTCACGCAGTCGACAAAATAATCGTTACCGTCTCGGACGAGTCCGTGAACGTCGGTGTCGAAACCGGGAAATTTTTCGTTGAATGCCCGCGCGAACTGCAAAAACTGAACAATCGTCGAGTTAAAGCGCTCACCCGGAATCAGCAAAGGAATCCCGGGCGGGTAAGGCGTGAGCAACATGGTTGTCACGCGGCCTTCGAGCCGATCAATCGGCACCCGGTCAACTTTGCGGTGCGCCAGATGCTCAAAGGCGACCGAGGGCTTCATCATCGGCTGCATGTCGGATAAATACATTTCGGTGGTGACGCGGGCCACGTCGTGACTTCGATAGGCCTCGTGAATCTGGGCTGCCAAATCGCACAAGCCAACGCGCTCATAGCGCGGGTACTTGGCAACAAACTCAGGCATCACACGCCAAAGTGGCTGATTCTGGTCGTAATCGGCCTTGAATTGCTGCAACTCGGTGACAAGACTGTTCCATCGACCCTTGGTAATGCCGATGGTAAACATCACAAAAAACGAGTAAAGGCCCGTCTTTTCAACCACCACACCGTGCTCGGCCAAATACTTGGTGACCAGCGCAGCGGGAATACCCCAAAGGCCAAAGCGGCCGCTGATATCAAGTCCCGGCGTAACAATCGTTGCCTTGATCGGATCGAGCATGTTAAAGCCACTCGAAAGGCTGCCAAAGCCATGCCATGACTCTTCCGAATGCAAAACCCACTGGTCACGGCTACCAACGCCATTTTCGGCAAGCACATCCGGACCCCAGACTTTGAACCACCAGGAATCGCCAAACTCATCGTCGACTTTGCGCATCGCGCGCCGGAACTCCAGTGACTCAAATATTGACTCTTGAACCAGCGCAGTGCCGCCGGGTGGCTCCATCATTGCCGCGGCCACATCGCATGAGGCAATAATGGCGTACTGGGGTGAGGTTGAGGTATGCATCAGGAAAGCTTCGTTGAAGCGAAACTCATCAAGTTTGCGCTCCTCAGAATCCTGAACCAGAATTTGCGAGGCCTGCGACAGGCCGGCAAGCAGCTTATGGGTCGATTGCGTGGCATAGACCATCACGTGCTGGGAGCGCGGCCGATTCGGGCCAATGGCGTGAAACTCGTGATAAAACGAATGAAAGACGGCATGCGGCAGCCAGGCCTCGTCAAAGTGCAAATTGTCGATGTAGTCACCGAGCGTTTGCTTGATCATTTCGACGTTATAAACAATGCCGTCATAGGTTGACTGCGTGATCGTGAGAATGCGCGGCTTGGCCTGCTTGTCTCGGACCAGCGGATTGTTCTTTATTTTTTCGGCGATACGCGCCGGAGAAAACTCTTCTTGCGGAATCGGACCGATGATGCCCAGGTGGTTGCGGGTTGGCTGCATGAAGATCGGGATCGTGCCGGTCATCATCAAAGCGTGCAAAACCGATTTGTGGCAATTGCGGTCGACCACCACTACATCATCGCTAGCCACGTTGGCGTGCCAGACGATCTTGTTTGAGGTCGACGTGCCGTTTGTGACAAAAAATAAATGATCGGTATTGAAAATCCTCGCCGCATTCGATTCGGAGGCAGCAACAGGACCCGAGTGGTCAAGTAGTTGACCCAGTTCATCGACCGCATTACAGACATCGGCACGAAGCATATTTTCGCCGAAAAACTGGTGAAACATTTGCCCAACCGGGCTCTTGAGGAAGGCCACGCCGCCTGAATGGCCGGGGCAGTGCCAGGAATAGGAGCCGTCATTCGCATAATTGACCAAGGCCTTGAAAAACGGCGGCGCAAGCGAATTCAAATAATTGTTACATTCCCGAATGATGTAACGTGCAACGAATTCGGGGGTGTCCTCAAACATGTGAATGAAGCCGTGAAGCTCCTTCAAAATGCCATTGGGGATATGCCGCGAGGTACGGGTCTCGCCAAAAAGAAAGATCGGAATATCAGCGTTGCGGCGTCTTGTTTCAGCGATGAATTTGCGCAGATCGATAATTGCCTTGCTCTCGGCACCGTCCTCGTTGATCTCCTCATCGTCGATTGACACGATGAAAGCCGACGCGCGGGCAGCCTGATTGGCGACCATGCCCACATCGACATAGGTAAAACCGCCCACGACCTCCATATGCAATTCTTCGAGCGCTTTGGCAAGCGCCCGAATTCCAAGGCCGCTTGCTGAATCTGAGCGCCAGTCCTCATCAATAATCACCACAGGAAAGCGAAACTTCATGGGCTGGCCCCTCCAGGACAGAATACCAATCGCTGCAAATAAGCGATCCGGGGAAGGCAAATGCTGACCCGGTAAATTGGCGAGCCCGAAGTCTAGAACACTTCAGTGGTCGATGTGGTGAAATTAGCGCATGGTGCCTTGAATCCGGCGGTTTTTAGCAATCAGTGCACCACCCGTTCAAAGACGAACTGGCCGTTGCGAAAATCAACCGGAATGACATCGCCTGCGCCATAGCGGCCCTCGAGTACAAGCCGGGCAACCGGATTTTCAATGAACTGCTGGATGGCGCGCTTTAAAGGGCGAGCGCCATAAAGCGGATCGAAACCGGCCTTGGCAAGTGCGCGCAAGGCCTCGTCGCTCACGGTCATCGCCATCTCGCGTGCAGCGAGTCGCGCCTCAAGCAAACCAAGCTGCACCGTTGCGATCGATTCAATATGCCTTGCATCAAGCGGATGAAAGACCACCATCTCGTCGATCCGGTTGACAAACTCCGGCCTAAAGTGCCGTCGGACCTCGTGAAGCACCGCATCACGAATATCTTCCGGGTCCTTGCCTTCGGCAGCGTAGCGCTGAAGGTCTTGCGACCCGAGATTGGAGGTCATCACGATGACGGTATTGCGAAAATCGATGGTTCGTCCCTGGCCGTCGGTCAGTCGGCCATCATCGAGCACTTGCAATAAAATATTGAACACATCGGGGTGGGCTTTCTCAATCTCGTCAAACAGAATCACGGCGTATGGCTTTCTGCGAATCGCTTCGGTGAGATAGCCGCCTTCTTCGTAGCCGACATAGCCCGGAGGCGCCCCGATGAGCCGTGCAACCGAGTGCTTTTCCATGAATTCGCTCATATCCAGCCGGATCAGATGATCCTCGCTGTCGAAAAGAAAACCCGCAAGCGCCTTGGTGAGCTCGGTCTTGCCAACGCCGGTTGGCCCCAAAAAAAGAAACGAACCATAGGGTTTGCGCGGGTCGGACAGCCCCGCGCGCGAGCGACGTATGGCATCCGAAACCAGTCGAACCGCTTCATCCTGCCCGACCACACGACGATGCAAGACAGATTCCATATTGAGCAGTTTTTCCCGTTCGCCCTGCATCATTTTTGAGACCGGGATACCGGTGGCCGCCGAGACAAGCTCAGCGATTTCCTCTGCGCCGACAGCGGTTCGCAACAGACGCGGTCCGGTAACTTTCTTTCCGGCCGTATCCTGTTCCGCATCGGCTGCCGCTTTAAGCCTTCCCTCAAGTTCGGGGAGCCTGCCGTATTGAATCTCCGCAAGCTTATCGAATTGACCATGACGCTGAAGCTCGACCATCTCCAGGCGCAGCTTGTCGATTTCAGCCTTGATCTGAGCAGATCCCTGCACCGCAGCCTTTTCGGCTCTCAACAGCTCTTCGAGGTCTGCGTACTCGCGTTCAAGCTTTGAGATCTCCTGCTCGATTAAATCAAGTCGCTTGCGTGAGGACTCATCGCTTTCTTTTCGGACCGCTTCACGCTCAATCTTGAGCTGAATAATCCGCCGGTCGAGTTTGTCCATCGATTCAGGTTTTGAATCAATCTCAATTTTGATTCGGGCAGCGGCTTCATCAATCAAGTCGATCGCTTTATCAGGCAAAAACCGGTCGGAAATGTAGCGATTTGACAGTTCGGCAGCAGCAACGATCGCAGGATCGGTGATCTCAACACCGTGGTGCACTTCATAGCGCTCTTGCAGACCGCGCAAAATCGCAATGGTTGCCTCCACGGTTGGTTCACCGACCAGCACCTTCTGAAAGCGACGCTCAAGCGCTGCGTCCTTTTCGATGTATTTACGGTACTCATCGAGCGTTGTGGCACCAATGCAATGCAAAGCCCCGCGCGCCAGGGCTGGCTTGAGCATATTGCCTGCATCCATCGCCCCCTCGGCCTTTCCAGCGCCAACCATGGTGTGCAGTTCGTCGATAAACATGATCGTTCGACCGGCATCGGCTGCAACTTCCTTGAGCACTGCCTTGAGTCGCTCTTCAAACTCACCGCGATACTTGGCACCGGCCAACAAGGCGGCAAGGTCAAGCACAAGCACGCGCTTATCCTTTAAGGATTCAGGCACCTCGCCCGCGTGGATGCGTTGCGCCAATCCTTCAACAATCGCAGTCTTCCCCACCCCGGGCTCTCCAATGAGAACCGGATTATTTTTTGTGCGACGCTGTAAAATCTGGATCGCTCGCCGAATTTCATCATCCCTGCCGATCACCGGGTCAAGCTTGCCCAGGCTTGCACGCTCGGTCAGATCGACGGTGTACTTTTTCAGTGCCTCGCGTTGACCCTCAGCCTCGGGCGATTGCACCGAGTGCCCGCCACGCAGGGCTTGAATCGCAGTTTCAAGCGAGGTTCGGCTCAGGCCTGCTTCGCGCAGGGCTTTTCCGCATTCGCCAACCCCCTCTTTGTCCATCAGCGCCAGCAGGAGCATTTCAGAGGCGACGTAGTGATCGCCGCGCTTTCCAGCCTCCTTTTCAGCGAGATTGAGCAGTTGCGACAATTCACGGCTGACCTGAACCTGACCATCCCCGCCCTGCACTTTTGCAATGCGCGCGAGCAATCCTTCAAGACCCGTCTTTAAGGCCGGCAGTCGTGCACCGGCCCGCTCAAGCAGTGCGCGCCCCGAACCCTCGGGTTGTTGAAGCAGGGCGAGCACCACATGGGCTGCCTCGATGTAGGGGTGATCCTGGGCGATACAAAGGCTTTGCGCTTCGGCCAGAGCCTGTTGCAGTTGCGTTGTCAACTTGTCGATCCGCATGGCAGCTTTCCAAAATCAGTATGATGAGATCTGATATGGGGCTTGTTGAACGCACTTCAAGCCGCAAAACACGGATGCCATCGATGAGCAAACTCTTTTCTCCCATCCAATTGCGTGAACTCAGCTTGAATAACCGTGTCGTGGTTTCACCGATGTGCCAGTACTCGGCACTTGACGGTGCGATGCAGGAATGGCATCGCGTGCATCTCGGGCAAATGGCACAAAGCGGCGCCGGGCTTGTGATGGTCGAGGCGAGCTCCCCAACGCCTGAGGGGAGAATCACGCATGGCTGTGTTGGGCTTTGGGATGAGCGCACCGAAGCTGCAATGGCCTCGGTGATCCAT
Source organism: Burkholderiales bacterium UBA2459 (assembly GCA_002342365.1). Classification (GTDB taxonomy): domain Bacteria; phylum Pseudomonadota; class Gammaproteobacteria; order Burkholderiales; family Burkholderiaceae_E; genus UBA3064. Next base: position 19,986 of record DDPV01000012.1, on the reverse strand, counting down.
AGCATACGTGCAACCTCGCCGGCAAAGCTCGGCCTTCAACTCGGCCATGCAGGTCGCAAAGCCTCAAGCTCACGGCCCTGGGAAGGCGGCCAGATCATCGGACTCGATCAGGGTGGCTGGCAAACCTTCGGCCCCTCGGCCATTGCTCACATGGAGGGCGAAACCGTTCCCCATGAACTTTCACAGGGCCAACTCAGTGAGCTTACGGAAGCCTTTCTTGCAAGCCTTGCGCGAGCCGAGCGGCTTGGATTTGACGCGATTGAATTACATGCGGCCCACGGCTACCTGTTGCACCAGTTTTTATCGCCGATTGCCAATCAGCGCCAGGACGCCTACGGCGGCAGTCTCGAAAATCGGATGCGCTTTCCCTTGCAGCTTTTCACGGCAATGCGCGCAGCCTGGCCTGCCCACAAACCCATGGGCGTTCGCCTCTCGGCAACCGACTGGGTCGAAGGCTCAGGCTGGGATGTGCCTGATGCCTGCGAGTTTGCAAAGCGCCTTGAGTACCTTGGAGCTGACTGGATCGACGTATCCTCTGGTGGCGTCTCAAAAGCCCAGCAAATCAAGCTGGGGCCAGGCTATCAGGTGGGCTTTGCCGCGGCGATCAAAGCCACGGTTCGAATTCCTGTGATCGCTGTCGGCCTGATTACCGAGGCAAAGCAGGCTGAAGCAATCCTTGAGCACGGACAGGCCGACATGGTTGCACTGGGACGCGGCTTTTTGTGGGATCCCCATTGGGCCTGGAAGGCCGCAGCCGAGTTGGGTGCAAGCATTGCTGCACCGCGCCAGTACTGGCGCTCAAACCCGGCGCAATTCAAGGATGTCTTCGGAAACGTTCGATTCGGCGCGCGTTAACAAGCGCTCAGGCGATGGGGTGCTTAGGCCACCTGGCACATGGCCCAGTTCGACGCAAACCGCCTCTTTAGCTGAGCCAATCGCCTGAATTGCTAAAGCCAGCGCTTGCGCGCAGCCTCATCCGAGTCACGTGCCTGCACCCAGCGATCCTGACCGCCGATCCGCTCTTTTTTCCAAAACGGTGCTTCAGTCTTCAAGAAGTCCATCACAAATTCACAGGAAGCAAAAGCGTCGTGTCGGTGTGCGCTTGCAGTGAGTACCGCAACGATTTGATCAAGCGGAGCAAGCAAACCGATGCGATGAACAATGCTCACCGCCTCGAGCTGCCAACGTTCAAGCGCCTGATGAGCAATCGCTTGAAGGCTTTGCTCGGTCATACCCGGATAATGTTCTAAAAACATATACGATACCGAATCGCCCTGGTTAAGGTCACGCACGGTTCCGACAAAACAGGCAATCGCACCAATCTTTGGCCGGTCGCGTCGCAGCGCAGCAAGCAGGTGATCGATCTGAAAATCGTCGGTTTGTACCCGTACCTGGACATAGGGACGAGACAGGATGCTCGCTTCAGGCAAAGCCTCCTGAGCCGACCCGAGGCCTTGAGCAGCTTCAGCAGCGCTGATCGATGTAGGTGTTGACGACGCCTGATCTATCGCTGCGGATTGAGTGGGTAAAGACGCCCGCATGATCAACCGCCCGTCACCGGCGGGAAAAATGCGACTTCGGCGCCATCGTGCAGTGCTGCTGAAGGCTGAACAAGCCTTTGGTTGATAGCAGCGCGTAGAGCCTGATCATGTGCGAAGGACTTCGACCAGGCGCCGCCACGGGAGGCAAGAAAACACCGCAATTTGCCGATGTCCGTGACTTCGGGTGGCAGATCAAGTGCCTCGGTTTCGGTGTCAAGCGCCTCCCGAAGCGCAGCAAAAAAACGCAATTGAATCCGCATCAGCGTGCACCGAAGCCGTGATTGAAACTGAGATAGGGAACCCTATCGCCTTGACGCACAACCAAGCCTGGCGCAATGTCAGCAAGGCCGTCGGCCCAAACGGTTGAGGTCAACACGGCCGAGCTCTGATTCGCATAGCGTTCAAGGCCGCCTTGGGCGTTGATACGAACGCGCAAAAACTCCCGGCGTTTGTCGGGCTTGAGCCATTCAAAATCAGCCCGCATGCTGAGGGATTTGCTAGCCCATTGCCGTTGTCCTTGCATCTTCAACACAAAGGGATGCACAAACAGTAAAAACGTGACAAAGCTTGATACCGGATTGCCCGGCAAGCCAATGAAAAAGGCATCCCGCGTTGGACGCTGTATCGTTCCCCAGGCCAGGGGTTTGCCGGGCTTGATCGCAATCTGCCAAGCCGATAAGCTGCCTTCGGCAGCGACCGCCGGCTTGACATGATCTTCCTCACCAACGGACATACCGCCCGAACTGACGATCAGATCGCAGCGATCGGCCGCATCGCGCAATGCGGCGCGGGTTTGCTCCAGGCGATCGGCCACGATGCCCAGGTCTTCGACCTCGCAACCGAGGCGTCTGAGCATATTGACGAGCACAAAACGGTTGGAGTTGTAGATCGATCCAGGTTTTAAAGCTTCGCCCGGCATGGTCAATTCGTCGCCCGTGAAAAGGCATCCCACCCGCAAGCGGCGGTAAACCGGAAGCGTGGCCAGACCCACCGAGGCAGCCAAGCCCAAGGCCTGCGGGCAGAGCCGATCGCCCCTCTCAAGTATGGTTGCTCCACAGCGAATATCCTCGCCCGCCCGCCGAATCCATTGCCCAACGCCGGGGCGATGCCGGATGATGACCTGATCGCCTTCGAGCTCGACCTCCTCTTGCATCACCACCGCATCAGCGCCCGGCGGAATGAAGGCTCCAGTGAACACGCGTGCAACAGTGCCTGCCTGAAGCGACTGTGCAAGATGCCCGGCCGGTATGCGCTGGCTCACGGAAAAACGATCGTTTGCATCAAGGTCTGCGCTACACAATGCATAACCGTCCATTTGGCTGTTGTCCATCGGCGGCACATTGATATCAGCAATCTGATCGGCTGCAAGCACGCGTCCGTCGCTTTCAAGCGTGTTCAGCAGCTGCACTTCTGAGACTGGCCTTGCCGCATCAAGCAGCTCCTCCAAGGCATCGTTCAAGCTGAGCATCGCCTTCACCCTGTCTTAGCGCGCAGGCGCATGGGCGCGGATGTAGGACTTGAGCATCGCCAAATCCCTTGGCATGCGGCAATAACGTTGAGCTCGTTGCGGCAGATCGTGCAATCCCGGCGGCAGAGCGGGCTCATGGCCGAGCGCTTCACGCATCGATTCGGCAAACTTCGCTGGCTGCGCGGTTTCAAGGCAAATCATAGGAACCCCTGGCTCCGCGAAGGATTTCGCCACCGCAACGCCATCGGCCGTATGGGGATCGATCAACTCAGCATACTGCACATAAACGTCGCGGATGGTTTGCATCCGTACAGCATGCGAACTTGAGCCAGAGTACACAGCAAAGCGCTCGCGCTGTGCTTGCCAGCGCGGATCGGCTGACACATCAAAATAGCCTTGCGCATCGATTTGCGCCCAAAGCTTGCGGGTTTGCTCCGGATCGCGATCAAGCAGATCAAACATGAAACGCTCAAAATTGGAGGCTTTTGAGATATCCATCGATGGCGAGCTTGTCTGCCGCGTTTCCCGACTCGCTCGAGGCCGGTAGCGGCCAGATTTGAAGAACTCATCCAGCACATTGTTTTCATTGGTGGCAAGCACAAGCCGACGGATCGGCAATCCCATTTGCCTTGCAATATGTCCTGCCAGCACATTGCCAAAGTTGCCTGATGGCACACAAAAAGAGACTTCGGCCGCAGATGGCTGACCGCCGTCTGCACTGGTCGCTGCGAAATAGGCTTTGAAGTAGTACACAACCTGAGCAACAACCCTTGCCCAGTTGATCGAATTCACGGTGCCGATCGCGAATCGATCCTTGAAATTCAAGTCAGCCGAGACCGCTTTTACTAGATCCTGCGCATCGTCAAAAACGCCATCAAGGGCGATATTGAAAATATTCTGATCTAATAACGAATACATTTGAGCAGTCTGAAACGCGCTCATTTTGCCGTAAGGCGAGAGCATGAAGACCCGAACGCCACGCTTGCCGCGCATCGCGTACTCGGCCGCGCTGCCGGTGTCACCGGAGGTGGCACCAAGAATATTGAGCTGCTCGCCGCGCTTGAGTAAGACATACTCAAAAAGATTGCCCAATAGCTGCATTGCGATGTCTTTGAAGGCCAGCGTCGGACCGTTGCTTAGCCTTAGCAAGTACAAATGCTCATTGAGTTGCTTGAGCGGTGTGACTTCTTTTGTACCAAAAACCATCATGGTGTAAGTCTTATCGATCAGCGCGCGCAGGCTGCTCTCGGGCCAGTCACTGGCATAGAGCCTGAGAATTTCAAAGGCCAGCTCTGCGTAGGAAAGACCCTGCCAGGCGCGCATCGATTCGCGGGTGCATTGCGGATAGAACTCAGGCACAACCAACCCACCGTCAGGCGCTAAACCACCCAGCAAAACCGCCTCAAAGCTGCTCGGTTCAAGCCCACCACGGGTCGAGATGTAGCGCATGGCTTAATCGAGATCCTCAAGACGCAAGCGAATCGCCGTTGATAGCACCGTCGGCAACGATTCAATCCTGACGACGGCCGCATCGACAGCCGCTTCCAGGCAGCAGTGCGTGAGCAAGATCACATCGGTCTGACGCTCACCCGCTTGAGGCTCAGGCTGTAAGACCGCGTCAAGCGAAATACCACCGTCGGCAAGTATTCGGGTAATGTCAGCCAGTACCCCAGGCTGATCCTCAACCTGAAGCCGGAGATAGTAGGCCGATTCGATTTGCTCCCGCGTTAAAACCGCAGTGTTCATCAATGCGTCGGCCTGAAAGCCCAGGCTTGGCACCCGAAACGCTGCCGGAACCGAAAAAGCGCGGGCCACATCAATAAGATCGGCAACCACCGCAGAAGCGGTTGCTTCGGCGCCAGCGCCTTTGCCGTAGTACATGGTGTGACCAACAGCGTCGGCCTTGACCCAGACAGCATTCATTGCACCTTCAACCGAGGCGATCAGTCGTTTTGACGGAATCAGCGTGGGGTGAACCCGCAACTCGAACCCTTGTGCACGCCTTCGGGTTATACCGAGCAACTTGATCCGATAACCCAATTGCTCGGCATAACGGATATCTTGCGCTTGCAGCTGCGTGATGCCTTCAATATGCGCTTTGTCAAACTGCACCGGGATACCGAAGGCTAGCGAGGCCAACAAGCTGATCTTGTGGCCAGCATCGATCCCTTCAATATCGAAAGTGGGGTCGGCTTCAGCATAGCCAAGCGCCTGCGCCTGCGCCAGCACGGTTGCAAACGGCAAGGACTTGTCACGCATTTCCGAAAGAATGAAGTTGGTTGTGCCGTTGATAATCCCGGCAATCCATTCGATCCGGTTTGCGGCCAAGCCTTCACGAAGCGCCTTGATGATCGGTATGCCGCCTGCCACTGCAGCTTCAAAGGCGAGAATCACGCCATGCTCGCGGGCTGCATTGAAAAGTTCTTCGCCATGGACCGCGAGCAAGGCCTTGTTGGCCGTGACCACATGCTTGCGGTTTTGAATCGCGGTCATGACCAGATCTTTAGCGACTCCATAACCGCCCAGCAATTCGATCACCACATCAATGTCAGGATCGTTGACAATTGAAAAAGCATCATCGCAAAGCGCTGCCCGATCACCAAGCCTCGCACGCACCCTATCCAGGTCTTTATCGGCAACGCGGGTGATGTTGATGTCGCAGCCTGCCCGACGCTTGATCTCCTCGTGATTGCGGCTAAGAACCTCAAAGGTTCCGCCTCCCACGGTTCCCATGCCAAGCAGACCGACCCGCAAGTTTTTCATGACGATTCCTGTTCGCTGCGCGCCTCAAGGCGCAAAAGATCACGCACACCACGCAGCGCCTGTCGGATACGCTGCTCGTTTTCGATCAGGGCAAAGCGCACATAGTCATTGCCGAGTTCGCCGAACCCAATGCCTGGAGACACCGCCACTTTGGCTTCGCTCAGCAGGCGTTTTGCGAACTCGAGCGAACCCTCCGCGCGAAATGCTTCCGGAATTCTGGCCCAAATGTACATCGAAGCTTTCGGCAATTCGACTGGCCAACCCGCCTCGTTCAGCCCTTTGGCAAGCACGTCACGACGCAAACGGTACTTGGCGCAGACCTCATGCACGCAGTCCTGAGGCCCGTCAAGCGCTGCAATTGAGGCAACCTGGATTGGCGTAAATGCACCGTAATCGTGATAACTCTTGATTCTTGCCAATGCAGCGATCATTTCGGCGTTTCCGACCATGAAGCCAATCCGCCAGCCGGCCATGTTATAGCTTTTACTCATGGTGAAGGATTCAACAGCCACCTCACGCGATCCGTCCACTTCAAGAATCGAAGGTGCGCGATAACCATCAAAAACAATGTCGGCATAGGCCAGATCGTGAACGATCATCACGTTGAATTCCCGAGCCAGTGAAACCACTTTCTCAAAAAATGGCAGATCAACGCATTGCGCAGTCGGGTTGCTGGGAAAGCCGAGAATCATCAACTTGGGCTTTTTGACCGCGCTTCGCAGGCTAAGTTCGAGTTCAGCCAGAAAGTCAACACCGGGCAACATCGGTACCGACACCGTCTGAGCCCCAGCGATCACCGCACCGTAAATATGAATCGGGTAGCTTGGATTGGGGACAATCACGGTATCGCCGCGGTCGAGCGTGGCAAGCATCAGGTGGGCGAGCCCCTCTTTGGAGCCAATCGTCACGATGGCCTCGGATTCGGGGTCAATGTCAACGCTGAAGCGCCGCGCATACCAGTCGGCAATCGCCTTGCGAAGCCTGGGGATGCCGCGCGACACCGAATAGCCGTGGGTGTGCGGTTTTTGCGAGGCCTCGACCAGCTTGTCGATAATATGTTGCGGTGTTGCCCCGTCCGGATCGCCCATGCTCAGGTCGATAATGTCCTCGCCCCGACGCCTGGCAGCCATTTTGAGCTCGCCCGTGATGTTGAATACATAGGGCGGCAGGCGTTGAATTCGCGAGAATTCTCGAGAGGGCGTCATGTTGGTCGGACAAAGGATCTGTTTGTGAGCGGGGGAATGTAACATTTCCGTATGAATCAATACGGCATCATCTGGCTGTGAAACTTCAAGAGCATCAGGCAGCATCCCTGCACACGATTACCGGCTACGGGCCGACGTGGATCGCAGTCAATGCCCAGGTCACCGAAGGGAGCCTGCTGGTCATGCCTGAAGGTATGCTCCAGGCTTGGCGCCCGAGAACCTGGACCGACATCGCTGCCGATGACTTTATGGCGCTCCTTGAGGCCAGGCCCGATCTGGTGATTGTGGGAACCGGCTCACAGCAACGCTTTTTACATCCCAAATTCGCCATGCAGTTTGCGAACCAAGGCATCGGGCTTGAGTGTATGGCAACGCCAGCGGCTTGCCGGACTTACAACATCTTGATGGCTGAAGGCCGAAAGGTCCTGGCCGCTTTATTGCCGATGAATGCCTGACACCCAACCTCAACCCATTTTTGCGAGTTACTTCAAGCATGTCTGAACAAGCGAGCATCACTGTCGGTCAAAAGGTCAGCCCCTTTGAGGCCGATTCCACCGCTGGCCGATTTGACCTGACGGCCTTAACGCAGCATCTGGTTTTGTATTTTTATCCCAAGGACAATACCCCGGGATGCACCACCCAAAGCATGGACTTTCGCGATCACTGCGAGGCCTTTCTAAGTGCTGGTGCCTTGGTGGTGGGCGTATCGCGTGACTCGCTGAAATCGCATGAGAACTTCAAAAAGAAGTACGAATTGCCCTTTGCTCTGATTTCAGACCCGAACGAAGCGCTGTGCAATCAGTTCGGTGTGATGAAAAACAAGATGATGTACGGCAAAGCGGTGCGCGGTATTGAGCGCTCAAGCTTTGTGATCAGCAAGGACGGGACGCTGTTGCGGGATTGGCGTGGGGTGAAAATCCCGGGGCACGTGGCTGAAGTGCTTGCCTACGTCCAGAGCCTTTAGTTTCTTTGACAAAGTAAAACCCATGCCCTTACCACCTGCCCCCCGTAAGCCTGCCACGCTCATTGATCTTGAAGCGGTTGCCAAACAACGATCGCAGCAGACGCGAAAAAAAGCATCGGATACAAAACCTGTGTCGCAGACCACAGCCCAGGTCCCGGTAGCAAACGGCGCCATCAGCCACGCCCTTGAGCAGGCCCCCCTGAACGCAACCCAGCTGCTGGAGGTCCCACAGCCAGATTTGCTCAGGACCGAGCCGACCCAACAGATGGCCACCAGCAAACACACAAGTGGCCGCCGCAAAAAACCAAGGCTCAGTGCCAGTCGGCTTTTTGTACTCGACACCAATGTGCTCTTGCACGATCCTTCGAGCCTTTTTCGCTTTGACGAGCATGATGTTTACCTGCCGATGGTCACGCTTGAGGAGCTCGATGCCCACAAAAAGGGCATGTCTGAGGTATCCCGGCATGCGCGACAGATCAGCCGCAGCCTTGACCAATTGATGCTGGCTTCCGGCACCGATCCGGCAAATGGCATGTTGCTCGACGCTTTGGGCAATAGCGAAGCGAGCGGAAAACTGCTGATCCAAACCCAGGATTTGAAGTTCGACCTTCCAGCGGGACTGCCTGAAGGCAAGGCCGACAATCAGATTCTCGGTGTGGTGAAAAGTTTGCAGCAAAGCCGCAACGATCGGGAAGTCGTGCTGGTATCCAAAGATATCAACATGCGTATCAAAGCGCGTGCGCTCGGGCTGATTGCTGAGGACTACCTCAACGATCAGGTCCTGGAAGACACCGACCTGCTTTATTCGGGTATGACCGCTTTGCCGGCAGACTTTTGGGAAACCCATGGCAAAGGCATGGAGTCCTGGCAGCAGTCTGGTTATACATTTTATCGCGTACAAGGTCCTCTGGTACCCTCGCTTAGGGTCAATGAGTTTGTTTATGTTGAAGGAAGTCAGGCATTGCAAGCCATTGTTCGCGAGATTGTCGGCAGGCGTGCTGTCTTGCAAACCTTGCGTGATTACGGTCACCCCAAGCATTCGGTCTGGGGTATCACCGCGCGAAACCGCGAACAGAACTTCGCCATGAATCTGTTGATGGATCCGCAGGTCGACTTTGTATCGCTGCTTGGGCAAGCTGGCACCGGAAAAACACTGCTGGCGCTTGCAGCTGGACTCGAACAGGTGATTGAGGCTAGGCGCTACAGCGAAATCATCATGACGCGGGCCACGGTGCCGGTGGGCGAGGATATCGGATATTTGCCAGGTACCGAAGAAGAAAAAATGCAGCCCTGGATGGGCGCACTCGAGGACAATCTTGAAGTCCTCAATAAAGGCGACAGCAGCTCGAGTCAGTGGGAGCGCTCAAGCACACAGGATTTGATCCGTAGCCGCGTGAAAGTCAAAGCCATGTCTTTCATGCGCGGCCGAACCTTCGTGAATAAGTTTTTGATCGTCGACGAAGCCCAAAATCTCACCCCCAAACAAATGAAAACCTTGATCACGCGCGCTGGTCCGGGAACAAAGGTGATTTGCATGGGCAATATCGCGCAAATTGACACGCCTTACCTCACCGAAGGCTCCTCAGGGCTGACCTATGTGGTCGACCGCTTCAAGGGTTGGGGCCACGCCGGGCACATCACCTTGCAACGCGGCGAGCGCTCAAGGCTTGCCGACTTCGCCTCTGAAGCGCTCTGATCGGTTGATGGGTCTGTCTCGTATCCGGGTCGCAGGGGGCGGGACCGCGTACTGATCTCATAGCGGCGGGATCAAGTTCTTATCTCATAGCGGCAGAGTTACAGACTGCTATAGTTCTCAAACTTGGTGTATTTGCCAAGGAAAGTCATACGCACGGTGCCGATCGGCCCGTTTCTTTGCTTGCCGATGATGATCTCGGCGGTCCCTTTTTCTGGCGAGTCCGGGTTGTAAACCTCATCGCGATAAATAAATAGAATCACATCGGCATCTTGCTCAATCGCTCCCGATTCGCGCAGATCTGACATCACCGGCCGCTTGTTGGGCCTTTGCTCAAGCGATCGATTCAATTGCGATAACGCTACAACCGGACATTGCAGCTCTTTGGCGAGTCCTTTTAGCGATCGGGAAATCTCGCTGATCTCGGTAGCCCGGTTTTCCCCGGCCGCAGAGGCTGCAGACATCAGCTGAAGATAATCAACAATCACCAGACCGAGCTGGCCGCACTGACGCGAAAGCTTGCGCGCCCTTGATCGCAGCTCGAGCGCATTAAGGCTGGGCGTTTCATCGATATAAAGCTGAGAATCCTGCATTTTCTGGATCGCGCCGGTCAACCGTGGCCAGTCGTCATCGACCAGTTGCCCGGTGCGAACCCTTTGCTGATCAAGGCGTCCGACCGAACACACCATCCGCATCGCCAATTGAGTAGCGCCCATTTCCATGGAAAAAACCGCAACCGGCAAACACTGATCGACCGCAACATGCTCGCCGATATTCAAAGCAAGCGCGGTCTTTCCCATCGACGGCCGACCGGCGACGATTACAAGGTCGCCCGCCTGAAAGCCTGATGTCATCTTGTCAAGATCGGTAAACCCTGTGGGTACGCCGGTCACACCGCTATGGTTGCTCTGATCGTAGAGCTGACCGATTCGGTCGACCACCTGGCTCAACAAATCGGGAAGCGCTTGAAAGCCGCTACGCCCGCGGGCGCCTTCCTCGTTGATACTGAAAATCTTCGATTCCGCTTCATCGAGCAAGCTGCGCGTGTCCCGGCCCTGGGGGTTGAGCGCCTGGTTCGCGATATCGTCTGCGACCGCGATCAGCCGGCGCAAGATCGCCCGATCGCGAACAATTTCAGCGTAGCGGCGAATATTGGCTGCGCTTGGCGTGTCTTGCGCAAGCCGATTCAAATAGATCAATCCGCCGACTTCTTCGGACTTTCCGATGGTGCTCAGTGCCTCGTGCACGGTCACGACATCGGCGGGCTGAGCCTTATCAATCAGTGATGCAACCGCGATGAAGATTTGACGGTGGTCAGCGCGATAAAAATCATCCGATCGCAGCAAATCCGCAACCCGGTCAAAGGCGCTGTTGTCGAGCAGCAAACCACCAAGGACCGCCTGTTCAGCCTCAAGCGACTGCGGGGGAAGCCGCAGCTGACTCAGGTCGGGATCACGGGGTGAGTCCACGGCAACAAATGCCCTATTGACGGCTAAGAAAGCCCGGACCTGTGTCCGGGCAGTGAGGCTGAATCAGACCGTCTCGCCGGTCACGGAAACTTTGATCGCCGATAAGACGTCGCTGTGAAGCGCAATCTCGACATCATGGTCTCCGATGGTCTTGATTGGCCCGTTGGGCAAGCGGACCATGGCTTTCTCGACCTGAAAGCCCTGTTTTCTCAAGCCCTCAGCGATATCAAAATTGGTGACGGAACCAAAAAGACGACCGTCCACCCCGGCTTTTTCGGTGACCTTCAGACTGAGGCCTTCAAGCCGCTCGGCCTCGCGCCTTGCATCGGCCAAGCGGTCGGCCTGAATCTTCTCCAGTTCGACGCGACGGGCTTCGAACTCGGCAATCGCCGATTGCGTGGCGCGCCTTGCCTTACCCTGGGGAATTAAAAAATTTCGGGCGTAGCCGTCCTTGACTTTGACCACGTCACCGAGTTGGCCAAGATTGACGACTTTCTCAAGCAAAATAATTTGCATAACTTGACTCCTTGTCGCCTGAATCAGTGATTGTCGGTAAAGGGTAGCAGCGCGAGAAATCGGGCACGCTTGATCGCATCGGTCAACTGGCGCTGATACTTGGCGCTTGTCCCGGTGAGACGGGCAGGAATGATCTTGCCGGTCTCGGTGATGAAATCTTTCAAGAGCTCAACGTCTTTGTAGTCAATCCACTCCATCTTTTCTGCTGTGAAGCGGCAAAACTTGCGCCGTTTGAACAGTGCCCCTTGCGTTGGGCGCTTCGGTTTACGGTCTTTCGTGTTGCGACGTGTAAATGCCATGTTTCTATCCTTCGATGATCTTCATGTTCTGAACGTGCATACGCAGGCCGCGCGCATGCAAGCGAGTGGGGGCGAGAAATCCTTCAAGCTGCAAGCAGCTTCCAAGCGGCAGTCGACTTGCCTGAATTGCCAGTGCCTCAGTAAAACGCAGTGCCATATCAAAATCCACTTGGCGCTGCGCTCCTGCCTCGCTGACTTGACTTTCCACAAACCCTGTGGCGTCCAGGATGGCTACGCCCGCAGGGCTGTAGCGAAGTACCTGGATGGCCTTGAGGGTGAGATGAAGCCTCAGTTGATTGACGGGCTGCCCGATGAAGCGACCTGATGCCTTGTGCGCTTACTCGCCGCTCGCCGCTGCAGCAAACTGCGGCGCGGGCTCGACGGTGCTGCGGCGGGACTCCTCGCGCTGGATCTGGCGCAACATCGGCGATTGGCCGGTATGTGCCTTTTTCATGCCGGTCGTCATGTGGCGCAAGACCGCGTCGTTAAAGCGAAAGGCGTTTTCCAGTTCGGCCAAACAAGCTGGTGTGCACTCCAGGTTGAGCATCACATAGTGTGCCTTGGTCATTTTGGCAATCGCGTAGGCTAGCTGCCGGCGGCCCCAGTCTTCGATCCGATGGATTTTGCCCGCCTGGGCTTCGACCATGGCTTTATAACGGTCCACCATGGCTGGGACCTGTTCGCTTTGATCAGGATGGATGATCAAAACGATCTCGTAATGACGCATGTTTACATCTCCTTTTTGGTTGCTTTCCTGTCGGAATTCCCCGCGGACTCTGTGGCCTCCTCCGGTCGCGCATCAACATGCACCACCTGGAGTGTTGACCAACATGACAGGCCTAACGCGCGTCGGTGCGTTAGGCCGGTGAGGAACCGAAGATTATAGCCCGGGAACCGGCGTTAGCAAAGGCGAACCTTGATGCCAGGCAAGCAAATTGCGCGCTGCAAGCATGGCCATAGCAAGTCGCGAAGACCGGGTGGCCGACCCGATGTGGGGCGTGAGCACGATGTTGTCACAGGCAAGCAGCGCTGGATTGACCGCAGGTTCTGATTCAAACACATCAAGACCTGCGGCTGCAATGCGACCTGCCTCAAGCGCATGGGCAAGCGCAAGGTCATCGACAATGCCGCCGCGTGCGATATTGACCAGCGTTGCGCTTGGTTTCATCCGCTGCAGCTGGGCTGCGCCGATAAGGTGGTGCGTAGCCTGCGAATAAGGCAGCACCAGCACCACATGATCCGATGACTCAAGCAAGTCGTCTAAGCCAAGCCAGCTTGCGCCCAGCTTCGCTGCTTGTTGCGACTCGCTACGGTTGTGATAACAAATCCGCATCGAAAACCCCTGCGCGCGTTGCGCGATCGCGCAGCCGATGCGTCCCATGCCAACAATGCCAAGCGTGGTTCCGTATAAATCAGCACCTAAAAACTGATCCCAGGCCCAGGCCTTCCAGGAGCCTGCTCGAAGCCAGCGCTCGGACTCGGTGACGCGACGTGCAGTGGCCATCAGCAGCGCCCAGGCCATATCAGCAGTTGCTTGCGTGAGCACTTCGGGCGTGTTGGTGACCGGAATCCCGCGCGCGCGGCAGGCCGCAAGATCGATATGGTTAAAACCTACAGAACCTGTTGCGATCATCTTAAGGCCAGAGGCTGCTCCGATCACCGAGGCGTCGATTCGATCGGTGGCCACCGTAAAAAGCGCGTCCATTGGTGCAATCCGCGCACAGAGCTCAGGCGCAGTCCAAGGCACATCAGCCTCATTGTGTTCAAGCGCAAAGTGTTCGGAAAGGACATCAATCACCTCGGGGAAAACGCGGCGTGTGATCAGGAGTTTTGGCATGGTGCTGGCTTGCGCAGTCTGATGGAGCATCTTGTTGTCTCTTCGTCTGTTGTCTCTTCGACTGTTGTGTCTTCGTGAGTTGTCTCTTCGCTTAACCAATTAATACGATATGAACCCGATAAGGACCGTGAGCGCCCATTACCAGGGTTTGCTCGATATCGGCCGTTCGTGAAGGGCCCGACACCAGGTTCATTGCCCTCGGGGGTTCACCATACTCAGCCCTCATCAACGCGAAGGCATCTTCGTAGTGCGCAACCACCCGGTCAACGGGCAAGAGCGCAATATGCGTTTCGGGCAGTAAATGCGTTGAGGCGGGTCGGTCTGCAGCCGACAAAAGCATCAGCGTGCCGGTTTCTGCAATACCCGCGAATGCGCCACCTAGCCCGACCAGATCGTCGCCGCGCGGGGCTCTGAATTCCACCTCAAATGAAGGCGATTCAGCCGCTGCGACGCTAAAGTCAATCGTGGACAACAGGGGCCAGGCAGCCACACGCAAACTCAGCTGATGGGTAATCAAATAGCGCAAGACTGCTTGGGGTACATCGGCATAGCCCGACACCCGCTCTACGCTGCTTGCCATGCGCTGCGCTTGCTCACAGAAGTGATCCAGCAAGTCCGCTCCGACGCTTGGGCCTTTACCTCGCGGTCGCGCAGCCAAATAGGCGTCGCGCTGCTCGACACGCGCCCGATCCGCCGGGGAGGCTTTGCTCGGGTCGCCATGGCCCTGCGCGGATCGGATCCGACGCAGGATTGCGCGCTTGGCAAGACTGGTATCAGGAATCATACTTCTTCCTCTTCCCTCTCAGGTACCGGGATACCAAAAACCTGGCGCAAATAGCCAAGGTAGGCATCGTCATCGCACATGTTTTTGGCTGGCGTATCGGATAACTTTGCAACCGGCTGCCCGTTGCAGCGAACCATCTTGATCACGATTTGTAAGGGTACATAACCCAGATCGTTCGTAAGATTAGTACCGACTCCGAACGCGATCTTGCTGCGCTGATGAAAGCGCCTGTAAAGTTCGATCAGCACCGGAAAGGTCAGACCGTCTGAAAAGACCATGGTTTTTGTTTTTGGATCGATCCGGTGTTTTTCGTAGTGCGCGATGATGCGCTCACCCCATTGAAAGGGATCACCGGAGTCGTGTCTGGCACCGTCAAAGAGTTTACAAAAAAACAAATCAAAGTCATTTAAAAAAGCGTCCAGACCAAACACGTCAGACAGGGCAATACCAAGGTCACCACGATACTCGCGCGCCCAGGTCTCGAACCCGTAGGTTTGCGAGTCGCGCAACCTTGGTCCCAGCGCCTGGCAAGCCTGCAAATACTCGTGCGCCATGGTTCCCAAAGGCGTGATGCCATGCTTCATCGCGTAAAAAACGTTGGAGGTACCGACAAAGTGGCGACCCAGCACAGTCTTCAAACTCAGCAGCACCTCTTCATGCCAAAGCCGCGAAAACCGGCGACGCGTGCCGTAGTCGGCCAGCGTGAGGCCAGCGAGTGAGGGATCATCGGCAATCAGTTTCGATTTTTCAATCAGCCGACGCCGTCCCTCGCTGTAATCCGGAACCGGATGCATGCTCCTGAAGTAAACCTCATTGATGATGGCCAGGATTGGAATCTCAAACAAGATCGTGTGCAACCAGGGCCCCTCGACCGTCATGTCGAGTTCACCCGAATCCAGTCCCCTCATGTGAACCAGACGCGGGTTCATCTGAAAAAGCGCCAGAAAGTCCACGAAGTCGCTCTTGATGAAACGCAGACCCCTTAAATAGTCGAGCTCACGCTCGCGAAACCGCAGGCTGCACAGGGCATTGATCTCGTCCCGAATTTCGTCAATCAAGGGACGGAAATCAACGCCTGGGGTGCGACATTTGAATCGGTACTGGACTTGAGCACCGGGAAAGTGGTGAAGCACCACTTGCATCATGGTGAATTTATAGAGGTCCGTGTCGAGAAGCGACGAAATGATCATCGACCGATTCTAGCGGCTGCAATCCTAAATCGGGCATTTTCCTGAGCCTTTGGAAAAAGCGTCAGTTTTGCTTTACAGTTGGGCTAAAATTTAAGCACCCTGGACCCATAAGGACGCCCGATGACGCATGTCGTAATGGAATCTTGCATCCGCTGCCGATACACCGATTGCGTGGATGTGTGCCCGGTTGATTGTTTTCGGGAAGGCCCCAATATGCTCGTGATTGATCCGGATGAATGCATCGACTGTGCGGTTTGCATTCCTGAGTGTCCGGTCGATGCCATTCGGGCCGAGGAAGATGTTCCCGCCGATCAGGAACATATGATCAAGCTCAACCTCGAACTGTCCAAGGGCGGCTGGCCAAGCATTACCCGGTCTAAGGGTGCATTGCCCGACGCCGATGCCTGGAAGGACATTAGCGAAAAGCTTTCAGAACTTAAGCGTTAACAAGGACAAAGCACGATGCTTTATCAATGGCGGGAAGCACAGCGGGCCATCCTCCAACCGCTATCGGAGTGGGCACTGTCCGCCTCGCAGATGTATGCCAATCCCTACAGCCCCTTCTCGCATGTACCGGGTGCTGCCAGGGTGTCGGCAAGCCTGGAACTGCTTCACCGTTTAGGCAAGGAATACGAAAAACCACCCTTTGATATCAAAAGCGTATCGATTGACGGCCATGAGGTTGAGATTGTCGAGCGCTGTGTGCTGGATAAACCGTTTTGTAAGTTATTGCGGTTTGACCGGATCCTGCCGGCATCGCTCGAACATCGCGCCAGTGATCCTTCGGTTTTGATCTTCGCCCCTTTATCCGGTCACCATGCCACTTTGCTGCGCGATACGGTTCGGACCATGCTGCCCGACCATAACGTTTACATCACCGATTGGGTCGACGCGCGGATGGTGCCGCTCTCGGAAGGCGCTTTTCATCTCAATGATTACGTGAGTTACTGCATCGAGTTCTTCCGTCTGCTTGGCCCGCGAATCCATTCGATGTCCGTCTGCCAGCCCACGGTACCGGTTATGGCAGCGATCAGCCTGATGTGCACGCTCAAGGACAAGGCGCGTCCTCTGAGCATGACCATGATGGGCGGGCCAATCGACTCGCGACGCAGTCCGACCACCGTCAACCAGTACGCAACCGAAAGACCTTTTGCCTGGTTTGAGGACAACGTGATTTTTCGGGTTCCCGGCAAGTATCCAGGGGCCGGCAGACTTGTTTACCCAGGATTCTTGCAACACGCTGGGTTCATCGCGATGAATCCGGATCGGCATGCAACCTCGCATTGGGACTTTTACCAAAGCCTAGTTCGCGGTGATATGCAAGACGCGCAGCAGCATCGACGTTTTTACGACGAGTACAACGCGGTGCTCGACATGCCCGCTGAGTATTATCTCGACACCATTCGCACGGTTTTCCAGGAGCACAGGCTACCGAATGGTAGTTGGGATGTTCAGGTCGACGGCGAGGTATTGCGCGTGGATCCCAAGGCGATTCGTGATGTACCGCTCTTTACGATTGAGGGCGAATTGGACGACATCTCGGGCTCGGGACAGACCGAGGCGGCGCACGGTCTCACCCCCAATCTGCATGCGGCGCATAAGCAGCATCATGTCGTCATGGGTGCGGGCCACTATGGCATATTCAGTGGACGTCGCTGGCGCGAACTGATTTACCCTAAGGTTCGCAGCTTTATTGCGTCCTATACGAAAAGGCTTAACGTTGCCAAGCCCTAGGCTTGTTGAATCGATTCACCAGCTGTTGCCTCAAACCCAGTGCAGGCGTTGCGGTTATCCTGCTTGCAAACCCTATGCACAGGCGATCGCTGCAGGCGAAGCGGATATCAACCGTTGCCCGCCCGGCGGCGAGCAGGGCATCAAGGCGCTAGCTGCCATCACCGGAAAGACTGCAAAGCCGCTTGATCCCTCCTGCGGCGAGCTGCGGCCTTTGCACTTTGCCTGGATTGTTGCCCATGATTGCATCGGTTGCACAAAATGCATGCTTGCCTGTCCGGTCGATGCCATCGTCGGCGGGCCGCAACGTTTGCACGCTGTGATCCCCGAGCGTTGCACCGGCTGCGAGCTTTGTCTGCCGCCTTGCCCGGTGGACTGTATCGAGATGCGCCCCTGGGAGCCTGAGCGTTCATGGACCCGCTCTGATGCGCAAGAGGCGGGTGTGCGATTTGAGCAGCGTAGCCTGCGCCTTAGCGGACAGCTTGAAGGGGGCGACATGGGTGGCGATATGTGTGGCGATAGGGGTAGCGATGTGGAGAGTGGTAGGGTTGGCGCTAGGGGTGGCGATGTGGAGAGCGATTCCGTGGGCGATCCCGTGGGCGGTGCGGCGAGCGGTGCGCCGAAAACCGAAACCAAGGCCGCCAGTCCGGCCCGAGATGCAGCCTCGCTGCCGCGAGCGCGCGCCATTATCGAAGCAGCGATTGCCAGAGCGAAGGCAAGGCAGGAAGGCGCAGCATGAATCGGGCCAAGCGCCGGGCGATGTTTGAGCGCTGGCGGGAGGAAAATCCGCATCCCCAAACCGAGCTTTTATGGCGTAACCCCTTTGAGTTACTGATCGCCGTGATGCTTTCGGCGCAGGCCACCGATAAAAGCGTGAACCTGGCCACTCGGGGACTTTTCGAGCAAGCGCCCGACCCTGCCTCGATGCTCGGGCTTGGTGAAGCAGGGGTCATCGAACATATCAAGCACATCGGCCTTTACCAGGCCAAGGCGCGCCATGTTGTGCAGACCTGTGCGCTGCTGCTCGAGCACCACGGCGGCGCGGTACCCGACGATCGCGAAGCGCTGCAAGCGCTGCCTGGCGTTGGTCGAAAAACCGCTAATGTTGTCCTCAATACCGCGTTCGGAAAACCCACCATGGCAGTCGACACCCATATTTTTCGGGTTGCCAACCGAACGGGGCTTGCGCCCGGCAAAGACGTGCTTGCGGTTGAGATGAAACTGCTGCGCGTGGTCGAAGCAGAGTTCTTACGCGATGCGCACCATTGGCTGATTCTTCATGGACGCTATGTCTGCAAGGCGCGAAAACCCGCCTGCCCAGCTTGTCGGATCGCCGATTTGTGCGACATGAAAGACAAAACCACCGCGTGAAGGCTGCGGTCATTCATGCTCTTTAATCCGAGCACAGCCGATGTCCGGCGCTTTTTTTGCGATGCTTGGCAAAGGGCACGCCAGGGTTTACCCTGCGAACCGCTGCAAAGCATCGCTGCCCAGTGGTGCTTGGAGCATCCCGAGTATCACCGCTTGCTCGACGCAAGCGAGCAGGCGATCGACAAGGACTTTCATCCCGACGCTGGCCGCGAAAACCCGTTTTTGCATCTCTCGCTGCATTTGGCGCTTGAAGAGCAGATCGGCGCGGATCAACCCCCCGGGATTCGCAAAGCCTGGCAGGACTTGCTGGGCCGCTGCGATGGCAATCGCCATCAGGCTGCGCACCAGGGCATCGAGTGCCTGGGCCGCGTGTTGTGGGAAGCGCAACGGCGAAAAAGCATGCCTGACACTGAGGCCTACTTGGCCTGTTTGCGGCGTGCATAAGGACACCTCGTCTTTCGCATCTGGATTGCTTTAAAATGACAGCTTTGTGACAGCCGTGAAGGCGTTTTCCGCATGTTTTCTCGTCTCATGCCCGCAGAGGGCAGTTTTTTTGAACACTTCAATCGGCTGGCAACCCAGGTCGTTGAGGGCAACAAGGTCCTGGTCGAATTGCTTCATCGCTTTGACGATTTAGCGGCACGCAAGCAACTGATTGCAAAGGTTGATGAGATCGAAAAATCAGCCGACAAGACCACGCTCAATACCATCGCCATGGCTCACAAGACTTTCATCACACCGATTGACCGCGACCACATCCACACGCTGGTCAACGGTCTGGACGATGTGCTTGATCAGGTGCAGGACGTCGCCGAAGCGGTGGTGCTTTACGACTTGCAAAGCGTCACAAAAGAGGCGGTGCAACTGGCCGAACTCGGTCTGATGGCATCCGAGCGGCTTTGCCATGCGGTTCAGCTGATGTCGAACTGGGACAACGCGAGGGCAATTTTGCAGACCTGCGAAGAGATCGATCGCTTGGAATCGGACGCCGATCGGGTGATGCGCGCAGGGATGTCCAGACTGTTCCGAGACGAGGAAGACGTCAAACAGGTGATCAAGTTAAAAGCGGTTTACGAGCTTCTCGAAGAACTGACCGATAAGTGCAAGGATGCAGCCAAGATTCTTGAAGTGGTGGTCCTTGACCACGCCTGAAAT
>DDPV01000002.1:133237-133581 GCA_002342365.1 Burkholderiales bacterium UBA2459 | reverse complement strand
CGGCCAATGAGCGGATCGATACGCCCTTCTTTTGCCGCGGCATTCAGATTATTGGTGAACTGATCAAGCGCGCTCGGTTGTCCGGCTTGCGCGGTCGCTGCCTGTTCTTCAGTTTCGCCTTGCTTGCTTTCTTCCTGACTCGGATCCTTTGGCTGCGGCGCCTTGGTGATGCCATGGGAGATGTAATTCACCACATCAAGCCGGGTGATGCCTTGTTGATGCAGGTAATACACCGCATGCGAGTCTTTTTCCCCAAAGATCGCCACCAGCACATTGGCACCCGTCACTTCTTTTTTGCCATTCGACGTCGACTGCACATGCATGATCGCGCGTTGAATCACGCG
>DDPV01000002.1:106679-133181 GCA_002342365.1 Burkholderiales bacterium UBA2459 | reverse complement strand
ATCGTGGCGGCGCAGGCCCTCAGGACCTCTGCAGCCGAAGGATTGTCGAGCAGCGCAAGCAGCAAATGCTCAACGGTGATGAATTCGTGACGTTGCTGCCTGGCCTCAACAAAGGCCATATGCAGACTGACTTCCAGTTCCTGAGCAATCATGCTTCCTCCATCACGCACTGCAGCGGGTGCTGGTGCTGCCTTGCAAAACCACTGACTTGTTCGACCTTGGTGGCCGCAATATCGCGGGGAAACAACCCGCAAACCCCTTTGCCTTCACGGTGCACCTTCAACATCACCTGCGTTGCTTTTTCACGCCCCATCTTAAAGAACTTTTGCAAGACGAGGATCACAAATTCCATGGGCGTGTAGTCGTCATTCAGCAAAACGACCTGGTACATGGGCGGCGGTTTTGTCTTGGCCTCTTGTTTCTCAAGGACCAGACCTGGAAGGGTTGGATTTGTCATGCGTTGATTTTAAGCCCGAGCGGGCGTTTTCGCTTCAGGCGCGGCTTCAGACAGCCTTGTTGTTTTCCTGTCATAAAAGTGACGGCCAAGCTCCAAAACGCTCAAAACTTCGTGAAAATCGGGCAAAGCGCCGTCCTGCGGCCGCTTTCAGCTTGACGTTTGCCGTTTTAGAACAGAGAATCCATGCGTGATCAAGGGTTTTTCCTTGCACGTTTCAGTTTTCGATCATTCGATCGGGATGTTTTGAAGTCTTTTTGATGGATGGGTTTTGCAATGGCGACCGGTACGGTGAAGTGGTTCAATGATGCCAAAGGTTTTGGCTTTATCACGCCTGATGAGGGCGGCGAAGATTTATTCGCACATTTTTCAGCAATCCAGATGAACGGATTTCGCACGCTGAAAGAGGGTCAACGGGTGCAGTTTGACGTTGTCCAAGGTCCGAAAGGGAAGCAGGCATCCAATATTCAGGCTCCCGCCTGATCGGTCGCTTATCAGCCCTAGCAAAACCGGCCTCTGGCCGGTTTTCTTTTTTGAAGTCCTGCACAAGAATGAAGCAAGCCCTGCGACGAGGCGGCCGATGTAAGCTTTGCACTGTTGCGCTTTTCCTACAGTGCATGGGCAGGCGAGCCGAGCATCATTACACTCCAGTACTGCTGTCAACCGAAGCATTCGCTGAACGTTGTAGCAAGTGACCACTTGGTCAATACCAACTTTCCAAGAAGAGGGAATCATGAAGAAATTGATCGCTATCCTGATGGCTGGCCTGTTTGCTGCTGGTGCTGTTTACGCTTCGGACGCCAAGAAAGACGAGAAGAAGGCTGACGCCAAGAAAGAAGAAAAGAAGAAGTAATCCAAAAGCGACCGCAAGGTCGCTTTCTTTTCTTCAGGATTTGGTTTACGAAGGCAGGGTCATCCTGCCTTTTTCATGTGCGGTGCTTCATGTCCGGTATTGTTTTGTCGGTTTCGCTCTCAACTAATCCCCAATGATGAAGACCTCAAGCCTTGCTGTTGGGAGCCAGGTTGTTGCGACATGCTGGTACTCCCTTGTTGCGACATTCGAATTCCGACGCGACCGCATGCTGCTCGCGCTTTTTGCCTTGTCCTTTGGCCTTGCAGGGTCCGCTGGGGCGCAAGATCGCAACCCCATCCTGCCGCAAATCGAGTTGCGTGCGGGTATGCACAAAATCGTCGCGGAAGTAGCCTCCAGCGATGAAACCCGGGCAAAAGGGCTCATGTTTCGAGAACAGCTGGCCCCGAATCACGGCATGTTGTTCGTTTTCCAGCGCCCCTCAGCCTACTGCTTTTGGATGAAAAACACGCCGCTACCGCTGAGCATAGCCTTTTTGCGCGACGACGGGACGATCACCAACATCGCCGATATGCAGGCGCACAGCGAAAAGAGTCATTGCGCAAGCGAGGCGGTTCGGTTTGCGCTTGAAATGGAACAAGGCTGGTTTGCGCGCAAGGGAATCCGCGAAGGCAGCCGTATCGGCCATCAAAAGTTGTTTGGATCACCTTAAGCTTGAAGCCTTTCGGCAAGGCCTTCCGGAGGCCAACGTGTCCGACCACCAGGGGGGTCCGTCACCCTGTCCTCGATTCACCATCGGCAGACACAATCGCGTGCACCGCGCCCTTTGCAAACCTCAGATTCAGCCTGTCGCCATCCTTGACTTGCAGCGAATCGCTCACTACCTTCCCGCTTTCGTCAAGCGCTATGGCGTAACCGCGCTCGAGTACCCGTTGCGGGCTTAGCAGGGCAAATTGTCGCTCATAGGCTTCAAGGCTCATCTGCCGGTTTTGCAAGGACTGCAACATGCGTTGCCTGAGCGTTTCCGCTTGCATTTCGAGCTTTTGCGATAGTCGCTCGAGCGGCGGCGGCCTGAGCCGCTGACTGAGTGCATGCCATGCAAGCGCCCGCGCTTGCAAATGCTGCGAAGGCGCTTTCAGCTGGCGCGATAAATGATCGGTGACTTGTTCGAGACGACGCAGATATGACTGCCAGCGCAATTGCATGGTCTGCACCCTGCCCTCAAGCTGAGCCTGAAGGCTTTGCCAGGTCGGACAGACCTGAGCAGCTGCAGCCGTGGGCGTCGGCGCTCGCGCATCGGCTGCAAAGTCGGCAAGGCAAACATCGCTTTCGTGGCCGATGCCAGCAACCACGGGTATCGTGCTGGCTGCTATGGATCGTGCAAGCGCCTCGTCGTTGAAGGCCCATAAGTCCTCGATCGAGCCTCCTCCGCGCACCAGCAGCAAGACCTCACAGTCAAGGCGCGTATTCGCCAGGCGCAAGGCATCGATCAGCTCCTGCGGCGCGGCAAGGCCTTGAACCGACGCTGGGTAAATCACCACTGGAATGGACGGCATTCTTTGAGCAAGTGTTGCAAGCACATCACGAAGCGCCGCAGCTTGAAGCGAGGTTATCACCCCAATTGCTTTGGGTAGCGCCGGCAAGGGTCGCTTTCGATCCTGGTCAAACAAGCCCTCGGCTTGCAGCTTTTGCCTCAAGCGCAGGTATTGCAATTGCAAGTTGCCCTGCCCGGCTGGGCGCATGTTCTCGATTTGCAATTGCATGTCGCCGCGGGGTTCATACACGCAAAGTTGGGCCAGAACATCGACCAAATCGCCCTCTTTGGGCCGAAAACCCAAGGATTGCGCCTTGGTTCGGAACATCACACAGCGAATTTGTGACAGACGGTCTTTGAGGCTGAAGTACAAATGGCCGCTGCTGGCCAGACTGAGATTGGAGATTTCACCGCGCACCCGAAGTAGGGGAAACTCGCGCTCGAGCAAGCCTGCAACCCGCCGAACGAGCTCTGAGACAACAAGTATCTCGACGGCCTTTGACGACGAGTGGCCGGAGAAATCGAGCCCTTGTTCGCCAAAGGCCTGATTCATCGGGGCTCGCGCGCGGATACTTTCCACAACTTCCCTGTTTCCGGCGAAAGCTTCAAAAAAATACCCATGCGAGCCCGGGAAATATGATAAGCCATTGATTTAATTATACTTTTCTTTGTCTAAATTTTCAGCAAACCACTCAAGCCCAGGAATTTCAAGCCTTTAACAGCGATGAGGACAGGCTTTACACAGAGTTATCCACAGAAATTGTGCATGATTTTCGGTCGCTCTGTAAGCCTGCACAGTATAGGGATTTGCTTGTGCGACGATTCAGGCAGAAAATCCTCGCATGGCGATTTCCACCCTGACCGCATGCCCTTAACACGGTTTATGGCGCGCCTTGAGCAGTCCCTGTTGCGCGCCTGGTTTCCGGATACGTTGCGGTGGCAAAGCCCTATGCGATGCTCCGAGGGCAATTCAGCGCAAAGGCGCGATCTGCAATCGGCTGCTGTGCCGAACCATGCCGGATTGGCGCAGGCTGTCGAGCCCTCAGGCCCGCTGATCAGGGTCTGCGTGTGGCTGCTGACACGATCCTGGTTGGGTCAGTTGGCCAGCTTGCTCACTGCCCGAATCGCAGCAAGGCGACGCGCCAAGCGTGTGATCAACCCTTGTCAGCGGCCGCCGGTGGTGGTCATCGGTAATCTCGTTGTCGGCGGCTCCGGAAAAACGCCTCTTGTGATCGCGCTCGCTCAAGCTTTAAAGCAACGCGGTCTGAGCATTGCTGTGCTTTGCAGCGGCTACGGCGGAAAGCGTGAAGGCTTGCTCAGGCGAGACTTGCTGGACGACCCCTCAATGGCCTGGAACGCAGGCTGGTCCGATGAAGCCATCCTGCTGGCTATGGCCTCTGACTGCGACGTTGCGGTGGCGCGCGATCGGCGCGCGGCGCTTGCGCTTTGTTTGCAGGCCGGCCCAGACCTTGTTCTTTCGGACGACGGGCTACAGCATCATCGATTGGAGCGGGCCATGGAAGTCTTGCTGGTCGACGCAAGGGGCTTAGGCAACCGGCGCTGCCTACCGGCGGGCCCCTTGCGTGAACCGCTTCGTGATCGCCAAAGCTCCGATTGGCTGCTCCAGTTCACAGGACCGGAAACGGAAGGAAGAACCGAAGCCAACCATGCTGCAGAATTTGGCTTGGGACAGGACCCGAAGGCCTTGAGTGCAAGCGATGACGGAGGTCTGCAACAACTTGCAAAGCGCCGGGCCCTTGTCGCGGAGCCCTTATTGACTGTGCTTGAACGCGCAGCATGGTTAGCCGGGGAGCCATCGGGCATCGATCTGGCAGACTTTGCGAAACGCCTCGCCGGGAGCAGACTGCTTGGGGTGGCGGGCATTGCCCAAGCCGCAGCACTTGCTGCCAGCTGCGCGGCGCAGGGGCTAGAGATCGACTGGCATTTTCCCGGTGACCATCAGGCGATCGACCTGGCGCAATTGATGCACGACTCCGTGGCTGCCATCGTCATGACCGCCAAGGACGCCGTAAAATACGGGATTCAGCCTGTTCCGGTCTACGTGCTGGTAAAGACTGTCATCGCCCCCGAATCTCTATGCCTCGAACTGGAGCGTATCGCACGTGGACAACCGACTGCTTGAAATTCTTGCGTGCCCGATTTGCAAGAACGGCTTGCGCCATGACCGCCAGGCCCTCGAACTGATCTGCGACCATGATCATCTTGCCTTTCCAATCCGTGATGGCATGCCGGTTATGCTTGTTGCTGAAGCAAGGTCAACCGACGCAGAGCCTGCACCCTCGGGCAGTCCGCCCAGTGAATCAGCCGCCGGGACCAGCGCAACCCCCGACGAGGGCGCAGCGGAGACTGCTGTAACACAGACATTGCGCCGGAACGAGTCTGAGGATAAGGACCAGGCACATCCTTGAAAACCTGGGTCTTGATTCCGGCCCGGCTTGGTTCCACCCGGCTGCCGAGAAAACCGCTTGCGGATATCGCTGGCAGGCCGATGGTGGTTCGGGTGGTCGATCAGTGCGTGCAAGCCAAAGTTCATCGGGTGGTGGTGGCAAGCGACGCCGATGAAGTGATTGGCGTGGTGAAACAGCACGGCTATGAAGCGGTGTTAACCCGAGCAGACCATGCATCAGGAACCGATCGGATTGCCGAAGCCTCGGCGCAGCTTGGCATCCCCGATGAGGATATCGTGGTGAATGTGCAGGGTGATGAGCCCTTGATTGAACCGGCGCTTATCGAAGCCCTGGCATGCAAACTGGCTGATACGCCCGATGCGGCTATGGCGACCGCTGCGCATCCGATTGTCGATTCGCAGAGCATGAGCAACCCGCATGTGGTCAAGGTGGTGCTGAATTATCGCGATGAGGCGATCTACTTTTCCCGTTGCGCGATTCCCTTTGATCGCGATCATCGACGCAACGCATGTGGCCAAGCCATGCTCCGCCATGTCGGGATTTACGCCTACCGGCCGCCTTTTTTGCGACGCTTTCCTGAGCTGTCTTCTCCGCCGCTTGAACAACTCGAGGCACTCGAGCAACTGCGCGCCCTGTGGCACGGCTACCGGATCGTTGTGTACAGCATGCAAGCGTTCGCCGCGCCCGGCGTTGACAGCGCCGAGGACCTTGAGCGGATGAGAGCCCACTTTCGTTTGCTTTTGCCCAAGCCGCCGAGCAATTGACCGCTTGGCTGCTTTGCGATTACCCTCGATTCGGAGCCACAGTCGAACCAAGATCCGCTCACTCACGACATTATTCTGGAGACCTAAAGCATGCGACTGATTTTGTTAGGACCACCTGGAGCTGGCAAGGGCACCCAGGCGGCCATCATCACGAAAGCCTTTCATATCCCGCAAATTTCCACGGGCGACATGTTACGTGCGGCGGTCAAGGCGGGGACCGCGCTTGGCCTTGAAGCCAAAAAAGTGATGGATTCAGGCGGTCTTGTTTCCGATGACATCATCATCGGGCTGGTCAAGGACCGTCTGACCCACGACGACTGCGCCAATGGCTATCTCTTTGACGGCTTTCCACGCACCATCCCACAGGCTGAAGCGCTGAAGGCCGCGGGCGTCCAAATCGATGTCGTGCTCGAAATCGATGTGCCCAACGAGGACATCATCAACCGCATGAGCGGACGCCGGGTTCACACCGCAAGCGGTCGCACCTACCACATTCACTTCAATCCCCCCAAAGTCGAAGGCAAGGACGATGAGACCGGCGAGGATTTGATTCAACGTGATGACGATCGTGAAGAAACCGTGCGAAAGCGCCTGGAGGTCTATCACGCTCAAACCCGACAACTGGTTGATTACTACGGCAACTGGGACTTGTCAGGGACCAGTGGCGCGCCCCGTTATCGGAAGATTTCCGGCCAAGGAGCGGTGGATGAGATCAGCACAAGGGTGCTGGAAGCTTTGCGCTGAGGCTTAGGGCAGCGTCAAAACGACTTTTATTCGAAAAGCGCTGCATCCATTGTCGAGCCCTCATCGGGCCGGGAACCTGTAAGCTTCGGCATTCCAAAAGCCGGATAACCGGCTACACGACCGATCAGGCGTTCGAGTCGGTCGTCTTCGACCAGAAAATCAAGGGAGTAAACCATGAGTGAGGCAACATCAACAGGACTTTGGTTGTGTTTTATTTGCGGCCTTGCCGCGGTGCTTTACGGTGTGATTCAAAGCCGATGGATTGCTTCGCTACCGGCTGGCAACGCAAGAATGCAAGAAATCGCAGGGGCCATTCAGGCTGGCGCCAATGCCTACCTCAACCGTCAGTACAGCACCATCGGCATCGTCGGGGTCGCACTGTTCGTGCTGATCTGGGTGGTTCCGGGCTTGGGTGCAGCCACTGCGATCGGTTTTGCGATCGGCTCGGTCTTGTCGGGTGCTGCCGGCTATATCGGGATGAGCGTCTCGGTACGCGCCAACGTAAGGACGGCGCAGGCTGCCACCCAAGGACTCAACGAAGCGCTCGCCGTGGCCTTCAAAGGCGGGGCGATCACCGGCATGCTGGTGGTCGGACTTGGCTTGCTGGGCGTGGCAGGTTACTACTTTGTGCTGGTGAAGCTCGGTGCGCAGGGCGCGTCACTTCACGATGTCATCAAGCCCCTGATTGGACTGGCATTCGGAAGCTCGCTGATATCGATTTTCGCGCGCCTTGGGGGAGGTATTTTTACCAAGGGCGCCGATGTGGGCGCCGATCTTGTCGGTAAGGTTGAGGCCGGCATTCCGGAGGACGACCCCCGAAATCCCGCAGTGATTGCCGATAACGTCGGCGATAACGTCGGCGACTGCGCGGGCATGGCAGCAGACCTTTTTGAAACCTATGCGGTCACGCTGATTGCCACCATGTTGCTGGGGGCCTTGGAGCTCAAAGGCGCTGAAGCACAGGCCGTGCTCTACCCGATGGTCCTGGGCGCCATGTCGATCATCGCCTCGATTATCGGCGCCTCCTTTGTGAAAGCCACACCCGGTGGCAAGATCATGAACGCGCTCTACAAGGGACTGGCCGTAGCCGGTGTGCTGGCGCTGATCGTTGCCTATCCTTTGACCGGATGGGTTTTTGCTGGCGCCGATCTTGCAGCGTCAAACACCTCGGTCATGAAAATCTGGCTTTGTGTGCTCGTGGGGCTTGTGCTCACCGCTGCAATTGTCTGGATCACCGAGTACTACACAGGCACCGAGTACAAACCGGTGCGCTATGTTGCTCAGGCTTCAACGACTGGCCATGCGACCAACATCATTGCCGGAATTGCGGTGTCGATGAAATCGACCATGTGGCCGGTGCTTTTTGTTTGCGTAGCCATTCTTGAGTCCTATGCATTAAGCGGACTTTACGGTGTGGCGATCGCCGCCACGTCGATGCTTTCGATGGCAGGCATTGTGGTGGCGCTTGATGCCTACGGCCCGATCACCGACAACGCCGGTGGCATCGCCGAGATGGCAGAACTACCCGAGTCTGTTCGTAACATCACCGACCCGCTTGATGCGGTGGGGAATACCACCAAGGCGGTGACCAAAGGCTATGCAATCGGCTCGGCCGGTCTGGCGGCTCTGGTGCTTTTTGCCGACTACACCCATGCGCTCGAGAGCGTGGGTTTGGACACCCGTTTTGACCTTTCCAACGAACGCGTCATTGTCGGCCTGTTCATCGGAGGCTTGATTCCCTACTTGTTTGGCGCCATGGCGATGGAAGCGGTTGGACGTGCCGCAGGCTCGGTGGTCGAAGAGGTTCGGCGTCAGTTCCGTGAAATCAAGGGCATCATGGAAGGCACGGCCAAACCCGAGTACTCCAAAGCGGTGGACCTGCTCACCGCGGCAGCGATCAAAGAAATGATCGTGCCCTCGATCCTACCGGTTGTGGTGCCTATTTTGGTTGGCGTCTTTCTGGGACCTGCTGCACTCGGCGGCGTCTTGATGGGCACCATCGTGACCGGCCTTTTTGTGGCAATTTCGATGTGTACCGGCGGAGGCGCCTGGGACAATGCAAAAAAGTATATCGAAGAAGGGCATCACGGCGGCAAGGGCTCGGATGCTCACAAGGCAGCGGTCACTGGCGACACCGTAGGCGATCCCTATAAAGATACAGCGGGTCCCGCGGTCAATCCCCTTATCAAGATCATCAACATCGTGGCGCTATTGATGGTTCCGGTGATGGGGATGATCTGGGGGGGCGAGGCGCAGACCGCCAAAGCGGCTCATAGCGCACCGGCATCAGNNCAGTCACCGCACCGGCAGCAAGCCCAGCGCCGGCTTCAGGTGCCGCCCCGGCAGCGGTCAATGCGCCGGCCTTGCCCGGAGCATCCGATAGCGCGCCAAAAAAAGGCAACTGAGCCAGGGATGATCATGCAAGGCTTTTGTGATTACTACATGGTCTGTACCTCACCCTGGACCTACCTGGGTCATGCGCGCCTGATCGCCATGGCAAACGCGCACCACATCAGCGTTCGGATCAAGCCGATCAATCTCGGTCAGATCTTTGTGGAGTCGGGGGGTTTGCCCCTCGCCAAGCGTGCCCCTCAGCGACAAGCCTACCGACTGGTCGAGCTTGAGCGCTGGCGCAGCTTCAGCGGTTTGCCCCTCAATATCCATCCAAAATTTTTTCCAGCCGACGACAGGTTGGCAGCGCGTTGCGTGATCGCGGTGCAGCGTCGCGAAGGCGCAGCTCGCGCGCTCGCACTTGCCGGTGCCTTGCTCCAATCGGTTTGGGCCGAGGAAGGCAATATCGCCGACGAAAGCCATCTGCGTGAGCTGATGCAAGGCCTTGGTTTGTCAGTAGATGAAGTCCTCGCAGATGCAGTAAGCGATACGGTTCATGCCCTGTATGAAGAAAATACGCAGGAGGCGCTTGAGGCTAAGGTCTTCGGAGCACCTTGGTATGTTTTTGAGGGTATCCCGTATTGGGGGCAGGATCGACTTGATTTTCTCGAACGCGCGTTTGCCGCCTCGGAGAGCCGTGCGGCTTAAACAAGCTCGCATGGATCAATGCAGCGCAGGGCTTAGAGCTTCTCGGTTTCGCCCTGCCTCGGCTGCCAGGTAAGCAGGCGTTTCTCGGTCAAAGTTACGAGCATATCCAGCAAAAGTGCGCAAAAAGTCAGCACCACAATACCTGCAATCACGGTATTGATGTCGAAGGTGCCCTCAGCCTGGAGAATCAGGTATCCCACGCCGCGAGCCGATCCTAGATACTCGCCGACGACGGCGCCGACAAAAGCGAGCCCCACCGAGGTGTGGAGGGAGGAAAACACCCAGCTTGTCGCAGAGGGCAGGTAAACCGCACGCAAGAGTTGTTTCTGGCTTGCGCCAAGCATTTTGGCGTTTGCCAAAATAACCGGACTCACTTCGCGCACGCCTTGATAGACGTTGAAAAACACGATGAAAAACACGAGCGTGATCGCCAGTGCCACTTTGGATGCCATCCCCAAGCCAAACCAGACACTGAAAATCGGCGCAAGAATCACCCGCGGCATCGCGTTGAGTGCCTTGATGTAGGGATCAAGAATGGCAGCAGCGATGGGACTAAGCGCAAGCCACAAGCCCATCAGCAAACCGAAGACCGTACCGATCGCAAAAGCCATCACAGTCTCAAGCAAGGTCACCGCGAGGTGCGGGTAGATATCGGCCTCGGTCACAAACCAAGAAATCACCTGCCCGGCCACTTTCAGGGGTTCTCCGATAAAAAAAGCGACCTGCGGATCGCGGGCAAAAACATGCCAGATCAGCAACACAGCAAGCAGCACCGCAAGGCGGGCTGCCAACAAACCGAGGCCATGCGCCGGATTCATGGGGCGAGGGCCTGCGGCGGTAGGCCAGGTAGCTGCTGTCTGTAGCCCTTTAAGACTTCGTCGCGCAAAACCTCCCAAATCGCTGCGTGCAAGGCGTTAAATCTTGCCTCGAGTCTTATCTCTGCCACGTCGCGTGGACGCGGAAGGTCAATCACAAACTCGCCGATCGGACGACTCGCCGGCCCGGCCGACATCACCACAACCCGATCACTCATCGCAATCGCTTCATCCAGATCGTGGGTGATGAACAGAACCGCTTTCCGCTTGGCTGACCACAGCGCCAGGAGCTCGTTTTCCATCAGCTGTCGGGTCTGAATGTCGAGGGCCGAAAAGGGCTCATCCATCAAAATGAGATCGGGGTCGAGAATCAAGGTTTGCGCCAACGCAGTGCGCTTGCGCATACCACCCGACATTTGGTGGGGAAACCGGTCTTCAAATCCAGCCAGTCCCACGCGGGCGAGCCAGGCGTTTGCCTGTTCCTCACGAAGCGCCGGGGGCAAGCCGCGAAACTCAAGGCCAGCGGCCACGTTATCGCGTGCGCTACGCCAAGGCATCAGGCTTTCGGTTTGAAACATATAGCCCGCTCGCCGATTGATGCCTTGCAATGGCTTTCCAAACACCTCAACCCGGCCTGCCGAAGGCTCCAAAAGCCCCGCTGCGATGTTCAGTAGCGTGGACTTACCGCAACCGGTTGGTCCGACAACCGACACAAACTCCCCGCTTGCAATATGCAAATCGGTGGCATCCACTGCGGTGTAGCGCTGACCGGGCTGGTCGCGGGACAGAAAAGTAACCCGCACCCCTTGAAGGCTAAGCGCATCCGGATTCGCGGCACTGCCCGCGCTCGCATCCTGCGCGGACAAACTGGCTTGCTGAGCGTTCACCTCAGCCGCTTAGGCCTTCTTCACGAGTTTTGCAAGCGCTTTTTGGGCAAACTCATTGGTGTAGGTTTTCGCCAGGTCGACTTTTGACGAATCCCATTTGGGCGTTGAAGACTCCAGCAATCGCAAGGCAGTCTTGCTTCCTTCCGGGGAAAACAGGCCATCTTTCGAAATCGAATCGCGAATTGCACCAAAGGTCGCCAGATAAATGCCTCGGTCTCCCAAAAGGTAGGACTCGGGAACCGTGCGGATCAACTCGGAAGGCCCCACTTGATCGATCCAGCGATTGGCGCGAATGATTGCAGCGGCAAGCGCCTGGGCGGTGTTGGGGTGCTTTTGAACAAAGCCAAGCGGCGCATAAAGGCAGGCAGCAGGCATCGGGCCACCCAGAAAGGCCTGGGTTCCCTTCATGCTGCGCATATCGGCGATGATGCGGATATCTCCGCTTTGTTCGAGCATGGTCATCACCGGTTCCACATTCGAAATCGCATCGATCTGACCCGAGCGCAGGGCAGTGACCGCCCCGGCGCCGGTACCCACGCCGATGAACGATACATCGCTTGGCTTGAGCCCGGCCGTGGCGAGCAAATAGCTTGCCATCATGTTGGTCGAAGAACCGGGTGCCGACACCCCGATCTTCTTGCCCTTGAGATCGGCCACCGTCTTGTAGCCGCCCATGGTTTTCGCCGAGACAGCGATCGCAATTTGAGGGGCTCGCCCCTGTAGCACAAAGGCTTGAAACATCTGCCCCTTTTGCTGCAGGTTGATGGTGTGTTCGTAGGCGCCGGAAACCACATCCGCTGAACCGCCAACAACCGCTGCAAGTGCTCGGGAGCCACCGGCAAAGTCGCTGATCTCCACCTCAAGTCCCTCTTCCTTGTAAAAGCCCTTGATTTCGGCAATCGATAGCGGCAGGTAGTAAAACGATGCCTTCCCGCCGACGGCGATCGCCACCTTGGTTTTCTCAAGTGCCTGGGCTTGAGCGCCCCTGGGATCAAGACCTGTGGCAGCTAGGGCTGAGGCACCCCCTAAAGCGGCGAGTTGCCGCAAGTGCCCGCGTCGAGCAGGGCTTGAGCATGCGGTTGAGGGCAACGCATCATGGGGCTCGCAGCGATGACCGGCAGCGCGGTTAACAGCCTCACGCGAGGCGATCTCGGTTTTCATCAAAGTCTCCAATTTTTTTGATTTTCCATCCGGCAGTTTAGCAAGCACCGCTAGAATCCGGCCATCCGATCGGTGAAGATCGACAACAACAAGGAGACATTGCGATGCAAATCAAAGGACAGGTTGCACTGATTACCGGGGGCGCTTCAGGCTTAGGCGGTGCCAGTGCGCGAATGTGGGTCGAGCAAGGCGGATCGGTCTTGATTGCGGACGTCAACGCAAGTCTCGGTGCGGCCTTTGCAAGCAGTCTCGGACCGCATGCAGCTTTTATCGCTTGTGATGTCACCTCAGAGACCGAGGGCTCCGCGGCGGTGGAGGCTGCCAAGGCCATGGGTAACTTAGCCTGCCTGATTAATTGCGCCGGAATCGGCAAGGCCATCAAAACTGTCGGTAAGGACGGTCCCCATCCTCTTGATCAGTTCACGCGCGTGATCGGTGTGAATCTCATCGGCAGCTTCAACATGTTGCGCTTGGCAGCCGCCGCGATGGTCAACAACCCCGCCAACTCGGACGGCGAACGCGGCGTCATCATCAACACCGCCTCGGTGGCAGCTTACGATGGTCAAATCGGTCAGGCGGCCTACGCTGCTTCCAAGGGAGGCATCGTGGGAATGACCCTGCCGATAGCGCGAGACCTTGCTCGCGAGGGTATTCGCGTGGTGACGATCGCACCGGGCCTATTCGAAACGCCGCTGCTTGCAGCGCTGCCCGAAGAAGCCAAGGCATCGCTCGGTCGGCAAGTGCCCTTTCCGCCGCGCCTTGGCCGACCCGAGGAGTTCGCGCAAATGGCCAGGCAAATCGTTGAGAACTGCATGCTCAATGGCGAAACCATCCGACTAGACGGTGCCATCCGGATGGCGCCACGTTAATCGAGCGGGTCAACACCCTGCGCAGCGGGCAGGCCAACACCCTGCGTTTCGAGCCATTTGCCAAGCGCAAGCACGAGCGCATCGGCGTTGGGCCTGCCAACGATTTGCAAACCCAAAGGTAGGCGTCCACTGCGGGCAAAGGGAATCGTCAGCGCGGGTAATCCGACCATGCTGAAAGCCGCGGTCTGACCGAGCACAGCTTCGCGAATGCTGATCGTACCCCCGGCTACCGTCACGGCGGTTTGACCACGCTGGGGCGCTGCAACCGCGGTCGTCGGCATCACAAGCGCATCGACATCGGCAAGGCAAGCGTAAAGGTCACGGCGAACCGCCTCGCGTTCTTGCATCGCATCGACATACTGAAGCGCAGTCATTTGCTCGCCAAGCCGCATCGGCGCAAGCACCGCATCGGAAAAGCCCTCTGCGCCCTGGGCAAGCGCAGCCCGATGAATCCAGGCGGCCTCAGGGCGAACGATTGCGCTGTAACAGTCCCAGGCGCGATCGAGCACCGATTTGAGCTTCAGATCGCGGATTTCAGCGCCCTTTGAGCGCAAGCTTGCAAGCTGTTGCTCAAAGGCCTGGGCGACCTCATCGGCCAAGCGTGGCGCGAGCCAATCAACCGGTATGCCCAGGCGCGGTGCGCGTCCCACGGTTCCATGCGCGGCGCTTCGTTGCGCCATGACCTCATACAACAAGGCGCAATCAGCGCTGTCCAGGGCAAGCGGGCCTGCGTGATCGCAGGTCCAACTCAAATGCAAGGCACCGGCCAAAGGAATCAAACCAAAGCTCGGCTTGAAACCCGCAAGTCCGCAAAAGGCCGCCGGAATCCGAACCGAACCGCCGGTGTCCGAGCCGAGTCCGGCAAACCCGATGCCGACTGCAGTTGCAACAGCAGCACCGCTTGAGGAGCCACCTGCCTGATGCGCCGGATCGTAGGGATTCAAAACATCGCCAGTCCAGATGTTTTCACCGGTGGCGCCAAGCGCAATCTCGTGCATATTGGTTTTGGCAAGAATCAGTGCACCTGCCGCGCGCAATCGCTGCACAGCTTGCGCCTCCTCCATCCCGAGATCGGGAAGCGCAGCCCGCGTGCCTGCCCTTAAAGGCGTACCGCTTACTTGGTACAAATCTTTGATCGTTATCGGTATACCATGCAAAGGACCAAGCGGCGGCGCGCTCCCATTGGCCGCATCGCTGCGTTGAGCGTCAAGCGCCAGCGCGCTTTGATGCGCCTCGTCCCAGTCGACCCAGGCAATCGCATTCAGCGCTGCATGGCTTTGTGCAGACAATTTAGCCTCGGCCACCAGTTCAACGCTGCTTGTCTTTGCGCTTTCGAGCAAGCGCAGGCTTTCGATGATGGATGTCATGGATTCATTCCTCCCTCCCGGCATAATGCCGCAGAAGCTTGCATCGATCGTGCAGCAAAACCTCTGTGGAGTATCAAAATGCCGCAAAAGCGATTTACAAGCGGCTCGATTCGCTTTGCAAACTATAACGAAGGCGAACAAGAGCTCGAGCTCAACTTCAGCAACGGCACGCTTCGCCTGTATCGATCGGTACCACGGGCGGTTTGGGACCGACTGTGTGCAGCACCAAACCCCGCCAGTTATTGGGAAGACCGGATCGCTGAAGAGTATCCCGAGCGAAAAGCATCAGCAGCAAGCAAGCCGGCAGCGCGCCATCAACTTGATGCCTTGTTCGGTGATGCCCGATCCGGTGGCAAGGGCGGTGACCACGACGAGCGCTAAGGGCGCCGATGCACACGGCTGAGCCTGGCAGCGCACAGGGTCTGACTTCAGCGCAAGACGGCCGCTCGGGGCTTGCGCTGCGGGTGGCACTTTTTTGCCAGGTGCTTGATCATTTTGGTGATATCGGAGTGAGTCTTCGACTCGCGAGGTCGCTGCGGGCGATGACCGATTGGCAACTGGCATTGTTTTGTGATCAGCGACCGCTTGCCGACATGCTCACGGATCCGCAGCGCGATGGGGTTTGCTGGCAGGCCTGGCCTGAACCGCAAAGCCAACTGGACCCGCTGCCCGATGTCATCATCAACGCTTTTGGCTGCGAATTGCCCGAGGCGATCCGAGAGCAAATGCGGCAACGAAAGGCTGAGCAAAGCGGACCCGAAGTCTTGTGGATTCATCTGGACTACCTCAGCGCAGAAGCCTGGGTCAACAACCATCATGGCCTGCATTCCTACAAAGCAGACGGTCTGGTCCAGGTCTTTGTCTTTCCGGGTTTTGGCCCTGACAGCGGCGGTTTACCGGGCGGATTCGCTCAGCTGCATCCCGGCGAACATCCCACCGCACATTCCGGCGCGCATTCCAGCGCGTTCCCCGGCGCACATCGCGGCCTGGATCACGCTGTGTTTGCCAGCGGGCAAACTCAAGAACAAGAAGCTTTGAAGGTCTTCGCTTATGTCTACGAGACAGCGGCCTTGGCGCCCTGGCTAGGCGCAATCGATGCCCATATTGATCTTCGCATGCCGGAATCGCAGCTTAGCCCGGCCTTGCTTGATGCGCTCAGGTCTTGCGGGCAGATCTGTGTCCGTGGGCTTGCACCCTGCCCGCAATGGCAATGGGACGAGGCCATGCAAGCCTGTGATCTCTTGTGGGTGCGCGGCGAAGACAGCTGGGTTCAGGCAATGCGAAGCGGGATCCCATGGCTGTGGCAGCCCTACCCCCAAACCGTGCAGACCTTGCGCGGAAAATGCGAGGGGCTGACCGCACAAATGGATGCGGTACTTGAAGCTGATCCCGCCTGGCCATGCTGGCGCGATGCCCTGCAGGCCTGGGCGTTGGGCGAAGTCATGCCAGCGGCTTACCGCCTGTTGTGCCAGGACATGCAAGCCTGGCGGCGGCTTGCCGGCGTCTGGGCTGCGCATTGCAATAGCCTCCCTCGCCTTGATCGCAGCCTTTGTCACATGATCGAAACGCATCATCAAGCGATCAGCACTTATACTTCGAGGCTTTGTCGACCTCATCTTCAGGTGTCACCATGAAAATCGCGCAGGAAATTCGCACCGGCAACGTCATCATGATGGGAAAGGAACCGATGGTTGTCTTGCGTGCCGAGTACAACAAATCGGGCCGTAACGCCGCGGTTGTCAAGATGAAACTCAAAAATCTCTTGAACAATTCCGGAACCGAAACGGTTTTCAAGGCCGACGAAAAAATCGACGTCCTGATTCTGGAAAAAAAGGAAGTCACGTATTCCTACTTTGCAGACCCGATGTATGTCTTCATGGACACCGAATACAACCA
The DNA here is from genome assembly GCA_002342365.1 of Burkholderiales bacterium UBA2459. Lineage (GTDB taxonomy): Bacteria > Pseudomonadota > Gammaproteobacteria > Burkholderiales > Burkholderiaceae_E > UBA3064. The sequence continues at coordinate 116,411 of DDPV01000002.1, read as the reverse complement.
ATTCGAGGTCGAGGCGGACAGCATGGGCGATGCCTTGAATTACCTTGACGATGGGATGCCCTGCGAAGTTATTTTCTATAACAACCGTGCGATTTCTGTTGAGTTGCCGACGGGTTTGGTCAGGGAAGTTGAATACACCGAACCGGCCGTGCGTGGCGATACATCAGGCAAGGTCATGAAGCCTGCCCGCGTCAAACCCACAGGCTTTGAAGTTCAAGTACCCGCGTTTGTCGAAATTGGTGATAAAATCGAGATCGATACACGCACCGGCGAGTATCGCAACCGCGTGAAGTAAGCCGATCGGGATGCCAGGCAAAGCACGCTGCTTTGCCGCGGCGATTCCTTGTGCAGCGGGGCAAGCGTCACATAGGCTAGGGCTTGTTGGATCCGCTTGACGGTGACTCAAGCAGTATCGTTATAAGATCGTTATCGATTGCAAAGCGGCGCAAGAACTCATAGGCCAATGGTTCCACGTCGTGGAGCCTGGCGTTAACCTCAACGGCGCGAAGGGATTGCAATGTTCCCTGCACCGCATGATCCAGAAAGATCGGTAAGACAAGCGATGAATAGCCACCCGAAGATGCGCGATGGCTTTGTGCGATCGATGCAGCCTCTTCGTCTGCGCTGCAATCAAAGTTCGCCATAATGCCTGCGAGACGCTCGGCCCAGTCCGATGGCCGAAACAAGCGTTGATCGCTGGTAAGTCCCAGGATACGGAAGCTGGGCTTGGAAGGCCACGGAGCCCCTGAAAATTCATCGGCCTCAGACATGCGACGATTATAGAATGCAAGCTTTACACCACGTTTTTCGGACGCCGCGATCACGGCGCAACAGACCATGAGCCATCCATCTGCCTTAATGACAACCTATGCCCAGCTGCCTGTCGCCTTTTCTCACGGGAAAGGCGTCTGGCTTTATGACGATCAGGGACGACGTTATCTGGATGCCTTATCGGGCATTGCGGTCAACACCCTCGGGCATGCGCATGCGCGACTGGTCGCAGCGCTCAGCGATCAGATTCAAAAGATCATTCACAGCTCCAATCTGTTCCAAATCCCATTGCAAATCGAGGTTGCCGACTTTCTCACCCGGATATCGGGCATGGAAAACGTCTTCTTCTGCAATTCGGGTCTTGAGGCCAACGAGGCTGCCATCAAGATTGCAAGGCTTTACGGCCACAACCGAGGTATCGATCGTCCGGAAATCGTGGTCTACGAAAAAGCTTTTCATGGCCGATCGCTGGCCACCTTATCGGCAACCGGAAGCAGCAAAGTCCAAAAGGGCTTTGAACCGCTGGTTGAAGGCTTTGTGCGGGCACCGCTCAACGATCTTGCAGCCATCGAACAAATCGCTCGTGACCGACCGAATGTTTGCGCTATTTTTATTGAAGCGATTCAGGGCGAAGGCGGGATCAACCCGGCAAGACTCGAGTACCTCAAGGGCTTGCGGCAACTCTGTGACCGTCGCGGCTGGTTGCTGATGATTGATGAAGTGCAATGTGGTCTGGGTCGAACCGGAAAGTGGTTTGCTCACCAATGGGCCGATATCCTTCCCGACGTGATGCCGCTTGCAAAAGGCCTCGCTTCCGGGGTTCCGGTCGGCGCGGTGGTCGCCCGCGGCGAAGCAGCGCACACCTTCAAGCCGGGCAATCATGGCACCACCTTTGGCGGCAACCCTCTGGCGATGCGTGCCGCGCTGACCACCTTGAAAACCATCGAGGATGAAGGCCTGCTTGATCATGTGCACCGGGTGGGCGCCTACTTGCATGAACGCCTGAGCGACGGACTCTCAGGCTTGGCGGGCGTGGTTGACATCCGCGGACGCGGACTCATGCTCGGTATCGAACTCGACCGTCCCTCTGCCCCGCTCGTAAGGCAGGGTCTCGATCAGGGGATCGTATTCAATGTGACCGCCGATAGCGTGGTGCGGCTTTTGCCGCCTTTGATTTTTGACCAGCACGATGTCGATTATTTGCTTGATCGACTGCTTCCATTGATTCGGCAGCACTTGCAAACCGCACACTAAGCGGTTAGGAGGAGACTTGTCCATGGGCAAAGCTATCAAACATTTTTTGCAATTCAGCGACCTCAGCGTCGACGAGTTGCAATACCTCTTTTCGCGTACCGCCCTGATCAAGGAAAAATTCAAACGGTATGTTCCTCATCACGTTCTTAACGACAGAACTTTGGTGATGATTTTTGAAAAGGCGAGCACCCGCACGCGTTTGTCCTTCGAAGCCGGGATGCAGCAGTTGGGCGGCGCAGCGATTTATCTCAATACCCGCGATTCTCAGCTCGGCCGGGGCGAACCGGTTGAAGATGCAGGTGAAGTGATCTCGCGCATGTGCGATCTGGTGATGATCCGAACCTTTGAACAATCGATCATCGAACGCTTTGCCTCGCGCTCAAGGGTGCCTGTGATCAATGGCCTGACCAACGCGTTTCATCCCTGCCAGGTCCTCGCGGACATTTTTACCTGGGTCGAAAAGCGTGGGTCGATCAAAGGCGCCACGGTTGCCTGGATTGGTGATGGCAACAACATGGCAAATACCTGGGCACAGGCCGCTGAATCGCTTGAATTCAGCCTGCATATCTCGACCCCGCCGGGCTATGAGATCGACCCCTCAATTGCAGCTGTCAGCGGTGCACGCCTCACGCACTTCGATGACCCGATGCAAGCAGCGCGCGGTGCCGATTTGGTTTGCACCGATGTCTGGACCTCGATGGGTTTTGAAAACGAGGATGATGTACGAAAGCAGGCCTTTGCAGACTGGCGGGTTGATGCCGACATGATGGCGCAAGCCCAGGCCGATGCGATGTTCATGCACTGCCTTCCTGCACACCGCGGTGAAGAAGTCAGCGCCGAAGTCATCGATGGCCCGCAATCGGTTGTCTGGGACGAGGCCGAAAACAGGCTACATCTTCAAAAGGCGCTGATGGAATACCTCGTACTCGGACGTCTAGCTGAGGCAGGCTGAGCCGGCCGAACACCTTTGGATCGTCTGCCATCAGTGTGCCCCTTAGTCCTCACGCTGGGCGATGAGTTTTTTGCGAGCCCGGTGCACCCGGATCCAGCAGTTGTTTTCGCTAATACCGAGACGATCGGCCACTTCGACCGATGGCCTGTCTTCGACCACTTGCAGCATGAAGGCCTCGCGCATACCGGGCGCCATATCATTCAAGCCTTGGGCCACACGCTGCAAGCGCTGTCGGCGCGAACAAATCTCCATCGGATCTTCGTGAGCGCGAAGCCCCATCACGCCGCAACGCGCCGCCCAGTCAAGCTGCTCTTCGGCCGAAGCTGACTCATCATCGATCCAGTCGGCCTGGGTGTAGTGGCACTCGGCGCGAAAGCGATCATGAATCTTGTGATCCAGAATACCGCGCAGCCAGGAACGAACCGAACCCCGTCCCCGATAACTGCCCCGGCTCTGGTAGGCGGCAATCAGCGCCTCCTGAACAGCATCCTCGGCCCACTCGTGGCTGCGCACCCGCAACCTTGCCATCCGCATCAAAGCTTTGCGATGTTCGGCGAGCCGAGTTGGCACAAATTCATGGCTGATATCGACAGGCGCAGGCGGCTCAAGGCTCAGCGCGGCGTTCTCATGATCCTCCTGGCTTAGCGTTTGCAAAGCATCAAAGCCAGATTCCCCATCGGTGAATAGGCTGGCGGACTCATGCTCCTCAACCGAGACCGGTGCGAGGTCTTCTTCCGGAGCCTCACCGGTTCCGAATGGATCGCTCTCGGGCTCCGCCTGAACAGGCGCATCGCTCACTGCCAGATGCGGCTTGCGTGGACCGTTTGTTAAAGCGCTTGGTCGATGTGTCCTGCGTGGCAAGCCATGTCGGGAAGCGGGCTTGGCCGTTTGCATGTTGTCAGGGGCCGAGGCCTGGATGGGTTGATGGGTCTTCATCGGTGCTCCTTAAGGTTTGTTTGCGAAGCGCCATCATCAAAGTCGGGCATGGCGCTGTGTTCACAGCAAGCGCACATCGGGAAAACTTTTGCATCACCTGAAGTCACCGGGCGATCGCAAGGCCATCACTGGAGGATCAGCTTGACGCTTGACCAACCGCAGCAAGAGCACGCACCATTGCCGCCATGCACGAAGACAATCGCATCATGCTGGTCGAAGACTTTGTCGACTTCAGGCGCTTGCTCGCCGCGCAACTTCGTAGCCGCCATCTTGAGGTCTTGGAGTTTGACGACGGAATTCAGGCACGGGATTTTCTTGCGCGCGAAAGCCCCGGGGTGGTGCTGCTTGACATGAATCTGCCGCAGCTTGACGGCATCGAACTGCTCAAGTGGTTACGCAGCCAGGGTAATCAGGCCGCCGTCATCATGATTTCTGGCAGCGAAGAGGAATTGGACCGCGTCTTATGCCTCGAACTCGGTGCCGATGACTTTCTTGTCAAACCTTTCAGCGCACGTGAGCTGCTGGCACGCATTCGAGCCGTTCAGCGCAGACGCAAGCAATACCCTGTCCACATCGCGCAAGACGCAAGCAGCCCCACAAGCGACAGCGCGGAACCGTCGTCAAAAATCTTGCGCGCTGGCAAGCTCCTCCTTGATCCGGAGCGTCATCATCTCGAATGCGACGGGCAGGCGATCGAACTCACCGCCATCGAGTTTCGGCTGCTATTGTGCTTCATGCGTCATCCCAAAAGGGTGTTTAGCCGCAGCCAGTTGCTAGACGCTGCCTGGGGCCGGGATTACGTCGGTTATGAGCAGGCAGTCAATAATCACATCTTGCGATTGCGTCGTAAGATTGGGGACGCAAACGATGTCCCGCGCCATATTCAAACGGTCAAGGGTGTCGGCTACCGATTTGAACCCTAGAACGATCAACAAAGCAAAATGACCAGCCGTATCATCATCGTCCCGGTCGACCCGCGACGATCCGATCATGCGCATGACCTGCTGCAACTGCTTGACCTGTATGCAAGCGGACCCAGCGGACGCGGCTACGGTCTTGAAGACCATGCAAAGGCAAGGCTTTGTGAACTGCTGGCCGAACAGGCCCATTACCGCGGCTGGCTCGCCTATCGCGATCATGAAGCCCTGGGCCTCGTCAATGCCTTTTTAGGCATCTCAAGCTTTCGAGCCATGCCCTTGCTGAACATTCACGATATCTGCGTTCACCCCAAGGCACAGCGCACCGGCATTGGTCGCGCCTTGCTCGATCATGTCGAGAAGGCTGCGGTCAGCGAAGCTTGCTGCAAGATCACCCTCGAAGTGCTCGAGGGCAATCATGCAGCAGTCGCCGCCTATGTCAAGGCAGGCTTTAAGCCTTATCAACTCGATCCGCAAATGGGTCAGGCCCGTTTTTTTGAAAAATATATCTGTATGTAAAAAGGAGCGAAGCCATGCCATCGTTTGACGTCGTCTGTGAGGCCAATATGGTCGAAGTGAAAAATGCAGTTGAACAAGCCAACAAGGAAATCAGCACGCGCTTCGATTTCAAAGGCTCGGATGCCCGTATTGAACTCAAGGAACTTGAGCTGACGGCCTTTGCCGACGATGACTTCAAGCTTTCTCAGGTCCGCGACGTGCTCTGGTCAAAGTGCGCAAAGCGCCAGTTGGATGTGCGCTTTTTAGACAGCGCTGAGATTCAAAAAATTGGCGGTGATAAGGTCAAACAGGTCATCACGGTTCGCAAGGGCGTGGCTAGCGAGGACGCCAAAAAAATCGTCCGCCTGATCAAAGACAGCAAATTGAAAGTACAGGCAAGCATTCAGGGAGAGAGCCTGCGCGTGAGCGGCGCAAAACGCGATGATTTGCAGCAAGCCATTGCCTTGCTGAAAAAAGAGGTGCAAGACCTGCCTCTGGATTACAACAATTTCAGAGATTAGTACGTTCTTGCAAGCGCCGCTAACAGCCGCTCCGATCAAGCGAAGGAGCATTTTGCAGCGCTCCGCCTCTTAGTGCCTGCCCTTGCCTACCCGTGCCTACCAGTGTGGCGATTGCAATTGCGCCCAAGCCGAGTGGTTGTGGATCGACTCAAAGTTTTCGGCACCGACGCAGAAAGCGATGATGCCAGCCCGTTCCTGCGAGGCCTTCATCGCTGCTGCCACATCGCGAACCAAATCCTCAACAAACTTCGGATTGTCGTAGGCTCTTTCGGTCACATGCTTCTCATCAACCCGCTTGAGCAGGCCATACACTTCGCTTGAGGCCTGTGACTCGGCGATGGCGATCAAGGCTTCGACCGAAAAATCGCCGAGCTTGCCCAGGTCAAGCCTTGCCTGAAGCTGCAAATGGGAACGCTGGTTATGGGCTCCGTAGGCCGAGACCTCCTTTGAACAGGGACAAAGGCTCGTAACCGGCGCGGTCACCGAAATCTCACAACGGGTCTGATGCAAAGCACCGTAGCTCTTGAGTGCGATCTGATAGTCAAGCAGACTTTCCACACCGGAGACCGGCGCTTTCTTGCTGAGAAAGAGCGGAAATTCAAACTCGATTTGACCTTCGTTGGCCTGCAGGCGTTGGAGCATGTTGTGGTGCAGGCGCAGCATGCCTTGAAGATCGAGGGCCTGGTCCTGCCCAAGGGCTTGCAACAGCGCGATAAAGCGCGACATATGGGTGCCCTTTTGCTCGGCCGGCAAGGCTACATCAAGCGAGGCTTGCATGACGGTTTCTTGCACGCCGCCTTGCGCACGCCAGCGCAACGGGTAGCGCAAGCCGCGAACGCCCACGCGTTGAATAGCTAGATTGCGCTGATCAGGATAGGCCTGCACATCAGGGATTGCCAGACCGCGGCTGAGGTCACGAGTATTCATGGGCCTTGATTAACATAGAACTTTTTCAGTCTACCGCATCGGCTAGGCAATCAGCCGCGGAGACCTTGGCTGAAGTAGGCTCGCGAAGCGTTTCAGAATCGAAGCTTCAATGCCTTCGCTGTCCAAACCTTCAAGGGCCAGCAGCTGTTGATGATCGCCGTGATCAATAAAGCGATCCGGCAGTCCAAGCATCAACAGCGGCCGCTCAATCGTATGCCGCATCAAAGCCTCAGCAAGCGCACTGCCTGCGCCACCTGCGATCACATGCTCTTCGACAGACACAAAGGCTTGGTGTGTCTGCGCCAGACTTTTCAACAAGGCCTCATCAAGCGGCTTGACAAAACGCATATCGACAAGCGTGAGATCCAGGCGCTCTGCAACCGGCTTACAGGCCTGGACCAGCGAACCAAAGGCAAGGATCGCAAGCCTTGCACCCTCGCGAAGCAGGCGAGCGCGTCCGATCTCAAGGCTTTGAAGCACATCGTTGGGTTGAACGCCTGGGCCGCTTCCCCTTGGATAACGCACCGCTGCCGGGCCCTGATGCATGAAGCCGGTATGCAACATTTGACGGCACTCATTCTCGTCCGAAGGCGCCATGACCAGCAGATTCGGAATGCAGCGCAAGTAGGCAAAGTCGTAAGCACCAGCATGGGTTGCCCCATCGGCTCCAACCAGGCCTGCCCGGTCGAGCGCAAAAAGCACCGGCAGGTTTTGAATCGCAACATCATGGATCAGCTGATCGTAGCCACGCTGCAAAAACGTGGAATAAATCGCAACAACCGGCTTCATACCCTCGCAGGCCAGACCTGCCGCGAAGGTCACAGCGTGCTGCTCGGCAATGCCCACATCAAAGTAGCGTTCAGGAAATCGCTTTTCAAACTCCACCAGACCCGAACCCTCCCGCATCGCTGGTGTGATCGCAACCAGACGCGAATCCAGGCAGGCCTGATCGCAAATCCAAGCCGAAAAAATCTGGGTGTAACTCGGCTTGGCCTTCTTCGCACTCGGGACAATACCCAGATCGGGGTCAAACTTTCCAGGGCCGTGGTACAGCACCGGATCACGTTCTGCAAGCTCGTAGCCCTTGCCCTTACGGGTGACAATATGCAAGAACTGGGGGCCGCGCAGTTGTCGCATGTTTTGCAGCGTCGGCACCAGCGAATCGAGGTCATGTCCGTCGATGGGTCCAACGTAGTTAAAACCGAACTCTTCAAACAGGGTGCCAGGAATCACCAAACCCTTGGCATGCTCCTCCACGCGACGCGCGAAATCAAGCACCTCAGGCATGCGCGAAAGCATGGCCTTACCCATGTCTTTGGCCCTTGCATAAAACCCCCCTGACAACAAACGAGCGAGGTAACGATTTAGAGCGCCGACCGCCGGCGAGATCGACATATCGTTATCGTTCAAAATCACGAGCAGATCAAGGTCCTGGTGCACGCCAGCGTTGTTGAGCGCCTCAAAGGCCATGCCTGCGCTCATGGCGCCATCACCAATGACCGCAACATGTCTTCTGCGCTGCGGACCTCGATGCTCACCCTTGGCTCGCGAGGCCAGCGCCATGCCAAGCGCTGCCGAAATCGAGGTCGACGAGTGCCCGGTGCCGAAGGTATCGTACTCCGATTCAGAACGTTTTGGAAAACCTGACAAGCCGCCCCATTGCTTGAGGCTTGACATCGCCTTGCGGCGCCCTGTCAATATTTTGTGGGGATACGCCTGATGGCCAACATCCCAAACCAGGCGGTCCTTTGGTGTGTCAAACACATAATGCAAGGCAATGGCCAGCTCGACTGTTCCTAAATTTGCAGCGAGATGGCCGCCTGTTTGCGACACCGATTCCAGGACGAAGGCGCGCAAGGCTTCGGCAAGCGCTGGAAGCTGGGCACGTCGCAACTGCCGCAGTGCCATAGGCGAATCGATCGATTCAAGCAAGGGATCCGTAGCCATGCGCTAGCGTCTTTAGCGTTGTCGCAAGACAATCAGATCGGCAAGACCAGCCAAATGCTCAAGACCCTCGCGCCCTAAGGCCCGATTGCCATGCGCAGCCTGATCCAGGCAATCAAGCGCCTGCTTGTGCAAGGACTGCGCAAGCTCACGCGCCGGACCGATGCCCATGAGCGACACATAGGTCGGTTTTTGCTGCGCTTGGTCTTTACCTGCGGTTTTACCCAGCGAGTCGGTCGTGGCTGATGCATCCAAAACATCGTCAATCACCTGAAAGGCAAGGCCCAGATGCTTGGCGTACTGATTCAACAATCGGTCGGTCTCCGGCTCGAGCGCCTCTGATGCCCGACAGCAAAGGCCAAGCTGCACGCTCGCTTGAAGCAGCGCACCGGTTTTCAGCTGGTGCATCTTCTGCAAGGGCTCAAGCTCGACAAAGGACGAGGCTTCGCCAATCAGGGCGAGATCAATCGCCTGTCCACCGACCATGCCACGCGGACCGCTTGCACGCGCAAGCACGTCAACCGCTTGAAGGCATTGCCTGGCAGAAAGGCCGGTCCGATGCATGCCTGCAAGCACTTCGAAGGCCAGCGCCTGCAGGCCATCGCCCACCAGCATCGCAGTTGCCTCACCGAATGCGATATGGACAGTTGGCTTACCACGGCGAAGCACGTCGTTGTCCATGCAAGGCATATCGTCGTGCACAAGCGAATAGGCGTGAATCATTTCCAAGGCCACAGCAGCCTGCAAACAGCTCTCGGGATTGGCGCCCAGCGACTCGCCGCTTGCCAAACACAATAACGCTCGGATGCGCTTGCCGCCCCCCAGACTGGCGTAAGCCAGCGCCTCGAAAAGCCGGGTCGCAGTCAGCTCGCCTTGCGGCAGCGCCTGCTCGATGGCCTTCTCGATGCGGATGAGCTGTTGTTCAACCCAGGCCTGATGCTCGAGCGAGCGCATAGCGGCACTAAGAACCATGGTCCTCGGGCTTGAAAGGTTTGAGCATCTGATCTTCAAG
>DDPV01000002.1:87135-106650 GCA_002342365.1 Burkholderiales bacterium UBA2459 | reverse complement strand
TCCATGCGCCGCAGCAAGGCCTCAAGCGCAGCCGTGGCTTCTTCCCAGGATCCCGGCGAGCGAGCAAGCGCTTCTGGCTCTGTTGCAGATGGTCGACTTTTCGGCATGGTCGCATCGAATTCTACGCCTCTTGGGGTATGCTTGGCGCCCCTACTGCGGGAGGGGGTTTCGAGATAAGCGACCGCTGAATCGTGGCGCGCGGGCGCGATACTCGCTTTTGGGACATCCTTGATGGAGCGTGCATATGTCAGCACCTGGACAGATCGGCGCCTTGACGCGTCCGACGACGCAGTTGCCGGTATCGGCTTACTTCGATACCGGACTGTTTCAATTGGAAATCGAGCGGCTTTTCAAAGCCGGTCCTGCCTACGTCGGACACGAACTGATGGTGCCCGAAATGGGCAATTACTTTGCACTGCCGGCCGAACATGAAGGTCGGGTGCTGATCCGTAATCAACACGGTATCGAATGTTTGTCAAACGTCTGCCGCCATCGGCAGGCGATCATGCTCAAGGGCAAAGGCCATGTCGAGCAGCTGGTCTGTCCGCTGCATCGCTGGACTTATGACCTGCAGGGCCAGCTGCTTGGGGCGCCTCATTTCGAGCAGCAGCCCTGTCTGAACCTTCCGAAAACGCCGCTGCAGGCCTGGAAAGGACTGCTCTTTGAGGGAAGGCGCGACATTGCGGCCGATCTCGGTGCGATGAAAGCCGGCGAGCACTTCAACTTTGAATCCTATTGTTTTGACCACGTCGAAATCCATGAGTGTGCATACAACTGGAAGACCTTTATCGAGGTCTACCTCGAGGACTATCACGTCGTTCCCTTTCACCCCGGCTTGGGCCAGTTTGTCTCTTGCGACGATCTGACCTGGGAGTTTGGCTCGTGGTTTTCGGTTCAGACCGTCGGGGTTCACCAATCGCTGAGCAAACCTGGAACCCCCACCTATGCACGCTGGCATGAGCAAGTACTTGGCTATCGTCAGGGCAGGCCACCGCCCTTTGGCGCCATTTGGCTCACCTATTACCCCAACATCATGGTGGAGTGGTATCCGCATGTGCTGGTGGTAAGCAGCCTGATTCCGCGTGGCCCTCAACACACCACCAACATCGTTGAGTTTTATTACCCGGAAGAAATCGTGCACTTTGAGCGCGACTTCATTGAAGCCGAGCGGGCAGCTTATATGGAGACTGCGGCCGAAGACGATGAAATCGCCCTGCGCATGGATGCAGGTCGCAAGGCTTTGATGCAACGCGGCATCAGCCAGGTGGGTCCCTATCAAAGCCCGATGGAAGACGGCATGCAGCACTTTCACGAATTTCTTCGCCGCCAACTGCCGGAGCTACACCATGACGCATGAAACCACGCTCATCAGCGCTGAGACCCTTGCTGGTCAGATCGATAAGCTGATCCTGATCGACTGTCGTTCCGATTTGTTTGATCCCGAACTTGGGCAAAAACAGTATGAGGCGGGGCATATTCCCAAGGCGGCATTTTTTGCGCTGCATCAGGTGCTTTCAGGTCCGAAATCGCCCACTGGAGGACGACACCCCCTGCCCGACCCTGAGCAGCTGGTGCAGGCCATGCGTGATCTGGGCGCCAATAACGACAGCCTTGTGGTTGCCTACGATGCCGGTCCAGGGGTTTATGCAGCCCGACTGTGGTGGCTTTTACGTTGGTGCGGACATCCCGCGGTGTGCGTGCTGGACGGGGGCTATGCGGCTTGGACCCAGGCAGGCTTTCCAACTGAGGCGGGGCTGGCGCAAGCCCCCGGATCAAGACCGCAGGGCAATTTCAGCCGCAGGCCTGCGCTTGAAGTGACCGTGTCAAGCGAGGCCTTGCTTGAGGGACTGGGCAAGGGCGGCCACCGCATTGTCGATGCGCGGGCAGCAGAGCGCTATCGCGGCGATGTCGAACCGCTAGACCCGGTCGCAGGCCATATTCCAGGGGCGATCAACCGGCCCAATACCTTGAATTTGCGACCAGACGGACGCTTCAAACCCGTCGAGGTTTTGCGGGCGGAATGGCTTGCAAACTTGCAAAACCCCGTATTACAAAATCCCTCATTTCAGAATCCCTTAGCCAAGGCCGAAGACGCGAGCGAAGTATCCAAAACACATCCAGCCTCGGACCCAGACCGAGCGCTTGCGCAGACTGCGGAGCGCATCGTCGTGCACTCCTGCGGATCGGGTGTGTCGGCCTGCCACAATCTGCTGTCGATGCGTCTTGCCGGACTTCACGAGGGTTTGGCGCTCCACCCCGGTTCCTGGAGTGAATGGTGTGCCGATCCGACCCGTCCTGTGGCAAGAGGCGAGGATAGCTGATCCGAGACGGCTCAGTGCGGATGGACAAGCCGATGGGCCAACATGATCGCCAACACCCCGAGGCCAATCAGGCCAAGCTGTACAAAACTTTCGGCCGCCTGACGTTGCTTGTGCATATCGGGCACCAGATCGGCTAGCGCGACGTAAATAAAGGCAGCGGCAGAAAGCGTAATCAGATAAGGCAGTAACTGATGCTGTGCCGAAAGCAGCGCCCAACCGGCAAGGCCTCCGATGACCGCAGCAAGGCCCGAGATCATGTTGTAAACAATTGCCCGCTGCCGGCTATACCCAGCATTAATCAGAACGATATAATCGCCGATCTCCTGGGGGATCTCATGCGCAGCAACCGCCAGCGCCGTCATCCAGCCAAGCCTGTGATCGACGAGAAAGGCTGATGCGATCAGCACGCCATCGACAAAGTTGTGCAAGGAATCGCCGACCAAAATGAGCAATCCTTCGGGACCTGCCTCGTGGCGATCGTGGCCCTGGTGATGCTCATGGCCATCACCCTCGTGGTGATGTCCGTGCCTCAGGATCGCAAACTTTTCCAATAGAAAAAAGCCCAGAAAACCCAATCCCAGCGTCCAACCGAGCTTTTCGGGATCCTCGCCGCTTGCTATCGCTTCAGGAAGCAAATCAATGCTTGCAGCGCCCAACAAAAGCCCTGCCGATAAACTCACCAAGCGTTTTGTGATGCGCGAAAGCAGATGCAGCGATAACAATGCGGCAGCAAGTGTGCTCAGCACGCCAGCGATCAGAGTCGCAGCGATGATATGCAGTAAAGTCAAGAACGTTTTGCCAAATCAACAAGCCACCGATGAGGCTGCACGGCCAGGATCAGCCATGCTTGGTAAACCACGCCAGGCAACGAGACCAGCCATCGCGTGCGGCCTCAGCCCGGTAGCTCGGTCGATAATCAGCGTGAAAGGCGTGAGGCGCGTCCGCGTAAACAACAATCTCTGATTGTTGCGAGGCTCCCGCACCAAAAGACAAGCGGGTTTTCATTTCGTCAACCTGGGTCAGGGGAATCCCGTCATCTCTACCGCCGTAAAGGCCAAGCACCGGCGCACGCAGCTTATCGGCAACATCGAGCGGATGACGCGGCGTAGCGGCATTGGTGCCGGTGGTCAGCCTTCCATACCAGGCAACGCCAGCCTGAAGTCGACTTTGATGGGCGCTATAAAGCCACACGATCCGGCCCCCCCAGCAAAAGCCGGTAATCAAGCGCTTGGTGGCGTCGCCAGCTTGCGACTGCGCCCAGGTGAAGCTGGCATCAAGATCGGCCATGACCTGTTCATCGGCAACCTGATTGACCACTTTTTCGAAAATTTCGGCCGGTGTTTTCAAGGCGTGAACCTCGCCCTGGCGCAGGAACAGTTCAGGCGCAATCGCCAGATAGCCTTCTTTGGCCAATCGCCGGCAGACATCCTGGATGTACTCATGAACGCCCCAAATCTCATGCACCACCATCACGGTTGCCTTGGGCTTGCCCTGCTCAGGCATGGCGCGATATGCAGGCATTTGAAAACCGCCTGCGGCCGGAATCAAGACAGCACCCGCAATCAGACCCTGGCTGTCGGTTCGTTGCAGCTGCGCCCAAAGATTGCCGCTTGGCATCACCGCTGCCGCGTAGCCACTTGCAAGTACGCCGCCACCGACCACTGAGCGGACAAAGTCGCGTCGTGCTGTTTCTTTCATCGTTCTGCTCCTTTCGCTGTTGTTGATCGCCTTGGTTCTGATCGACTGACGACAGATCGGCGTCGTTCTAATGAGCTTCGTCCCAATTTGCACCGACCCCAATATCAACCTCAAGGGGCACAGCCAGTTGCGCCACCTCGCGCATGGCCTTGCGCACCCAAGTCGTCAGTGCATCGACTTCAGCCTCGGCAACCTCAAAGACCAGTTCGTCGTGAACTTGCATAATCATGCGCGATTGCATCGCTTGCTCGCGCAGCAGCGCATCCACTCGAATCATCGCCATCTTAATAAGATCGGCTGCCGTGCCTTGCATCGGCGCATTGATTGCCGCCCGCTCGGCTGCCTGGCGTCTGGGGCCATTGGGCGATTGAATCTCAGCAAGCCAGAGACGACGTCCAAAGACGGTTTGAACATAACCGCAGGCGCGCGCCTCCTGCCTGGTACGTTCCATGTATTCAAGCACACCGGGGTAGCGTGAAAAATAGCGATCGATATAATGTTTAGCCTGTTGCCGATCGATATTCAAATTCGCTGCCAGCCCAAAGGCACTCATGCCGTAAATCAACCCAAAATTGATCACCTTGGCGTAGCGTCTTTGTTCGGCGCTGACTTCCGAAAGCGGCACGCCAAACACCTCGGCAGCCGTCGCCCGGTGCACATCCTCGCCCTTGGCAAAGGCCGAGAGCAGACCCGGGTCGGCCGATATATGCGCCATGATTCGCAATTCAATTTGCGAGTAGTCAGCCGAAAGCAGGCGAAAACCCGCTGGCGCGATGAAGGCTTCGCGAATCCGACGACCCTCCGGCGTGCGAATCGGGATGTTTTGCAAATTGGGATCGGTCGAGGCAAGCCGGCCGGTGACCGCAACCGCCTGACTGTAGCTTGTGTGCACCCGCCCGGTTCCTGGATCAATCATCTTGGGCAGTTTGTCGGTGTAGGTCGACTTGAGTTTGGCAAGGCCCCGCCATTGCAGCACGATGCGCGGCAAGGGATAGTCTTCGGCGAGTTTGGCCAGCACCTCCTCATCGGTTGAAGGCGCACCTGAAGCGGTTTTCTTCAACACCGGGAGTTTGAGTTCGTCAAATAACAAAGCACCCAGTTGCTTGGGCGAGCCCAGATTGAACCGGCGCTGAGCAGCAGTCTGGGCCTGCTCCTCGAGCTCGGCCAACTGCACTTGCAGGGCTTCGCTTTGAGCAAGCAGCTTTTGAGGATCAACCAAGACGCCATGGCGTTCGATGCCTTGCAAGACTTGCATCACCGGAACTTCGATTTCGCGGTAAATCCGCTCAAGCGGGGCTTCGGCCGACAAGCGACGCCGGAAATAGTGGCAAAGGCGGTAGCTGACGTCGGCATCTTCTGCGGCATAAGGGGTTGCACGCTCAAGCGGCACCTGCGCAAAGGGAATACGCGCTGCGCCCTTGCCGGTGACATCGTCATAGGCAATGGTTCGATGGCCCAAATGACGCTCAGCCAGCGAATCCATGTCGTGATTGCGGTGTGCTTCAAGAACGTAGGAGGCAAGCAGCGAATCCTCGTGGATTCCAGCCAGCCTGATTCCATGGTTTTCAAACACATGCATGTCGTACTTCAAATGCTGACCCAGCTTGCGGTGCCGCGCGGAACACAGCCAGGGCTTCAGGCGCGCCAAGACCAGGTCTCGATCGAGCTGGACCGGTTGTTCGAGCCCCTCGTGTGCAAGCGGAATGTAGCAGGCCTTGTTTGGCGCAAGCGCAATCGACAAACCGACCATGCGCGCCCGCATCGGATCAAGATCGGTGGTCTCGGTGTCAACCGCCGCTTCATCGCTTGCCATCAGCGCCTCAAGCCAGCGCTCGAGCGCTTCAATACTGAGTACGGTTTCGTAGGCCGAGCGGTCAAAACCTGCAAGTGCACCTAGCTGGGATTCTGATGAAGGCAGCATCGAATCAAGCTGCCCCCTTGAAGAAGACGCTGGCAAGGCCTCGCCATCTGCGGCGCCCGCAGCCGACATGCCAAGGGCTTGATCGAGCTCGCGTAGCCAGCTGCGAAAACCGCAAGCTTTGAAGAGTTCGCGCAAAGCCTCTTTTTCCTCGCTGGCAAGCAGCAGCCCTTGCCCGGGCTGACACCAGGGGGGAAGCTCACAGTCACGTCGCACCGTCACAAGCTCGCGGGCAGTCGGAAGCCAGTGAAGCGATTTGCGCAGGTTCTCGCCGACAACACCGCCAATGTCAGCAGCCTGCGCCATCAAGGCATCAAGACTGCCAAACTGCGCAAGCCACTTGGCCGCGGTTTTGGGGCCAACTTTGTCAACGCCCGGGACGTTGTCGACCGCATCGCCAACCAGGCTCAAGTAGTCGACGATTTGGTCCGGACGCACCGCAAATTTGGCAAAAACCCCAGCCTCGTCGAGCAGCTCCGGACGCCCGCCCTCGCGGGTCATCGTGTTGACCAGACGAACATACTCATCGACCAGTTGCGCCAAATCCTTGTCGCCCGTCGAGACGAGGCTTTGCCAGCCCAGCGCCTTGGCCCGAGCACATAGCGTGCCGATGACATCGTCGGCTTCGATGCCTTCGACCATGACCAAAGGCCATCCAAGCAGTTTGACAAGTTGATGAATTCGTGGAATTTGCAAGACCAGATCGGCGGGCATTTCCGCGCGGTTGGCCTTGTAATCAGGAAAAATCGCATCCCGGAACGTTTTTCCTGGGGCATCAAAAACCACCGCCCCAAAGCCCGCGCCTTGGTGAAGTGCGTGATCGGCGCGCAGCTTGCGCAGCATCGCGACCATGCCATAAATTGCACCGGTCGGCTCAGCCTGCGGGCTACGCATATCGGGCAAGGCGTGAAAGGCGCGATACAGATAGCTTGATCCGTCGACCAGCAACAAGCTCGGTGCGCCCCTCGTTTTCGAAACATCGCCATGCAGGGCCTGTACGTCGTTCATCTCGGCATTATCTCAGCTCCGACCCCTGGCATGCGACTTCGCGTGCCTGCAATTGCGGGATAATCGCTGATGGCTGTGTTTACCCCGATTCAGCAAGTCCAACTTGAGCATTGGCTAAGCGATTTTGATCTTGGCCGCCTGCTTGGCTTTGAGGGCATCGCCTCGGGCATTGAAAACAGTAACTTTTTTGTCGACACCGCAAGCGGCAGGTATGTTTTGACGCTGTTTGAGCGCTTGCAGGCCGAGCAGCTACCCTATTACATCGATTTGATGACGCACTTGGCCCAAAACAATGTTGCCTGCCCCCATCCGATCGCCAATCAATTCGGCAAACGCCTTGGCAGCCTCGCAGGCAAACCGGCCGCGCTGGTGAGCTGCTTGCCTGGCCAGGCCAATATGCAGCCTGCGCCAAGCCATTGTGCTGCAGTCGGGCAGCAACTGGCGCTTATGCATCTTGCCGCGCGCAGCTATCCGAATCATCAACCCAATTTGCGAGGTCTTGCATGGTGGCAGGACGTGGTGCCGCGGCTTGAGCCCTTCGTGCGCGCAGCACAGTGGAAGCTGCTGCAAGAGGAGTTGCAATTGCAGGTCGAATTTCATGCTTCAAAAATGTTTAGGGCCTTGCCGCGTTCGGCAGTTCACGCGGATCTTTTTCGCGACAATGTGCTTTTTGACGGCGACACCCTGGGCGGCATGATCGATTTTTATTTTGCCGGCGACGACACCTGGATTTTTGATCTGGCGGTCACCTGCAACGACTGGTGCACCGAAACAGCAAGTGGTGACTGGGACCGGCCTCGCCTGCAAGCCATGCTTGATGCTTACTGCCAGACGCGACAACCGCTCGATTGCGAAATTGAAGGCTGGCCCCTGGCGCTGCGCGCAGCCGCGCTTCGCTTTTGGGTCTCGAGGCTTTTTGATCTTCACCTGCCGCGAAAAGCGAGCTTACTCAGCCCCAAAGATCCCAGCCAGTTTGAGCGTGTGTTAAACGCCCGGCGGCTTGATCATCAGGAGGCAAGTCTGAGCGATCATCGCGAGCGTGCGAAAGCCTGAGAATCAGGACATGAAAGTCAACCAGGTTTCGGTAAGGCAGGGTCTGACCTGGATCGGCCAAGGGCTGGGCCTTGTTCGGCGAAGCCTGGGACCACTGAGCATGCTCACGCTCGCCTACTTGTTTTCACTGATGCTGCTCACCCTGATTCCAATCATTGGACCGGCTGTACCGCTTGTGCTGGTGCAATTGCTTTCCGTGGGCCTGATGGAAGCGGTTCGTATGGCCGACCAAGGCCACTCACCGCCGCTTTCAACGCTCTTTTGCGGTTTCAGGCGCTACGGCAATACCGCGCGAAACCGACTGATCGGTCTGGGACTGATCAACGCTTCAGCCACGCTTCTTGCTCTGGCGGCAGCCGGCAGCGTGGACGATGGAAGTCTCATGCGCATTGCTACCGGCAGCATCGAAGCTTCCGATTTAGAATCGCTTGATGAAACCTTGTTGTGGGCCAGCCTCATCTTCGCTGCGCTTTACGCACCGGTGCAAATGGCTTTATGGTTTGCGCCCGTGTTTGTAGCCTGGCACAAGCTGGGCGTAGCCCAGTCCTTATTTTTTAGCTTCTTCACGGTTTGGCAAAACCGCGCCGCATTTCTCGCCTTCATGCTTGGCTGGTTCGCAATCGCAACGGCAGCGTCGCTCATCCTGCAGGCGATCAAGTGGCTTGCGCCCAACACGCCCTTGCTGTTGTCGGTTGTCTTAACGCCGCTATCCTTGCTGCTGATGACTGCACTTTATGCATCGTATTGGCCAAGCTACCGTGACAGCGTCGACCCTTCCACCGACTAAAACGATAAACGCTCAATCCCTTGCGCGCTGGGGCTCAGGGCAGTTGAAGCTTCGCAACCGAAAGCGCAAGCCACTTCAAGCCTTGGCGCCCGAAGTTGATCTGCGCCCGTGAGTCGGTCCCGCGACCTTCAAGACTCACGACCACGCCATCGCCAAAGCGTTCGTGCCGCACGTTTTGTCCGATTCGCAGGCTGACCCCCGCGGTCGCCGCCTGTGCATGACGCTCGAATGAAAGCAGATGATCGCCCCCCGTGCCTGCCCCGAAGCCTGGCGAATCCAGCCCGCCCCCCAAGGTGTAGGGTTCGCCGCTTGACGGTCCCCAGCGCGCCTGCGCCCGCGGGCTCAGCCACTTCAAATGCGCTTGGGGCAGCTCTTCGATAAAGCGCGAGCGGATGTGATAACGCGTCTGACCATGCAACATCCGGGTCTGCGCAAAGGAGAGATAAAGGCGCTCGCGGGCGCGAGTGATCGCCACATACATCAGCCGCCGCTCCTCCTCAAGTCCGCGCGCCTCCGATAGCGCGTTTTCGTGAGGAAACAAGCCTTCTTCCAGGCCGGTAATGAAAACATGCTGAAACTCAAGCCCCTTGGCCGAGTGCACCGTCATCATCTGCACCGCATCGTCGCCTGCCAGCGCCTGATGCTCGCCCGCTTCAAGTGAGGCATGCGATAAAAAGGCTGCCAGCGGGCTGAGGTTTTCAGCAAGCGGCAAATCCTCGCTCACAAAACTTGCTGCCGCATTCACGAGCTCTTGCAAGTTTTCCAGCCGTTCCTGGCCTTCTTTTTCGAGGCTGTAATGCTGGGCAAGACCGCTTTGCTCGATCACCTTTTGGACCGCGTCGGCAAGCGGCAGCATCACCGTGGCCTGCCGCAGGCCGTGGATCAGCTGCTGAAACTGACGCAAACGCGACAAAGCGGCTGTGCTCAGGCCCGATTCAGCCCCAGCGGCAAGGGCGGCCATCAGCGAACAGGAGCGCCGCTTTGCCAAATCTTGTAACTGTTCAAGCGACCTTGCGCCAATACCGCGGACCGGGAAGTTCACCACCCGTAAAAACGCGCCATCGTCGTCGTCTTGTTCAATCAGCCGCAGGTAGGCAAGCGCATGCTTGACTTCGGCGCGCTCGAAAAAGCGCAGACCGCCATACACTCGATAAGGAATCGTGGCCGAAAACAGGGCGTGTTCGATCACCCGCGATTGCGCATTGGAGCGGTATAACACCGCCACATCACTGCGCCGGTCACCGTCGCGAACAATCGCCTTGATTTGTTCGACCAGCCACTGCGCCTCACCGGCGTCCGAGACCAGCTCCTGCACCCGGACCGGCTCACCCGCTCCCGCGTCGGTCCACAGCGCCTTGCCAAGGCGGGCGTTGTTTTGCTCGATCAAGGCGTTGGCGCAGTCCAGGATATGGCCGGCGGAACGGTAGTTCTGCTCAAGCTTGATGAGATTGTCCACCCTGAATTCGCGCTCAAAGGCCATCATGTTGCCGACGTCAGCGCCGCGAAAGCCATAAATGCTCTGATCATCGTCACCCACAGCAAAAACCGCATTGCCGGCGCCGGCTAGCAACTTGAGCCAGCGGTACTGCAAGGCGTTGGTGTCTTGAAACTCATCGACCAGAATATGGCGAAACCGCAGCTGGTAGTGGTCCCGCAACAGCTGATTGCGCTGCAAGAGCTCGTAGCTTCGCAGCAGCAGTTCGGCAAAGTCGACCACCGCTTCGCGTTGACATTGCACTTCATAGGC
This sequence comes from Burkholderiales bacterium UBA2459, assembly GCA_002342365.1. Taxonomy (GTDB): domain Bacteria; phylum Pseudomonadota; class Gammaproteobacteria; order Burkholderiales; family Burkholderiaceae_E; genus UBA3064. The sequence goes on along the minus strand of DDPV01000002.1, from coordinate 96,118 downwards.
TGAGTAAAGCTCGACAAAGCGTCGGTTGTAGTCATCGAAAGCTTCAACCGACGCAGCGCGCTGTCCACTCTCTTTGCAGGCGTTGATAAAGTGCATCAGGTTTCGCGGCGCAACCTTGTCCTCGTCGATTTGCATCGCCTTGAGCATGCGCTTGATGGCTGCGAGCTGATCCTGGCTATCGAGGATTTGAAAGCTTGCCGGCAGGCCCGCGTCGCGGTGATGCGCCCTTAGCATCCGGTTGCATAGGCCATGAAAAGTACCCACCCACATCAGCTTGAGGTTGACAGCCACCATGGCGCTTAGCCGATTCAGCATCTCGCGGGCGGCCTTGTTGGTGAATGTCACCGCAAGCAGGCCTTGCGGACTGACCTGGGCGCTGGCAATCAGCCAGGCAATTCGGGTCGTCAAAACCCTTGTCTTGCCGCTGCCTGCACCGGCCAGGATCAGTGCATGCTGGGCGGGCAGGGTCACGGCGGCATGTTGTTGCTCGTTAAGCCCGCGAAGTAGGTCTGAGGTCAAAGTCATTTTCCGGAAAATCCAAACATCCCGGATTGTCGCACCCGACAAGCGATAAGCCAGCGCGGGTGCTTTGGGGTATCGACGGTCTGCCCGTGCGGCCGCTTGCGGTCGCCCTCGAGCGGCTATGCAGCTACCAGTCGACGGTTTGTGCCATCAACTCGGCAGCCTGCTTCATCTGGGGCAAGAACGCGATTGCCTCGTCGAGTTGAAGCCGCCCTGTGGGAGCTTGTGCTGCGATCGACGCCACCACTTTGCCGTCGCTGTCGCGCACAGGCACTGCCACTGCGATCAGGCCCGGGATGTACTCCTCATCGTCGATCGCATAGCCCTGCCTCCGAACCTTCTCAAGCTCGAGGCTCAGTTTTGCGGGGTCGCAAAGCGTCGACGCGGTGTGCGGCAGCATAGGCGCCAAGCGCAAAAGCCGCTCCCGGCTGCGCTTTGGCATGTTGGCAAGAAAAAGCTTTCCGCTTGCACAGGCATAAAGCGGGACTAGGCTACCGGTACTGAGACTTAGGCGCAGCTGCCAGACCACCTCGACCCGATCCAGGTAAAGCACCGAGTTCAGGTTGGGAATCGTGAGGTTGCAGGTCTCACCGATTTGTTCGACCAATTCCTCGAGAATTGCATGCCTTGCGGCGCTGTGGGGCGAATTGAGCAGCACCTGGCCAGCGAGTCGATTCAGGCGACCGGCACTGGTGTAACGCTTGCTGCCAGGCTCACGCCCAACCAGGCCGGCGTGCTCAAGCGTGCTTAAAATTCGGAAAACCGTCGGCTTGGGCAAATTCACCGCGCGGCAAATATCGGCAAGCTGCGGCGGTGCATCGGCTGTTGAAATCGCTTCGATCACCGAAATGGCGCGAAGTATTGCAGACCCGGCGGGCACTGCCTCGCCTCTTAACGCATCAGATCCCATCATCCCTCTCCTCGTTTTGTTTGGTTCCCGCAGTGGCCGCGGGTTTGATGAACGTTCTTAAGTGACGCTCTGAAGACAGTTCCGGAAATCAGAAATTACTCTGTTCTCGCGTTTTGAAAAACTGTACTTTCGTAAAACTGAAGGGGGGCTTCACTTCCACTGAAGGGCTTTCACAGTCAGCCATAATCGTGAGCTTTGCTCATCCTTCGGTATTCACGCATGTTTTCTGACCGTTACGACGCCCATGCCATCGAATCGCAGGTCCAGGCCGACTGGCGATCGCGCGATGTTTATCGTGTGCACGAACACAACCCGAAGTACCCGCGCGGCAAGTACTACGCCTGCTCGATGCTGCCCTACCCTTCGGGCAAGCTGCACATGGGTCATGTGCGAAACTACACCATCAACGATGTCATGGCGCGCCAGCTCCGCATGGCAGGTTTTAACGTGCTCATGCCAATGGGCTGGGACGCCTTCGGTTTACCGGCCGAAAACGCGGCGATGGCCAATCAGCTAGCCCCTGCACGCTGGACCTGGGACAACATTGCGAGCATGAAGGCGCAAATGCAGGCCATGGGGCTTGCGATTGACTGGTCACGCGAGATTGCGACCTGTTCGCCCTCGTATTACCGCTGGAATCAGTGGCTGTTTTTGCAAATGCTCAACAAAGGCATTGCCTACCTGAAAACAGGCACCGTCAACTGGGATCCGGTTGACCAGACGGTTCTTGCCAATGAACAAGTCATCGACGGAAGGGGTTGGCGCTCGGGGGCTTTGGTCGAAAAACGCGAAATACCGATGTACTACCTTCGAATCACCCAGTACGCTGAGGAACTGATTCAGGATCTTGAGCCCTTGGGCTGGCCAGAGCGCGTCAAGCTGATGCAACGCAACTGGATCGGTAAATCGGTGGGTTTGCGCTTTGCCTTTCCGCACCAGATCGAAGGCAAAAACGGCCAGTGGATCCAAGACGGCAGACTTTATGTCTTCACCACAAGAGCTGACACCATCATGGGTGTCAGCTTTGTCGCGGTTGCTCCGGAACATCCGCTTGCTGCCGAAGCCGCAAGACGTAGACCTGAACTGCAAGCCTTCATTGACCAGTGTTTGCAAGGCGGAGTCGCCGAAGCCGATCTGGCAACCCGTGATAAAGATGGCCGCGACACAGGTCTTGTTGTCGAACACCCGGTAAGCGGCGAACCAGTTCCGGTTTGGATTGGCAACTATGTTCTGATGGGTTATGGCGACGGTGCGGTGATGGGCGTACCGGCGCATGATGAGCGCGATTTTGAATTCGCCCGGCGCTTTGCGCTGCCGATCAAACAGGTGATTGCGGTTGAAGGCGAGGCCTTTGACCCCGAGTGCTGGCAGACCTGGTACGAAAACAAGCAGCACGGGGTTTGTATAAATTCTGATCGTTATAATGGTCTTCATTTTGATCAGGCGATCGAGACGATTGCCAGCGAACTCGAATCACGCGGACTGGGCACCCGCCAGATTCAATACCGCTTGAGGGACTGGGGTATCTCCCGCCAGCGCTACTGGGGCACACCGATTCCGGTGATTCACTGCAAGGCCTGCGGAGCGGTCCCGGTTCCCGAGAGTGATCTTCCGATTGTGCTGCCGGATGATTTGATTCCCGATGGCAGCGGCAATCCGCTCAACCGGCATGAAGCCTTTTTGCGCTGTCGTTGCCCACGTTGCGACAAGCCTTCCCGCCGTGAAACCGATACGATGGACACCTTCATCGACTCAGCCTGGTACTACATGCGTTACTGCTCGCCCGATGCTGAGCAGTCCATGGTCGATGCACGCAATGATTATTGGATGCCGATGGATCAGTACATCGGCGGCATTGAACACGCCGTCCTGCATTTGTTATACGCCCGCTTTTGGACCAAGGTGATGCGTGATCTGAATCCTGGAACGCAGCCTGGCCGGGGACTTGTTCAGTGTTCTGAACCCTTTAGCAATTTGCTCACGCAGGGCATGGTGCTTAACGAGACCTATTTCCGCGAAGACAAAGCGGGCCGAAGAACCTGGTTCAACCCGGCCGATGTTGAAGTGAGCTTTGACGATCGCGGGCGCCCGATCGGCGCTGTGGCCAGGGTCGACGGCGAGCCTGTTGAGCTGGGCGGTGTTGAAAAAATGTCAAAGAGCAAAAACAACGGCGTTGATCCGCAACATTTAATTGATCGTTATGGCGCTGATACCGCAAGACTTTTTACCATGTTTGCATCGCCCCCTGAGCAATCGCTTGAGTGGTCAGACGCTGGCGTTGAAGGCGCTCACCGCTTCTTGCGCCGCGTCTGGAGCGCTGGCATGCAAGCGCTGCAAAAGGGGCAGATCAGCGCGGGGCTGCCGGTGGTCGCAGGATCGCTCAAGCCCCAGGATGCAGACTTGCGTCGTGAGATCCATCATTTGCTCAAACAGGCCGATTTTGATTACCAGCGCAGGCAGTACAACACCGTGGTCTCAGCCTCGATGAAAATGCTCAACAGCCTTGAAGCGGCTGGCGAGCACGTCGAGTCGGCGGTACGTACCGAAGGGTTCTCCATCCTGCTGCGGGTCTTGTATCCGGTGGTTCCGCACATCACGGTTTCGCTTTGGCAGGCGATGGGGTTTGAGGCGATTCAAGGCGACTTACTCGATGCACCCTGGCCGCAAGTCGATGAACAGGCGCTCGTCAGGCAGCGTGTCAGCATCGTGCTTCAGATCAACGGCAAACTGCGTGGAAGCCTCGAAGTTCCGGCCGATGCAAGCCCTGCGAGCATCGAAGCCTTGGCCGATGCCTGGATCAGCGAGCATGATGCGCTAGCGAGATTTGCCCCGGGACAAGTTATCCGCAAGTTCATTGTGGTACCCGCAAGGCTGGTTAACGTGGTAACCGGATAAGTCGGTGGCCGCTTGTTGCATGCATGAGTCAACACGCCGAGGTATTTTACGCCTGCTTGCCGGCGGCCTTGTCGCAAGCAGCGGGCTTTTGGGTTGCGGTTTTCAACTGCGCCAGCACATTGCGCTCAGCTTTGACAGCATCTGGATCAATGTGCCCAGGCAGTCTGAGTTTGGCGGCGAACTCAGGCGCGCAATCACCGCGCTCGGTGGCACCCGCGTTGAAAGCGATCCGGAAAAAGCCGAGCGTCGTCTCTATATCGATGAGGAGGTACGCAGCCGCGAGATCGTCGGTTTTACAGTCACGGGTCGCCCGCGGGATGTGCGCTTGCAACTGAGGGTGGTGTTTCGGGTGGTCGATCGGGCTGGACTTGAAAAGCTGACCCGAACCGAAATTATCCTGCACCGTGACCTGACGACGAGCGAGGTATTGCAAGGCGCCAAACAACAGGAAGAACGATTCTTGCAGCGCGATATGCAAGCCGAAATCGTCGATCGAATCTTGCGTCAGCTACGAAGCGCCTGATCGGTACTGCGCTGATGAAAAACCAAGAAGCCGGACTCCAGGCAAGGCTGCAAGGCTTAAAGCCACCCGCTTATTTGCTGATTCATGGCGATGAGTTGTTGCTGCAGCTGGAAATCGCAGACAGCATCCGGGCCTGGCTGCGCAGCGCTGGTTTTACCGGGCGCGAGCGCGTGGAAGTCGACCGCCATTTCAAGCTGGAGCAACTGGCGCATCTTGTGCAATCCAAGGACCTTTTTGCCTCAGCCAAGATCATCGAGATGCGTTTCGGTGCAAAGCCGCACAAGGCTGCGATCGACTGGCTCACCACATGGGCACCCCAATCAGACGGTCAGGTTTGCGTGATGCTCAGTTGCGCAAGGCTCGATAAGAGTCAGCTCGGCATGGCCTGGTTTCGCGACTTGCAAGCTGCAGGTTGGGCCTTTGAGGCTGCAACGATTCCTCGTGCCGGGCTTGCCGCCTGGATTCGTCAACGGATGATCAGCGCGTCGCTCAAGGCAAACGATGAGGTCATCGAGCTGATCGCTTCGCGAACCGAAGGCAACCTGCTTGCAAGCGCCCAGGAAATCAAAAAGCTCGCCATGCTTGGCCCGACCGACATCACGCTTACACTGGCGCAGCAAACGCTGGCTGACTCGGCCCGCTGGAGCGCTTTTGACCTGCAGGCAAGTTGCCTGCTCGGTGATCGGCAACGCAGCTTGAAAATTCTCGAGGGCCTTCTCGCGGTGGCAGAACCGGCGCCGCTGATTCTTTGGGCGCTCGCAGATGCTGCGCGTCAATTGCAAGCTTTGCACGAATGCCTTCAAGCTGGGCTTAACCGAAGCCAAGCCTTTCGCCAGTTGCGTATTTACGCAAGCCGCGAGGCCGTCTTTCATCGCGCCCTGGACCGTATCAGCATGGCCCAAAGTATGCGCTTGCTTGCGCTTGCCGCCCGAACCGACCGATGCATCAAAGGACTTGGCGGGAATGCCCAAGAGGCGCTGCGGGACTTTGTGCTTGCATGCACCGCAAAGAGCCCGGCGGCAGACCGTCTACTTGCTGCCCAGGCATGGGGGGCAGGATAATGAAGCCTATCTCGCATGCAGCCCATGCGCCCTATGCAGGTCACAAGCTCTCATGAACCATTCCGATCCTTACGCGCTTGGCAGCCCTCAGGCAGTCATCGATGCAATCGGGGCGCGAGCCAGGCAAGCCGCAAGGCTCTTGGCCAAGGCTCATACCGATAAAAAAAATAAAGCTTTAAGGCTTGCCGCCGACTTGCTGCTGCAAGAGCGTGCTGCGCTTGAAAAGGCCAATGCGCTTGACCTTTCTGCCGCTCGCGAGGCAGGACTCAATGAGGCTGCGATCGACCGGCTCAAGCTTAGCGCTCCTGTGATTGACAGCATGTGCAAAGGGCTCGAGCAAGTGGCTTCGCTGGCCGATCCGGTCGGTTCGATTTCAGCGCTCACGCGCCAGCCCTCAGGCATTGAAGTCGGGAGGATGCGCGTGCCGCTAGGCGTGATCGGCATCATTTACGAATCAAGACCCAATGTCACCATCGATGCGGCGGCACTGTGCATCAAATCCGGTAACGCAGCGATCTTGCGCGGTGGCTCCGAGGCGCTGCACTCCAACCAGGCGCTGGCAGCTTGCATGCGACAGGCCCTGGCATCGGTCGGTTTGCCCGCAGACGCGGTTCAGGCGATTGAACAGCCCGACCGCGCCCTGGTCGGCGTACTGATTCAGTCGCCGCAATGGGTCGATGTGATTGTTCCACGCGGGGGCAAATCGCTGATTGAACGCATCAGCCGCGAAGCCAAAGTGCCCACGATCAAACATCTGGACGGTATCTGCCATGTGTTTGTCGACAGGGACGCCGACCTGACCATGGCAACGCGCATTGCCGATAATGCAAAGACACAGCGTTACTCGCCTTGTAACACCATGGAAACGCTGCTTGTCGATACACCGATTGCTCGCGAATTTCTGCCGATGATTGCCGCGATCTACCGTGACAAGCATGTGGAAATGCGGGTTGACGAAAGCACAGCGCAGATTCTAGGCGATGCGGGTATCGCCTGCGTTCGTGCTTGCGAACAGGACTGGTCTACCGAATACCTTGCCGCAATCGTGTCGATACGCAGCGTCGATGGTATCGATGAAGCGATTCAGCATATTCAACGTTATGGATCTCAGCATACTGATGCGATCGTGACCAATCACCATCTGAAGGCGATGCGCTTTATCCGGGAGGTTGATTCAGCGTCTGTCATGATCAACGCCTCAACCCGCTTTGCCGACGGCTTTGAGTTTGGCTTGGGTGCTGAGATCGGCATTTCCACCGACAAATTGCACGCCCGGGGGCCGGTTGGACTTGAGGGACTTACCTCGCAAAAATATGTGGTGTTTGGCCATGGCGAAATCAGACAATCGACATGAGCTATCTCTGGATCAAGACGCTGCATATTGTGTTTGTGACGAGTTGGTTTGCCGGACTCTTTTACTTGCCGCGCATCTTTGTGAACCTTGCCATGGTTGCGCCTGAGTCCACGGCCGAGCGCGAGCGGCTGATCCTCATGGCAAGCAAGCTCTACCGCTTCATGCGTCCGCTGATGTGGCTTGCACTGGGGCTGGGCTTTTGGCTGTGGTTAGGCTATGGCGTTGGAGCGGGCAGCCTGTGGATGCATGCCAAACTCGCATTGATTGTGCTGCTGGTGCTGTATCACCTCTTGTGCGGAAGGATCTTGCGGCAATTCAGCCGTGGAAGCAGCCAACGCAGCCATGTCTGGTTTCGCTGGTTCAACGAGGTGCCGGTGATCATGCTTGTTGCGGTTGTGGCACTGGTCGTGATCAAACCGGTGGTGGCTGCAGCGTGACTGAGGCCTTGTTGCGGTTTTTTGCGCCCTGCCCCCGAGGTCTGGAACAAGTCCTAGCCGACGAGCTCAAAGGACTTGGCGCTAGCAATGCGCGGATTCGCGCGGCAGGCGTTCAGTTTGAAGCAGACCGCGCAGGCGGCTATCGCGCGAACTTGCACAGTCGACTTGCAAGCCGTGTGCTCTTTTGGCTGGGAAGCGGGCAAGTGCGTCAGGACGAGGATGTTTACCGGATTGCGCGGCGCCAGGACTGGACAAAGCTGTTTACGGTCGAGCAGCGCTTGCGGGTTGACCTGAGTGCCACACGATCGCGTGCCCGATCGTTACAATACTTGACCTTACGTATCAAAGATGCGGTGGTCGATGGTTTTCGCGAGCACTCCGAGCAACGTCCCTCGGTCGATACGCAAGATCCCGATGTCCGTATCGTCGGACATCTGGAAGCGGACCGTCTCGATCTTTATATGGATTGGAGCGGCGAGTCCTTGTTCAAACGCGGCTGGCGCGGACGCGATGACAAGGGCGAAGCGCCGCTGAAGGAAAATCTCGCAGCTGGTCTTGTGCACTTGAGCCAGTGGTCAAGCGATCAGCCGCTTGCCGATTTGTTTTGCGGATCGGGAACGATTTTGATCGAGGCCGCACAGATCCGATGGGGTATTGCACCCGGGCTCAAGCGGCGTTTTGCCTTTGAAGCACTCAAGGACTTCGACCCCTTGCTTTGGCTAAGCGTCCGAGACGATGCGATAGCCCAAGCCAAAGCATGTGCGTATCGCGCGCTCGAACTCAGGCCGCTTCTCGGGGTTGATATCAACCCCGAGCTCATCGATCGGGCAAGGCACAATGCGCTCCAAGCCGGTCTGCCGCCCGGGGCGATTCAGTGGCGCTGTGACGATGCCTTTACCGTAAATTGTCAAGCACTTGCAGACGATCCGGATCCCCCCACAGCAAACGCCAAAGCGCTGACGAGCGATGAAGCCTGCGCCCGCCAGGACACTGCCGGATTTATCATTTCGAATCTGCCCTACGGTGAGCGAATCGGACTTTGTGGCGATTTCGAGCAAGGTCGAAGCTTTCGGGACCGTTGGCCAGGCTTTATGCTGTGCATCCTCAGTGCGCAAGAGGACTTGCCTTCGCTTTGGCGCATGAAAGCCAAACGCAAAGTACCGCTGATGAATGCCTCCATCCCCTGCCGTTTTTTCAGCTTTCCGCTCCACGAGCGGCATAAATTCAGGGCTGCATCGGGAAGATCCGAGGATTGCGCGCTTGCCCAGGCTGATGCGCGCG
>DDPV01000002.1:18529-87093 GCA_002342365.1 Burkholderiales bacterium UBA2459 | reverse complement strand
AGGACTCAGCAAGGCCCGCACCGCGGTCTTGATGCGCATCGATCAGGCGCGTGCGCATCGACCGGCCTTTGAAGGCATTGCCGACCCGCAACTGCTTGCGGTGAGCAAGACCTTCCCAGCCCAAGACGTGCTCGAGCTTGCGCAAAGCGGTCAGCGCGATTTTGGTGAAAACTATGTTCAGGAGGGCGTGGATAAAATCCTGGCCTGCCATCTCGCAAGGCCGGATCTGCAACTGCGCTGGCATTTCATTGGCCCGCTGCAGTCGAACAAAACCCGTGCAGTGGCCGAGCATTTTGACTGGGTGCACAGCATCGATCGGCTGAAAATCGCCGAACGCTTAAACGCTCAAAGACCACCGGAACGCGCTGCGTTGCAATGCTGCATCCAAGTGAATATCTCGGGTGAGGCGAGCAAAAGCGGTGTTGCCATCAACGAAGTTGCATCGCTTGCGCTTGCCATGCTCGAGCTTGAAAACCTTAGCCTGCGCGGACTGATGGCAATCCCGCAAGCCTCGGATGACCCGCTTGAGCAGGCTCGGAATTTTGCTGCCCTGCGTGATTGTCTGGTCGACTGTAATCGCTTGCTCGGAGCAAGACATTCAATGGATCATTTATCCATGGGCATGTCGGGCGACCTTGAGGCAGCGGTTGCTCAAGGAGCCAGCTGGCTGCGGGTGGGAACCGCGATTTTTGGGCGCCGCGACCTTTAGGCCATGGCTTTGACGGCTGCTGATAGTCTGCTGATGTAACGCGCTGCTGTATTCTTGTGAAGAATGTTTTTGTCCGCAATGGAAGCAATAACGCTTTGTGATGCTGTCAGTTGCGCTTGAGCCTTGGCCTTATCGCCGGCTTCGATCGCTTTGCGGACTGCTTTAATCGCGGTGCGATACCGGGAGCGAAGCGCCGTGTTGTGCGCGTTACGTTTGACATCTTGGCGTGCACGTTTGCGTGCTGATGCAATATTGGCCATGAGTTTACGAATCCTCAGCGAAATCTTAGATTATACATGTCATTGTTCCGTTCGGCAGCACTTGTAAGCGCGCTTACGCTGGTTTCACGCATCACCGGCTTGCTGCGCGAAAACCTGACCGCGGTGCTCTTTGGCAGCAATGCTTTAACCGATGCATTTTTTGTAGCTTTTCGTTTGCCGAATTTGCTGCGCCGCTTGTTTGCAGAAGGAGCCTTTTCGCAAGCTTTCGTTCCGATGCTTGCGCTCGCCCGTCAACACGATGATGAAGCTGCTTATCGGCGTTTCATCAGTCAGACTGCCAGCTTGATGTTCTGGTTTTTGCTTGCCATTTCAATCCTCGGCGCACTTGCTGCACCAGCCTTGGTCTGGATGATGGCGGGCGGCCTCGCGCATGATGCACTGGCTTTACAAGCAGCCACCGAGATGGCGCGCTGGATGTTTCCTTATATTCTGCCCATTTCCCTGGTTGCCTTTGCAAGCGGCGTGCTGCATGCCGAGGGCCGATTTGCCACGCCTGCATTCACCCCCGTGTTGCTCAATCTGTCGATGATTGGTGCTGCACTTTTACTCCATGAGCAGCTTGACCCCCCGGTGTTTTCACTCACCGTGGGCGTGGTGATCGGTGCGGCCTTGCAGCTATCACTTCAGTGGTGGGCGCTTGAGAGCATGGGGCTTCGGCCACGCATCGCCATGAGCTTTGAGGCCTTGCGAGAGTCCTGGCAAGCTGAAGCCACAAGAACCATGCTAGCGCGCATGACACCTGCGATTCTTGCGGTTTCAGCAGCGCAAATCAGCCTGATCTTCAACACCCATATCGCCTCAACACTCGGTCCGGGTCGGGTGTCCTGGGTGTCGTTTGCAGACCGGCTCATGGAGTTTCCGACCGCTTTACTCGGGGTGGCGCTGGGCACGGTCTTGCTGCCCGGTCTCTCCAAAGCGCGGGCTGAACAAGACGATGCGAGCTATAGCAGGCAACTGGACTGGGGACTGCGACTGAGCGTGCTGCTGGCAATGCCTTCGGCCATCGGTCTTGGGCTGCTGGCTGAGCCATTGACCGCTTTGCTTTATCACTACGGACGTTTTTCCGATGGTGATGTGGTGATGACGGCAAAGGCCGCTGCCGCTTACGCGCTCGGTCTTCTCGGGCTGATCGCCGTCAAGGTGCTGGCCCCTGGTTTTTATGCGCATCAAGACGTGCGAACACCTGTGAAGATCGCGCTTGCGATGCTGGTTCTCACCCAGGCACTCAACACGATCACCGTGCCGCGATTCGAACATGCTGGGCTTGCGCTTTCGATTTCCCTTGCTGCGCTTTGTAACGCGCTGCTCTTGCTGCTTGGCTTGCTGCGACGAGGACTTTTTACACCCCAGAGCGGCTGGCTTCGATTCATCGTTCAGGTTGCGCTTGCCAATGCAGCCATGACTGCCTGGTTGATGTGGTCAACCGAGCAAAGCTGGCTTCAGTGGCAAGCGCTTGCCAGCGCACCGCTGCTTCGGGCAATGCACCTGCTTTGGGTGCTTGCAGCGGCAGTGGCGATTTACTTCGCCGTGCTGCGCCTGGCGGGATTACGTTGGATTCAATTTATGAAACGTTCAGGTTTATGATATGAAATCAATGACCTTTTTCGGCGGCGGCCACATGGCCTCTGCGATGATTGCTGGCATGCAAAGGGCAAATCAGCTACCCCCGCACTTGATGCTTGTTGACCCTGACGCGCAGGCACGCCAACGCTGGTCAGATTGTTACGGCGCTCGAACCTTCGAGCATGTTGCTCAGGAGCCATGCTTGAGCGATTGTTGGCTGATGGCGGTCAAGCCGCAGCAGATGAAAAGTCTGTGCGCCGCGATTGCAGGCCTTCATGCGCAACCGTCACGCTGCGTGATCAGTGTTGCAGCCGGCATCCGTCTTGCACGCTTGCAAAGCTGGCTCGGTCCACAGCATCGTTATATTCGTTGCATGCCCAACACACCGGCAGTGATCGGGAGGGGCGTCACCGCGCTTTTTGCAGCATCCGATCTGGCAAGTGATGACCGAATGTTTGCCCAAACGATGATGGCCTGCGTGGGTCGCTGCCTGTGGGTCGATGCGGAAAACAGCTTGGATGCGGTCACTGCTGTGTCAGGCAGTGGCCCGGCCTATGTGTTTCGCTTGATTGAAGCGATGCAAGCGGCTGCCCAAGCGCTTGGGCTCAACGCGCAAGACGCTCGTCTGCTGGTGCTTGAGACCTTTACAGGCGCAAGCGAACTGGCTGCCCAATCTGCACTCACGCCGGCAGAGCTGCGCGAGCAGGTCACATCCAAAGGTGGTACGACCGCAGCGGCGCTTGAGGTTTTTTCCCAGGAGGATTTAAGCGGCATGATCGCTCGTGCCCTCACTCGGGCAGCAGCCCGATCGGCTGAACTTGCAGACCTCGTGGACTGATAGCGCGCTGTAGGCTGGGCATTGCCGTTGCCGGAGGCTAGTCATTACCGATGTTGCTGGCTAGGCTTTGCCGACGCGTTTGGATACGGTTGACAGCAAGCGGCCCTCTCGCTCGAGTCGTGCGCGCAAGGGTTCGGGCGGCAGAATGAACCCAAGCACAAAGCCTTGCTCGCTCAGGGCTTGATGGGTTTCAGCAAGCACCTGAATCGCAGTCATATCAAGATCGCTCACTGCTGACAAATCGATGCAGAGTTCAAGTGCCTCAGGCTCAATGCTCTGGTCAACGCAGGCTTTCCTTGCTTGTGCTGCCAAAGACATCAGATCGTTTTGCATGACACTGCAGGCGGTTTCAGCATTGGCAAATATCAGTGCACCTTTGAACCGAACACGATAGCCAGAATGCGATGATCGCGCTGCAAGCGGCTCAAGGTCGTAGACCGCGTGCCCTCTCAGTGCCAGGCCAAGACCTGAGAGGCCAAGGCTTGCAAGCGCAAAGCCCAAGCTCAGTAGGAGGCCTGCGACAAGGCCTTCATTGAACCCCACAAGGATCACAGCCAGCGCGGTGGCAAGGCAGGCCAGCGCATCGCGACGGTCAACCCGCCAGCAAGCAACAAGCATCGCCCAATCCATCATGCTGAAGACGGCAAGGATGATCATGGCTGCGAGTGCCGGCATCGGCAACAAACTCAGCCACGCGGTTGAGCTGGACAATGCCGTGGCCAGCAGTAAGACGCTGATCACACTCGCGAGCTGACTGTTGGCACCCGCCTGGAAATTCACAGCCGAACGCGAAATGCTACCGGTCACCGGAAACGAGCCGCTTAGCGCAGCTGCAAGATTGGATGAACCCAGGGCAAAGAGCTCGCGATCCGGGAGGATACGTTCGCCGCGTTTTCGCCCCAGCACGACCGAGCTGCTCTGGCCAAAAAGAAAAACCATCAAGGCCATCGACAAGGCGGTCGGAACCAGACGCTCCCATTGATCCAGCGCAGGCCAGTAAAGGCCCGGAAGACCCGCTGGCACGTCGCCCACGAGTCGAATGCCGTCAAGGCCAAGCCAGGCAACCAGCAGCGTTGCGATCAGAATCACCGAAAACGGTATCAGCTTTATCACCATGTCGGTGGCCCTTGGACTGAGCCCCAAGATCCGCAAAGCGCCTGAAGCATAGGCTTTTGCAAGCCACAGCACCGTCAGACTAGCGAGCCCGACGGCCAACGAGTGCGCATGGATCTGCGGCAGCGGCATCCCGAGAAAGCTCAAGCCCGAATCCTGAGGACCCAGTAAGTAACGCAATTGGCTCAAGGCAATCATCACCGACGAACCGGTCGTGAAGCCACTGAGAACCGGCCTGCTGATCAAGGCCGACAAAAACCCCAGGCGCAAGGCGCTTGCGAACACCAAAACCAGCCCTGCCATCAAGGCGACGGCCGCCGACATAGCGATCGCCGCGTCGCTGCTCGCCGGTTGCAAACTCGCAAGGCTGGTCCCCATCATCACCGAGGTGATCGCCATCGTCCCGACGGATTGAACCGAACTGCTGCCAAACCATGCGTAAACCAGTGAGGGCAGCAAGCTGGCATAAAGACCGGTGACTGGCGGCAGACCCGACACAATCGCATAGGCCATCGACTGCGGCACGAGCATCAGCGCCACCACCACGCCAGCGCTCAGATCGCCCACAAACCATCCTGAGCGATACTCGGTCAGCCAACGCGGAATCAAGGCCTGCAATCGATGCACCGGGGCTAGCTCGCAACGCGTCTAGGATGCAGCGCGCAAATCCATCTGCAAGTATTGGCTGAGTTCGTCAATCGCCGAAGAAGCATCGCTGACCTTGATGGTTTGCATACCCATGGCACGCGCCGGTTTGAGATTGATGCCCAGGTCATCCAGATAAATGCAGCGGGTTGGCGACACATCGAGCGCTTGCGTCATCATCGCGTAAATGGCCGGGTCGGGCTTGCGCAAACCAACCCTTGCGCTCTCGATCACATGGTCAAACAAAGCCATGATCTCGCGCTTGTAAAGCCCGCCAAACGCAGGCGCTGCCCGATCCTGTGCAAGGCTTGAGATGGCCCGAAAGTTGTTGGTAATACAGCCGGTTTTCATCACCGCGCTGATACGGCGCAAGGCTTCCACCATCTCTGGCCTTAGCCTGCCCGCGATCAGTGCGAGAACGTCAGCGCCATCAATCCGATGACCCAGTGCCTCGCTTTCGAGGGCAAAGCATGCATCGAAGGCTTCTGCGCTGAGCTCGTCGCGTTCAAGTCGCGCCCAGGCATTGTGGTCCGGGTTATGACTGTTTACGCGTCGGATAAAACCAGGCTCGATACCCTGACGCATTTCATAATCTGCAAATGCTTCGAAAGGACTTGAGGTCAACACGCCGCCAAAATCCCAAATCACCGCATCGAAACCCGTATTCACCGGCGCACCTCCGTTACAGTTCGTCGAAACAGCTTCGTACTTTGGAAATCCATCGCGATGACAACGCCGCTTACCACCGACCGACTTCCCTTCAGACCTTATGACACCTTACCTGAAGATGCCAAGCCGCTGGCCGATTACATCCTCGGGATCTCATCGGCCGGGCTTGCGGGTCCCTACAACGCCCTGTTGCGCAGCCCGAAGATGGCCAAACCCTGCCTCGAGTTGCTCGACTATTTACGCTTTCATTCCAGCATCTCAAAACGGCTCACCGAGTTTGCGATTCTGATTCAGGCCCGGGTTGGCAACGCTCCCTTTGAGTGGTGGGCCCACGAGCGGATCGGTCGGCGCGAGGGGCTCGACGATCGGATCATCAAACCCCTCTGGGAGGCCTATCGGCCAACGGTGATGGATGCAGAAGAAAGTCTGGTCTTTGAGGTCTGTGCGCATTTAAGCCTTGAGCAGCGAATCTCTGATGTACTCTGGGGCCAGGCGCTTGGGCACTTTGGCGAGTCGGCATTGATCGACCTGGTGTCAACCAGCGGTGTTTACAGCATGGTTTCGATGTTGTTGAACGCGGTTGAGGTGAGTGTTCCAGAAGGCGCCGAAGTCTTACCCAAACTTGAGCACAGCCTGATCCGAAAGCGTATGCTGGGCAAGGATTAAGAGGAATATGATGGATTACGTTTTTGAGGCAAGCCCGCAAGTTTGTCTTCCGGTGCAGGGAAGTTCACAGCGCTTTCCGGTCAGTCGTATTTTTTGCGTCGGACGCAACTATGCCGAGCACGCCCGCGAAATGGGCCATGATCCGAATCGTGAACCACCGTTCTTTTTTATGAAACCTGCCAGCGCGATCGTGGCAGGTGATGGCGATTTTCCCTACCCCGCGCTAAGCCAGGATGTGCATCATGAACTCGAGATGGTTGTCGCACTGGCCACGGGCGGCAGCACGATTCGCGAAGCCGATGCACTGCGCCATGTTTATGGTTACGCGGTGGGACTCGATATGACACGCCGTGATCTTCAAGGCGAAGCGAAGAAAATGGGGCGTCCCTGGGATACCGGTAAGGCCTTTGACTTTTCAGCTCCATGCTCTGCGATCGCACCGGCCTCGGTGATCGGCCACCCAGACCAAGGCGCAGTAAGCCTTGAGGTGAACGGCGAACTGCGGCAGCGCGGCGATCTCAAGGATCTTATCTGGAACGTGCCAGAAATAATTGCCTATCTGTCAACCTTGTTTTGCCTGATGCCAGGGGATCTGATTTACAGCGGTACACCGGCTGGAGTTGGCCCGGTGCGGCGCGGCGATGTGATGAAGGGAAGCGTTCAAGGCGTTGGAAGCATCACGAGCCGGGTGATTTGAGGCTGCTTCGCCGAGCTCTCAGGATGCAGTAAGCGGCCTGAACCTGGGCGCTGCCTCGCGCACCGGAAGACTCAGGATTGCGGCGAGCAAAGCAAGCGCGGTATCGGCATACCACATCCACTGATAGCTTCCGCTCGATTCGATCGCAAGCCCGCCGAGCCAGGCACCAAGAAAGCCTCCGATTTGGTGGGAGAGCAAGGTCAAGCCAAACAAGGTCGCAAGGTGCTTCACGCCGAAAAGCTTGGAAACCAATCCGGCGGTCGGCGGCACGGTCGCAAGCCAGGTCAAGCCGATCACCGCTGAGAAAATATAGAGCGTTTCAGCGGTTTTAGGCGCCAGCAAATAAAGCACGATCGCAAGCGCCCTGCTTGCGTAAAGCCAAAACAGCAAAACCCGCATGCGCCAACGCGTGGCCATCCAGCCGATCAAGAGGCTCCCGGCAATGTTGAATAATCCGATGATGGCTAAAGCATTGCCCGACACAGCAGGCGATAAACCGCACAGCTGAACTTCCGAGGGCAAATGGGTGACCAAAAAAGCGATGTGAAAACCACAGGTAAAAAATCCGGCGTGCAAGAGCCAGTAGCTTTTGTCAGCGGCGGCAATACTCAGTTGCTCACGCAAACCCGGCCCCTCGGCAGCGCTTGCGGCCGTGCCGCGATCCGGCGGATCACGGAGCAGCCAGACTAGCGGCAAGGCGATCAAAGCGATCGCAGCGACAGTCCACAGGCTGGTGACCCAACCCACCCAGGCGATCAGGCCGGCGGTAATTGGCGCGAAAATGAATTGCCCAAGCGATGAACCCGCATTGATGACGCCGGATGCAAAAGCACGACGATCAGCAGGAAGGCGGTTGGCAACTGCGCCCATCAACAGCGAAAAGCTCCCGATGCCCGCGCCTGCAGCCTGGATCACCCCCAGCGCGATAACCAAGCCGAGCGTACTCTTCATCAAGGGTGTGATCACCGATCCAAAGACCATCAACAGTACACCGATAGCCAGCACCGGCGCGTAACCCCATCGCCCGGCAAGTGCTCCTGCAACCGGCTGCACAGCGCCCCACACGAATTGTCCGACCGCCATGGCAAAGGCGATATTGGCAATGCCAAGTCCAGTATCGGTATTCATCGGCGAGACATACATCCCGGTCGTTTGCCGCGCGCCCTGGGTGATCGCCAGGATCACCGCTGCGCTGATTGTGACCAGCCAAAGGCGGCCAACATCGTCTGCTTTACGCTCGTTCAACGCTCCTGCCTTTTTGCTTGTGCCATTTTGCCCGCACCCAGCTGCCTAGGCCGTGATGCTTGTGCCCGGCGGCTCAGGCCATCTTGATTGTGGGATTTGCTTGTGAAGAAAGCATAGACTAAAAACTCGAGCATACGGCTTGCGCCCNNCCCAAAGCTTGCGTCCAGCAAAAGGGCTGCCGGCATTGGATAAACATAGGCCAGACTTCTCCAAACCACGGCTATCATCGACCCCAGTGATGCTTTGCCCCCCATGAAATGTGAAATGGACAATTGATGTTGACGCAAACCCGCAACGAGACCGTGGCCGACCGACTCCGGAGCCTGCGCAGCCAACTTCAGGCACACAGCGTGGATGCCGTTCTTATTCCCTCATCGGACCCCCATCTTTCGGAGTATTTGCCGCAACGCTGGCAGGGCCGGCAGTGGTTCTCTGGTTTTAGCGGATCGATGGGCAGCTTGATGGTTGCCCAAGAGCAGGCGGCACTTTTTGCAGACAGTCGCTACTGGGTTCAGGCCGACCAGGAGTTGCAAGGCAGTGGCATTGATCTCGAAAAGGTTCAGTCGGCAACGCCTGCAGTGCTTTGCGAATGGATGCTGAAGCACTTGCCGCCAAAGGCGACTGTTGCGGTTGACGGCGCAGTACTTGCCCTTTCCTCGGCAAAGCTTTTGCGCGAGCGCATGCTTGAACTTGGTTTCAGCCTCCGCACCGATCTGGACTTGCTGCAAGACTGCTGGCCCGAACGCGCAGGACTGCCCCAGGCTGCCATCTACGAGCATCTGGCGCCTCAAGCTAGCCGAACGAGGCGCGAGAAGCTGGCGTTGATCCGCGACGCCATGCACCGGTTGGGCGCGACAGCCCATCTGCTGTCGACGGTTGATGATGTGGCCTGGGCATTGAATTTGCGCGGCAGCGACGTGGCCTACAACCCGGTGTTTCTTGCGCACCTGATGCTCAAGGCTGATACAGCCCATTTGTATGTCGCAACAGGCAAGATACCCGGTGAATTGCAAGCCCGCCTGCGAGACGATGGGGTTCATTGTTTCGATTACCATCAGGCCACCCGAGATCTGAGCGCACTGCCTGCGAACGAACGGGTTTTGCTAGACCCCACCCGGGTCACCTTGGCCTTGCGTGAGGCGATCCCTGAGTCCTGCAAGCTGCTTGAGCAGATCAACCCGAGCACCTTGCTCAAAAGCCGTAAAACCGACGAAGAACTTGGCTTTGTGCGTCAGGCAATGATCGAGGACGGCGCAGCGATGTGCCGCTTTTACGCCTGGTTTGAGCAGGCGCTTGGCCATCAAAACATCACCGAACTTGATGTCGACGAGCGCTTGAGCGAGGAAAGAAGCCATGGCAGCGGATTCGTTGGCCTGTCCTTTCCAACGATCGCAGGCTTTAATGCCAATGGCGCGATGCCGCATTACCGCGCGACCGATGCGCATCATGCCCGCATTGAGGGCAACGGACTGCTGCTGATCGACAGCGGTGCGCAGTACCTTGGCGGCACCACCGATATCACGCGGGTGTGGAAAATCGGCGACCTCAGCGCCGCAATGCGCCGCGACTTCACGCTGGTGCTTAAAGGCACCATGGCTTTGTCGCGCTGCCGCTTTCCGCGAGGAACGCTTGCGCCGATGCTCGATGCGATCGCACGCGCGCCGCTTTGGGCCGAGGCCATGGACTTTGGGCATGGGACCGGCCACGGCGTGGGTTACTTCTTGAATGTTCACGAGGGCCCGCAAAGCATCAGCAAGGCTATTCCCACCCCGCATATGGCCATGGAGCCGGGCATGATTACCTCGATTGAGCCCGGGATTTATCGCGCCGGGCAATGGGGTGTTCGTATCGAAAATCTGGTGGCCAATCAGCCCTTCAAGCCCAAGCATCACGAGGATTTTGGCGAATTCCTGAGCTTTGAGACCCTGAGTTTGTGTCCGATTGACACCCGCTGCCTCGAGCTCAGTCTTTTGCGCGAAGACGAGAGGCAATGGCTCAACGACTACCACCACGTGGTCCGCGAGCGACTCAGCCCGAGGCTCGAGGGCAGGGCAAAGGCTTGGTTAGCAGCAAGAACCGAGTCGATCTGAAATGCGATAATGCGGCCCCGGAATCATCCAAGACGGCTTGACCTTGCCAACACCGACGGCTTGGCTTTGCCTGCAACACTCACTTCGAAGAAAGGCCCAGGCTCATGTCGCAAACCCAAACCATCGATCTCTTGAAAATCGCCCAGGAAGAACAACACGGCGATCTGTTCAAGCATTTAGACAGTCTTTACAGGCGCTCGTCGGTACGGCCTCAGGGCCATCCAGACGCCATCATTTGGGAAGGCGGCCAATGGAGTGACGATGTCAAGCCGGTCGCTCATGCTTTCACCGATATGTTTGCACTCAATGGCACCATCATGGCGCTTGATGTGCTGGGCTTGCCTTTTTTAGGCGTGCCGATGATGGCGCAGTTTCGGCACGACAACAAGCTGGCTCCGCTCGACTGGTTCGGCAAGCTCGACTACACCGCACTGAAATGGTCAACCGCGGGTGACTTCATGGTCAACGAAGCGGGCAAGAAGGTGGTGGTCAATGGCAAGTCTGCCAACGCGCCCTTGCGCACCGCAGCCGGTGTCTATTGCAATGTGCGCCCTTATGGTGGGATCACCAGCATTCGTTTCATGCCGGGACTGCCCTACTCCCAGGACAAGAAAAGCTTCCGGGTTGATCCGGCGAGCGGCGTGATCCATTCCGAAATGAACACACCCGGTGTTCGCATGGCTTACGCGGCAAGGCTTTTTTTACAAATGGTCCACGAAACACGCCAGATCGGTCGCGTGGCAACCAAACCGACGCAGGCTCAGGAAGACGCGGTCAATGCCGGCATTTTTCGCTGGCTTTTGCAAGGCACCCAGTTCAAGCTCAAAAGGCAATACACCGTGGATGCATATGAAGAGCATCGCGCCAATGTCGATGCGATTGTTGCGCTCTTGCCTGGCGACTTTAAACAAGGGATGGAGAACTGGGGTGGCGAGGTCTACGAGCACATCGCCGACACCAATTTCGGGTTGCTGTTGCACGACATGATTCGAAAGCGCCCCTGCATTGTTTATGCGACCGATTTGGATGGTGACCGTCTCACCGACCTGATGGCTGATGCACCTGATTTTCTGCGCGACTGGGGCCAAATGGTGTTGGATGCCGCAGGTGCCAAGGTCGACATGAAAAAGCTGTGGACCGAAATGGGTTTCACCATGACCAACGGCAAGGACATGACCAGCGTGATGTACCGCATTCATGGTGCGCCGATTTACGAACAAACGCTTGGTTCGGCCGACGCCATGTTGTTGCGACTACTTGACGGCGATGAGACAGTGGGAGGCGAAAAGCAACCCTACGACCCACGCATTCATTTTGTGCTTATCAATGAAGCCTACAAGGCTGCCAACCCGGGACATGAGGTCCTGGCCACATGGCTTGATGAGCAACTGGCCATCTTTGATCACATTTATAGCGGCAAGCGGCCTCGTTATATTGATGGTTATAAGGCTTTGAAGGCAGCGATCAAGCCCTGGGCTGCGCGCTAACAGGTTTATCGCTTTACGCATGTTTACAAAGCGCAAGTGCTGCGACTAAGATCGTCGGCGAAGGCCCAGGGTGCTGCAAGCTGCCCCTTTGGCCGACTTGAAAATATCGATACAAAACTTGGGAGCAAACAGTCATGGACTCGAAGGCAGAAGCTGTTGTCAAAGCAGCAGGTAAAAGCACCAAAGCGGCGAAGAAATCGGATTTCGACTACGACTTGGTGGTGATCGGTTCTGGCCCCTCCGGACAACGCGCGGCCATCCAGGCAGCGAAAATTGGAAAGCGGGCTGCTGTGGTTGAGCGCTCGCGAGCGGTCGGTGGTGTTTGCGTCAACACCGGCACGATTCCTTCGAAAACCTTCCGTGAAGCCGTGCTGCACTTGTCGGGATTTCGTGAGCGCGGCATTTACGGCTCATCGTATCGTGTGAAGCAAGATATCTCGATTGACGATTTGCTTTATCGGGTCCAACAAGTGGTGCGTTCTGAAATCGATGTGATCCGCAACCAAATGACGCGCAATCGGGTGGAACTGATTGAGTCCACCGCGCGATTTGTCGATCCCCACACCATCGAATTGCAATCGGCGACTGGCCATGGCCGCAGGCAGATTACCGCCGATAAAATCGTCATCGCCTGCGGTACCGAAGCTGCGCGCGACAGCCACATTCCCTTTGACGGACAGCGGATTTTCACAAGCGACGATGTGCTGGGGCTTGAATTCCTGCCCCGCTCCCTGATCGTGGTGGGCGCAGGCGTGATCGGTGTGGAATACGCCACCATGTTTGCTGCGCTTGGCGTACGGGTCACGATCATCGACAAGCGTCCGGTCCTGCTGCCATTTCTTGATCATGAGATTTCCGCTGCGCTGACCTACGTGGTGCAGCAAAGCAATGTCACGATGCGCCTGGGCGAAGAGGTGGCCGAAATCCATATGCTTGAGGGCGTTTCAAAGCCTGTGGAGGTTCGTCTGAAAAGCGGCAAGGTTTTGCATGCTGAGGCAGCGCTTTATTCGATCGGTCGCGTCGGCGCGACCGCAAGGTTAGATATCGACAAAGCCGGGGTGCAAAAAGACGACCGCGAGCGTATTCCGGTTAACGCGCACTTTCAAAGCAACGTCGAGCATATTTATGCGGTGGGTGATGTGATTGGTTTTCCTTCGCTGGCCTCAACATCGTATGAGCAAGGCCGCGCAGCAAGCCGCCACGCCTTTGGGTTGCGCGACGAACATGAAGGCGGAATTGGATTATTCCCATATGGTATTTATACCGTTCCGGAAATATCAACAATCGGCAAGAATGAAGACGAGCTGACGGCAGCCGGAATTCCCTATGAAATTGGCAAAGCCAACTATCGGGAAATCTCAAGGGGCCAGATCATCGGTGATCGCACCGGCATGCTGAAGATTATCTTCAGCCCGGACGACAAAAAACTGCTCGGTGTGCACATCATGGGCGAAGGCGCAAGCGAACTCATTCATATCGGGCAAACCCTGATGGCACACAACGGAACGATCGATTATTTTGCTGATGCGGTGTTCAATTTTCCAACGCTCGCCGAGTGTTATAAAACTGCTGCGCTTGACGGATTGAACCGTCTGGCGATTTGATAAAAGCTATAAGCTGGAGGCATCCGACATGGGGCAAACCCACTTTGATTTCACGGGGAGCACCACCGTCATCACCGGGGGCGCAAGCGGCATTGGCTTGACCTGCGCCGAGTTGATTGCACGGTGTGGCGGCGATGTTGTCGTCTCGGCAAGCCGTCGGCCCGACAAGACGGCAAAGGCGCTCGACCGGATTCGCGAAGCTTCCCAGGGCCGATCGAACAAGCTGGCAGCCTTTCCCTGCGAAGTGGGCAGCGAGACCTCGGTTGCCTCCTTTTTCGAGCAAATCACCCAAGCCGGGATTCGGATCGACTTCCTGATCCACAGTGCCGGTGTATCGCCAAACACCGATTTTTTCGATCAAACCCAAGCCGAGTGGGACACGGTCCTCAACACCAACACCACCGGCGCTTTTCTGGTGACCAAATACGCCGCACTTGCCATGAAGCCAAACCCCCTAAGGGGCGATTTCCGGGGCAAGATCTTGCTTGTGACCTCAACCAATGGCATCAACAGCCAGGATCCGGTCTCGGCCCATTACGACTCCTCAAAGGCGGCAGCCAACATGCTTGTGCGAACCGCTGCAGAGCATTTGTCATCGATGCAAATCTGCGTCAACGCGCTTGCCCCTGGTTGGATCAACACCGAGCTTAACGCGACCTTGCCGCCCGATGTGCGGGAGAAGGAATCGGCCAAGATCTGGATGCGACGCTGGGCCGAACCAGAAGAAATGGCGCGCTGCGCCGCCCATTTGCTCACGATGCCTTACCTGATGGGTCAGGTGATCATGGCCGACGGCGGCTATCGATGAAGGGCGTTGTTTTTTGCGGCGATCGCAAAGTCGAACTCATGGACTTTCCCGATCCCTCCCCGGGGCCGGGAGAAGTCGTGATTGAAATCAAAGCCTCAGGGATGTGCGGCTCGGATCTGAAGTTCTACCGTGCCGTCGGTGGCGCGGCCTCGCTGGGCCTGGGCAACGTCCCCTTTCCCCTCATCGGGGGCCATGAACCTTGCGGGGTTGTGGCGGCAGTCGGTGCCGGCGTTTCGCCTGCAATGGCGCGCGAGGGCATGCGGGTGATGCAGCATCACTACCGTGGATGCGGGCTGTGCGAGCACTGCTCAACAGGCTGGATGCAATTGTGTGTCGACGGTGTGGCCGAGGTCTATGGCGCAACCGGACACGGTGCGCATGCGCGTTACATGAAGTGCCCGGCCCGCACCCTGGTGCCATTGCCTGAGCCGCTCAGCTTTAAAGCGGGCGCAGCGATTTCATGCGGCACCGGAACTGCCTGGGGTGCCTTGCAGCGCTTGCAACTGACCGGCGATCAGAGCATCGCGGTCTTTGGTCAAGGGCCAGTCGGACTGTCGGTGACTTTGCTCGCCGCCCACATGGGTGCGAGGGTTATCGCGCTGGACACCAGCCAGGAACGACTCGATCGCGCCAAAGCTTTCGGTGCCGATGTTCTGATCAATCCGGCAGATGTCGACGATGTAGTGAGCGCAATCCGTGACCACACCCACGGCCGCGGAGCGCATGCCTCGGTCGACGCCTCATCCTCGCCCAAAGCACGCGCCGATGCGGTGCGCTGCGTGCGGACCTGGGGTAAGGCCTGTTTTGTTGGAGAAGGTGACAGCGTGACCTTGAATGTGAGTCCTGATCTGCTCAGACGCCAGGTCACGCTGATTGGCTCCTGGACGTTTTCAACCGTCGGCCAGGCAGCTTGCGCCGAGTATGTTGCCGACCGCGCTGTCGATCTCGATCAGCTTTTCACCCACAGCTGGACGCTCGAAGAAGCACCGCAGGCCTATGCGCTGTTTGATCAGCAAACCAGCGGCAAAGGGGTTTTTGATCCTTCTGCATCATTAGATGCAAAGCCCCTCTGAGGCCTAGCCGGCACGACAGCTGCAGGGATCCAAGCATGAGCGCCAACGAACAAGGTCAGCATCAACTGGACGCCATCATCATCGGTGCTGGATTTTCAGGTCTGTATCAAATGCACTGCCTTCGCGATCAGCAAGGCCTGTCGGTGCTCGGTCTTGACATGGCCGACGGTGTGGGTGGCACCTGGTACTGGAACCGCTACCCTGGCGCACGCTGCGACTCTGAGAGCCACTCTTACGCCTATTATTTCTCCGACACGCTGCTTCAAGCATGGACCTGGAGCGAACGCTACCCGGGACAGGCGGAAATCCTGCGGTATCTGAATTTTGTCGCTGATCATTATGATTTAAAGCGGAGTTTTCGCTTCAAAACCAAGGTTGTCTCAGCACAGTATCAGGAAGCGGAAAATCTTTGGCTGGTTACAACCGACAGCGGCGAACATTACCGCGCATCCTTTCTGATTTCGGCAGTCGGTAACTTATCGGCGGCCAACCTGCCCAGCATCGCGGGCTTGGACCGCTTCAAGGGTCAGTGGTATCACACCGGTCAATGGCCGCATGAGGGCGTTGACTTTTCGGGTCAGCGGGTTGCAGTTGTAGGAACCGGTTCAACCGGCATCCAGGCTATTCCGGTTATCGCTGCGCAAGCGCAACAGTTGACGGTCTTTCAAAGGACGGCCAACTACAGCATACCCGCACAAAACGGGCCGCTTGATGAAGCATTCATCGCGTATTGCAAATCTCGGCCCGATGAAATCCGCAAGATCATGCATGCCACGACCAACGGACATCCTTTCTACATCCAGGAACGATCCGCGCTCGATGTGAGCGAAGAAGAGCGTCTGGCCATTTACGAAGAAGCCTGGGAAACGGGTGGCCTGCGTTTTCGCTCCAGTTTTAAGGATTTGCTCACGAGCGAAGCGGCCAATAAGACTGCCGCTGACTTCATTCGAACAAAAATCAAATCGATCATTCGGGATCCCAAAAAAGCTGATCTCCTGAGCGATATCGACCATCCTTTTGCCGCCAAGCGGCCCCCAATCGATACTGACTATTTTGAAACCTATAACCTAGCCCACGTGGACCTGGTGAACCTGCGCGAAGACCCGATCGTGTCGATCACCGAAGACGGCATCCAAACCAATCAAACACACTATGCTTTTGATGCGATCGTTTTTGCAACCGGCTTTGATGCAATGACCAGACCGCTCTTGAATCTGAATCTTAAAGGTCGAAAAGGGCAATCGCTGAGTAATGCCTGGCAAGCCGGACCGTCGAATTACCTGGGGCTTCAAGTCCCCGGTTTTCCCAACTTTTTCATGGTCACAGGCCCTGGCAGCCCAAGCGTGCTGGCCAATATGCCGGTCGCGATTGAACAGCACGTGGAGTGGATCAGCGCCTGCATCGCTTACCTGCGATCCAGGGGTGTCGCGTCGATTGAAGCTCGCGAGGATGCATGCGAGCGATGGATGCATGAGGTGAATGCAGCTGCGGCAGCAACCCTGCTGCCAAAAGCCAAGCATTCCTGGTACCTTGGCGCAAACATTCCTGGCAAACCGCGCATCTTCATGCCTTATGCCGGCGGCATGGCCCAGTACCGCCGGCGTTGCGAGTCGGTAACCGCAAGCGGCTATGAGGGCTTTGCGCTGCAATAGCGGCCGATGCCCTGAGCGGGCGCTTGTGCGAATCAAGCAATGATTGCACTCTTGCTCACCGGAGGCGGCGCACGTGCCGCTTACCAAGTTGGCGTTCTTGCAGCGATTGCGCATGCGCTTCGCAGGCGCAGCGAGCCGGGAGCGACTGAGCTTGCCTATCCTTTCAAGATACTTTGCGGTACCTCAGCCGGTGCGCTGAATGTCGCGACGCTCGCGAGCCATCCGGATGGCTTTTTGCACGCGGTGCTTCACCTGGAGCGCATCTGGAGCGGTTTTCGTGCTGAACTGGTCTTTGTCGCCGACAGTTTTGGACTTGCCAGTTCGGCCGGCAAGTGGCTGGGCTCGCTCACCCTGGGGTGGCTGAGCGGGCATACGCCCAAGGCCCTGCTTGATACCTCGCCCTTGCGCCGATTGCTTAGCCGTGAGCTCGATCTGAGCCAGATCGATCGCCATTTGCAAGCGCAGCGCTTGCAGGCAGTCGCTGTCAGCGCCTCAAGCTACAGCAGCGGCGAGCACCTCACTTTTTATTGCGCAAACAAGCTGTTTCAACCCTGGGAGCGGGCAAAGCGGCGGGCGATCCGCAGCCTTCTGACCGTTGAACATTTGCTTGCTTCAAGCGCAATTCCGGTCCTGTTCCCTCCGGTTGCAATTGAAGTGGAAGGCCGCCTGCAATGGTTTGGCGACGGTGCCATGCGCCAGGTCGCTCCGCTTAGTCCGGCGATTCATTTAGGAGCCCGAGCGGTTCTGGCAATCGGAACCAACTCCTCTCCGCAAGAGGATCATTTCGGGCAAATTGGCCAGAACACGCTGCCATCCTTGGCGCAAATCGGCGGCCATGCGCTTGCGGGTTTATTTCTCGACAGCCTGGCCTTTGACGCAGAACAGCTCGCTCGAACCAATCAGGTCATCCGCCAGCTCGACCCTCAGGCTCGGGCGCAAAGCAGTCTGCGCGAGATTGATCTGCTTCAGATCAATCCGAGCCAAGCGATCGAGCCGATTGCCTTGCGCTACCGGCTGCATTTACCCTGGATGTTGCGAAAGCTTTTCGGGCGCGTCGGTGCGACCGAGGCGCCGGGTGCGGTTATGCTGAGCTATCTGCTTTTTGAACAGGGCTTTACCAATGCGCTGATGGATCTCGGCAAGCAAGATGCCCATGCGATGATGCACAGCATTCTCGCATTCATCGACCATCACTCTTGATACAGTTGGACCATGGGAAAAAAGTTATTTATCAAGACCTTCGGTTGCCAGATGAACGAATACGACTCGGCCAAAATGGCCGACGTGCTCGCAGTCCATGAAGCAACCGAGCTGGTTCAATCCGCCGAGCAGGCCGATATCGTCTTGTTCAACACCTGCTCGGTCCGTGAAAAGGCCCAGGAGAAGGTCTTCTCTGACCTCGGAAGGGTGCGCGCACTCAAGCAAGGGCGGCCTGAGATGATCATCGGGGTCGGAGGCTGCGTTGCGAGCCAGGAGGGCGAGGCGATTATCAAGCGCGCGCCCTATGTCGATTTGGTCTTTGGCCCACAAACCCTGCACCGGCTGCCGCAACTGATTCGCGACCGCAAGGCAAGCGGAAAGGCCCAGGTCGATATCCGCTTCCCGGAGATTGAGAAGTTTGACCATTTGCCTCCAGCGCGGGTCGAAGGCGTGACAGCCTTTGTTTCGATCATGGAAGGATGCAGCAAATACTGCAGTTTTTGCGTGGTGCCCTACACCCGCGGCGAGGAAGTTTCGCGGCCGCTTGACGATGTGCTGACCGAGGTGGCCGAACTGGCGAGCCAGGGCGTGCGCGAGGTAACCCTGCTCGGACAAAATGTCAACGCCTGGGCCGGTGCGGTGCCTGATGGCTGGATCGACGCCGATGAAAAGGCTGACTTCAGCCTGCTCCTGGCCATGGTTGCCCAGATTCCGGGAATTTTGCGGATTCGCTACACCACCTCGCATCCGCGAGAATTCTCCCAGCGGCTGATCGAGGCGCACGCGCGGATACCTCAGTTGGCGGCACATGTCCATTTACCGGTTCAGGCCGGTTCAGACCGGGTGCTTGCGGCCATGAAACGCGGCTACACAGCGCTTGAGTTCAAATCGATCGTCCGCCGGCTGCGTAAAGCATGCCCGGGCATCGCTGTGACTTCGGACTTTATCGTCGGATTTCCCGGCGAAACCGAGCAAGACCTTGAAGCAACCCTGGAACTGGTTCGCAGCTTGCAAATCGATCAGTCCTTTTCCTTCGTCTACAGCCCAAGGCCTGGGACACCGGCTGCCGATCTTGCAGACCCGGTTTCGAAGTCAGAAAAGCTTGCCTGGCTTGCCAGGCTTCAAGAGCTTCTCAACGCTCAGGCCTATGCGCTGTCGCAATCGATGGTCGGAAGCCTCCAGTCCGTACTGGTTGAGGGCCCTTCTAAGCGAAACCCCGATGAGCTGAGCGGCCGCACCGCCAACCATCGCATTGTCAACTTCGAAGGAAACAAACAGCTGATCGGCTCGATGCTGGAGCTTCGTATCACCGAGGCCTTTGCGCACTCGCTGCGAGGCGAAGTGACGGACGCCCGAGCCATGGCATGAGCCAGAGCAAAGCCGCAGCAAAGCGCTGGAAACCCGAACTCACGGACAATCGCAAGCTTGCCAATCTTTGCGGCGCCCTTGACGCCAACCTCAGACATATCGAATCAGCGCTTGATGTGAGCATCAGGCGCCAACAAGGCGCCTTTGTGATCAAGGGATTTAGCAACGATGCGGATATGGCGATTGCAGCCCTCCAGTTTTTTTACGCCCGAGCAAGTCGTGCGCTTGAGGAAGACGATATTGCCTTGGGTTTGATTAGCCTTCGCGAAGAGCCCTCGCCTGCCTTGCCTCCAAGCGCTGCAGCGCTTGCTGAATCGACCGAGGCGCCGGGCCCGGAGACACCAGCGCCGCAGCAGCATGCGATCCGTCTGCAAACACGGCGCAGCGACTTGCAGCCGCGAACACCGAACCAGCGCCACTATCTTCAGCAAATCCTGAGCCACGATTTGAGTTTTGGCATCGGTCCGGCCGGAACCGGCAAGACCTATCTGGCGGTGGCTTGCGCGGTGGACGCCCTCGAACGCGAGCAAGTCAAGCGCATCGTACTGACGCGTCCGGCGGTTGAAGCCGGCGAGCGCCTCGGCTTTCTGCCAGGCGACCTGGCACAAAAAGTCGATCCCTACCTCAAGCCGCTTTACGATGCACTCTACGACCTGATGGGCTTTGAGCGTGTGCATCGCGCGCTTGAGCGCCAAAGCATCGAAATCGCGCCGCTAGCCTATATGCGCGGCCGCACGCTCAACCATGCCTTCATCATTCTGGATGAAGCGCAAAACACCACCGCCGAACAAATGAAAATGTTCCTCACCCGCCTGGGTTTCGGTTCCAGGGCGGTGGTCACAGGCGACCCGACCCAGATCGACTTGGCCAAAGGCAGCGTCAGCGGACTGATGTCAGCAAGACGAATTCTTGATCAGGTCAAAGGCATTGCCTTTACCGAGTTCGACAGCTCCGATGTCGTTCGTCACCCGCTGGTCGGCCGCATTGTGGATGCTTATGAACGTCATACCCGCCTCGAAGCTTGAAATCAGCCTGCAACGCGGCCCTGGCATCGCCCGATGGCCCATCGCCACAGGGCGTTTGCGGCGTTGGGTTCGGCTAGCCCTGGAAGATGAGCCCGCAAGGCTCAACCTGCGTCTGGTTGGCAGCGAGGAAGCAAGGCAATTGAACCGCCAGTGGCGCCAAGCCGACAAGGCGACCAATGTGCTGACCTTCGCCTACCGTGAGCAGCCGCCCTGGGATGCCGATATCGTCTTTTGTCTTCCGGTGATCGAAGCCGAGTGTCAAAGGGCTGAGCTGCCGATCGAGCGGCACATGGCCCATTTGCTCATCCACGGCGTTTTGCATGCGCGCGGCATGGATCATGAGCTGGCAAGCATGGCAGCGGTGATGGAAGCGCGCGAGGTGGCACTGATGTCGCGATTGCGCATGCCCGACCCCTATAAGGCGATGGACGCAGGCGCGTGACGGCCAAAGCCTTCTGGTTGGTTCCAGCCCTGGCGCTGGCAGCGGGCGTTCAGGCCCTGAGTTTTGGCCCGATTCACCATGAACTGTTACAAATCTTAAGCTTTACCGCAGCGCTGCTGCTGCTAGGGCAAGAGCAGCGCAGCAGCGGGCTGAAATTTTTTGCCTTTCAGCTGTTGACCCTCATCGTGGGGCTGTCGTGGCTGCATATCTCAATGACCCGCTATGGCGGGATGCATGCCGCCCTTTCAGCCTCAGCACTGGTTGCCTTTTGTGTCTATCTAGCCCTTTTTGGAAGCGCGGCCTATGCGCTGTATCGCCTTGCGATGCAGCGCGGCTGGGTGCAGGGCGCCCTGGGTGGCGGTTTATGTCTGGGCGGACTTTGGGGTCTTTCCGAATTGCTGCGCGCTGCACTTTTTACCGGCTTTCCCTGGCTATCGGTGGGCTATGCCCATGTCGACGGCATTCTCAGTCCCTGGGCAGCCCTGGTGGGTGTTTACGGCGTCAGCGCCTGGGCGGTTTGCGCCTCCTGCTGGCTGGCCGGCCTCTTCACCGCGCGTGAAGCCGACAGGCGCAGCTTGCTGTTGGCCCTGGTCGTGCTGGTGCTGCTTAGCAAGCTGATCGAAAAGCCCTGGACCCAGACGATCGGCACAGCGATGCGGAGTCTATTGATACAAACCAACATCCCGCAAGACCAGAAGTTTGATATCGAACGCCTTGTCGCCCAGCAAAACAAGCTGACGTCGATGATCGGGCGCGCCCAGGTCGACTTGATCGTAACCCCCGAGACCGCCTGGATCACGCCCTGGGCGCATAGCCCGGCTGAGAGTCGCGAGCGATTGCTCGAATCGCTTCAACGCCAGGGCGGGGTCCTTGCGCTGGGCCTACCGCTTGGCGCTGCGATCGAAAACGGCAACACCCTACCAATCCGCAGCAACAGCATGCTGCTGATCAAAGCCGATGGGCAGCTCCTGGGGCGCTATGACAAGCAGCATCTGGTGCCCTTTGGCGAGTTTGTGCCAAGCGGATTTCGCTGGTTTGTCGACCGCATGCGGATTCCTCTGGGCGACTTCGAGCGCGGCAGCTATCCCGCGCCGGTGCACCCGGTTGCAGGCCGCCTCATTGGTTTTAATATTTGTTACGAAGACCTCTTCCCCGAGGAAATCGCCCTGCAGGTTCAACAAGGCGCCCATGTTCTGGTGAACGCGAGCAATCTGGGCTGGTTCGGCGACTCGCACGCCTTGCATCAGCACTTGCAAATCAGCCGCATGCGCAGCCTCGAACTGCAACGCCCGATGTTGCGTGCGACCAATACCGGGGCCACCGCGGCGATCGCTGCCGACGGTAGCCTGATTGCGAGGCTGCCAACGATGCGCGAAGAGGTACTGGTGTCAAGCGTGCAGCCGATGCAAGGCCTCACACCTTTTGCACGCTTTCGGCTTGTTGGTACTGGCTTGCTGCTCGTGCTCATGCTTGTCCTTGCCTTGAGCACGGCCTGGTTCCGACCGGCCTCAGGCGGAAGGATTAAAATCGCGCCATGACACCGAGCTTTCAAGACATCATCCTTCGCCTTCAGGCTTATTGGAGCGAACAGGGCTGCGCGCTGCTGCAAGCCTACGACATCGAAGTCGGCGCAGGCACCTTTCATACCGCGACATTTTTGCGCGCCATCGGTCCCGAGCCCTGGAAAGCGGCCTATGTGCAACCCTCGCGGCGACCCAAGGACGGCCGCTACGGCGAAAATCCGAATCGCTTACAGCACTACTACCAGTATCAGGTGGTGCTCAAGCCATCGCCCACCGATATTCTTGAACGCTACCTCGGATCCTTGCGCGCCCTTGGCATCGATACGCAAAAAAACGACATCCGCTTTGTGGAAGACGACTGGGAATCGCCAACCCTCGGGGCCTGGGGTCTGGGCTGGGAGGTCTGGCTTAACGGGATGGAAGTCACCCAGTTCACCTACTTTCAGGAGGTCGGCTCGCTGCGCTGCCAGCCGATCACCGGCGAAATCACCTACGGCCTTGAGCGCCTTGCGATGTACTTGCAAGCGGTTGAATCAGTTTACGATTTACGCTGGACCGAAGGTTTGAGCTATCGCGATGTTTTTCACCAAAACGAGGTCGAGCAATCCCGCTACAACTTTGAACTGGCCAACACCCGTTTGCTGTTGAGTCAGTTTGATGCCTACGAAGCCGAGGCCCAGCAACTGATCGGATACCAGCTTGCGCTTCCAGCCTACGAAATGGTGATGAAGTGTTCGCACAGCTTCAATCTGCTTGACGCCCGCGGTGCGATTTCAGTCACCGAGCGGGCCGGCTATATCGGCCGGGTTCGAGCCTTGGCGCGTCAGGTCGCCCAAACCTACTTCGATGCGCGCGAAGCACTCGGTTTTCCGATGCTGCAAAGGCCTGCGGCGCAGCCGTGAACGCCCTAAGCCTTAAAGCCGATGCGGCAATGGAGCCAAACACTGCCCCGCAAGGCCTTTTGATCGAACTGCTCACCGAGGAGCTGCCGCCAAAGTCGCTACGCATGCTCGCTGAGCATTTTGCACAGTCGGTGCTCGAGGGGCTGCTAGCGCGGCAGTGGATCGATCAAGTGGATTCGCAAGCGTATCGACGCTACGCCACACCCCGCAGGATTGGCTTGTTTGTCAAGCATGTACGCGCGCAGGGGCCTGAGCGCGAACGCTTGATCAAAGGCCCATCCTTACAAGTCGGCCTTGATGCTGATGGCAAGCCCACCCAAGCCCTCATCAAGTGGGCTGAACGGCAGGCTGCGCCGCTTCAAGCCCTGGAGCAGGTCGCCGACGGCAAGCAAACGGTCTTCGCCTACCGGCATCGCGAGGCGGGTGCGCTGCTTGATGAAGCGCTTGAGGCTGTGCTGATGAAGGCGCTTGCCGAGTTGCCGATTGCAAAACTGATGCAGTATCAACTCGCTGATGGCCAAAGCAGCGTCAGTTTCGTGCGGCCTGTGCAAGCTTTGGTGGTGTTGCACGGTGCGCGCATCATCCCGGTTCAGCTGCTTGGCTTGCAATCGGACCGCTACACGCAAGGCCATCGCTTTCAGGGCGCAAGGCGTATCCGCATCGACCATGCCGAGCACTACGAGGCGATCATGCGAGGTGAAGGCGCGGTGATTGTCGATATGGACGAACGCAAGCAAGAAATCCGCGAGGCGCTGCAGTCGCATGCGCGCGCGGCAAACGCTCAGCTCGGTGATGAAGCGATGACTGAATCCTTGCTTGAGGAAGTCAGTGCGCTTGTCGAACGCGGTGCGGTCTACGCTGGCAGCTTTGATCCGGATTTCCTGCGGATTCCTCAGGAGTGCCTGATGCTCACGATGCGCAGCAATCAAAAGTACTTCCCGCTTTTTGATGCGCAACAACGCCTGTTGCCGCGATTTCTCATCGTGTCAAACATGACGCTCGACGATCCGTCCCTGATCATCGATGGCAACGAGCGGGTTGTGCGGCCAAGGCTTGCCGATGCGCGATTCTTTTTTGAGCAAGACCAAAAGCAAAGCCTGCATGCGCGATTGCCGCAACTTGAGCAGGTGATTTATCACGCCAGGCTCGGCACGCAGGCCGAACGCGCGCAGCGGGTCGCTGCAATCGCAGAGTGGATTGCAAGGCAGCTTTCGCTTGACAGCCTGCTTGCCCGCCGGGCAGCGCTGCTTGCCAAAACCGACTTGCTAACAGCCATGGTCACCGAGTTTCCCGAACTGCAAGGCCTGATGGGCCGCTGCTACGCGCTTCTGGACGGCGAGCCTGAGGCGCTAGCAAACGCCTTGGCCGAGCAGTACCTGCCGCGTTTTGCCGGCGACGCCCTGCCCGCAACAGCGCTCGGAACCGTACTTGCGCTGGCCGACAAGCTTGAAACCCTTTGCGGACTCTTTGCCCTGGGTTTATTGCCCACCGGAGACAAGGACCCTTTCGCTCTGAGAAGGCAGGCGCTTGGCGTGTTGCGCATGTTGATGGAGGGCAGACTTGAACTCAGCCTGAGCGAGCTCGTCGAGACCGGTTTAGGCGGTCTGCAAAGCCGCCAGAGCCACCCCAGCGCACAGGCTGACTTGATGCGTTTTTTCAGTGATCGCTTAACGGTGTACCTTCGCGAACAAGGCTGGGCGCAGCCGCTTGTGCAGGCTGTGCTGGCAAGACCGCAAGAGCGCTTGCATCGTGTGCAGCCTCGTTTGCAGGCGCTTGAGCAATTCAGCAAACAGGAATCTGCGCAATCGCTTGCCGCTGCGAATCGACGTATTGGCAACTTGCTGCGCAAACAAGGCGAGGCCGCACAGGGAGAAGTCGATCCACAATGCCTTGCGGAGCCCGCAGAAAAAGCGCTATGGGCGCGAATTGGTCGGCTCAAACCCGACTTGGCAGCAGCACTGGCAGACCACAAGGACGCGCTGGCTCTGGAGCTTTTGGCGCAGGCTAGACCCGAAGTCGATCAATTTTTTGAATCGATCATGGTCATGACCGAGGATGTCAAGCTGCGAAACAATCGCTTGGCCTTGCTGGCGATGCTTCACGACATGATGAATCAGGTCGCCGACTTATCGGCATTGGGATGAGAGGCAAAAATGACACAGTCCCGCTTCGTGATCATTGATCGTGACGGCGTGATCAATGTGGATTCGGAGGCTTATGTAAAGTCACCCGAAGAATGGACGCCGATCGCTCGCAGTCTTGAAGCGATTGCCTTGCTCACCCAGGCCGGATGGCGCATCGCGGTGGTCACGAACCAAGCGGGACTATCGCGCGGGCTCTTTGATCTGGCCACTCTCAACCGGATTCACGCAAGAATGCATGAGATGGTGCAAAGAAGAGGCGGTCGCATCGAGGCCGTTTTCTTCTGTCCCCATGGTCCGCAGGACGGCTGCACTTGCCGCAAGCCGAAGCCCGGCATGCTGCTTGAGGCCGCTGACCGTTTCGACACGGATCTTAGCGGTCAGGCCTTCGTGGGCGACAGTTTGCGCGATTTGCAGGCAGCCCAGGCTGCAAGCATGCAACCGGTCCTGGTTCGTACCGGCAACGGTCTCCGAACTCTGGAGCAAGCGAGCTTGATCCCAGAAGGAACTCAGGTCTATGACGATCTCATGGACTTTGCCGAAACCCTGCTCTAACCCAGGCATCGATGATGGCCGCGCTGCGTACGATTTTGTTCGGGCTGGTGATGCTGATCACCGTCATCCCCTTCTCGTTTCTCACGCTGCTGTGGTCGCCCCTGCCCTTGCCCTGGCGCTACCGATTGACCATAGCCTGGCCCAAGGCGATGATCTGGCTCGGCCGCTGGCTGTGCGGCATGCGTTGGCAATGCAAGGGCTGGGAAAAATTGCCCGATGGGCCGGCGATCATCATGCCCAAACACCAGTCGACCTGGGAGACATTTTTTCTCATCGCCTACATGCCGCGTGAACTGGTTTTCGTCTTCAAACGCGAACTATTGTGGGTACCCTTTTTCGGATGGGGGCTGGGACTGCTCAAAATGATTCATATCGACCGCGCCAAAGGTGCTGATGCCTTTGAGCAGGTCGTCACGCAGGGCACCGAAAAGTTGGCCCAGGGCCGATGGATCATTATGTTTCCGGAGGGCACCCGAACGCCTCCCGGGGAGCAGGGCCGCTACAAAAGCGGCGCTGCGCGGCTGGCTCTGCGTGCCGGCGCACCCGTGGTTCCGATTGCGGTCAATAGTGGCGAGTGCTGGCCCAAGCGCCCATGGATCATCAAGCCAGGCTTGATTACCGTATCGGTGGGTGATCCGATTCCCAGTCAAGGGCAGACCCCAGAATCGCTCACCGAAGCCGTACGCTTGTGGATTGAAGAGGAAATGCTGGTGATAAGCCCGCATCGCTATAAAGCGTCGATCAAGCAGATCACCGAGAGCGGCGCCGAACTGCTATGAGCCAGGGATTCATGTCGCGCTGGTTGGCTCAGATTTTCGGCCATCATCATGCGCCCGCGACAGCCAGGCGATCCGACCTGGCTGCAAACGCGCAGCAAGGCATCCTGGTTCATGGGCATCAGACCATCCGCTACAGCCTTGTGAGGCGGCCTCGCAAAAGCATCGGTTTTCGTGTGGCTCTGGACGGTCTGCATGTGAGCGCGCCATCCTGGGTGAGTGTGGCGGCGATCGAGCAGAGCCTTCGCGAGAAAGCAGACTGGATTTTTCGCCAGCAAAAGCGCATTGAGGCCGCCGCACAATCAAGCCAGGATCCATACCAGGATTATCTTGAACATCAATGCCTTCCCCTGCGCGGACAAAACCTAGCGATTCGTTTTGAAACCCGATCAGGGCTGCGACTGATTCAAGAAGCTGATCAATTCCCAGTTTTGTGCATCGGAACCGCAGGCAAGCGCCAAAGCGACGCCCTCACGCGCGAGCGCTTGATTGCGTGGCTGAAGAAAGAAGCCCGTAGCGACTTCGATGCCCGAATCCATCACTACGCGGGCGCTTTGGGTTTTGCGCCCGCGCGATGGCAACTGAGCTCAGCGCGCACCCGCTGGGGCAGCTGCAACGCCAAGTCTGTGATTCGCCTGAACTGGCGGCTGATCCACAAGGATCCGATGCTGATCGATTATGTGGTGGTGCACGAGCTGGCTCATTTGAAGGAACTCAACCACAGTCCCCGATTCTGGGCGATCGTGGAATCGGTCTTGCCTGACTACCGCGAGCGCAAACGGCTTTTAAGGCATGATCAGGATCCCGTCAACAGCCTTCCAAAGGAACCCTAGCATGCAACTCTTGCACACCATGCTTCGCGTGGGCGATTTACAGCGATCGATCGATTTCTACACCCGTGTCATGGGCATGAATCTGCTGCGTACCACCGAGCGGCCCGAGCAGAAGTATGCGCTTGCTTTCGTGGGTTACGGCATGGGTAACCAAGATGGACAAGCCGAGATCGAGCTGACCTACAATTACGGTGTGGAGCACTACGAACTCGGTACAGCCTACGGCCATATCGCTTTGCTGACCGAAGATGCATATGCGCAATGCGACAAAATCCGGGCTGCAGGCGGCAAGATCACCCGCGAGCCCGGTCCGGTCAAGGGTGGATCCACCGTCATCGCCTTTATTGAAGACCCGGATGGCTACAAAGTCGAACTGATCGAGCGCAAAGCATAGTCAGCAGCACAACACCCTGATAGCCGCAAGGCCATCGCGCACCAGGCGCTTACCGGTACCTCTTGAGGTCGTGCCGAAGGCGCAAAGCCCATGCTTTGTGCCTCATCGGGCTGCACGCCTTGCGTTTGCAGCCAACGCAGCAAATGGGCGCGAAGCATTTTGCGCCGCTGCCCAAAGCCCGTGCGAAGCAATATCTCAAGTTGTTCTTGCGGAAAATCAAGCCCGGGCTGAGGCCATGCGGAATGATCGATTGCGCGTAATCGAAAGACCGACGACAAAACCTTAGGTGGCGGGTGAAAGGCCATAGAAGGAACATCAAGCAGATGCCAGACCTGATAACAAGACTGGAGCATCACGCTCAATCGTCCGTAGTCAGCGCTCCCCAGTGGCGCCACAACCCGATCAACCACCTCTTTTTGCAGCATAAACACCTGATCATCGATAACCCGCCTTTGGCCCATTAAATGGAACAATAAAGGCGTTGAGATGTTGTACGGGAGATTTCCCACCACCTGAAGCCGTTGATCGGAAGCCGAAGCAAGTTCTATAAAATTGATCGACAAAACGTCGGCCTCAATGACTCGGCAAAACCCACAGTCAACAGCCTCGATTCGCCTTCGCAGGCGGGCCGCAAGATCGCGGTCGATTTCAATCAAAGTCAGTAAAGCGGGCCTTTTAGCGATCAATCCCTCGGTCAGCGCGCCAGTACCTGGGCCGATTTCCACGCAGTGGCTGCTTGTACGCAGGCCGATAGCTTCGTGGATGGCTCGAAGCACCGATTGATCATGCAAAAAATGCTGACCGAATCGCTTTCTCGGACGCAGCGCCGGCAGCGTTACGCTCATCAGTTGTTATCGCTACGGTATTCCACATAAACCCGGTCACGCAGCTCCTGCAGCCAGCCATCGTAGGCCTCTTCGGCTTTGCGCTCGCGAAGCGCCTGTCTGATCTGCGCTCTTTGTCGCTCAATCGGCGGAACGTCAGTTCTTTTTTCTAAAACTTGTATAACATGGATTCCGAAGGGCGAGCGCACCGGTTCGCTAATTTCCTGGGCACGCAAGCGACTCATTGCGCGCTCAAACTCAGGCACCGTATCGCCAGGCAACAACCACCCCAGGTCGCCACCTTTGGCTGCGCTGCCGTCTGCAGAGGATTTTTTTGCGAGCTCGGCAAAGTCCTCGCCTGCATTCAGCCGATCAACCGCGTCTTGGGCGCGACGGATTGCTTCGGCTTCCGGCAGCGATTCGCTGACGCGAAAAAGAATATGCCTTGCGCGCCACTGCTCTACTGGCGGGCCCGCGGCTGCCGACACCTTTCGTTGATCATTCATACGCAGCAGGTGGAATCCTGCTGCGCTGCGAATAAGCTGGCTGAGTTGTCCTGGTTTGAGCTTTTCAACTTCGCGAACGAAGAGGGTGGGCAAGCGCTCAGCAGCCCGCCAGCCCAAGTCTCCACCTGCACTGGCCTCGGGCGCCTCCGAATTGGCCGCGGCAATCTGCGCGAAATTGGCACCGGTCGCCAGTTGTTGACGCAAAGCTACCATCCGCAGTCTTGCTTTTTCGGTTTGCTCCGGGCTTGCCGATTCGGGCACACGAATCAAAATCTGTGACAGCGAATACTCGGTATCGGCCGACGTGCCCAAGGAAGAAAGCACGGCATCAACCTCGGCCTCGCTGACCTGAACCCGCGCATCGACTTCTCGCTCGCGTAAGCGTTGCATCAACATATCGTTGCGCAAGCCTTCGCGAAAAGCGCTAACCCCCTGGCCTTGCGCCACGCGTTTTAACAAAGCGTCGCGCTCCAGTTGATTGTTGCGCGCAATCTGTTCGATTGCCCTATCCACCGAGGCGTCATCCACCCGCATGTTCATCTCTCTGGCCAATTGCTGACCGGCACGCTCCACAATCATTTGTTCAACGACCTGTTTACGAATGACTTCGTTGGCAGGCGCGGTAATTCCGCGCTCTGAGAGCATGCCTCGCGCCTGTGCTATGCGCTGCTTGACCTCTACTTCGGTGATCGCTTCATTATTGACAACCACCGCGATACGATCCAGGCTCAAGGCCTGGCCCCAGACAGGAGCACTCATCCAGAGGCTAATCAAGCCCCCAGCCAACAGGTTCATGGGTTTCATCCAGGTCTCATTCATAAGCAAAAAAGGGTGAGTCGGGAAGTCGTACCTTCGCTTGGGCGTAGCCGGGGATACCGCGCCGCAATATATCAAAGGGGTTGTTGCCGATGCCGCCAAGTCCGTTGAGTTCGAGCTGGACAAAGGCAGCGGTGTTAAAGAGTTCGGGCCCTGTGACATAACGCTGCAGCACGGCCCGAAAAACCCAACAATCGGCCTTGCGTTCGGCACCAAACAAACTTTCGATCACGCCGGGTTTTGCCTCAATCGTTTGCAACGTGACCGGGTTGAGCAGCTTGCGGCCAAACGAATAATTGCTGCGCGCCATCAGCGACCAGGAGCTGCCTACGGGCCATCGCCAGGAGGCGTCGATCTGGCCAACCTGATTTTCGATAAAGCGTATTTGTGCGTTGGCAAGTCGCGATTCATCGGGTTGGTAACGAACACCGAGGTTGGCGCGCGCCAGATTGTTGCGGGTTAATCCCAATTGGACACCACCGTCCACACTCCAGGCCGTAAGCGGCTTTCCGCTAGCCACCAAGAGCAGATCACGTTGCGGATCGGTCAATTGCGGCTGACCAACGATCTGCAATCGCGGCTCGCTCAGGTGCTGCCGCAAAGCCGCCGAGGCCCGAAACAACTCGCTGCCGTTATCGCTTCGCAGCAGGCGCGAACTGAGTGCGACGGTGAGTTGATTGGCATCGGCGATGCGGTCATGACCCACGAAACGATTTTCTGCAAAAAGCTGGGCATAACTGATATCGGCGAGCGCGGTATCGAAAATCGGTAGATTCTTTTGATCGATATAGGGAACATAAAGATAAAAAAGCCTCGGCTCAAGGGTTTGCTCCATGCCTTCGAACTGGCGGGTTCGCCGCTCTAGAAAAAGACCGCTGTCAATCGAAAA
Organism: Burkholderiales bacterium UBA2459; assembly: GCA_002342365.1. Lineage (GTDB taxonomy): Bacteria > Pseudomonadota > Gammaproteobacteria > Burkholderiales > Burkholderiaceae_E > UBA3064. The sequence goes on along the minus strand of DDPV01000002.1, from coordinate 55,759 downwards.
CTGCGGCAGCAGCCTTTGCGCGGCTGCCCGATCGATGATGGCCTGGCTCAAACCGCTGCGATTCAAGGCCTCGGATGCCGCGAATCGATAGTCCGTCCCGTGCAGGCTAAGACTCGGGGTAATGTAGCCCCAGGGTTGGCGCCAGGGCGCTTGAACGCTCGGATTGATCACCGTGCGCAAGCCCTCCATGGAATCGATCAATGGCCGACGAAAACGCGCCATCTCGAGCATGCCGCTCAAATCAAAGCTTCGCCCGACCCACTGCGATGCGCTTTGATCGGCATAACGATACCAACGCCATTCCACGCGGGGCAGCGTTTCGTAGGGTGGCGAAGCTCTTGCATCAAGAACGTTCTGAAAGCTGGTGGCCGAGATCGTCAGGGATGATTCACCGAAGCTTCGATTCGCGCTGATCGCGCGGGGAAGATTGCGCAATGAACTGCCTAAGATGTTACGGCTGTAATCAACCAGGTATTGATCGTCGGACACAGCGCGCAGATCCCACTGACCGCTCCAGCCGCCAAAGTTTTGAAAACGATGCAGACTCGAGATGAAGTATCGGCTTTCACCGGTTTTCAGGTCCTGCGGATTGAGCTCAACCCGCACTTCGCCTAGGCTTTGAGGCTCCAGATAGCGCCCCCAGGCGCCGATGGAGACCCCGCGAATCAAGGATACGCGCGGAAAAAGCGTGAGGTCTCGGTTGCTTGCCACATTGAAGTAATAAGGCAAGGTCAGATCAGCACCGGTGCGCGAACTCACGCCCATGGTGGGTGGCAACCAGCCGCTTCGCCGGGTATCGGTGAGGGGAAAACTAAGTCGTGGAATGGTCGGCCCTTGCAGGCCTTGAAAAACAATCCGGGCCTGTTCAGCCTCGCCTTGTTCACTGTCCTCATCCAGCTTGATCTTGTCGGCTTGCAACACCCAGCCGGGCTGTTCAGGACGGCAGGTTGTAAACATCGCTTGCAGCAAATTCACTTTGCCCGGACCGTCAAATTCGATCAGCCTGGCGGATCCGGAGCCGCCAAGCGCAGGAAGCGCAATGGCCGCATCTTCCATGACGCCCTTTTGCGTGTCCATTTTCAGTCGCAGCGCAGGGCCTTGCACAATCGTGCCACCCTTGGCCATCCGGACCTGGCCTTCGGCAACCAAGAACTCATTCTCGTGCTGATAGTCGATGCGGGAAGCTGACAAGGCAGTCCCTGCCTGACGCAGATGCGCTTGGCCGCGCAGTGTCAGCGTCTCATCCACCGAACCCTCGATCGATTCGGCCCAGCCAAAAATCGGTCGTTTACCAGGCAGTTTGGCAAGCGCCACAGAGGGCTCGGGCTCGATGCGCAGCCTGATGCCCACATCTGAAACCTGCGCAAGGCCAGGAATCGGCAAAAGGCCGAGCATTGAGATCAATAAGCGAAGCAGGCGGCGCATCGGTCTATGATATCGCTTGCTTTCACAAGCCTCATGAGCCGGTACCGCCATCGGATCCGGGATCAGCAAGCGCAAACGGTTTCCATGGACATACGTCAGCAGCAACTCAAAGCCTGGCTGCTCAAGCTTGCAGCCAAACACAGCCTTGACCCTGAGCAACTCGAGATTGCTTCGGCAGATGCGAGCTTTCGGCGCTATTTCCGGGTGGTCTGTCAGGACCAGCGCAAGTCGCTGATTGTGATGGATGCTCCGCCAGCGCACGAAGACGTTCGTCCTTTTGTCGCAGTTGCTAGGCTCTTTGCGGATGCAGGGATGACAACGCCGGCAATTGTTGAAGAAGCGCCTGAACTTGGGTTTTTACTGCTTGAAGATTTCGGCGATCACACCTACTTGCAAGTGCTTGATCAACACAGGCCCGAATCTGAGCGCGTGGCCCTAGCCAGCGCGCTTTATCGTGAGGCTGGCAGCGCCCTTTGTTCGATCCAACTGGCAACCCGAGCGAATCAGCTTCCCCTTTTCGATGCCAGCCGCTTACGCGATGAAATGGAGCTTTGGCCGCGCTGGTACATCGAAAGGCACAAGGGGAAAACACTGTCGCAGGCCCAGCGCCTGATTATCGATCAGGCTTTCGATTGCATTGTTGCGCGCTGCCTTGCCCAAGCGCAGGTTTATGTGCATCGCGACTTTCACAGCCGCAACTTGATGCTGCTTGCCGGCGCTCGCAACCCAGGCGTTCTCGATTTTCAGGATGCGGTCATCGGGCCGATCACCTATGACCTGGTGTCACTGTGGCGCGACGCATACATCGCCTGGGACGAGGAGGTTCAGCTTGACGGCTTGATTCGTTGGTGGGATCAGGCACGCAAGCGTGGCCTGCCGGTAGACGATGCGTTCAGCGATTTCTGGACGGCCTTTGAGTGGGTCGGTTTGCAAAGGCATCTGAAGATCCTGGGGATTTTTGCAAGACTTCATTACCGCGACGGAAAAGAACGCTACCTTGCTGATTTACCAGTGGTTTTGTCCTATACTTTACCCGTCCTGATGCGTTATCAAGAGCTTGCAGCGCTGGCTGATCTGGTCATCGAATGGCTTGAATCATGACCCCTTTGCAAAGCGGGCAGACGCAAGCATGACGCTTATTCAAAGCCCCAAGCTGTGAAAGCTATGATTCTGGCTGCGGGCCGGGGCGAGCGCTTGCGACCGCTCACCGACCAGATACCCAAAGCACTGGTTTCAGTGGCCGGCGAAGCGCTGATTCATCGTCATCTGCGCGCGCTCGCTGGCGCAGGCTTTCGCGAGCTGGTCATCAACCACGCCTGGCTGGGCGATCAGTTGATCGCCTCCATTGGCGACGGCAGCGCTTGGGGATTGCAGGTGCGCTGGTCGGCTGAAGCCAAGGCCTTGGAGACCGCTGGTGGTATTGCAAAGGCCCTCCCACTACTCGGTGCAGAGCCCTTTTTGGTGTTAAACGCCGACATCGTCTGCGATTTCCCGCTTTCAAGCACTTTTGATCTGGCCAAGCGATTGAAGCAAGGTACCGGCGAGGTCGAGCCATTGCTTGCTTGTTGCGTGCTGGTCGACAACCCGCCCCATCACCCGGAGGGCGACTTTGCCATCGACGGCAGGATGTGCACCTTCAGTGGCATCGGTATTTACCGACCTGAGCTTTTTTCGGGTATCAGGATCGGCGAAAGCGCAAAGCTCGGGCCACTTTTGAAATCCGCAATCGCCCAGAGCCGATGTTTCACGATTCACCATCACGGCATGTGGTTTGACGTAGGCACGCCAGAGCGGCTTGCGCAAGCGCAGCGTTACCTGCAAAGCGATGCAAACGATGAAGATGCTGCTTGATATCCAAGGCCAGGGACCGGCAGCGCTGGCGCTGCGCTGCATGCTCATGCACGAGGGCTGGCAAGGGCCGATCCACGGAAGCCAAGCCCTTGCCGCAAGTTCGGACACCCAGCGAAGCCTCGCTTTGTCGGTGGGTTCCTTGCAACTGATCCGAGCTTGCACAGGCAGCATGCCGGGGGGCGCGGACATCCGACGGGTCGAAGTTCAGGTTGGCACACGATTCGCCCGACGCATCGGCCAAGGCTTGGTGATGGACCAGGAAGACCTCGGCCTTGAGCGACTCGGGCGCGTGGTGAGTTGGTCGAGCCTTGTGAACCATTTGCAAGCGGCCTACGACCTTCACTGCAAGGGCGCTGCGCTGCGTTTAGGCGACGAAGCAAGCGGTCTTGCCCAGGATTTGCCCGTCTGGAGCATCAAGGTTTGCGCAGATGGCGATCCCGGCGAGACGGCGCTTGAAGACGATGCCGGGCAATCAGCGCTTGCCGGACGCGTTGACGTTCGATGCTCAGCGCCTGGCTGGGCTTTGGAGCGATTTTTGCCAGACGGTCCTCTGGCCTTGCTGCCCGATATTCAAGCGCAGGCGATGCAACTGGTGTGGTGCGCCGAACACAGCGTCACCGCCCGCCGCTTTGCAGCACTGCGGCAAAACGGATCTTCCCAACATGGGGAAAACCGCCTGATTCGCGAGCTGAACGGGTCGCTTCCGGAGGGCGTCGAGGTGCTTCGCTTTGACAACAACATGCAAAACATCAGGCTCAAACGCCGAGCAAGGCCTCAGATTCTGCGCATCGATGCGGCACAGCGCGAAGCATCGATCTGGATTGGCAACGCCGCACAAAGTCTTCACCCAGTTGCTGGTCAGGGTTTGAACCTCGCCTTTCGTGACGCAGCCGAGCTTGCGCGCTGCCTTGTCGATCTGGAGTATCAAGCGGACGCACCCCAGCATGCGAGCAGGCTGATCGATACCCTTAGCGGCTTTGAAAAACAACGCCAGCGCGATCGCTGGCTCTTGATGCGGATCACCGATCAACTCGCAAAGCAAAGCGCCGGCCCTTGGTTTCAGGCCTTGGCGCCGCAGGCGCTCATGCTGGCAAGGCAACGCCATCTAAGGCAGCTCATGACCCGCCTTTTTGCCTTCGGTCCACGCGACCCCTGGCCGATTTTTGGTTGATCGGGTCAAAGCGATGAACAACTTGAAAGTCAACGCCAGGGTCAACGCCAGGTTCAAGGCTTCTGCGATCGAATCAAGGTCTTTGTCGATTCCGCTCAAGCCCTTGCAGCTCGGTAGCTACCGGATTGATCAACCGGTACTTGTTGCGCCGATGGCTGGCGTGACCGATCGACCGTATCGTCAACTGTGCCGCCGTTTCGGAGCGAGCTACGCAGTCTCGGAAATGGCCGCGTCCAACCCCGCCCTTTGGAAAAGTGTCAAAACTTCGCAGCGCTTGAATCATGACGGTGAAGCCGCCCCGGTCGCGGTGCAGCTGGCAGGCGCAGATCCGCGCATGATGGCTCAGGCCGCCCGCTACAACGCCGATCGCGGCGCGCAAGTGATCGACATCAACATGGGATGCCCGGCCAAAAAGGTTTGTGCACTCGCTGCAGGCTCGGCTTTGATGGGTCAGGAACCCTTGGCACTGAGGATTGTGGAAGCGGTGATCGAGGCCTTGGCAAACCGCGAAAGGGCGGTACCGGTCACCGTAAAAATGCGCACCGGCATTTGCGCGGCGAGCCGAAATGTGCAAAAGCTCGCTTTGGCCATGCAATCGCTGGGCGTTTCGATGATCGTTGTCCATGGACGCACCCGTGAACAGGGCTTTAACGGCGAGGCAGAGTACGACAGCTTGCAATCGGTGAAAGCAGCGCTTCAAATCCCGGTGATTGCAAACGGCGATATCGACTCTGCCGAAAAAGCCGCCGCAGTACTCAAGCGAACCGGATGCGATGGCGTGATGGTCGGACGCGCAGCGCTTGGGCGGCCCTGGCTTTTTGCGCAGATTGCAGCCGAACTCATGGGGCAGCCAGGCTTTGCTGAGCCCGGGCTTGAGAGTTTGCGCAACGCGATGCAGGTGCATTTCGACGACCACATGCGCTTTTATGGAGAGCCAAGCGGCGTGCGAAGCTTTCGCAAACACGTCAGTTGGTACCTCCCCCAGTGGGTGCGCATAAGTGCCCGACAGTTGATCCAGGGCCTGCCCGCACAGGACTGGGCTCAAGAAGCCTTGCAGCGCTTTTTTCGCATCGAAAGCTCAGCGCGCCAGTGGGTGTTCATTGAGCAATGCTTTGCGTGCTTGATCCAAGGTGAAAACAAAGCATCAGACGCATCATCGCCACGCGATTGCCGGCTTATTGCCGCTTGAATGCCGGTAGGATGTCGAACCAGACAGGCGCGTCACGAAGGACAGAAGCGATGAACCAGGCCACGAGCAATCCGATGGCAGTTGCCGTTGAGCAAAGTCTCGAGCGTTACTTCGCCGACCTTGAAGGTGCAGCGCCGGCCGGAATCTACGACATGGTGATTTTGACGGTGGAAAAACCCATGCTGCAAAGGGTGATGCGCGAGGCAGGCGGCAATCAATTGAAGGCCGCACAGATGCTCGGCATCAACCGCAACACCTTGCGCAAAAAATTGCAGCAACACGGTTTGCTCAGCAAAACCCCGAGCGCGTGAATCCTTCTACATCCCCCGATCTTTTGCCCGACAGGTCATCCATGCTTGAAATCCGCCGCGCGCTCGTTTCGGTTTCGAATAAACAAGGGCTCGCCGAGCTGGCGCAAGGCCTGGTCGCACTCGGTGTGAGCTTGATCAGCACCGGCGGCACAGCGGCCTTTTTGCGAGATCTGGGCCTGTCTGTGACCGAAGTGAGCGAACTCACGCAGTTTCCTGAAATGCTCGATGGCCGGGTCAAAACGCTTCACCCTGTGATCCATGCCGGTTTGCTGGCCCGTAAAAACCACCCCGGGCATCACGCAAGCCTTGTGGCTCAAGGTATTGAATCGATCGACATGCTGGTGGTGAATTTTTATCCCTTTGAACAAAGCATTGCAAGAGACGATTGCACGCTGGACGATGCCATCGAGCAAATCGATATCGGTGGTCCGGCGATGCTGCGGTCAGCAGCTAAAAACTGGCAAAGCGTTGCGGTACTCAGCAGCCCCGAGCACTATGCACCGGTGCTTGAAGCGATGCGGCTTGGCCAGTTGCACCATGACTGCCCGGGCCTCAATGATGCCCAACGTTTTGATCTGGCCGTCAGCGCCTTTGAACGCGTCAGCCAGTACGACGCTGCGATCAGCAACTACCTGTCGACCCGACGCCAAAGCGCTCAACCCGAGCAAGGCGGGCGTTTTCCCTTCCCGCGCCTTTTGATGCAAAGCCTTATCAAACAGCAAGACCTGCGCTACGGAGAAAATCCCCACCAGCAAGCTGCCCTGTACCGCGAAGCTTCACCCGCGCCGGGCTCGCTGGTAACAGCCATCCAACGCCAGGGCAAGGACTTATCCTTCAATAATCTTGCTGATGCCGACGCAGCCTGGGCCTGCGTGCAAGGCTTTGCCAGGCCGAGTTGCGTGATCGTCAAACACGCCAACCCCTGCGGCGTAGCCTCGGGCGACAGCTGCCGCGACGCTTACACCAAGGCGTTTGCCTGCGATCCGACCAGTGCTTTTGGCGGCATTATTGCCTTTAATCACGCGGTTGATGAACCCACCGCACAAGCCCTTGCCCAGCAGTTTGTTGAAGTCCTTATCGCCCCGGGCTATAGCGCTGAGGCGCTGACGGTCTTGGCGGGCAAAGCCAATATTCGGGTGCTTGAGATCGATTGCAGCGCGATTCAAAGCCTTGACAACGGCCTCGCACAAGCCCAGGTGCAGCTTGATATCAAGCGAATCAGCTCCGGTTTTCTGGTGCAAACCGCCGATCAGCAGCGCCTGAGGCCCGAGGATTTCAGCGTCGTGAGCAAGCGCATGCCCAGCACTGATCAGCTTGCCGATTTGTGTTTTGCCTGGCAGGTTGCCAAATACGTGAAATCCAACGCCATTGTGTTTTGCAGACAGCAGCAAACGCTAGGAATCGGCGCCGGGCAAATGAGTCGGCTTGACTCGGCAAGGATTGCTGCAATCAAGTCCGAGGCCGCATCGCTGAGCCTGGCAGCCTCCGTCGTTGCAAGCGATGCTTTTTTCCCCTTTCGCGACGGACTCGATGTGGTCATCGACGCAGGCGCACAGGCCGTGATTCAGCCCGGTGGCTCGCTCAGAGACAATGAGGTGATTCAGGCAGCGGACGAGCGCGACATCGTGATGGTCTTTACGGGAGTACGGCATTTCCGCCACTGAGACGCTGTTGGTCCTGGGGATCGATCCAGGCCTTAGGCGGACCGGCTTTGGTCTGGTGCGTCTTGAATCAGGCAAGCAACAATGGGTTGGAAGCGGCACGATCCAGACCGGCGAAGGAAGCACGGCGGATCGACTCGGCCGGATTGTTGAAGCGGTTGATGAGTTGATCCGTTGCTACCAACCCGATGAGGCCGCGATTGAAGAGGTCTTTGTGAACGTGAACCCCCGCTCGACGCTGCTGCTAGGCCAGGCGCGCGGCGCTGCGATCGCTGCGATTGCCTTGCATAAGTTACCGGTTCACGAGTACGCCGCGATGCAGATCAAGCAGTCGATTGCCGGACACGGTCGCGCGGCGAAGGCACAAATGCAATGGATGGTCCAGCGCTTGCTTGCGCTCGAAGGCAGTCCAACGCCTGACGCAGCCGATGCGCTTGCCTGCGCGCTGTATCACCTGCAATCGCGCAAACTCGGTGCGCTGCAAGCCTTGCAATACGGCCGCGGCAGGCTGCAGCAACGTTCAAGGCGTAGATAATAGCGAGCTATGATCGGTCGAATCCAAGGCATCCTGATCGAAAAATCGCCCCCCGCTGTGATGGTGGATGTGCAAGGGCTGGGCTATTGCATTGATGTCCCGATGAGCAGCTTTTACGAATTGCCCGCGATCGGTGAAAAGGTCACGCTGCTGACCGAATTCATCGTGCGCGAAGACGCCCAATTGCTGTACGGTTTTCTCACCGCGGCCGAGCGTGAGGCTTTCCGTTTGCTGATTCGGATTTCCGGGGTAGGGCCCCGCACAGCGCTCAGTGTTTTGTCAGGTCTTTCGGCCGATGACTTGGCTCAGGCGGTTGCCGCGCAGGACAGCAGCCGGCTGATGCGGGTACCAGGTATCGGTAAAAAAACCGCCGAGCGGCTGATGCTCGAGTTACGCGGCAAGTTCTCGGTCGCGCCGGTTGCCAGCGCGGGCACCGGGGTGCAGGACGACCGGCTTGAGGTGCAGCGTGCCTTGATGGCGCTGGGCTATTCCGAAAAAGAATCGGCCCAGGCGATTCACGCGATCGCCCCTGGCACGAACCTTTCTGAAGGCATTCGCCAAGCCCTGAAACAGCTCTCCAAGGGCAGCTTGCAATGAGCATTCAACATGATCAGCTCAGCGCACCCCGGCTGATTGCCGCCCACACGCAAACACCGCAGGAAGAAGCGATTGAGCGGGCGCTGCGCCCCAAATCCTTGCGCGATTATGTCGGTCAGGCAAAGATTCGCGAGCAGCTCGATATCTTTATTCAGGCAGCCCGGCAACGCAACGAACCGCTTGACCATGTGTTGCTCTTTGGTCCTCCTGGACTTGGAAAAACAACGCTTGCGCATATTCTTGCCGCGGAAATGGGCGTCAATCTCAGACAGACCTCAGGCCCCGTCCTTGAAAGGGCTGGCGATCTGGCTGCCTTGCTTACCAATCTCGAGCGGCACGATGTGCTTTTTATCGATGAGATACACCGCTTATCGCCGGTGGTTGAAGAGATCCTCTATCCGGCTCTTGAGGACTATCAGATCGACATCATGATCGGCGAAGGCCCCGCAGCGCGTTCGATCAAGCTCGATTTGCAGCCTTTCACCCTGGTTGGCGCCACCACCCGCGCCGGCATGCTGACCAATCCCTTGCGTGACCGTTTCGGCATTGTTTCAAGACTTGAATTTTATACCGTTTCGGATTTGACAACTATCGTGATGCGCTCTGCAAGCCTCTTGAAAGCGCAGGCCGATGCGGCAGGCGCCCAAGTGATTGCAGCCCGCTCCCGTGGCACGCCGCGTATTGCCAATCGCTTGCTTCGGCGTGTTCGTGACTTCGCGCAGGTTCGGCACGACGGCAGCATCAGCGCTAAGGTTGCCGATGCGGCTTTATCGATGCTTGATGTGGATCAACAGGGTCTTGATCACATGGATCGCAGCCTTCTTGAAGCGATCACACGCAAATTCGCCGGTGGCCCGGTGGGGCTTGATAATCTGGCCGCTGCGATCGGCGAGGAGCGCGACACGATTGAGGATGTGATTGAGCCCTTTCTGATTCAGCAAGGCTACTTGCAGCGCACACCACGTGGGCGGCTTGCTACCGAGCTTGCCTGGCAACACCTAGGGCTTGAGCGGCCAGCAGGTCCCGCAATGCACGCAATCCAGCCAAACCTCAGGCTTGATTCGATCGCCGACCCTTCGCTCTTTGATGAGGATTCACGCAAGCCATGACTGCTCACGCCGATATGTCTATCCTCTCGCTGGTGATGAATGCCAGCGTGCTGGTTCAACTCGTCATGTTGCTGCTTTTAGGGATTTCGATTGCCTCCTGGACAGGCATTTTTCGCAAGGGCTTGAGCATCCGCGAGGAAAAAAAACGCACCCATGCTTTTGAAGAAGTCTTTTGGACCGATGTCGATCTTGGCGCGCTGTACCGCGAACTCCAGGATGAGAACAAGCAACAACGCGGCGCGCTGGCGCAGATTTTTGAAGCGGGCATGGGTGAATTTTTGAAGGTCCGCCAGCAAAAACCGGGCGACGTCGTGGCGATGCTCGACGGTGCCCGTCGCGCCATGCGCGCATCAAGCCAGCGCGAAATGGACAGCCTCGAGCGCGGGCTTCCCTTTCTGGCCTCGGCCGGATCGGTCAGTCCTTATATCGGTTTGTTCGGAACCGTCTGGGGCATCATGAATGCGTTTCGAGGGCTGGCCAATGTGCAACAGGCCACTTTGGCCGCGGTCGCACCGGGTATTGCTGAAGCACTGGTTGCCACCGCAATCGGTCTTTTTGCAGCCATACCTGCGGTGGTCGCCTACAACCGTTATGCAACAGAGATCGATCGTCTGGCTAACCGCTTTGACACCTTCAGCGAAGAGTTCCTCAATATTTTGCAAAGGCAGGCGCGCTGACGATGGCTGCATCGACAAGCTCTGGATCAGGCCGTTCGCGGCGTAGCCGCCGCATGGTTGCTGACATCAATGTGGTGCCTTATATCGATGTGATGCTGGTGCTGCTTGTGATTTTTATGGTCACCGCCCCGCTCTTGCCGCCTGGCGCGATTGATCTTCCAACCGCCGGGCAGAGCAATACAAAGACCGATGGCTTTATCGAGCTGGTGATTCAACGCAATGGCGCAATGAGTCTGCGCGCCCGCAACCTCAAAGGGGCTGAGCCAAGCAGGGAGCGGATTACGAAAGCCGATCTGGTCGAGGCGGTCAGGCGTATGCAAGCTGATCAGGCCTTGCCCGTCGTGATCAGCGCCGATAAGTCGATCGCCTACGAAAAAGTCGTTGATGCGATGGATTTGCTTCGGCGTGGCGGGATTCAGCGGGTTGCCCTGATGGTCAAGCCACCGGCTTAGTCGCTTGCAGCATGGACGAGCAAAAGCAAAAGCGGATTTCAATCACCCTTGCAGTGCTGATGCACGCTGCGCTTGCTGCGTTTTTGCTCATCGGCCTGTCCTGGAAAAACCAGGAACCCCCACCGGTTCAAGCCGAACTCTGGCTGGCTACTGAGGCGGCGAAAGCCCCAAACCCAAAGCCTGAAGAGCCACGCAATGAGCTTGCAGCGGAACCGGTCAAGCCTAAACCCGAGGTCGCTCCCGAAGCCCCTGAGGCCAAGCTGATTCCCAGGCCGCCGCCCAAGGTGGTTGAACCTAGGGCTGCCGATATTGCACTGCAGAAAAAGAAAGAGGAAGAGCATCGCAAGGAGGAAGCCAAACGCCTTGCCGAGGAACGCAAGCGCCAGGAAGCCAAAAAACTGGCCGAGGACAAGGCAAAACGGGAAGCAGAACAAAGTAAAAAGGCAAGCGAGCAGCGCAAGCTAGCCGAGGAAAAGCAAATGCAAGAGGAGGAGCGCAAAAAGAAGCTGGCCCAAGCCGAGGCAAAAAAAGAATCAGAACGTAAGCAGCGTGAGGCCGAGGAGGAAAAGCTTGCTGAGCGTTTGCGTGCCGATCAGATTGCCCGGATGCAGCAAACAGCTCCAGACAGCAAGTCAAGACAAGACGCCACCAAGAAAGGCAGCCCGCAGGCCTCGCGCGAGGGCAATAGCGCGCAGGGGTTGGCTGCTGGCGCCGGTGGACAGGGCAGTAGCCTTGATGCCGGCTACGCGGCGCGCTTGCGGGCAGCGATTCGCGCGAACACGGTCTTTGCCCAGAGCCTGACCGGCAATCCGCGGGCCGAATTCAATGTCTCGCTCTCGGCCGCCTGCGAAGTCTTGCAGGTTCGACTCACATCGAGTAGCGGCAATAAAAGCTGGGATGAAGCCGCCGAACGCGCAATTAGCCGCACCACGCCCTTTCCAAGGCCACCGTCGGGCAGTTGCCCGAGTTCGATGGTGATTTCACACCAACCCAAAGACGGAAGCCGAGACGGCATGATGTAAACTTTGAGCTTAATGACAGTCCGCATCTCATGAAAGCCTTTACCAAGCTCGTTCTTCGGCGCGTGCTGCTCAGCAAGGCTTTTGTCGCCGTCCTTGGCCTCGCCCTTTGGATGGGCGGCCACCCCAACCGCGTGCAAGCGCAGCAGCGGGTTGATGTATCCGGTGTTGCCCAATCGCTTTTGCCGGTATCGGTTGCGAGTTTCGCAGCGGATCAGCGTGCGCGGGTTGATGTGGCTGCGGTGATCCGTACCGATCTTTCTCGAAGCGGCCTCTTTAACATGATCGATAGCGGCATGACGCTTGCCGATACCGGGCCGCTTCCCTTGGAGCTGCGCGGCAAGGGCATCGATATGCTGGTGTCGGGCTCCGCATCGCGGCTGGCTGATGGTCGCTTTGATATTCGCTACCGGCTGAGCGATTTGATCAAGCAGCGGGCCATGTTCCAGCGATCGCTTGTTGTGCATCCCGATGATTTACGCATGGCAGGCCATCGGATTGCCGATGAAATCTTTGAAGCACTCACCGGCGAAAAGGGCATTTTTTCAACCCGAATCGCTTATGTCAGCAAGCAGGCCACCCGCTATGTCTTGCAAATTGCCGACTGGGACGCAGAAAACCCGCAGCTGGCGCTGAGTTCGGCCGAACCGATCATTTCGCCCCGCTGGTCGCCCGACGGAACCAAGCTCGCCTATGTGTCTTTCGAAAGCAAAAAACCAGTCGTCTACGTTCACAATCTTGCCACCGGCGAACGTCTGGCCGTGGCCAATTTTCGCGGCAGCAACAGTGCGCCCGCTTGGTCTCCGGACGGTCAAGAGCTTGCTGTTGCGCTCACCCTCGATGGCATGTCGCAAATTTATCGGGTGTCGGTGCGAGGCGGTTCGCCGAGCCGAGTCACATCGTCCAACGCTATCGATACCGAACCGGTGTTTTCCCCCGACGGTCGATCGATTTACTTCACATCCGACCGTGCCGGTAGCCCTCAGATCTACCAGGTACCGAGCCAGGGCGGCGAGGCCAAGCGCGTCAGCTTCGGATCGCCCTACTCCACATCAGCAAGGCTCAGTCCTGATGGCAAACTACTTGCCTACATTACCCGCCGGGAAGGTCGCTACCTGGTTGCCGTTCGTGATCTGGCAACAGGCGACGACAGCCTGATATCCGAAGGCGGGCGCGAAGAAGCGCCCTCGTTCTCACCCAATGGCAAGTGGGTGATGTACGCAAGCCGTCGCGGTGGACGCGACGCGCTGATTGCTGCTTCGGTTGACGGTAAAGTCAAACAGCAACTCGCAAGTTTAGCGGGCGACATGCGCGAACCCGCGTGGGGTCCTTTGCCATTGAAGTAAGTTCCATCAAGGAGACCATCGTATGAAATCCCAATCCACCCGCATCGGTTTAGCAGCCGCTCTTGTTATCGCCCTGGGCGCCTGCTCATCCGTTCCGCTGGATGAAGAAAAAGGCGCTGCGCCGATCGACAATCGCGGGCTTGTTGCGAGCAGCCCTGCGCCAACGCCCATGCCTGCACCTGCGCCCGCCGAACCGGCTGCACGCTCGGCCGTGACTCCGGTTGAGGCCGGCAGCAGCACGAGCACTGGATTGCCGGCGGCACTGAGTAATCCGGCGAGTCCGGTTTTTCGCAAAATCGTGTATTTCGACTTTGATAGTTTTGAAATTCGTGAAGAGTTCCGGGGGCTGATTCAGGCGCACGCCAACTTTCTACAAAGCAACAAGCAACTGAAGGTTTCGATTCAAGGCCACACCGATGAACGCGGCACTCGGGAATACAACCTTGCGCTGGGTCAAAAACGTGCCGAAGCGCTGCGCAAAGCACTTGTGACCCTGGGGGTGCCCGATGCGCAACTCGAGGCGGTGAGCCTGGGTGAAGAAAAACCGATGAATCAGGGCACCGATGAGACCGCCTTTGCGCAAAATCGCCGTGCCGAATTGGTCTATCAACAATGATCCAAGGCTTGCNNGTGCTGGCCTTGCGCACCATGCCGCACAGGCTGCGATTTTCGCCGACGATGAAGCACGCAAAGCGATCCTCGATTTGCGAATTCGTTTCGAAGAGTCGCGTAATCAGCTGCAAGAGCAGACCAAACAAATTCAGAATTTAAGCGCTCAGATTCAAAAGCTTGGCGCGCAGATTCAGGCTTTCGACGCGGAGCTTAAAGACACCCAGCAGTCGGTGCAAAAAAAAGCGGACGGCCAAGGTCAGCTTGGCGTGCAGTCAGATATGGAACGCCTGCGCCAGGAATTGGCTCGTGCACGTGGCCAGATCGAAGACCTGGTCAATGAACTGAGCATCACCCAGAAGCGACAGCGTGATTTGGATCAGCTGGTCGACAAAAGGATTGGCGAAGTCAAAGTCAAGGTGGGTGAGGTCGACAATCGGCTGAGCGCCTTTGAACCGCTTGTGGTCAACGTCGACGGCGTTGAGATTCGCGTTGATCCCACCGAAAAGCGGCTTTTTGACGGCGCCATCGAGTCCTTTCGTGCCGGAGACTTCAAGCAATCAGCCAGCCAGTTGCGCAACATGATGGACCGTTTCCCGGACACCAACTATATGCCGAGCCTGGTGTTTTGGTTTGGCAGCGCCAACTATGCACAGCGCGAGTATAAAGGCGCGATTACAAGTTTCACAGCGTTCTTAAAAAGCTATGCAGAGCATCCACGAGCCGCGGATGCTCGCTTGAACTTGGGCCTTGCGCAGGCCGACGCGGGTGAGCGCGCTGTAGCCAGAAAAACGCTGCAAAGCCTTATTGAGCGCCACCCGGAAAGCAACGCCGCGATGGTGGCCAAAGAGCGACTCAGTAAGCTCAAGTGAGCGAGGCCTCAAGCGCCACCGTGCTGGCACTCGCATGTGTGGTGAGCGGCTTGATGGGTGCTGTCATGAGTCGCTATCATTTCTGTACCATGGGAGCCTTCAGCGACTGGTTCAACATGGCAGACTTTGGGCGGATGCGCCAGTGGTTTGCAGCGCTTGCTGCCGCGATCTTTTTCACGCAGCTGATGTGGTCGCAAGAACTCATTCATGTTGAGCCCTCGTTTTATCTCACCCCCAAACTGACCTGGTTAAGCCATATCCTTGGCGGCGCACTTTTTGGCTTTGGCATGGTGCTCGCATCGGGTTGCGGCAGCAAAGCACTGATCCGACTCGGTAACGGATCCCTCAAAGCACTGGTTGTGGTACTGGTGATGGGACTGTGTGCCTACGTCACCATGCGCGGATTACTGGCGATGCCCAGGCTGAGCTTGCTCGAAACACAAGTTTTCGAGCTCTGGGCCGCCCAGGATTTGCCAAGGCTGATCTTTGGCCAGGCCATTGATCCGCAACAAAGGATGATCACCGGCTTGACCGTCAGCGGACTACTTTTTGGAACGCTATGGATCAAGGCGGGCTCGGATCGGCAAGCCCATGAACAAGTCATCAGCGGTTTGGTGGTGGGCGCCTTGATCGCTGCCATGTGGTTTGTTTCCGCTTCACTGGGCTATCTCGACGAGGACCCGAACACCTTGAAAGAAGGCTTTCTTGCAACCAACTCGAAGGGGCCGGAGTCGTTCAGCTTTGTGG
Source organism: Burkholderiales bacterium UBA2459 (assembly GCA_002342365.1). GTDB lineage: Bacteria > Pseudomonadota > Gammaproteobacteria > Burkholderiales > Burkholderiaceae_E > UBA3064. The sequence goes on along the minus strand of DDPV01000002.1, from coordinate 40,188 downwards.
CTCCGCTTGCCTACACCCTCGATTACTTCATCCTTTTTAGCGACCGAAGCAAAACGCTGAGTATCGGCATCGTTTCAGTTTTTGGCATGATATTCGGCGCATGGATTGAATCCTTATTCAGTGGTCGGTTCAGACTTGAAGGTTTTTCAGGACTGGAGGACACGCGCATGCATTTGCTCGGTGCCGCGATGATGGGAATCGGAGGTGTGGTGGCTTTCGGTTGCACCATCGGTCAGGGCTTAAGCGCTGCTTCGCTGCTTGCAGCCAGTGCGGCACTGTGTTTACCCGCGATCGCAGGCGGTGCCTGGCTTGCCATGAAATGGCAGATGAGCAGGCTTTAGCGGGTGCAGGCCCGATGGGTTAATGCCTTGTGCGCAGGTTGACCTGCAATTCTCTCTATTTGTATAATGGAAGGCTTCGTGGGTCGTTAGCTCAGTCGGTAGAGCAGCGGACTTTTAATCCGTTGGTCGCTGGTTCGAATCCAGCACGGCCTACCAACCACCATTGCCCTCCAGCCCATTGCACTCCAGCCCGTTTGCCTCCAGCCGATCGCTTGCAATGAGCCCGCGGCAGACCCTGGTCCGATGCTGCTTGCCGGCCAAAATCCTGCTTGCCTGCCAGAACCGTGGTTACCCGCTAAGTACAATAAAACGACGATCAAGCCAGTCCGACAATCACAATAGACCGACAACCAAACCAGACCGATCATCAAACCACTGAGTCCGACCACCAAGCCACCGGAGCCTCAGAACTGCACCCGGGAAGTCCTATGCGTCGAGCCACCCTGAAATCCCTGACCCATCGATTCCTTGCAGCGATTGTTGCACTTTGCAGCGCGACGATCATGCTGCCGCTTGCTCAGGCACAGAGCGACCGATTTCCCGTGCGACCGATTACCATGGTGGTCCCCTTCCCGCCTGGCGGGGTGGCTGACACCGTCGGCAGACCCATGGCTGAGGCCATGGGGCGAATGCTCGGTCAGGCGGTGATCGTCGAGAATAAGGCCGGCGCCGGAGGAGCTCTCGGCATGGCGCAAGTGGCCCGAGCAAAGCCGGATGGCTACACGCTGCTGATGGGCCTTGTCTCGATATCGACCATTCCGGTTGCCGACGAAGTCCTGGGCCGAACGCCAGCGTTCAGCCTGCAGCAACTCACGCCGATTGCCAGGGTAACGGCAGACCCCACGGTCTTGGCCGTACGCGCTGATGCACCCTACAAAAATTATGCCGAGTTTGAACGCTACGTCAAAGCCAATCAAGGCAAGCTCAATTACGGTTCCTCGGGAAACTACGGGACCATGCATGTCCCTATGGAAATGCTCAAACTCGAGCGCGAACTCAAGATCACCCATGTGGCATACAAAGGCGCAGGTCCTGCGGTATTGGCTCTGCTTGCGGGCGAGATTGATCTGGTTGCGACAGGGCCCGCTTCGATCCTATCCCAGGTCAAGGCAGGCAAGCTCCGCGTGCTTGCGCATTGGGGCAAAGAACCGCTGCAAAGTCTGCCGGAGGTACCGAGCCTTGAGCAACTTGGCGTTCCGATCCAGTTTTCACAATGGTCTGGAATTTTCGTTCCGAGTGGTACTCCGGCATCGATCATTGAGCAGCTGAGACAGGCGGCGAAGCAGGCGGCAAGCGACCCGAAGGTACAAAGCGCGATCACGAACGCGGGAAGTCCGATTCAATACCTCGATGCTCCGGATTTCGCGCAATTTTGGGCCCGGGATGCCAAGCTGCTTGCCGACATCGTGCGGCGTATTGGGAAAGTCGAGTAAAGGCTCTGAGCTGAGGCAGGCTCATCGTGGATACATAATCGTGGATACACTATGCAAATAGCTAAGTTCAGTGTTTGAATGCGCACTCGGGAGATTGGACAGGTCCTCGGCGCGGCCGATCAAGGCCAGGGCTGCGGAGTCCATACATGCCGAAACCCAACCCTTCCTTTTATGAGATCAAAGGCCCTATGATTGACTGTCTCATTCTCGGCGATGAAATCGCTGAAGGCATCAAGCAGTTTCGCCAGGAATGCGTGACCAAGACCCAGCCGAACACGGCAACCGAACGCTGGGTTCGCGATAATGGCGTCAAATTCGCAGCCAAAACCGTCATCATCAGTCTTGGAACCTACGACCCTCCAAGCCAGACGATCGAAAACGAGGCCCTTGGGCACTTGAGCAAATTGCGCGCCAGCATCGACGCGGAACAAGTGTTCTGGTTGTTGCCGGCCAAAGCCAAACCGGCTGACGCGATGCGTGAACTCGCCCGGCTTTACAAGGATCATTTGATGATCATCGAGGAAAAACAACGCAACCAGATCCACCCTTCAGAGCGAGGCGCAGAACTGCTTGCGACCCAGTCACGCATCAAAGGCAAGATGGACTGGACCAGACCCACTTGGCCCAAGGGCCCGCCGCCGCTAGTCGGCGGCTGAGCTCGCTCGCCTCAGGTCAACCACTCTACCCGCACCACGACGAAATCGTTCCAGTGCGGATAGGTTTTTTTCAGCGCCTCAAGCACTGCTTCTTCGCTGTCGCCGTGAACCTGGGTGATGACCGAAGCATTGATGCGCTTTTCAGGCGCAAGGGTCGAAGCATGCTGAAAACTGATGCGCGCCCGTCTTGCTTTCTTTTGCATGGCTGAATTATTGGTCAAAGCAATCGCGGCAAGTCCCTACGGAAGGTTGAATCTCGAAAAGTAAATATCCTGTCGAAAGATGACTGGACTTATTGTGCGTTGTCGCACATACTCGCGCGGATTGCTATAGCGTTTAACGTTGGATAGACCATTGCACCGGTTGCTATAGTCTTTATCGTGTCGCCAATGATCGCTCCAAGCGCTGTAGTCTTTGTTTTAGAGCTTTCAAGGTTTATGGTACCGTTGTTTGTAGCGTTACTGTTTTGCTCATTTGCTTGTCCTTGACCCTTCCCAAAGAGGAGGCCTGCGCCGTGGCCACGAAGTCCAATCAAAACCAAGTTGATCTTTTTTTCCACTATCAGTCACTTCTACACAAGGCAACCACATCGCAAGGGCTTGAAGAGCTCTCGCCGGATCATGTTGCCCTGCTCTTACTCATCGGCAGCCACTGGCATGACGGCGAGGCCTTATCGGTCAGGCAGTTGATGCAAATGCGTGAAGTCGCCTCACCGGCCACCATCCATAAGCGTTTGCACCAACTCAAGGACGCCGAACTGGTTAGCTTCGAAGAGTCCGCGACCGATACCCGCAAGCGTATGATCACCCCGACCAAGCGCGCACTTGGCTACTTTTCAGCTGCATCGAAGGCTATGACGCAAGCCGTTAAAGCGGCTAGCTGAGCGTTTGCAAGAACCTGCAAGGCCTGGCTCGATAGCCGCCTTGCACACGCGCTGTGCAGGGCTAGGCAGCGGCCTTGAATCCTCCGGTGTATGTCTATGCCCTACCGGGATCGCCCATCGCCTAAGACGAATTTTCTGTTGCGCAGCATCACCGAAGCATGCTTTGGTCGCTGGCAAGCCAAGCTACGATGGATTGATTTTCGCGCCGGCTCGATGTTTTACGCGCAAGGTGATCCGATTTCTCATGCGCTTTTCCCGGTGCGGGGCGTCTTCTCCATGGTGATGACGCTGAAAGACGGCGAAACGGTGGAAACCGCCACCGTGGGTCACGAAGGTTTTGTTGGCTTTCCTTTGGCGCTCGGAGCCACACACTCGATCAATGCTGCTATCGCCAAGGTGACCGGAGGTGGCTACACCCTGGACGCTGCAAGCATGCGCGACGAATTGCTTCGTTTTGATTTGCACCATCAACAGCTTTTTTGGCGATACACCCAGGCCATTCTTTCGCAGGCCAGCCGCATGACCGGTTGCGCGCATCATCATCAGCTCGAGCAACGTTTATGCCGCTGGCTGCTTCAAATTCTTGACCGGGTTGACCAACCGGTGCTTCAACTGACGCACCAGGTCATGGCCGAACGCCTCAGCGTGCGTCGCGAGGCTGTCAGCACAATTGCAGCCGCACTCCAGGAAGAAGGCCTTATCCGATACAGCCGTGGGCGACTTGAAATTCGTGACCGCAAGGGCCTCGAGGAGCGTTCCTGCGAATGCTACCGGGGTGTTGTGAATGATTATCGCCGCCTGCTCGATCCAGGTCTCTTTAAAAGCGCAAAACCCTAATCACTGCGCTCTGGCCTGAGCGTTCGGCCCCGGTTTCATGGCCCTGAGCCTTCGTCAGGCTTGCTTGCCGCCATCAGGACAATCGCCGCAAAAACGAAGTTAAAGCGGCGCCTTAACGCGATAAAAACGCACATAAAGGGCAGGAACAACCAGCAAGGTGAGTACGGTGGCCACAAGCAAGCCGCCCATGATCGACAGCGCCATCGGTCCCCACAGCACGTCGCGCGACAGCGGAATCATGGCAAGAATCGCTGCGGCAGCGGTGAGGGCTATGGGCCGGAAGCGACGCACCGCCGACTCACGAACCGCTCGCCAGGGATGCACGCCTTGCTCGCGATCGATCCGAATTTGCTCAACAAGAATCACGGTATTGCGCATGATCATGCCGCCCAAGGCGATTGTGCCCAGCATGGCGACAAAGCCAAAGGGTTTGGCAAAAAGCAGCAGGGCACCGGCAACACCCACAATGCCAAGCGGCGCTGTGATCAACACAAGCGTTGTCAAACCCAGCGTACGCAACTGAAGCATCAGCAAAGCGCACACGATCGCAAGCATCATTGGCATACCCACGTTGATCGAGGCCTGCGCTGCCAGATTATCCTCGAAGGGTCCTCCGATCTCGACGCGGTAGCCGGGCGGAAGTTTCTCCCTGATCGATCCAAGGGTTGAATCAATCGCTTTTGCAAGATCGGGCGCCTGCACACCATCGACCATATCGGCGCGAACCGTGAGCGTTGGCATTCGACTGCGCCTCCAATAAATGGGCTCCTCCATCGCCATGCTGATGCTGGCGACTTGCTCCAGAGGAAGCGATTTGCCGAAGGCACTCGCAATTTGTATCGATGCAACCCGGTCAAGATGCTCGCGCTCGTCTTCGGTTGATCGCAGCACAATATCGATCAATTGATCGTTTTCGCGATACTGACCGATCGTGGTTCCATTCAAGGCCCCGGCTACCGCACGCCGGATTTGCGCGGTGGACACACCGGCCGCCCGCGCCCTGTCCTGATCGACCTCAACCCGAAGCACAGCACTTTGATCGCCCCAATCAAGATGCGTTTCGAGCGCTTTGGGGTTGGCGCGAACTTTCTCGGCGACCTGAGCGGCGATTGCCTTCAGGCGATCAGCTTCGGGGCCCATCACCCGAAACTGCACCGGATAGGCCACCGGCGGCCCCAGCGGGGTCCGAAAAACACGCGCACGGACTGCGGGAAAGTCCTCGGCTAGTCGTTCTCGCAGGCGCAGCAAAACCGCATCGCGACTTGGCACATCAGGCGTGAGGATTACAAACTGGGCAAAATTGGGTCGAAACAATTGTTGATCGAGCGATAAATAATAACGAGGCGATCCGTTACCCACATAACTCACGAAGGTCGACACCTGCTTGTCTGCAAGCAATTGCTTCTCGAGTCGCTGCGCTTGCAAGGCCGTTGCCTCAAGACTTGATCCCTCCGCAAGCCACATTTCCACCAACAATTCAGCGCGGTCTGAGGACGGGAAAAACTGCTTTTCAGTCGCCGCCATACCCAGCGCACCGAGCACGAAACTTGCGAGGGTGAGCCCAATCGTGAGGTTTGCACGCCGCATGCAAGCGTCGATCAACAAGCGCAGTCGACGGTAAAAGGGCGTCTCAAAGACCTCACCCTGTTGCTCATGATCGGCCTGTCCCGCTGAAACGCCCTGGGCACTCGGCCTGTCAGCTTGGCTCGCTTGCAAGCTGGATAGGAGCTTGGGCTTGAGCAGGTAATAGCCCAAAAAAGGCGTTGCAAGCACCGCAGCAAGCCACGATACCAAAAGCGCAAGCGTGACCACCGCGAAAATTGCGAAGGTGTACTCGCCGGTTGAGGACTTTGCGGTTGCAATCGGCAAAAAGCCAGCAGCGGTAATCAGGGTACCGGTCAGCATCGGAAACGCCGTATGCTGATAGGCAAAGGTCGCAGCCGAAAAGCGATCGAAGCCCTCCTCGATCTTGCGCGCCATCATTTCGACCACAATCATCGCATCGTCAACCAGAAGTCCGAGTGCGATGATCAAGGCGCCGGTTGAAACGCGGTGCAAGTCAATCCCGAACCAGGCCATGCCCCAAAAAGTGCCGGCGAGCACCAAGGGTATGGTGAGTGCGACCACGCTGCCCGCCCTGAAGCCCAGGCTTAAAAAGCTCACCGCGAGCACGATCGCAACGGCTTCAAGCAGCGCCTGCATGAACAGCCCAACGGCCTTGCGAACAAGTCGGGGCTGATCCGATACCTTGGCTGCCTGGATCCCGATGGGCCAGTCGGCTTGCAGCCGCGCCATCGCAGCATCGAGGTTTTCGCCCAGTTTCAGCACATCGCCCCTGCGAACCATCGAGACCGCAAGGCCGATTGCCTCCTTGCCCCCAAAGCGCATGGTGTATACGGGTGGGTCCTGGTAGCCGCGATACACCCGGGCAACATCAGACAATAAAAGGCTGCGGTTGTTGATGAAAATCGCGAGCTTTTCGATCGATGCAACGCTGTCAAAGCCACCGCTCACCCGCAAGGGAATCGACAGGGCCGGGCCGTGCACAACCCCCGAGGGCGAGATCACATTTTGCGCCTGCAACTGGGCAATCAGCTGCGAAGGGTCCAGACCGAGCGCTGCGAGCTTGGTGCTGTCGATTTCGATATAGATTTTCTCATCCTGTAGCCCGATGAGTTCAATTTTTGAAACGTCGGGAATGCGAAGCAGGCTTTGTCGCACCTGCTCGACCTCTCGCCTGAGTTCTGCCAGGCTATAGCCATCAGCGGTAAACGCCCAGATCGATCCAAAAACATCACCGAACTCATCGTTAAAGTAAGGACCCATCAAGTCGGCAGGCAGTTGGCCACGTATATCGCCCAGTTTTTTTCGTACCTGGTACCAAATCTGCGGCACCTCGGCAGCCGGTGCGGTGTCAAGCAGCTCAAGCACAATCAGGGATTCGCCCGCACGCGAGTAGCTGCGGGTGAATTTGAAATAGGGAATCTCCTGAAGCTTTTTTTCGATCCGATCGGTCACTTGCTGATCGGTTTGCTCAGCGCTTGCGCCGGGCCAGATGCTTCGGATCACCATGGCGCGAAAGGTAAAATCGGGATCTTCGCGTTGCCCCAACTTGAAGTACGACAGCGCGCCGGCAATCGCCACCACCGCAATGAAAAACAAACTCACCTGGGGCCAGCGCAAGGCAAGGGCTGACAGATTCCAAGCCGGGCTGCGCCCCGGCAGACGATCGTCTCGGCTCATGACTCAGCCCTCAGTCCAGCGGATTTTTTGCCCTTCGCGCAAAAAATGAACCCCAGCGGTGACCACACGATCACCTGCCGAAAGTCCTGCAGCCGCAGATTGCGGATCGGCGCTGCGAAGCCGCACGCCTTGATCGCTATAGCCAAGCAGATCGACGGCAACCAGACGCACGGTTGCTGAGCTTTCGTCAACCTTCCAAACATAGGTCTTGCCATCGCGTGAATACAAGGCAGTGGTGGGCATCAGCAGTTCGCCTCTGGCTGCCTGTTTATCCGGGCTGAGTGCCTGCGCTTGCAAGCTGACCCCCAAGGGCATACCCGCCATCGGTTCACGCAGAGCAAGCCGTATCGCAAAGGTGCGGGTTCCAGGTTCGGCAAGCGGCGATATTTCGCGTATGAAAGCTTGATAGCGCCTGGCCTGCGCGCCACGCTCACCGGCAAGCCACACGAGCCAGGCTTGCCCGAGCGCAAGCCCAGGCATCTTGGTCTCGGGCAGGTAAATGAGCGCTTCGCGCTCGCCATCGCGGGCAAGACGCATCACCGACTGACCAGCGGCAATCACCTGCCCCAGCTCGGCATCCAATCCGACCACCACGCCTGGCGCATCGGCGCGAATCACCTGAAACTCGACTGCGTTGCTGGCTTGCGCCAATTGGGCCTGCGCTGCCTCAAGACGTGCCTTTGCAGCGTCCACTGCGGCGCGCTGCCGGTCAACTTGGGCTTCGCTCACAAAGCCCTTCTCGCGCAAATCCACAATGCGCTGCAAATCTGCGTTAGCAAGTTTTAAATCGGTCTCAGCGCCCAGCCACTGCGCTTTCGCCGCAGCCGTCTGCGGGGCCGACTCGGAGGGATCAAGGCGGGCAAGGATTTGTCCTGCGGTTACCCGATCACCCGCCTGAACCTGTCTTGCGATCAGCTTGCCGGCCACGCGAAAACCCAGCCGGCTTTCGTGTCGTGCCCGCAACTCGCCCGGATAGACCGCAGCGGCCATCCGAACCGATTCTTCCCCCAAGACCATGGTTCTAACCGGCCTTGGTTTTTCCTCGGCAAGCATCGCTTGCTGCGCCGAGCCGCCTGCTGCGCTTGCAGCAGCCTTTTCAGCGGGCTGGCCTGTGGCTTGCTTGTCCGGCTCGGAGCAAGCCGCAAGGCTTGCAAGTATTAGCGGGAGGAAAAGCCGTTTAAGGCTTTGCCCGGGGTGCAGTGGCAATGCGCCAGATGCCTGGCGCGTCGATTCGAAAGGATTCATGGACGCAAGGTCGGTGAGCAATTCAACACGGGAAGATCAATAGCCTCCAAGTGTATCGCTCAGTCCACGCGTCTGACCCGATTATCCTTATGTCGTTGGTTTCGAACCGATTGTCGATCTTACGATGTTGCGTACCGTAAACGCTGGTTGCGCATGCCGTCAAGCACCCGAAGCGGGTTGAGACGCCGGATCCATTGGCGCTTTCTTGCTTGAATGGCCTTCATTGATGCATGTTGCAAGGCATGCTCAAGGGCCTGGGTGGTGTTGCGCGCTCTTGCGGTGATCAAAATGGGCGCAATACCGTCGACACGAAGCAGCAATTGGCACTGCCGGTTTGCGCCGCCAAGCGGTGCAGAAACCGGCGCGAGCCGAACCCGAACGAGATTGATTGCCTTCTCGTGGCGACGAAGCAAATAACGAACCCTTGCCTGGATGGAGGCGCGCGAGAGGGCGTATTGATCAACTACCGATGACTCGATCACGATTTGCATACTGTTTTTCCCTTTCCATGAAGCTGATCAGGCGCTGATGCGTCTGAACGCGCAAGCCGGGCAGTGAAGCGCCCGAAGCCTTGATCAGGTACCCCTGCAACCGACCGCACAAGCACAGGATAGAGAAAAACTTACATCGAAAAAATCATGTTTTATTTGAAGGTTCTTCAGGTTTAACCTGAATGAAACAAAGCTGAGACTGAAGCGAAATTGAGACTGAAACGAAACTGGGACTCAAGTGAAACTCAGACTGAAGCGGAACTCAGACTGAAGAGGATCTCAGGCTGAAGTGCGACTCAGGCCTTGCGTTTCAAGTTCAGACCTTAGGCTTGAGAATCGATAACACCGCCGGGTGCTGGCGTGCACGCCTTGTGTTGATCAAGTAAAGGTCCTCACCAAGTTGGGTGCCTCCAAGGCAAATCAGCCCGGGCATCGTTCTTAACTCTTCAGCGCCCAGGGCACTGACCGGAAAAACGCCCATGCCCTGCATCGCAAAGAGGCTCATCAAGGCGCTGTCTTCAAACTCACCGGCAATGTGCATCGGAAGCTGCTCGCTTTCAAACCATCGATCCAGTGCATGACGCAAGGGTGTGTGGGTGGTCGGAAGCAGAATCGGTAAATGCCTCAGGCAATGTGGAAAAGCACGCGCCTGCACCGGCAGGCCACCCAACAAAGCCTCTGGCCCATACCAGTGAATCTGGCTTGAGGCGATTTTTTGACTGAACAGGCGAAGGTTCGGATTTGCCGGGGCTGGCTGATTGGCGATCACCGCATCGAGTTGATGCATCGCAAGCTCACCGATCAGTGGATCGAATTCACCCTCGTGGCAAAGCAGCCGCAAGCTCGGCAGTTTAAGCACCGGCTCGAGCAGGCGGTGGACAGCGAGCTTGGAAACACCATCGGGAAGTCCCAGTGAAAACCGCAAAACCGATTGCACACCGACTTGAGCCAACTCCTCCATCAGCGTTGAACCGAGCTGAAAGATCTCCTCGGCGCGGCGAAAGGCAGTTTGTCCGGCTTCACTGAGCACCACACCCCGACCCGAAGGCTTGAGCAATTGCTGCCCGAGCGAAGCTTCAAGTTCGCGAACCTGCGCGCTGATGGTTTGCACCGCCATGTTGAGCCGGTTGGCGGCCTTTGAAAAGCCACCTTCGCGCGCCACCACCCAAAAGTAATAAAGGTGTCGATAGTTGAGGTTCATCCGGCCTTTGCGTCGGGATTATCGGCAGCAACAGCGACCCTAGAGGTATCGGTGAGCCCTGATGCAGCGACGAATTCGCCGAAAACCCCCTGAGCCTGCAAGACCGCGATCTGATCGTCACTGTAGCCTGCCTCTTGAAGAATCGCGTTTGCATGCTCACCCAGGGCAGGCGCACGAGCCCGCGGCCCCAGGCTTACCCGATCGAGTTGAAAAGGCACCGCAAGCGTCTCGGGCATACCCTCGGACAGACTGGGCACAACCGCACCGCTTGCTCGCGCCTGCTGATCGGCAGCCAGGTCCTGCAGCCGGCCGATCAGGCCAATCGGGATGCCTGCCGCGTCACATTGCGCGCGCCACCATTCCCAGGGTTTTGAGGCAAAGATCGGATCGAGCAGGGCCACAAGCCTTGCGGACGCGGCGCGACGTTTTACGGTCGAATCAAAGCCCGGGTCGCTGAGCCAGTCGAGGCGATCAATCAGCCGACAAAACACCGGCCAGTCGCGCTCTTCGCGAACGATGGATAACTGCACCCAGCGTTCGTCTGCCGTCTGATAGGCGTTGGTCAGCGCATTGCGCGGTCGCTCCCGCGGCGGTCGAGGCGGTAAAAATCCGCCAAGCAAGGCGGCCTGCGCGCCGACACCGTTTGCCCACAGACCATTGGCCAGCAGGGAACTGCTCACAAATCCGCCTTCGCCAGACTTCTCACGCATCCAGAGCGCAATCAGAATGCCCGCAAACAAGCTGATTCCCGAACTTCGATCACCCTGCGCCGGCATCACCACCCCGGGAGCTTGGCCCTCATAACGATTGCTGTCGAGCAGTCCCGATCGCGCGAAAAATGCGGTGACATCAAAGCCCAGGAGATCTTTGTCTGGTCCGACTTCGCCATAACCGCTCAGGGCCGCATAAATCATCCGCGGGTTGATGGTCCGGATCGCCTCATAGGACAGGCCGAGCCGTTCGCGCACCGGCTGTGGGTAATTGGTGATCAGAACATCGGCCTGGCTCACCAGACGGTAGAGCACTTCGCGAGCTGCCTCGCGCCGCAGATCAAGTGCGATCGATCGCTTACCACGGGAATCCAACTCCCAGGGGTAGTTCAATCCCGCCTTGGGATAACTTGCCAGTTCCCAGGTCTGCCGGTTCGGATCACCCTGGCCCGGCGGTTCGACCTTGATGACGTCGGCGCCGTAATCGGCAAACACGGTTGCCGCAACCGGGGCCGCGATGAAAGAGGCCACATCGAGCACACGGATCCCTGCAAAAGGAAGCGGTGCTGCTTGCATCGGTGATAAACGGGAAGAAGGGAGGGAGGGGGGAGAAGATCGCCCGGGAAGCTGAAAAACTACTTGCAGCGAATCATCGTCATTTGTAGCAGATTGCCCCACTCGAGACTTTCCTGGACGGCACAAATGTTGTGCGACTTTGTTTGCAAACCCTTGGGACCCATCTCGAATTCATATAGCTCGAGCACTGCGCTTTGCTCAGCGTCGTCATCCACCGAAAAGCTGCGCAGCGCAAGACTGAAGTCGCGGTTTGCCCGGATCGGTTCGAAGGTCGGTTGCAGGCGACTTGCCAGACCTGACTTGCGAAGCGTCGGCGTCAGCTCAGTGATTTGCGCCCTATGCACGAAGCTCTCGAGCAAGCGTCCATCGTGATGACTCAGGGTTGAAGCACCCAAGGCGTAGGTTCTTCCAAGCTGCCAGCTTTCTGGTTCGCTGATCCCTGCTTGCAAGGCCAAGCGGCGCGAGCCCTGCTCCCAACCGAGCAAACGCAGGCCGACCGGGTCGTAATAGTGCTCACAGCGTTCTGAAAACGCACCGAGGCGACCCATACGCCCACCTTCACTGGTGGTTGTAACAGCCACCTTCAACGCCTCGCGGCCCTGAAACTCGCTGGAAATCGCCTGTTCAAAGCGAACCGTGCAAGCGCCCTTTTCGATCGTCTCCAGGCCCTCAACCCGCACCAGCTGAAAACTTGCCGGGAGGCTGAGCGCCTTGCGAAAGCCACCGGTGTAGCCGCCTGCCATCACGCTGGCAAGTCCGCCTGGGAGCGCAAATCGTCTGGCCTTTGCGCGTTCGCGCGCTGAAATCGCCGCCCGACTCAAGGGCGACGCTGCAACGTGACTGGCTTCTTGAGCCAACTCAGCCTTCAGCCCCTCGGCTGGCCTGAGCAGTTGCTCATCAAGCCAACGTCGAAAATCTTCTCGGGTACTGATCCGCATGGTATGCGCCTTCGCTTGAATTTGCTTCTTGCAAAGCTTTACGGCGATGATGAAAAAAGCGTTTACTTCATCACTTCGCGAGCAAGCAAGCCACGATTGCCTGCGCGTTTTACCCGATCGAAAACCGATGGAAGGAGCTTGCCGATGTGCCGCTGGATTGCCTATACCGGGCCTGAAATTTTTCTCGAGGACTTGCTTTTTGATCAGGAGTATTCCATCGCCTCGCAAAGTCTCGATGCCCGCGAGTCGGTTTTTAGAACAAACGCCGACGGTTTCGGTGTGGCCTGGTACGCGAAGCGCAGCACGCCTGGCTTATTCAAGGACATTCTCCCGGCATGGAATGACAGCAATTTGCGATCGATTGCGGCCCAAATCGAGGCCGGCCTGTTTTTTGCCCATGTCCGAGCCAGTACCGGGACCTCTGTCACAAGGACCAACTGTCATCCCTTCACTTTCAAGAATTGGGCGTTCATGCACAACGGAAAAATCGGTAACTGGACGACATGCCGCAAGTCAGTCGAACAAATGATCAGTCCGGCTTTCTACAGCGCAAGGCAGGGAACAACCGATAGCGAAGCGATGTTTTTGCTGGCTCTGAGTCTGGGATTGGAGCAAGACCCGCCGGGCGCGCTGATGGCCATGCTCGCTCGGGTGCGCGAGGTCATGGACGAGCAGGCCGCCACCGAGCCGCTGCGCGTGTCCTTAGCCGTCACCGACGGTTCGTCGATTTGGGCGCTTCGATGCTCAAGCGATGATCAATCCCCAAGCCTTTATTACGGCTGCCCGGTCACCCGCGCGAGTAAACAAAGTGACCAAGCCCTATGCACGATTGCTTCTGAACCTCTGGACTCAGATGCAAGCCACTGGCTCAAGGTCGAAGAAGGCGTTGGAATCCACTGGTCAAAGCAGCAGATCACCGAGTTCAGGGCTCGCATTTGAGCCGATAGGAAAGGTCGCGCCCGACAAGCTCTCAGGTCAGCATCAGATGCATGATGTCGGACCACGATAGCATGCCGATGATTTTTCCATCCTCTTCAACCGGCAGATGATGAAAGCCGTGCGCCGCCATCCTTTGCATCGACTCAAGAAGCGTCGCTTCAGGCGAGATCGTTGTGACATGGCGCGACATGATGTCTTGAACTTTTGCGCTTTCGGCATCCAGTCCGGTTGCAAGAATCTTTTTCGAGTAGTCGCTTGAAGAAATAATGCCAACAAGCCGCTCGTTTTCGTAAACCAGTAAAGAGTGAATATGCTTGTTATCCATCAGTGCCATGGCGTCTTGCACACTCACATCGGGTTTGGTGGTAATCAGACCCACCGGCTTGGACTGAATCAATTCGCGTACGGTTTCCACGTCAGGCTCCTGCTTGGTTCTCAGAATAATTGAGATGTTAGCAGGCGTGATCGCCAAAAACCTTCAGGGCCCATGGATTCGATTTCGCAAACGCAAACCCAAACCGACCGAAGCAAGCGCTTTAAAGCCGCCTCTCGTAGCCGAGTTGGTACTGGCGCTGGCCAAAAGCTCTGCTTGCCAGATAATCGCCTGAAGAAAATCCGCTCAGTGACAAGCGGTCTGCCGCGCTTAGATTGCTCACCGAGAGCCTGAGCGATGACGAAGCATCAATCCGCCAGAGCCCGTAAGCGTCAAAGCTGCTTACCGGGCCGGTCTGAGCAAACTGAAGTGCTGACTGTGTGGTTCGGTAGGCTGGATTGAGGGTGTACTGAAAACCATAACTTAATGGCAGTGCCGAGAGTCGGTGATCCATGCCCAGCAAGGCCGACCAGGGCTGCTGGCCGTCGAGTCGGTTGTTGGGTCCGGGAAGCGACTGAACCTGGGATCGGTAGGCGTTGAAGGACGCGCGCAACTGAACCGGAAGCCGCGGATCGACCAGGCCAGGGAGCAACTCGCCAAGCGCCCCCTTGATTTCAAGCTCGAGTCCATAGCTTGAGGCCTTGGCGATATTCTCGGGCATCGAAACAAACCGTTGAACGCCCGACCAACTCACCTCGCGCAAGCGCGTGAGACTGCGAACCAGCTGATTCACCTCCCGATAAAAACCACCCACGCTCAGCACGCCTCCCGATGGCAGGTAGCGCTCAAGCGCCACATCAAGTCCTGATGCAAGTTCGGGCTTCAACAAGGGATTACCGATACGATCAGGCGAGGTTTCAATATTGCTTCGGCTCAAGTCGGAAAACACCGAGCTGATCGTGGGTCTCGGTATGATTTGCCAGGGTTCAGGCGCTTTATAACTTCGCGACAAACTGAGCCTGAGCATGTCCTTGCCCTTGCTGTCCAGTTTTCGTTGCACATGCCACACCGGTGTGGTCACCGCGCTGTTGTTGCCGTTGTTCAATCCGACCGCCTCGGTGCGCGTGTTGATTCGCTCATGGCGCATGCCGATATAGGTGGTCCACTGCGGATCGATTTCCCACTCATCCTGCACAAAAAAAGCCTGGCGACTGATTCGCGCCTCAAAGGGAAATCCCTCGATATCCAAGAGCTGCGGCAAACCATTGACGGTCACGCTGCGAACTTCCTGGCGCTCGCGCCACTCAAAGTCCCAGCCCACGCTTGCAGCATGCGATTCACCCAGACCGAAGGCAAGCCTAGCGCCCTGGGTGAGATTGCGGTCTTTGTTGCTGCCAACCGCGCGCCGTCCGTAGCTGTTGGTTCCGTCAAAGTCGCCCTCGGATTGTCTCGCGCTTGCGCGCAACTCCAACTTACGGTCATCCCCCAGACGACGCTCCCAACGCAGTTGCGCGTTGGCATTCGTCCATCCACCGGCAAATTGCTGATCGGGCTCCAGATACATGGACAGCGGCTTGCCTGCGGCGCTGGACAGCGGCTTGCCTGCGGCGCTGGACACCGGAGTGCTTGCGAGGCCACCAGCCAGGGGCAGTGACCCGTTGCCCGTGCCAGACAAAGGGCTTGTGAGGCTGCTTCCAATCGGACCGTCGCCCGGAAACTGGTTGCGGTAAGTCAGGGCGTTATTCCACTGTCCGCGCTGAAAAAAGCCCTGCGCCGAGAATTCCTGCTCGCTGCCAGGCTTCCAGCGGATCTGCGGGGATAGATTCACACCGTAGCCCCAAACCTTCTGATTACCCGCTTGCAGGCTGCTTGCACCGAGTCGGAGGCGCTCAAGCGAGGGATCATCAACAAGGCCCCGTTCGAGCAGACTGCGGTTCAAACCGCGCCACTCAAACAAGGAAATCGGAAGGTTGTAGGACCACTCCCCGATACGCTCCCCGTGGGTGTAGCTCAGACTCGCTGCAGGGCGAACGGCGCGGTAGCCCAGACCTGCGCGCAACTGACGCTGCAAGCTGCGCGGTGCCTGACGCAAGATGATGTTGATGCTTCCTGCAACCGCCTGTGCGCTCTGGTCGGCGGTTGGCGCGCGGCTGATTTCGATGCGTTCGATCTGCGCGGGGTCGAGTTGATCGTATTGAAACCCGGCAGGGGCCGGTTCACCGTTGAGCAAAATCAAGGTGTAACCCGAGCCAAGCCCGCGCATCCGTGGAGCGCCATCTTGCACGCTCACGCCAGGCAGGCGCTTCAACACATCCAGCAGGTTGCTGTCGCCGAAGCGATCAAGCTCGTCTCGCCCGTAAATCTGCTTGGCTACCGACGATTGACGACGAAGTTCGGCGTCTGATTGCGGCTTTGCGCTGACCTCAACACGGGGTGCCCGAAGGTTCGGCCGATCGTTGCCGCCAGCACCGATTTCGGCGTCTTGAGCCAGGCTTGTCAAGGGCCCGATGATCCCCAAAAGGGCGAGAAACCGGAGGGACGAGATCAGTCGAACAATAACCAAAAGACCACCAGAAACCCCAAGAGCACTGCCAGGATCTTCCCGAAGTTGCCCCAGAAATTAAGCTCCTGCTGAAACGCCTCAAGATCCTCGGGTGCCCAAGACTCGCGAATCTCCTTGGGCAGTTTGGCGTTACCAAGATAGAGCATGAATCCCGCGTAAAGCACGAGGAAAATGACAAGAACAATAGAGGTGGTGCCCATGGCCTAAGACGCGTCTGACAAAACACAGATGAGTTCAGAGTTACACTTGGTTTAGTGTACCAAGTCCTGCCGCTAAACATGGCCTCGTAAAGTTCCTGGAGGATTTTACTGGGACGCTGCGCGTGAGCCTTTGACTTATGAGAAAGCCTGCTTGAAATGAATGAAAAGCCTGTTGCAGCCGTCCATGAACGGGTTCAAGCGGTCGAGCGCTTACTCGAGAGCGCTTCAGTGATCAAACCCAGCGAAATCGACGAATTTTCAAAGCTGGCACAGGAAAGCTGGATTCCGCAAAACGGCGCCAGGCTGATTGCAAGGGCCTGGACCGATCCAGCCTTCAAGCAGCATTTGCTGCAAAACGGCAAAGCTGCTGCCGAGTCCATGGGTTTTGGCATGCCAGCCCATCATCGCCATTTCGTCGTGCTCGAAAACACCGAGCATGTTCACAATGTGATCTGCTGCAGCTTGTGTTCTTGCACAGCGTTTTCAATCATCGGCTTGCCACCGGATTGGTACAAGGATTTCGAGTATCGATCGCGGCTTGTCAGGCAGGCGCGCATCGTTCTGAGCGAAATGGGTCTGCGTCTGGCTGCCGATACCGAAATCCGCGTGTGGGATACAACAGCCGACACGCGGTACATGGTAATGCCCAGACGACCGTCCTACAGCGAAGGCTGGGGCGAGGCAGAGCTTGCGGGCATCATCACCAAGGACGCGATGATTGGCGTTGCGAGCTTGGAGCCATGACGTTGGAGCGCTAAATATGGACGGTGTTCACGACCTTGGAGGAAAACAAGGCTTTGGCTCGGTGCGTTTTGTAAAAAACGCCGCGGTGTTTCATCACGACTGGGAGCTGCGGGCAAATGCCTTATATGCATTGTGCGCGCGCAAAGGCCTGATTAACATGGACGAATACCGCCATGCGATCGAGCGCATGGAGCCGCGCCACTACTTGGCTGCAAGCTATTACGAGCGTTCACTCACCGGACTTGCGAGCCTTCTCGTGGAGAAGGGCTTTGCAAGCACCGAAGAACTCAACGCTCTCGCAGGCGGCCTGTTCCCGCTAGCGCTGCCCGGCGGTCCGGGTCGAAGCCAGCCTCAGGATCGGGCGCAATTCAAGCCGGGAGACAGGGTATGTGTTCGGTCCGATTATGTTTCCGGACACGTCCGGATGCCAGCCTACATTCGCGGGAAATCGGGAGTTGTGATCTCGGTCTCACCGGCTTACCCTTTTCCCGACGCCCACGCTCACGGACTGAGCGCCGACGATGAACCCACCTACGACGTGCGCTTTCAGGCCGAGGAGCTTTGGCCTGAAGCCAGCGAGCCGGCGATGGTTCATGTCGGCGTGTTTGAAAGTTATCTGCTTGCGATCAAGCCCTGTGGTGAACCGGCGCAAGCTCATACACCGGCGTCGGAATCCCTTCGTAGCGCGCCTTAAGCTGCAAGGCCATGAACTGCGAGTAGTGGCGGTTCTGATGCAGGTTGCCACCTTGAACCCATAAATGCGGCACCTGGGTTGGCTTCCACATATTGCGCAACTCGCCCTCCCAGGGACCCGGATCCTTGGGTGTGTCCGACCCCAAGCCCCAGACTTTTCCAAGACGGTCGGCAACCTGAGGTGAGATCAGGTCGGCAAGCCATTGATTCATTGAGCCATAGCCTGTGGCATAAACAATCAAGTCAGCTTCAAGCTCGGTACCGTCTGTCAACACCACCGAACGTGGCTTGATCTCACTGAAGTTCACCGCACTTTTGAGCTTGACGCTGCCATTGGCAATCAGCTCAGAGGCCCCAACATCGATATAATAACCAGATCCACGTCGAAGGTATTTCATGAACAAACCCGATCCATCGACCCCAAAATCGAGCAAAAAGCCCGCTTTTTCGAGGCGCTCAAAGAGCAGCGCATCGCGTTTTTTCATCTCGTCGTAGACCGGCACTTGCAGTGGCGCCATGACCTTATAAGGGATCGATGCAAAAATCAGATCCGCCTTGTGGCAATCAATGCCATTTTTGACGGCAGCTTCTGAATAAAGCCCGCCAAGCGCGAGTTCCATCAACGAATCGCTCGGCGCAATATGTGTGCTGCTGCGCTGAATCATTGTGGTGTCAACGCCCTCTTCCCATAGCGCCGCGCAAATATCGTGCGCCGAGTTGTTCGACCCCAGCACCAGCGCTTTCTTGCCGCGGTAGGCCTCAGCGCCGGGAAATTTGCTTGAGTGAAACTGATCGCCAAGGAAAGCCTCGGCACCCTCGAAATGCGGCACGTTGGGGTAGCCCGACACACCAAGTGCCACCACCAGCTCTTTGGGCTTGAGCACAAGCTCACGCCCCTCGCGCTCGACGGTCACTTCCCACTCACCCCGCGCTTCGTTGTAGCGCGCCTTCTTGCAGCTTGTAGCGTTCCAGTAATTGAGCTCCATGACCTTCACGTACATTTCAAGCCAGTCGCCGAGCTTGTCCTTGGGAGCGAACACCGGCCAGTCCTCGGGAAAAGGCAGATAGGGAAGGTGGTCATACCAGACGGGGTCATGTAAGCATAAACTCTTATAACGATTACGCCAGGAGTCGCCCGCACGCGCATTTTTCTCAACGATGATGGTCGGCACCCCGAGCTTGCGCAGCCGCGCACCGAGAATGATGCCGGCCTGCCCGCCGCCGATGATCACAACATAAGGCTGCTCGGTGTAGCCAAGCGTGCGCGCTTCGTCTGAGCGCGATTCGAGCCAGGTCTTTCGCCCGCGTTGCGGGCCGTGCTCCACGCCGTTTACGCGGGTGTTGCCCTTTTTCTCCTCATGGCCCTTGAGCTCAACCATCGTCGTCAACATCGTCCAGGCTCGACCATTGATCAGGCGAAGATGTCCACGCCCCCGCGCCAGGCGGGTTTCAAAAGTAAACCAGGCTTCGGTTACGCCGTCGGCCTGCGAGGCCTCGCCCTCGAGGGTAAAGTGCCGGGGTTGAACGTCGTCTAAGCGCGCTTCAAGCATGGCGCGAATGGCAGCCGGACCTTCCTGGGTGCGGATATTCCAGGTAAAACTCACCAGATCGCGCCAGTTGCCATCGTCGGCAAATTGCGCAACCGCAGCATCGATTAGGCCTTGTTCAAGATTGGTACCGAACTCAGCAAGCCAAGCGCTGGCCAGCTGTGTCGGATGGGTTGATAGATCCGTCATGCTTTCCTCCTATTAGGGTCTGATCATTAGAACGACACCGTCTCCTTGACCCTGCTTGATGCAGGATTTCATCCTGTCGATGCCGCAAATCGATGTTACGTCATTCCCCAAGTTTTCGGCGCTTCTGACTTCACCGANNGGGCTTGACCGTAGCCCGTAAATCCGGTCGGCAACGATCAGATATTCGGCACGGAGCACCGCGTCCCCGCGCTCGCCCGAGAAGGTAAACCCGATCACCGCGATCCTGGAGCCCACCGCAATCGGCTCGATGCGCCATTGATTCAAGCGCGGCAAAGGCGCAAGTTCAATGTCCCACACTCGATCGCGACGCGTTGGCAGCGTGGTTCGCAAGGCCAGAGCCCGTCCTTCAACCGCTGCCGTCTGCACCGGGTAGGGGAGGCTTGCAAGATCGGCAGGAAGCCTGAGCTCGGGTGAAAGCTCAAGCTTGACTTCAGCATGGGGATTTCGCCACTTCACCTCGAGCGCCCGGCCTTCGAGATAAAGCGGGCGTTCCTGATCAAAACCCGACCAGCCGTGATGCGCGATGGCTGTCGGCGCATAGACCGGTGGCAGCGTCAAGCAGGGGAAAAGTCCAAGCCCTCGGAGGAGCCAGCGTCGGCTGACAAGGCGCTCAGACATAGGCGATGGCACGCCCGCAGGCGAGCACGGCCAACCAGATAAGCATGGACGCGATCATTTGCAGGCGCGCAATCCGGTCGCGACGGTCCAAGGACCCCCGGGCATGGAATGCGGCTGCGTTCATCGCTGCAAGCATGATCAGCATGATCTTCCACAGAAAAACCCGATTGGCGAGCAACTCAAGCGCCTGCGTTGCGAACATCAGCAAACCGCTGATAAGCAAAAGCGTGAATCCGGCTATCACAACGGCCAGGCTCAAGCGCGCGAGGTCGTGTATCGGCAATGTACTTCCCAAGCCCAAAACACGCAACTCCAAGAGCACGAGATTGCCAAGCAAAAGGCTCATCCCGACGAGGTGTACCACTTGAAAGGCCGGATAGGCCCAAGGGTGCTCAGCAAGTGACGAAAGGACAGACATAGGCAGCTGCTCAAGGGTGCTAGGCCCTGAATTATCGTCTGTCGTCAAAGGCATGCAGCAGCGGGATGCGCGGCGACCCCCAATCACCCTCGCATGGAACGAAACTTGCTAAAGGTTCCAGGCTTGGATGTCATGCACAGCCCGTGTGGATAAATATGTTGATAAATGCGCCTTTGCCGCGCCAAACCCTTGAATCTACAGCCCCCAAACGGGTTTGCCTATTTTTTGAGCTAAAAAAAATCTATAAAATTCAATATGTTACGAGCGCTTCCGAGGGAGACCCAGGGGAAAGAAAGGGCCCTGCGCCCAACTTGACGAATTCCGAAAAATGTGAATACCGAGGCATTTGCGCTGACCATTCGGACCCGCTATTCCGACCGGCTATCCCGACCGACCGTGCCGATCGACCATTCCAACGGCCCCTTCTGACCGACCATACCGATCGACCATTCCAACGGCCCGTTCTGACCGTCCATCTCTATCGACTCAGCCGACTGGCCATTCTAAACTCGCGGCAAGCATTCCAGAATTTGAAAGCAAGCTGTCATGGCGCTTTGAAGCTTATCGGCGCGCTGCTAGGATGAGAGTGAAGTTTTAGCTCTCTGCGGGAGAGATTGGGTATGGGCACAACAACATGCGGAGGTGACAATGTTTCAACGACGATTTCTCAGTGCTCTTGCGGCACTTGCCATCACTGGCGCGGCAACAGCCCAAGATTGCAAGCCTTCCAAATGGGGGCCGAACGACGAAATCGGTGCTGCAAACTACATCACCGCAAAAAGCGTTTTGGCAGCTACCAAGCTTGTCAAAATGGGGCAGACCCACCCGCTGGGCATTGTGATAGAGCCGGGCATGCCAGC
>DDPV01000002.1:17242-18439 GCA_002342365.1 Burkholderiales bacterium UBA2459 | reverse complement strand
CTCGATGGCCTTGGCCATCTGGGTGAAAAAAATCTTTACTACAACTGTAACCATGCCTTTGATTTTGTGACGCTCACAGGCCTGACCAAACTCGGTACCGATAAAGTACCGCCGATGGTGGCGCGTGGCGTTCTGATTGACATGGCCAAACACTTCAAGGTCGCATCAATGGCTCCAGGTCAGGCGATCACGCCGGCCGACATTGATGCAGCGATGAAAGCGCAAGGTGTGCAAGTTCGAGAAGGCGATGTGGTTCTCCTTCACACCGGCTACACCGATGCAAAACTCAAGAGCGATCCAAAAACTTGGGTCTCTACCCAGCCCGGATTAACCAATGCAGCAACGGTGCATTTGGCAAAAATGAATCCCATGGCTGTCGGAGCCGACACCTGGGGTCTGGAAGCGGTTCCTCCGATAGCCGGTGACCGGCTCTTTTACGGTCACGTCACCTTGCTCAAGGAAAACGGCATTTACATCCTTGAAACCATGAACACTGGACGACTTGCTCAAGAAGGCGTGAAGGAGTTCATGTTCGTGCTCGGTCAGGCGCGTATCAAGGGCACGGTTCAGATGATGATCAACCCTGTAGCGATGTGGTGATCTAACATCGAGTGCGGATAAGCTTCGGTCAAGCGCAGGGCTATGTTGATCGGCCCGCCTTGTCCTGTGGCCGGACCCCAGCCGATGCGCAGTCCGGGCATCTGCCATACAGCGTGAGTTCGTGCGCTTCGAGCAAATAACCCGAGGGCATCAAGCTTGCCAAATCGCCGGGACATGCGTCGATGTCTGTGACCTGGTGGCAGCTGTTGCAGTGAAAGTGATGGTGATGGTGCTTGTGCATTTCATAGCGATCGGTCTCACCTGGCAACGAAACCACATCGACCACTCCGTCAGAAATCAAGCCTTTGATATTGCGGTAGATCGTGGCCAGGCTAAGGTTAGGTACCGTCTTTTGAGCCTCGGTGAGCAACTCTTGGGGCAAAAGGGGCCTGCCGAGTCGGGTGAGCGCATCTTGGATTGCAGCGCGCTGTTTTGTTGATCGTTCCATAACGTTAGCTTACTGATGATTCGAAACCCGCGCTGACTGATGATTCCATAACCCGAGCTGGCTGTTGATCTCGTAACCCGAGCTTACACCAAAAGCCTTTTTTTGCTAATGATAAGTCGTTAGCATTAGAATGGAGCCTTCTCTCCATT
>DDPV01000002.1:8656-17217 GCA_002342365.1 Burkholderiales bacterium UBA2459 | reverse complement strand
CAGACAACCCCTTCAGGCGACAGCTGGCAAGCAGGCCTTGTCCTCGATGGCGCAGGCACTTCAAGGGCACTGGAACTGGGTCGGAGAGACAAGGGCTTGGGCTTGGGGCACAGCGATTTGCTTGTCCGTGGTGCTTTTAATGAACACTTCAGTGGTGAGGCCATCTTGGGTTTCCACACCGAAGATAAAACCTTGGAAAGGCATCTTGAAAACGCCTGGGTACAGACGCGGTCCTTGCCATTTGGACTTCAGCTCCGAGCGGGTCGGTTCGCTTCGCAAATCGGCTACCTCAATGAATTACACCCCCACACCGATGACTTTACGGATCGCCCCTTGCTTTACCGAGGGTTTCTGGGTGGGCACTGGTACGACGATGGCCTGCGCTTAAATTGGACGGCACCGACTTCCTTCTATCTGAGATTCGGCGTAGAAAGTTTTGCAGGAAAAAAACTGGTGCCGGAAGCGACGGCCGATTCCAGGTCGCGCGTGACCACATTCAATATAAAAACTGGGACTGATATCGGTAAGTCAAGCAGTTGGCAGTGGGGCTTGTCTCATGTCAATAACCAACGCGAGGCGATGGTGGAAGCGCATGAGGCAGCAGACGATGACCACAGTCAAAGTCACAGCCACAGCCATGCGGCAATGTTTAGCGGCAAGCGCTTATGGATCAGCGACCTGGTGTGGAAATGGGCGCCGGATGGCAACAACCGAAACCAGCAACTGCGACTCAACTGGGAATACGCCCAGGTCAGCAGGATCAATCGTTATGCCGATGCCTCAATGCGTCACAGTTCATCCTCAATGGGCGCAGTCTGGAAATTCAACCCGGCTTGGGAAGTCGGTGCGCGGACTGATTGGTTGCGGGTCAACAAACCCGAGGAGCACGAGGGCGAGATCGAGTTTGGGAAGGGGCGACTTAAAGAAAATGCCATCATGATTGCCTACAAGCCCACGCATATGCAGACACTGCGCTTGCAATTCACGCAGCAGCGAGCAAGCGGGGCTAACGACGAAGGCGAGGCGGTGTTTGCCAATCCAGCAAGGCGCAGCATTCAACTGCAATATGTGATTGGATTCGGGGCACACGGTGCACATGCTTATTAAAGCGCTTAGCGGCGCGCTGATCGCTTTATGGCTGCTAGGGTCGACCCAGGCGAAGGCCATCACGGTTTTTGCCTGCGAGCCTGAGTGGGCTGCACTGACCAAAGCGCTGATGCCTGAGGCAATCGTTCGAAGCGCAACGACGCATCTTCAAGACCCGCATCATATTGAAGCGCGTCCCTCGCTGATCGCTCAGCTGCGTGGCGCTGACTTTGCAATTTGTACCGGTGCTGAATTGGAGGCAGGGTGGCTACCGATGCTGCAAGAGAGGGCCGGTAATCCGAAGGTACAAAACGGGCAGCCCGGTATGTTTTTTGCCGCTGAGCATGTCACCTTGATAGACCCTTTCAAAGGGGCTATCACGCCCTTTTCCGGCGATGTTCACGCGCAGGGCAATCCTCATTTTCACACCGATCCGCAAAGGGTCAAGCTGGTTGCCAAAGCCCTCGCGCTCAGACTTGGTCAATTGTTTCCCAGCAACAAGGCTCAGGTCGATCAGAATCTGGCAACCTTCGACGCTGAATTGAGCCGCAAGATCGTGATGTGGGAAAAGCAGGCAGCGGCATTGAAAGGCCGCCCGGTCATCACGCAGCACGCTTCCTTTGCTTATCTGTGGGCATGGTTGGGCCTCAAACCCATTGCCGATTTGGAGCCAAGACCTGGTGTTCCACCCACGGCCTCACATCTGGAAAAAGTAATGGCCTTGAGTAAGACGCAGCAACCCGCCGGCATCATCATTGCCCAGCATCATGATCCCAAGCCGGGGCGCTGGTTGGCCAACAATCTGGGGCTGGAGGGGAAACTGCTTATCCTTCCTGCCACCGTCTCGGACGAGCAAGCCGGCAGCATCATCCGGTGGTTCGATCAATTGATTGCGCAACTGGGCGGTTTGGCGAAGTAATTTGCATGCGTTGGTGACGTAAATCNNAATCCTCATGAGTAGCTGGTTGTTGGTGCCTGCGCTCGCCCTGATTGCAGGGGTCGTCGCGCTTACGCCCCTGGGCAGCCAGGTCCTCAACCGCGGTGTCGTCTTTATCGACCTCGCGGTTGCTCAGGCGGCAGCGGCTGCGGTGATCTGGGTTCACTTTGTGTTTGATCTTGACGCTGCCATCCTCGATCAATTAGCCGCCAGCGCTGGAGCTGTTGGGGCAAGCCTTGCGATCGCTCGGGTCGCTCGGCATTGGAGTACGCAGCGAGAGGCACTCATTGGCCTGATCTATGTGGCTGCCGCTTGCATGGCGCTGCTGGGCGCAAGCCGGCACCCGCATGGGCGGGAGAAGCTCTTTCAGTTGTTGGCCGCTGATGTGCTCTGGGTGGACGCCACAAGCGCCGGCATCTTATTGCTGAGCGCGCTGTGTCTATGGCTGTTGGCTCGCACGCCCTGGTTCAGTCGCGATGGCGTTTTTTATGCAGCATTTGCGGTCGTGGTCAGTGTTGCCGTGCCGATGCTTGGCTTGTTTCTCGTGTTCGCCAGTCTCATTGCGCCTGCGCTTTGGATTGAGCGGGGTATCAAGCCATGGATTGCGATGGCGATGGCATCCATGGTTTGTCTCCTCGGCCTTTGGGGCTCATGGATGCTGGACACACCAAGTGGCCCTACGGTGGTGTTGATGCTCGCTGCAATGGGCGTGGGTGCGCTGTTTCATCGATAACAAGGGGAGGTTTTTTACCGAGGGTTATTGCTGCGAACTCCTGAATATTCAAGCAAGTAGAACAATCGTGCCAGTGCTGCGCCGTGATTCCAGCCACTCGTGCGCCCGGCTTGCAGCCTCAAGACTGTATCGCTCCATTGGCGGCCTTTTGATGCTCCCGTCGCCGAGCCCATCCCAAACACGCTGCGCCCTTTCTGCCAAACTTGCTTTTGTTGGAACGTATGCAAACGCAACAGGACGCGAGAAGGTCGCCGACTTGCTGACCAGCAGATCCGGATCGATTGGCTGAAGCGCCCCGCTGACTTGGCCCAGGCTGATCCAATGACCGCAGCTTGCAAGGGCCTTGAAGTTTTCCTCCCGCGCAGCATCACCAAGTCCGTCGACGATCACGTCGGCGCCGTCACCGAAATGCTGCTTCACAGCATCGGCAAAACGATAATCTTTTGTAACGATAACGTACTCGCAACCGAATTCGCGCGCGAGCCGTGCTTTGTCTTCGCTTGAAACTGTGCCGACCACGCGAACTCCCAAGCGTTTAGCCCAGGAACATAGCAGTAGGCCCAAGCCGCCGGCAGCAGCATGGACAAGCCATCGCGCAGCAGGTTTTACACGCCCCAGGTCGCGCAACAAATAGTCGGCCGTCACCCCTTTGAGCAGCAAAGCGGCGGCCGTGTCATCATCCACATGCGCGGGTAGCCGCACCACATGCTCGGCCGATACATTACGAAGGCTTGCGTAGGCGGCCGGTTGCGGGGCCATATACACAACACGGTCACCTGCAACAAAGTCCGTCACGCCCTCACCCACGTCAAGCACGGATCCTGCCGCCTCCATGCCAAGCGTGCCGGGCAGGGGTAGCATCGCGGGAATCCAGCCGCGGCGCAAGTAGACATCGAAGAAGTTCACACCGATGGCCCGTTGGCGGATGCGCAATTGACCTTGTGCAGGATGGGGTACCTCACTATCGCCTACCACCAGTACCTCGGGTCCACCGTAAGCCGACTGAGTCACCCGCCGGCACGCTAGCGGCAGCCCCATGGGCATCGGTGCACTGCCCGGAGTCCGAAGATCAGCCCCCTGCTGGAGATGGCGCCTCAGGTTATCGAACCCCGCTTCGTAGACTCCCTTTGCAACCATGTCTCGCAGTTCGCGCTCCTGCCCTGGCGGGGTGGCAAAAGTAGACTCCCATTGCCAAAACGTGCGTCGCCCGTCGGTAACCGGCTTTAGCGTCACCGTGCTCACGTAGCGTTGCAGCGGTACGCTTGCCTCAAGAATGCAATAGGACAACTTGTGCTGTGCGTCGTCGAGCGTCAACAATTGCTCTCGAATCTGATGCCCATCCTTGAGCGCGAAATTACGGACGCACCCAACCTGAGACGAGCCCTGTCCTGCCTCGATGCGGCTTTGCGCCACGATGTCATGCCATCGGTCATGGCTATTGAAGTCGCGCAGCACCGCCCACACACGTTCAATCGGTGCATCGATGATGGTCGAGCGGAGGACGCGTTGTAGCACCCGCTACCTCGACGCGCTCAGCGGCGGGCGAAGTGGCGCTTCAGGGCGTTGAAGCCGCCCTGGAAGACTTCGCCGCCGATCAAGTCGCTGAGTTCGCGCTCACGACCCTCTGCGCATTCAAACTCCGCACTCCACTCCGCAAAACATCGGTCGCCATCGGTGACCGGGGTGAGCTTGAGCGTGGCAACATAGTGCTCGACGCCCATTGGGCTTTCCAGAATTTCGTAAGTGCAAGCGAACTCGTAGTCGGATAAGGCCAGCAAACGTTCACGGATCATACCGCCGTCACGGGTGTGGAAGTGGCGAATACAGCCCACGCGGTCAGACGATTGCTGGTTCTCAATCCGGCTATCAACGATGCCGGGGTGCCAAGACGGCAGGCCATTGAAGTCACGGATGCGACCCCATACCGAGTCGGCACTCGCGTCAATCACGGTTGAAACGTAGATGCGAATCAATCGAGTTACTCCTTAACTTCCTGCCGGTGCCTTGGCAGGAGGCAAAGCCGCAGTTCCTCCGGAGGCTGCTGCTGCGAGTCGACCAATATCACCGCCCTCTAGACCAATTTCGCGTAACAACTGATCCACGATGGGCGCCTGGGCACGAAAGCGTAAGGCGGAGTTGACCACGCTGTCGGCAAATCCCGCGCCGCCACTTTCTCCCCCCGTTCCTCCGCCGCCACCAGCCAGGCCTTCGACATGCAGAATCTTGATACCTTCGATGCGTTCCATGGGTTTGACCGATTCGCGGATGATGGCTTCAGCCTTCTCAACCAACTTCAGCCTCAGCGCAGACATGCGAGCTTCAGGCGAAAGCACGTTATGCGCTTCGTTCATCATGCGCAGCGACTCAGCCTCCATCTCCGAGCGCACGCGCTGAGCCATGGCGCGGATTCGTTCAGCATCGGCATCAGCTTCGGCTTGGGCGCGGATTGCTGCACCCCGGTCATCGCTCGCTTCGCGCTCGGCTGCCGCTGCCGCTGTGATCTGAAGCGCATCGCGCTCGACAGCTTGTTGGGCGTCAATAAGGTCGATTGCTTTTTTTCGCTGGGCCATTTCGACCTCGCGCGCGGTAAACACCCGCTCTTCTGCGGCAACGGCAAGGGCGCGAGCTTCCTCAGCCTCAGCCTGAGCCTCGCTCTGAGCCTTGCTCTCGCGAGCAACAGCAATCGCGCGCTGTTGCTCGGCGAGCTCGAGCGCCTTGCGACGATCGATCTCGGCGGCCTGGATCTCGCGCTCCTTGTGGATACGCTCCTGCTCAATGCTTTGCTCGCTGCGTATACGTGCCGCCTCAATTGCTTGACGGGCAGCGATCTGCGCCGCTTCAGCATCCTGGTCGCGCTGGGCCCGCTCGGTGGTGACCTCAGCGCGTTGGCGCGCACGCGCCATTTCCACCTCGCGTTGCTGCATCAAGCGCGCGTTCTCGGACTCCAAATCGATGGTCAACGATAACTTTTCAGCCTCCAGGTTCTTGTTCCGGATCGCGATCAAGGTATCTTGTTCCACATCATTGCGCTGCTTCTTGCGCTGTTCGATTTGCTCCGTCAAACGCGTGAGACCTTCAGCGTCGAATGCGTTGCTGGGATTAAAGAACTCCATCGAGGTCTGATCGAGCTGGGTAATCGAGGCCGCCTCCAGCTCCAGACCGTTCTTTGTCAAGTCCTCTGCAACAGCCTCGCGAACACGCCGCACATAACTGCCCCGCTTTTCATGCAACTCCTCCATCGTCATCTCGGCGGCTGCAGTGCGCAAGGCATCGATAAACTTGCCTTCGACCAATTCTCTTAATTGCGCGGGTTCTGTGGTCCGCAGCCCAAGCGTCTGGGCAGCCGCAGCAACACTGTCGGCATTGGCCGCGACCCGAACATAGAACTCGGCAATCACGTCCACCCGCATGCGGTCTTTCGTGATCAGCGCTTTGTCGCGCCCTCGGCTCACCTCCAGCCTCAAGGTGTTCATGTTTACCGGGATCACGTCGTGCACGATGGGCAGCACGAAGGCACCACCATCCAAGACGACCTTTTGCCCACCGAGACCGGTTCGCACAAAAGCGCGTTCCTTGGAACTGCGCAAGTACAACCAATGCAACAGCCAGACCGCTATCGCAACAACCATGACGACAACGATGAGGCCGAGAATGAAGCTGCCAAACTCTGAGCCGCTCATGACTTTCTCCCTTTGCTCGACTTCTTTACGCCAGCTTTGACTGGCAACGGCTCCCGCCGGATGCGGGTAAAGGCCTGCGTGGTCTGCGTGAGCGCCACCTCGCTTGGCAAACGCTCCATCGAGCTTGCGCCGTAAAAACCATCACAACCCGGACAATGCTGCAGGATAAAACGCGCATCCTCTGGCGTTGCTATCGGTCCGCCATGGCACAAGACGAGCACCTCGGGCCGCAATTTTCGTGCTGCAGCAGTCCAGCGGTTGATCGGCTCAACGCAGTCTTCAAGCTTAGGCGCGGTTTCCGCACCGATAGCACCGCCAGTCGTTAGTCCCATGTGGCAAACCAGTATATCGGCCTGCGCCTTGGTCATTGCGCAAGCCTCGTCCTCGCTGAATACATAGGGTGTGGTCAGCATGCCAGCCCCCGCTGCGAGGGCAATAAAATCGACCTCGAGCCCGTAACCCATGCCGGTTTCCTCAAGATTGGCCCGAAACCTGCCGTCGATCAGACCAACGGTTGGGAAGTTCTGAACACCGGAAAACCCCAGTTCAATCAGTCGTCGCAAAAACTGATCCGGAATCATGAAGGGGTCTGTTGCGTTCACTCCGGCCAACACAGGCGTATGGCGAACGACCGGTAAGACCTCCTTAGCCATATCACAGACGATTTCGTTGGCGTTACCGTAGGCCAGTAAACCGGCCAGCGAACCTCGCCCCGCCATGCGATAGCGCCCCGAGTTGTAGATCACAATCAGGTCGATGCCACCTGCTTCCTCACATTTGGCCGATAAGCCCGTACCAGCCCCACCGCCGATAATGGGTTCGCCTCGAGCCAGCTTGGCACGCAGGCGCTTGAGCAATTCAGTTCGTGCAAGCCTTGGCATGCTTGATGTTCTCCCCCGGGATGTTTGATTCAGGCGCGTCGGGCATCGTTAGCCGAGGAAACGTCGCGCCAGGCTGCAAGCAAAGCCTTTGCGAACGCTTCGTCGTTGATGTGATGGGGCAGTCGCAGCAGGCGCCTAGATACTCCGCCGCGAAAACCTTTTTCGATGGTGTCGAAGAGGATCTGGTTTGCCTGAGGGTCGTAAAAGGGCTGACCCTGACGATCGATGGCCGACAGGCCTTCCTCGGGGATTAAGAAACGAACTGGACCGCGCATCGCATTTATCTTCGCGACCAAGAATTCGCCAATAGCCTGACATTCCTCGGGGCTGGTCCGCATCAGCGTGACGCTAGGGTTATGCCGGTAAAGCCGGCGGCCGCGAAACCGTTCGGGAACGCTGTCCCAGGCACCAAAATTTGCCATATCAAGCGCGCCGCAAGATCCTACCCAGGGCAATGCGTGTCGCGCGAAAACGTCCAGCCGGCCTGGACCGGCGCTGAGCGTGCCGCCCGCGATCTCATCGGCAATCTCGGTCGTGGAAACATCGATCACGCCCTCGAGAAGGCCAGAGTCTGCGAGTTTCTCCATTGACTGCCCTCCCACGCCGGTGGCATGAAAAACCAGACAGTCGAACTCAGGCTCAAGCTGCGTCGTTAGCATTTGTACGCAGGGCGTTGTCACGCCAAACATGGTCAATCCCAGTGCGGGCTTGGTTGCCTGCGCATGACCCACCGGATGATTGATCATCCCTGCGAGCGCATGTGCTGCATTGGCAAGGACCCGTTCGCTAATGCGATTCAGCCCTTGCACATCGGTGACCGAGTACATCATGCAGATGTCACTCGGGCCAACATAGGGTCGGGTATCGCCGCTTGCCATGGTTGACACCATCAGCTTTGGAACGCCGACGGGAAGCGCCCGCATCGCGGCTGTGGCGAGCGTGGTACCCCCGGAGCCGCCAGCTGAGATCAGGCCGCCGAGGTCGCGCCGGGTCAGGACGAATTGTTCAAAAGCCAGAGCCATCGCAGCAACCGCACTCCCACGGTCACCCGTGAAAACTCCCGCTTCGCCTTTGGGATGGTGGCGGGCTACCTCCCTCGGGTGAACGCTGGCGGTGGATGTACGGCCGTTGGTGGAAAGGTCCACGGTAACCACCCGCAACCCCAATCGCTCAAGGCACTGGCGAAGGTAAAAGAGCTCGCGTCCCTTGGTATCAAAAGTGCCTGCGACATAAGCCGCTCGAGC
>DDPV01000002.1:5015-8522 GCA_002342365.1 Burkholderiales bacterium UBA2459 | reverse complement strand
TGTGCGCGCACCACGGTCAGCACCCTTGCCTCTTGCGAGGTCTGAGCCCCGAGGTCCGAAGGGTCGCGCCCAGCTGCCTGCCCGATAGCCTCGACATCGTCATCGCCATGCGAGCGAACGCCAAGCAAGCGCTCCTGTAATTCGCGGTCTGCCGCCAGTTCCCCGGCTGGCATCTCCTGAGCAATACGGCCGTTAACCATGATGCCAATGCGATCTGCGACACTGGTCGCGACCCCGAGGTTTTGTTCAATCAGCAATACCGCAATACGGCCATCAGCCGCTAATTCGCGCAAGGCCTGGGCAACCTGCTCGACAATCACGGGCGCCAACCCCTCTGTCGGCTCGTCCATGACCAGCAGTCGGGGCTCCAACAACAATGCTCGGCCGATGGCGAGCATCTGCTGCTCGCCTCCCGAAAGTTGCGAGCCGCCGTTGCGTTTGCGCTCGCCCAGCCGGGGGAACATGGTGTAGATCCGCTCCACGTCGCGGCGGCGGCTTGCCACAAGATGTAAGGTCTCATCGACGCTGAGCGAGGGCCACACGCGACGACCCTGCGGGACATAGGCAATGCCCAAGCGCGTGATCTCATGAGGACTTAGGCCAAGGATCTCCTCACCCGCGACCTTCACGCTGCCACTTGCTGGCACCAGACCCACGATGGCATTGCATAGCGTCGTTTTTCCCATGCCGTTGCGCCCCACGATGCCAAGCACGCCCCGATTGAGTTCAAGGCTGACGCTCTGAAGGGCATGGGCGCGTCCATAGTAGACGTCGAGCCCCTGAACCTGAAGCAGGGGCACTCGCCCCACCTCCCGCTTGGTTAATCTTTGCTCACCGGGATTTGGCTTGGAGCTTCGACGATCACGTCGGCTGAACCATGCCATTAGCGCCGCCCTCCCATGTAAAGCGCTTGCACCTGAGCGTCGGACTCGATTTCTGCCGGCGTACCGTGGCGCAGCACGCGCCCGTTGTGCATCACGGTGACACGTTGGGAAACGCGAAGGGCAATATCAAGATCGTGTTCGATAATGACAAAACTCATATGCGTCGGCAAGGCGTTCAACAAAGCAACCAGTTCGCGTCGTTCAGCAGGTGAAAGGCCAGCAGCAGGCTCATCGAACAAGATCAAACGCGGTGCCCCAGCCAAGGCCATACCGATCTCAAGTTGCCGCTGCTGACCATGCGCCAGGTTCGCCACTGGCTCGTCGGCAAGGTGCGACAAACGCACCCGATCCAACAGATCTTCGGTTGCGATCCGGGAAGGGTGCGAGGCAGGAGGCCGCCACATGTTGAAGCGGCCGTTTGCCACACCCCGCACCGCGAGAAAAAGATTATCCCGAATCGAAAGCTCTCGAAACAAAAGCGAGGACTGATACGTGCGACGCAGACCCTTTCGGATACGGTCGTGAGGTGGCAACGCTGTAATGTCTTCACCGAAAAATTCAATCCGCCCCGCTGTGGGCGGGAAGTCACCGGTGATGGCATTGAACAAGGTGGTTTTGCCTGCACCGTTCGATCCAAGGACAGCGTATTTTTGACCTGCAACGACACTGAACGACACCTCGTCAACAGCGCGAAGCGCCCCGAAAGCACGCGTTACGCCTTGCAGCACTAATGCGTCAGACGAAGCCAGGGGCGCCCGAGCCTGCCCCCCGCCAGCGCCAGAAACCTTTAAAGCACGCGGCGGGTTGCGCATTTGCTGCAGTGAAGCCATCCGGTGTCCGTCCGGCTTACCCAAAGATTTTCAAGCGGTTTACGGGCAGGCTGGAACGTCACGCGAACCCATCTGAAACTCTTCGCGCTTCATGCCCAGCATCTGATCCACGTTGTCCACTTTGCGCAGCACGCGGGTGGTGAGTTCGCCCTTGCTGTCCTTGACCACTTCAGTGACGAAGGTGGTCCCAATGGCCTGGCGGTTTGCATCAAGCTTAACAGTACCCGTGGGCATTTTCAGCTCGAGCTTGGCCAGGGCCTCACGGTACTTCGCTTGGCCACCGGAGAGGTCCCCCTTGACTTGATCCAGGGCATCGAGCGCGGCTTTCATGTTGGTGTAGTACACCAGCGCAAAAAGGCTCGGACTCGGATAGCCGCCCGCAGAAACTGGATAGTTCTTCTGGTAATCGGCTACAAAGGCCTTCCAGTCGGCACCGTCAAAGGTATCAGCATAAGGTCCTGCCGACATGGTGCCAACCAAGGAGTCCCGGCGCTTTCCGCGGTAATTCAAGACATCTTGACTCACCGTGATTGATCCGCCCATCATCGGTTTATCGCCGCCAGCCGCCTCATACTGATTCAAAAAGTTGACCGCGTCGGCACCACCCAAGACGACGAGTAATGCGTCAACATCTTTTGGAATACGGGCAATGACTGAGGAGTAGTCCTTGCCACCCAGTGGCACCCAAGCCTTGACCGGCACCTTCCCGCCCAGACGGCAATACTCTGACATAAAGCCTTGCACCTGCGAGTAGGGGAAAGCGTAGTCTTCCGCAATGACCATGACGCGCTTGTAGCCCTTCTCCATGGCAGCCCGGCCGAGACCAACCATCCACTGAGCCCCTTCGGTGTTGAAGCGGAAAAAATTCGGGCTGGGGTTTTGTAAGGTGGTGGCCTGCGCGCCGGATCCGCCATTGATGAAGGTCATGTTGGGTTGCGTCTTTGAGTAGTCCTTGACCGCAATGCCTTCGCCCCCAGAAAGTGGACCGACCACGATGTCCACCTTGTCTTGCTCGACGAGTTTTCGTACCGCGTTGACGGCCACGTCTGGGTTTGCGTTGGATGAGGCCCTGACCATCTCAATCTTTCTCCCAGCGACAACGCCGCCTCGCTGCCTGATGGCCAGTTCAGCGCCACGCATGCCATCGGCTCCGCCCGCAGCGAAGGGTCCTTCCAGCGTGGCAAGAACGCCAATCTTGACCGGTGCCCCCTGCGCCCAAGCGCCGTGGGTAAGGGTCGCTGCAGTCGCTGCCCCGACCAATGCATGAATCCACATCCTCTTCATCACTTTCACAGTTGTCTCCTCGATTAATGGCGACGTTGGGGGGAATTGACAGACTGGCTCGACCCAAAGCGAAGCCGAAGCTTCGCCCACAGTCCGAGCAATCCGTCGGGGGAAAACAGAACAATGGCAAGAAATACCAAGCCAATCACAAGATTGAACCGTTCTCGATCGATGAGGTCGATCGCAAATGTCTGTAACAAGACAAAGACAATAGACCCAAGAAACGCGCCGATCGGATGGCGCATGCCACCGAGTACGGCGATCACCAAGATGTTGATCTGCCATCCAGTATTGACTGACCCTGGCGTGATGAGCCCGTTGTACCAAACCATAAGCACCCCGCCAACGGCTGCCATGAATCCGGCCACTGCGTAGGCAGCCACCCGGTGAGCGACCACATTGAAGCCCAAGGCAGCCATTCGCCGCGGGTTGTCGCGCACGCCCTGAAGCGCAATGCCAAAGGGCGTACGGACGATCCACTTGACCGCAAAATACCCAGACATGGCCAA
>DDPV01000002.1:503-4993 GCA_002342365.1 Burkholderiales bacterium UBA2459 | reverse complement strand
AACATCGGGCGGATAAACCTTCTGAAAGCCCTGAAAACCGTTAAAGACGGTGTAGTTTTGAAGCACCAAATAGTAAAAGGCAACGCCAAAGGCGAGCGTGATCATGATGGTGTAGATGCCTTCGGTTCGCACCGAAAGCCAACCAATCACGGTTGCGCATGCGGTGGCGATGAGCAGCGCAAAAACCAATGCGAGCCACCATGGCCAATTCAAGCTGATGGGCGTACTGCTCGAACCGAGTATGGCTAAGGCGTAGCCAGCCATCCCCGCAACTGACATTTGGGCCAGTGACACCATGCCGCCGTAACCGCCCAAGAATGTAAGCGAAAGCGCAATCAGTCCCAGCACCATCGCCTGGGCCGCCACCTGAAAGGTGAAAAATGGCGAGGCAAAGAGGGGAAAGACAAGCGTAAAAGCAAAAACAAACACATGCCTTGCCGATAGCGTGCGCCAAAGAAACTTCAACCATCGTGGCGCACTGCTGTGGGCGTATGGGTCGACTGCTGGCGCTCCTTGGTGGACCGCAGCAGCACGCAAGGGTGCCGGTGCACGCCCCGTTGAAGGGGCGCCATTGAACGGCCCCCTGTTCATGGCACGACGCCAGTGTGCAGCGCTCACAGAAATGCTCTCCGAGCAGCACTTAGCCTCGGCATACAGGCCGGCGTGCTCAAGCCGGTTTTCCCAGAATGCCCCTGGGCCGGAAGGCCAACACGAGGATGAGAATAACGAAGGTGAACACCACGCTGTAGGTCGGCGCGTAGGCAAGTCCGTAGGTTTCAGCAAGCCCAAGGATGACCGCGCCCATGGCTGCGCCGACAACGCTGCCCATACCGCCAACGATCACCACAATGAGCGACGCTAAGAGCAGGCGCGTGTCCTCTCCAGGAACCATCGACAATTCGACCGCCCCGATGACACCGCCAACACCTGCCAGACCCGCACCGAGCATGAAGGTCGCTGCGAAAACCAGATTCACGTTAACGCCTGAGGCTGCCAGCATTTGGCGGTCATCCACACCCGCGCGAATCATCGCTCCCACCGTGGTGCGTGCCAGAAGCCACCACAGGAAAACGCCGATCGCCAGCCCGGCGGCCAAGAGGCTGAGCCGATACGCCGAATAGGCCTTGATCAAGGGAATGTTTCGAATCGGGCCTTGCAACCACTCTGGCGCTTCCATCTGATGAACCTGCGCGGTGAAGGCCCACAAAAGCAGATCAGCCACCACAATGGATAGACCGATGGTCACCATCGTCTGACGAAGATCCTGGCCTTGCATATGACGCAGGATGAGCACCTGCAACAGTAATCCGGCAACTGCGGCAGCGAAAAAACCTGCTGCAAGGGCCAGAATCCACCAGCCGGTCAGTTCTGCCACGAAAAAGCCAACGTAACCACCCAACAGGTAGAGTGACCCGTGCGCCAGGTTGACATTGCGCATCAGACCAAAAACAAGGGTAAACCCGCTTGCGACAATAAAGTAAAGCGATGCGAGCGTGAGCCCGTTTAGCATCGTGACCAAGTAAAGCCGCGTGTTATCAACCAATGCCCACAAAGAGAAGATCGCAATCGGCCCTCCGATGAGCAGCCAAGCCCAGAGTCTCCTGTCCCAATTCACGCCGCGTGTTCCCATGCGCGAGCCCTTGTCACAGGCGGCGCTTTAGCGAATTGCCCATCTTTCATCACTGAAAGGATGCGTTTCGGATCTCGCAGGATCGAAAGGTTTGCCAGCGGATCTCCATCAAGCAGCAACAGATCGGCCAGGTACCCCTCCTTGATCAGTCCAAGTTCCCGACCTTGCATCATCACTTGACCACCGAATCGCGTGCAGGAGCGAATGGCCTCCATCGGGGTGAATCCGAGGTATTTGACAAAGAGTTCGAGATCTCGCGCGTTCTGCAAGTGGGGATTGAAGGCAAAACCGTAGTCGCCGCCAGGAAGCACACGAACGCCGCGCCGGTGCATGGCCTTTAGCGACTCGCAAGCAGCAGCCCACTCTTCCTCATAGCCCATCGAGACCGCCTTCTCGTGGCTCACGCCCCAAGGCTCAGCCTCGTGGAGCATGGCGTAAAGAATGCCAATCCCCGGCGCAACGAAAACTTCGTCGCGGGCATCTTCCAGCATGTCCAGGGCCTCGGTATCGGTGAAGCTTGCGTGATAAATGAGTCGGATGCCGTGGCGCAAGGCCTGCTTCACGCTGGCGCAGGAGCGGGCGTGGACAATGATGCGCTTGCCTCGCATACGAACTTCCTCGGCGCAGGCGGCCACTTCGGCATCGGTCATCCAGGTCGTCTTGGCATCAGCCCCCGGCACAAAATTGTCACCGGAGAGGTTAAGTTTGATGGTGTCAACACCGTATTTCAGGAACGTACGCGTCACGCGGCGCAAATCTTCTGCGCCGTTGACCACAACGCCAAAGCTGAAGTCGGGAAACGGCAGATGAGGGAGCATCTCATCTCCGAGCCCTCCTGGCACCGTGATCTCCTGACTGGCCGCCAGGTAACGCGGTCCGGGAATCTGGCCACTGTTAATTGCGTTGCGGATCACCACGTCAAGGCGGGGCTTGGCACAGGCTGCCCCCAAGCATGAAGTAAAGCCCGCTTCCAAGTACTGCTTGGCCACCTTCGCCGTCCACAGCACATGCTCCTCAAGCGGCATGGTCTGAATGCCAGCCAGCGAGGCAGCGTCATTCCAGGAAAAATGGGTATGTGCTTCCGTCATGCCCGGCATGAGCGTGGCGCCGGCGGCATCGACGACCAGTGCATCACCCGCACTAACGCCTCCAACGCTGCGCCCCACCTGCACGATACGCTGACCACGCACGCGCACACTCCCGGGATAAGGCAAATGCTCCCCGCTACCGTCAAGGATTCGCACGTTCGTAAACAAAACTTCGCTGTTTGCACCCATCGTTGTGTACTCCTTTAAGCAGCCCAGCGATTGACGCGGCTTTGACGCATCGGCGGGGCACGGTGGAACTCACCGTCTTTCATGACCGCCATGATGCGCGCCTGATCTTGCAACACCGTAATGTCAGTTAACGGATCGCCGTCGATGAGCAGTATGTCTGCCAGACAACCTTCTCGGATATAGCCGATTTCCTTGCCCAGCTTCATCATCGGCCCGCCCCAAGCGGTGGCCGATAACAAGGCTTCCATCGGGCTCATGCCGATGTACTTCACAAAGTACTCCAAATCCTTCGCATTCGTCCCGTGAGGCGTCCAGGCAAAGCCGTAGTCTCCCCCCGGAAGAATGCGTATGCCACGCCGACGCATCGCCTTCATGCTTTCGATGGCTGCCTCAAGTTCCCGGTGGTAACCCATCTTGCGCGTGATTTCGGGCGTCAGACCCCAGGCACTGGCGTGGTAGCTGGTGTTAATCAGCCAGGCCAGACCCGGTGCTACAAAATGGTCGAACTTGTGTGCTTCAAGAAGGTCAAGCGCCTCCTCGTCTGCAAAGCTCGCGTGATAAATCACTTCGATACCCTGTTTGACGCATTGCTTGATCGACCAGGTTGAACGGGCGTGCGCTGCGACACGCTTGCCCCAAGCTTTAGCCTCCTCCACGCAGACCCGAATCTCCTCTTCGGTGAACTGGCTCATTTCCGAAGGCATGCCGGTGATGGACTCGCCCGACAAATTAATCTTCAACGAGTCGACGCCATACTTGCAGAACATTCGAACGCATCGGCGCATTTCTTCTGCGCCGCTGACAACCGCGCCAAAAGCAAACTCGGCCTGCGGAAGATGGGGCGCGGTGGTATCGCCCAGGCCGCCCGGCACGGTGATTTCCTGGCTTGCGGCAAGATAGCGTGGCCCCACGATGGTGCCGTCATTGATTGCATTGCGAATCACGACATCCAGTCGCGGCTTGGCGGTGGCAGCGCCAACGCATGAGGTCCATCCCATGTCGAGGTAGCGTTTTGCAACCTGGGCGCACCACAGGATATGTTCCTCAGGCGGCATGCGTTGGATGGACTCAAGACTTGGCTGATCGTTCCACGAAAAGTGCGTGTGGGCCTCTACCATGCCGGGCATCAGGAAAGCGCCTGCGCCATCGATCACCTGCGCGCCCGCCACCGAAGGCGGACTTGAACCGTAGCCCGAGCGACCCACTCTCGAAATACGATTCCCCTGGATGAGCACATCCCCCTGAAAGGGTTGCTCGCCGCCGCCATCAAAAATGCGCACGTTGGTAAACAGTACGTCAGCCATAAACACGCTCCGCTCGGTGGACACGCTCCGCTCGGTGGACTGCGGTACCTGAACGTCTGCGCGGCAGGCGACTTACCGACCCCATAAACTCCGTCCACGCTCTCCCGCATTCGTCAGGGCGCTCCAGCGTTGTCCAATGGCCGCAGCGCGGGAGCACCACGCTGCGCAGGTTAAGGCTGCTTTGCATACGATCAGCAAGGCTGCGCAGCCCCTGTGGTGGCGCCACCGCATCCTCGTCACCCGTGACCAAGAGCACCGGCGCAGTGATACGGTCAACAT
>DDPV01000002.1:0-466 GCA_002342365.1 Burkholderiales bacterium UBA2459 | reverse complement strand
GGTTACGCTCCCGGGTTTCTCGTGAGAGGGCTGCCTGCACCGTCTGCAGCGCGATGCTGTGCATGCCAGTAACGCCCTCATGTCTCGCCTTCAATGCGCGGGCCTTTAAGCCCTGGCGCGCGGCATCGGCGGGCGCAAGCAGTGGCCCGAACAAGGCCAGGCTACTGACGCGCTCGGGCGCCATCACTGCCAAATGCTGGCAGACGATGGTCCCCAAGGAATGTCCGAGCCAGTGGGCCCGTTTGATGCCCAGTCGCTCACAGGCCATGAGGGCGGCATCAACAAAACGCGAAACCGATAAAGCGCCTTCGGCGCGTTGGGAGAGGCCGCTGCCAGGCAGATCAATGCGAAGCACACGGTGCCTTGCGAGCGCTGCCATCATGGGTATCCAGATGTTGCCGCTACCGCCAAGCCCATGCACGCAAAAAACAGGGTCGTCAGCCGCGCCTTCAGGACCATCATCTTC
>DDPV01000040.1:87078-122325 GCA_002342365.1 Burkholderiales bacterium UBA2459 | reverse complement strand
CACCACCGCGGCGTTGCCGGTGATCGTGAGCTTATCGTCAGCCATGGCGCGCAAGGGCAAGGCTGTTGCGGCACCGAGCAGAATCGCAGCAGCAAAACCCGTTAAAACGCTCCGCTGCCTGATTGATGCTGAAAGGCTGTGCTGCCTGATTGATGTTGAAAGGCTGCGCTGCCTGACTGAAACGCTGCGTCGCACGACGGAAGTTTTCGGTGACGGTGATGGGCCAGTCGCCGTTAAACAAGTCAATTGTTGTTGCATCAGTTTGCTCCTTGCTGAGGGTCGAGAGCCTGCAATCGAGGCGTCATGGGTACCCATGCACAAGCTGTGCCAGGTTCAGATTGCTTGGTGATTTCGTCCAAAACCTGTGCTAGAGCTTCGGGCGCGTTGCCCGAAACGCCAGGCTAACGCACCACAACTGTGCGCTTGCACCGTTAGCGCGCCGAAGCGAAGGCTGAACACCAGGATGCGGAAGGTCTGAATCCGGCCTGCCGACAGCGCTCGGGCGTCGGGAAACCGGCTTTCATGGTCACAGCCATCGCTTCTCCTTCTACGAAAGGCCGCCTATGCAACTTGCCCGTGTTGACAGTCTTGCGCTACTTGGCCTGAACGCCATTGCCGTCCGCATCGAAGTGCAGATCGCCCGGGGACTTCCCGCGTTTCATCTCGTTGGCCTGCCAGCCGCGCTGGTTCGCGAGTCGCGCGAGCGGGTGCGTGCGGCCATCTGCCAAAGCGGCTTTGAGTTTCCGCAGCAGCGCCTCACAGTGAACCTTGCGCCGGCCGATTTGCCAAAGGACAGCAACGGTTTTGAGCTGCCGATCGCCCTTGGCATTCTGGTGGCAAGCCGACAATTGCCTGCTGCGGCACTTGCGGGTCTGGTGTTTTTAGGCGAACTCTCATTGGGCGGCCAGCTGCAACCGGTCCGCGCAGCCTTTGCACTGGGATTGGGCTTTGCACGAAGCCTAGACGAACAGCCCAAGGCGTCTGGCGCGAATCGCCCAATTCTGCTCGTACCTCCGGGAAGCGCACCAGACTGTGCAAGGGCTTATGCCGGACCGGTTTGGCATGCCCCGGATTTGAAGGCGCTGAATCAATGCCTGCTTAAGCGGCTTGAAGGCAAACCGCATCAGGCTCAGTCAGCGCCGCCAAGCCCGCCGGATGACGGGTCGGCCTGTGACGGCTTTGCAGGCAAGGAGCCAAGCGCAGCGGCTCAGGTGCTAGCGCCGATCCAGGCGGCGCAGTCGGACCTGTCACCGCGACTTCACGGACCACAAGGCACAAGCCATGAGGTCCCCGATCTTTGCGATATCCGCGGTAATCCGCTTGCCAAGCTTGCAGCTTGCGTTGCCGCCGTCGGCGGACATCACCTGTTGCTGGTGGGCCCACCGGGCTGCGGGAAGACCATGTTGGCGCAGGCGATGGCCGCGATCACACCGCCACCGAGCTTGGCTGTGCAACGCGAGCAAATGGCGCTTGAGAGCTTGAAAAACAGCCGCTGGCGTGCGACGCAAACCCCAAGGCAGCCGGTTTTCAGACAGCCCCACCATAGCGCCTCGGTCAGCGCGCTTTGCGGCGGCGGCTCACCGCCTCGGCCAGGGGAAATCAGCCTGGCCCACGGTGGCATTTTGTTTTTGGACGAGCTCACCGAATTCGACCCCCGCGTGCTCGAGGCCCTGCGCGAGCCGCTTCAAGCCGGCTGCATGCACCTTGCCAAAGGCACGCACAGCGCCGAGTTTCCAGCGCGTTTTCAATTGGTGGCGGCAAGCAACCCCTGCCCCTGCGGCTTTGCCAGCGGTGATCCTGACAGTCGAGCCCAAGGCGCAATCCCAAGCTGCCTGTGTACCCCCGAACGACTTCGTCGCTACCAAAGCCGAATTTCGGGTCCATTTCGAGACCGCATCGACCTTCAGATTCAGTGGCCCGCTCAAGCTTCAAACGCCGATGAAACCGACTGGGCTTTTGAGCTCATGGCGCCGATGTTTCAAGCCCATGGCGTTGTTTGCAGCCGGCTCGATAGCCAGGCGGCTCGATCGCTAGCCGAGCGCTGCCGGTCGATGCAGTGGACGCGACAAAACTGCTTGAACGCGCATTTGCAGGCTGCTCAAGTGGTATCGGTAGTGGGTATTGACCCGCAACAGCATCCGCTATTGCGAAGGCTCGCAGCGATTGGGTTTTCTCAGCGTGCATTGTTTGCCGTAGCCCGGGTGGCGCGCAGTCTGGCCGATATGTTCGGACTTGCCGACGTTGATGAACGCTGCTTTGCCCTTGCCATCCAACTCCGAAGGCTGCCCAGCTTTGAGACCAGCGGCTCTGCTTTGGCTTCAGTCTGAGTTGTTGATTCCTTTGAGCCAAGCCAGGCCTCGCCGCGTGCCGTCTGGCGACGGGTCTGCATGACATGACCGAGCCCTGGCGCGCAAGCTAAAGCGCATCGCGGTGCTGCGAGCCAGGCTGCAAGCTTTCAACCCCGGCCCGAGCAAATCCTGCGCGTAAAGCAGTGCAAAATGATCCGTCAATCGACGCTGCGCATGCTTGGCCACGCCCTTGTGATTTGGAGTTTTTATCGTGTTGACCCATATGCCCAACGATTCCCCCGCAAGCCAGACCTGGCAATCGGGCCCAACCCCAGAGCAAGACCCCATGAAACCCCTGATGGGTTTTAGGGTGATTGAGCTCCACGCCATCGGTCCGGTGCCTTTTGCGGGCTATATCCTGGCGCAACTTGGCGCCCGGGTTATCCGCCTGAGTCCGCCTACAGATCCACAGCTCGGCGTGGGCGTATCGCCTCGATTTGATATCTTGAACAGCAACAAAGAAGCTCAGGCCCTTGACCTGAAGAGCCCTGCAGGCATCACAGGGCTTGAGACTTTGCTCACGGAGGCTGACGTCTTGCTCGAGGGTTTCAGACCGGGGGTGCTAGAGCGCCTGGGGCTAGAGCCGAAGGCGCTTTTGGCGCGCCACCCGAAACTGGTCATCGGCCGGCTTTCGGGCTGGGGCGATCGTGGCGTTTGGGCGCCGCGTGCAGGTCATGACATCAACTACCTGGCTGTTGCCGGGATTTTGCATGCCATCGGTCCGGTGCATGCACCGAGCGTGCCGCTGAATGTGGTTGGCGATTTCGGCGGCGGCACCATGCACTTGTTGCTCGGCGTGTTGAGCGCCTTGCTGCGCCGCAGCCTAAGCGGGCACGGCGGGGTGGTGAGCACAAGCATTCTCGCAGCCTCGGTGGGCCTTACCCCGATGTTTTATGGCCTGATCGCGGCAGGCATCTGGACCATGCAGCGCGAAAACAATTTGCTTGACGGAGCTGCGCCTTTTTACCGAACCTATCGCTGTCTGGACGACAAGTATGTCGCGGTGGGGGCGATCGAAGCCAAGTTTTACCGCGAACTGCTCAGACTTACCGGCTTGCACACACAGATCGACACAGACAAGCAACACGACAGGCGCCACTGGCCC
Source organism: Burkholderiales bacterium UBA2459 (assembly GCA_002342365.1). Classification (GTDB taxonomy): domain Bacteria; phylum Pseudomonadota; class Gammaproteobacteria; order Burkholderiales; family Burkholderiaceae_E; genus UBA3064. The sequence goes on along the minus strand of DDPV01000040.1, from coordinate 118,872 downwards.
GCGTGCATCGAAGCGCTGACCCAGGTCTTTGCGACAAAGACCCGCGACGCCTGGGCAACACTTGCCGAACAATGCGATGCCTGCGTTGCGCCTGTTCTCGACTTCATCGAAGCAAGCCAGTATGCCCACAACCTGGATAACCGGCTCTATGAGGAAGGGTCCGCATCCGATGATCATGGAGCGCCGCAACCCGGGCAGCAGGGCGACCTCACAGCCTTTGTGCGCCCCGGCCAGGTCTTAAGCTTCAGCGCCTTGTGATCGAAGCGGCAGCAGCGACAGCAGTTGCAATAGCATCAGCAAAACCAGGGCGCATTGAAACGCTTCGACAGTGCTCGCGCCGAGTCTTTGGCTTGCATCGATGACCGCACCAAAGCCCCATTGCAGCAAGAAAACGCCGCCAAAAAGCAGTAGATTCGAGCCGGTGTAAGCCCTGCCGCTGAGGCGCGCCGGAAAACTCAGGGCAACTTCGGTTTGCAGCAAAGTAAAAACCGTGGAAATCACTGCCAATACCAACCATAAAGCCCAAGCCCAAGGCTCAAGCAGGTAAATCATGGCTGCTTCGGTCAGTAAGGTGAGTGCAGCAGCCAGACGCATCACCCGCGGTCCGTCCCAGGCTCGGGCGGCCAGACGCGGTGCCGCCCAGCCGAGCACCAGAAAACCGGTCAGTAAGGCCGCATTAAAAAGCATCAGCGCATGCGCTGCATCGGGCGCATCAAGCTTGAGGACTTGCGTCATCCAGGGCCCGGCCCACAGGGTTTGCAAAGCCAGAAAGCCGCCCTGGAAAAGCACAAGCGAGGGCATGGCTCCCCGCAAAAAGCGGCTGGCAAAAACCTCGCCATAGCCTTGCACCGCCTGGCCATCGGTCACAGGTCCAGCAGCATGCCTAGACGCCGCCTGCTCCTCGTCGCGTGGCAGGCCAAACCACAAGAAAGCCGAACAAAGCAGCAAAAGCCCAGCAGCAATCGCAAAACACATCCGCCAACCATAGGCTTGTGACAGCAGCGAAACCGGGACTGTGCTGACCAGTGCACCGCTGGTTCCGCAGACCAGAATCCAGGCTGCCAGCCTTTGCTGCAAACGCGCCTCAAACCAGAAACGGAAAGCCTTCAACGCGGCCATCAAACAGGCCGCCATACCGGCACCGATGAGGGCCCGCCCGATCCACAGCTGGGTAATGTTTGATCCCAGCGCAAAAAAGCAAGCACCTGCAGCAGCGACCAACAATAAAGCCGCCTCAACACGTCGCGAACCGTAGCGATCAAGCCAAATTCCGAGAGGCAATTGCATCGCAGAAAATGCAACAAAATATGCGCTTGACATCGCACCAAGATCGCCCGCCGATAAGGAGAAGGCCGCTGTCAGGTCGGGCGCCAACACCGCGTTGACGGCGCGCAGGCCATAGGACATGAAAAAGGCCAGGGCAAAAGCGGAAAAAATCAGCACGCTGCGGGCCGGGCCCTGGCGATTCATGGCCTGAGCTTCAAACTCTGAAGAAAGCTTAGCGCCGGCTCTTCATCAGCAGCCTCACCAAGCGCCACCGCCTGCACCACATAGCTGTCGCGCTGGAAAAACCAGGCCCACATGCTGACTGGTTTCGCCTGCGCTGTGCCTTGCGCTTTCAAGCGCAACACTGCAACACCGGGTGCAAGCTCGCCGGTCTCGCGGCTTTGTGGCTTGCCCTCAATATTGCGCAGCATCGCCTGCTCCATGCGCTCAAGAGCCAAAGCTGCGGTGAGGCCGCTTGCAGCATCGATCTGGCCGACGGTAACCGTCACCCTGAGCTCGTCGACACGGGCGCCTGTCATATGCATGATCAGCCGGTGCTCGCCCAGCGCAACGCTTCGGCTCAGCTCGGCCGGCTTGTCAGGAAAAAGCACGCTCAAGCCCGGGGGATTGACCTGGATCTCGCGCCAGTTGAGCCTTGGGGTGCATCCTGGCAAGACCACAACCATGACGATCACGATGAAGAGGGCGAGCAAACAACGCCCGCCTGTCAGCAACAGGGGATATGATGTCATCGGTTTTCCAGCATCTTGTTTGATTCTGAAGCATGTCACCCGAAGGACACAGCGAATGCCCCTGCTTTTTGAATCACGCGCAAGCGGTTCCGTTTTGATGACAGATGCAAGCGCCAGCGCATTGCTGCAAGCCCTTGGCCGTTCAGAAAGCGATGGCAGCGTCGCTCCCGAAGGCGTTTTTAGCGTCGAACAACTGCCCGATTTGATCGCTAAACTCCAGGCGCTAATCGATCAATCAAAAAAACAACAACAGCAACAGCAGCAAGTGGAGTCTAGGCCTGGCGGCAACGACGACCGCGAGCAACAGCCTGCCTCAATCGCAATGCATCAACGAGCCTGGCCATTGCTGGAACAATGCCGTCGTGCACTGGCTGCAGAAAAAGCTGTGACCTGGCGCAGACCTTCATGACCTCGGCGGCGTGTGCGCTGCGCACGCGCCCAAGGCTTGAAACTAGCCACAGCGGCGAAACATCCAAGCGCCCCGCCCGGCATCGCTCCAGTCCGCACGAAGCGGCGCGAATCAGCCCGCGCCAAGCGGTTTGAATCAGGCCGCGCGCCTGAGCGAGGCCAAAACGCGCTGGACCGATTCAAGCGGACGGCCACTTCGTCGGGCAAAGTCCGCCAGCTGATCCTCGCCAATCACACCGAGGGTGAAATAGCGGGCCATCGGATGCGCCAGATAAAACCCACTCACACTCGCTGCCGGCCACATCGCCCATGATTCGGTCAGGTGCATGCCGATCCGTTCAGCCTGCAAATGTTCGAACATCTCAGCCTTGACCGCATGATCCGGGCAGGCAGGATAGCCTGGAGCAGGTCGTATGCCTTGAAAGCGCTCTTCAAGCAAAGCGTTGGCGTCCAGGGACTCCTGCGCAGCGTAGCCCCATAAATCCTTGCGCACCCGCTCATGCATCGCCTCGGCAAGCGCTTCAGCGAATCGATCGGCAAGCGCCTTGAGCATGATCGCACCGTAGTCATCCTGCGCTTGCTGCATCCGCGCTGCCCGCTCATCGGCGCCATCGCCCGTGGTCACCGCAAACATCCCCAGATAATCGTCAACCGCACTGTGCACCGGAGCGACGAAATCGGCGAGTGACTTGTTCGCAACGCCTTCCTTTTTCGCTGTTTGCTGACGCAAGTTATGCCAGGTCATCAAAAGCTCCTTTCGGGCTTCATCGCGATACAGCCGTATGTCGTCGCCCTCACTTTGTGCGGGCCAAAATCCGACAGCCGCATGCGCTTTGATCCAACGGCCTGCAAGCATGCGCCTGAGCATTTTCTGGGCATCGTCAAAAAGTTTGGCTGCCGCTTCACCCACCACCGGATCCTGAAGGATCGCCGGATAAGGCCCGTGCAAATCCCAGGTCTGGAAAAATGGCTGCCAATCGATATAAGGCACCAGCGCCGCCAAGTCCAGATTGTGAAAGTGACGCACCCCGATAAATTTGGGTTGCTGCGCACGATAAGCGGACCAGTCGATCTGTGGCGCATTGCTGCGGGCCTGGCTTAAACCGATCAAGGACGGTCCGCGACCCAAGGCGTGCTGCTGGCGAAGCTTGTCGTAATCTTTTTGCAGTTGCGCCACGAAGCCGGCGCGCTGATCGGTCGATAACAATTGTTGCGCAACCGGCACGCAGCGCGAGGCATCAAGCACATGAACCACAGGCTGGCTGTAGTGCGGAGCAATTTTCACTGCGGTGTGGATGCGTGAAGTGGTGGCGCCACCGATCAATAGCGGTATGGCGCGTTCTTTAAAATAGGGGTCGCGCTCCATTTCGCAAGCGACCTGAGCCATTTCTTCAAGCGATGGCGTAATCAATCCAGAAAGGCCAATCACATCGACCGCGTGTTCCTTGGCTTTGGCCAGGATCTCGCTTGCCGGCACCATTACCCCGAGGTTGACCACATCAAAATTATTACATTGCAGCACCACGGCCACAATGTTTTTGCCAATGTCGTGGACGTCACCTTTCACGGTCGCTATCAAAATCTTGCCACGACTCTGGCTTTGGCCTGACGCGGTTTTCTCCGCCTCGATGTAGGGGATCAAATGGGCCACCGCCTGTTTCATCACGCGCGCTGATTTGACCACCTGCGGCAAGAACATTTTGCCTGCGCCAAACAAATCGCCCACCACATTCATGCCTTGCATCAAGGGGCCTTCGATCACTTCGATCGGCTTGCCACCACGCGCAAGAATGTCCTGCCAGACTGCCTCGGTATCCTCGATGATCCATTGGGTGATGCCGTGAACAAGCGCATGAGCGATTCGCTGTTCCAGGCCTGCCTCACGCCAGGCGAGTTGCTCTTCGCGCCTGGCTCCATCACCCTTGAGCGAGGCCGCTTTGGCGATCAGTCGCTCGGTTGCACTGGCAGGCTGATCGGCTTGAGGCTTTGCGTCGAGTAGCCTTTGGCGGCACAAAACCACATCTTCCACAAGTTCGCGAAGCTCAGGTTCGAGATCATCGTAAACACCGATCATGCCGGCGTTGACAATGCCCATCGACATTCCCGAACGAATGGCGTGATACAAAAACACGGTGTGAATCGCTTCGCGCGCCAGATCGTTGCCGCGAAAACTGAAAGATACGTTTGACACACCGCCTGAGATCTTGGCTCCGGGCAAATGCTTGCGAATCCAGGCGCAGGCCTCAATAAAGTCAAGACCATAACGGTCATGTTCTTCGATGCCGGTGGCCACCGCAAATACATTCGGGTCAAAGACAATGTCTTGCGGATCAAATTGCAAGCGCTCACGCAAAAGCCGATAGGCGCGCTCGCAAATCGCGATCTTGCGCGCGAAACTGTCGGCCTGGCCTTGCTCATCAAATGCCATCACGATCACCGCAGCACCGTAACGCTGACACAAAAGCGCTTGCTCAAGAAAGCTTGCTTCGCCTTCTTTGAGCGATATGGAATTGACAATTGCCTTACCTTGCACGCAGCGCAATCCTGCCTCGATGACCGACCATTTCGAGCTGTCAATCATGATTGGCACCCGCGCGATATCGGGTTCGGAGGCGAGCATGTTCAAAAAGCGCACCATGGCCGCTTTTGAATCCAGCATCGCTTCATCCATGTTCACATCAATGATCTGCGCCCCATTTTCCACCTGTTGCCGGGCCACAGCGAGGGCTTCATCAAAACGATCTTCTAAGACCAAGCGGGCAAACTGTTTGGAGCCGGTCACATTGGTTCGTTCGCCAACATTCACAAACAAGCTGTCGGCCTTGACATTCAATGGTTCTAATCCTGATAAGCGCATCGCAGGCTCAAGACTCGGCACGCGACGCGGAGCCAGGCCTTTGACCGCGTCGGCAATCGCAGCGATGTGCTCAGGCGTCGTTCCGCAGCAACCGCCCGCCATATTCACAAAACCGCTTTGTGCAAACTCTTTAAGCAGTCGCGCAGTAATTTCCGGTGTCTCGTCAAAGCCTGTGTCTGACATCGGATTGGGCAGGCCTGCGTTGGGATAAACACAAAGCAAGGTATCGGCTTTTTGCGACAGCTCTTGCACATAAGGACGCATCAAAGCTGCGCCCAGGGCGCAATTCAAGCCGATCGTGAGCGGTTTGGCGTGACGCACCGAATTCCAGAACGCTTCAACCGTTTGGCCCGATAAAATGCGTCCCGAGGCGTCCGTAACCGTTCCTGAAATCATCACCGGCCAGCGCCTGCCACGCGCCTCAAAGGCTTGTTCGATCGCGAAAATAGCCGCTTTTGCGTTAAGCGTGTCAAAAACGGTTTCAACCAGAATCAGGTGCACGCCACCGTCAAGCAAACCGCGCAACTGCTCGCTGTAGGTCTCACGCAAAGCCTCAAAATCGGTGTTGCGCGCGCCAGGATCATTAACGTCAGGCGAAATCGAGGCGGTGCGCGGCTGCGGTCCAAGGGCACCGGCAACATAACGGGGCCAGCTCGGATCGGCCTTCGTGAAGGCATCGGCCGCTGCCCGCGCGAGCCTTGCCGATGCCAAGTTCATGGCATAGGCGTAGTCCGACAATCCGTAATCGGACTGCGCAACCGAACTGGCGCCAAAGGTATTTGTTTCGATGAGATCAGCGCCTGCCAGCAGGTACTGATGATGAATGTCATAAATCAGCGGCGCCTGGCTCAGACTTAACAGTTCGTTATTGCCTTTGACATCTTGCGCGAAAACCTGAGGCCTTGGTAATTGGGCGATCTCGCGTAGCAAATCGGGATCGGGCAGCGCACCGGGCGCATCGGGGCGCTCGCTGACATGCGCAAAGTCTTGCTCGCCTCGAAAATGCGCCTCGCTTAAGCGGTAGCGTTGAATCATCGTGCCCATAGCGCCGTCGAGCACCAAAATGCGCTCGGCCATACGCTCACGAAGATCTTGTTCTAATAAACTCAAAGTCATTCTCATCACAAAGGTTTGCGCAGGTGCTTGCTTTGCCTAGGGCTTAGCAGCTCTGGACAGGGCTTAGGGGCTCTGGACGCTGCCGCGTCGCTTCGTCCAAGCTTGGCGCAGCGAACCGAAAAGGCATCAGCGACAAACTGACGCCTTTGAGTATAGAACGCAGCGTGGCTTTCGCTGCTGACAAGCCCGGCGAAATCGTAGGATCATCGTCCTTTGAACCTTTCACGCGAGGACGGGTGATGGCCGACTTTCTGATTGATCCGCAAACTTTAGAGCGATGGGTTTACGACTTATGGCGTTGCGCAGGCAGCCAGGAGCGCGAGGCACAAGACACCGCCGAACACCTCGTGCTTGCGAATTTAAGTGGACACGACTCGCACGGGGTTGGCATGAACGACCGATATGTCGCCTCGCTGATGCATCAGGAGTTGCGCTTGAATCAGTCGATTCGACTGGCGCACGACGCGGCAAACCTCTTTATCGCTGATGGACAACGCGGCATGGGGCAATCGGTCGCCCGACAAGCCATGGATCTTGGTATTGAGCGCGCCTTGTTGCACGGTCATTGCATCTTCGGCTTGCGCCATGCACACCATATCGGCCGAATCGGACACTGGGCTGAAATGGCTGCCGACAAAGGGCTGGTCTCGGTGCACTTCACCAACGCGATCGGTTCGCCGACCATGGTCGCGCCCTTTGGCGGGGCGCAGGCGCGTTTTCTCACCAACCCTTTCACCGCGGCGATCCCGCGAAAGGAAGAAGCGCCGATCATTGTCGACTTTGCCACCAGCGCGATTGCCCACGGCAAAGTGCGTGTGGCCTACAACAAGGGGGTGGAGGTACCCGACGCCTGCCTGATCGACGCCAAAGGGCGGCCGACCAACAATCCGGCCGTGATGTTTGAACCCGACGATGACGGACAGTTGGGCGCATTGCTGACCTTTGGAGGCCATAAGGGCTACGGATTGGCTCTGGTGTGCGAACTGTTAGGCGCTGCGCTGATTGGCGGCGAAAGCATTCACCCTAAGCATTTTCCTCAACAGTATGCGATTTGGAACAATATGCTGGTTATCCTGATCGATCCAGACCGGCTCGGGCAGGCTTCCTATTTTTCTGAAGAGCTTGCGCGCTTTGTTCAGTGGCTTGAGTCTGCGGCCCTCAGTCAGGGCTCAAGCCAAGCCTTAAGTCAGAGCTCCGAGGCCGCCGCCGCAGCCGCCACGATCTTCACCGACCGGGTTTTGTTGCCGGGCGAACCCGAAGTCGCGATGCGCAAAGCCAGGGCGAAGGCGATTCCGATTGATGCCAACACCCTGGCGCAGCTAGATCGCTGTGCTCAGCGTGTCGAGGAAGCTTTTGGGCGTTCACCCGGAGCGCTTTCATCGCTCAAGGCCTCAGATCGCTTCGAAAGCTGAGTTTTTTGCAGCGGCGTTCAAACCCAGCGCACAATCGGCGGGGGTTTGAGATAGCGGATGCCGCGCTTGAGTCCGGATTCATTAAGCTGCGGTGTTCCAACCAAAAGTACGGCGGCCCCGTGATCAGCATCGCAGGCCTGACTTGAGGCGATGAGCCGTCGATACATGCCAGCAAGCACCAGACCAAGCTGCCCTTGTTGCACGCAGCATGCACAAGCAGCCAGCTGCCGCACTTCGATCGCTGGCCTTCCGGCGACAGCCGATACAAGCCGCTGTTGCGTTTCATCGGGCGCGTCGTTGGCCATCGCCTCAAGCGGCAGACTCTCCCAGGCAGGCGCGTGCTGAGCTTGCGGATGATTGAGCAATAGGCCACAGGGCCCAAGCTCGCTTGCCCTTTGCCAGGCTTGCCTTACTTCCCTTCGGAATGCCTCAGCCTGAAGGTCCTCGGCAAGCGCAAGCAACAACAAGTCCATGCCGATCATTCCTTGATTGTTTTTTGATCGGTCAAAAACCTAGACCTTAAGGCTTAGTCGCGTCGCGCGCCACGTGCCAGTTCAACACCAAGCTGCTTGAGTTTGCGATACAAGTGTGTGCGCTCAAGGCCGGTGCGCTCAGCAACGCGGGTCATCGAACCACCTTCCCGGGCCAGGTGATGTTCGAAGTACAAGCGCTCAAAGGCATCGCGCGCCTCGCGAAGCGGCTGATCGAGCGAAAGCTGCGCCAAGCGCGCCGTTGGTGAAGTGTTTTCCTGATCCACAGGCGCCGACAAGGACCAGGGCGATCCGACCGCGCTGATCGGCGTTGCCATCGACGCCCCATGGAGCGGCGCGCCTGCGCTGCCGGCATTCGCTGTGGCCTGCTGCGGACTGGTTGCGGTCCAGCCTTGCCTCACGAATGCATCAGGCAGCGGGGCATGGCCTGATGTATGCCTTGCGAGCTCGCCTGGCATTGTTCTGTCAAAGGCATCGCTCTTTGCCTCTGCAATCGCACTGTGTCCAGGGTAAGGCGTGGGCGATTTGACGATCGTGACTTGTGCGGACAGCGGCGAAGTTGTGAGGCCGGCACTGGCTGTCCCTTGCAAGCCCTTTTGCACCGCAACTAAAAGTTTTTGCAGCGCAATCGGCTTTTCGAGAAAGCCCACGGCACCTAGCCGGGTTGCCTGCGCAGCCATTTCCACCGTCGCATGGCCCGACATCATGATCACCGGCATATCAAGCAGACCGGCTTCTGACCATTCCCTGAGCAGCGCAATGCCGTCGGTATCGGGCATCCAGATGTCGAGCAAAACTAAATCGGGCCTTGCGGCAAGACGTGCACTGCGCGCTTGAGCAGCGTTTTCCGCTTGCAAGACTTCATGGCCTTCGTCACCAAGAATCTCACTCAACAACTCCCGGATACCAATCTCGTCATCGACGACCAAAATATCTGCCATAAAACCTCGTTTAAGCGCCAGCGCTTAGCTTACACAGGACTTGCCACGATCGGAAACACCACACTGACCTGCGCCCCGCCGTTGCCAGGGGTGTCGGTTGACCAGTTGCTGACTTCAACCTGCGCACCATGTTCCTCGACGATTTTGCGCACAATCGCAAGGCCAAGTCCACTGCCGGTCCGCTTTGTTGTGACATAGGGTTCGAAAACACGCGCAAGCATCGCCTCCGAAAAGCCCGCGCCGTGATCGCGAACCCGCAGCCGCAAGCCCTCGCGGCCATCGGAAAGCTTCAATGCCTTGGTTGAAATCAGGATCGGTTTGACAAGCGGCGACGCTTCCGGATGCACCTTGCTTGATCCAGAGCCCGGATCCTGACCCTGATCGCCCGCTTGGGCGAGCGCAAGCTGATGCTCTTGCTGGGCCTCCAAGGCGTTTTTGGTGAGGTTGTGCAAAACCTGCCGCATTTGCAGGCGATCGGCCCGGATATAGCCCGCCTGCAGGTCAAGCTCGAGCTGTACCTCTCGCCCGTAAAGCGATGCGACTTCACTGACAAGATCGTTGAGCGCGAGTGATTCAAGCTGCGTAGAGGCAAGCCTTGAGTAATCCCGCAGCTGATCAACCAAGGACTTCAGGGCATCCACTTGACTGACAATGGTCTGTGCTGTTTTTTCAACCAATTCGGCTTGCGCGCCGCTCAACACAGGCCTGAGTTTGCGCTGCAAGCGCTCGGCAGAAAGCTGAATCGGCGTAAGCGGGTTTTTAATTTCGTGCGCCAGACGTTGCGCCACCTCGGCCCAGGCAAGCGCGCGCTCGCCTGACAAGACCTGCGTCACATCGTCGAGCACCACCACATAGCCAGCGCGTTCACCGCCCAGTTTGGCGCCACGCGCCAGAACCACCTGCGCATCATGGTGCAAAGTCCATTGTCTGCGCCAACTCGGAGCCTCATCTTCCGGCTGATCGGCAAAAGCCTGGTGAATCGCCTGGCCCAGCTCAGGTTGGCCCGGTAGTTGCAAGAGCGGCCAGCCTGTGCAAGCCGACAAAGACTGACCCCAGAGCCGTTCAGCCTGGGCATTGGCCGACTCAAGCCGCATGGATGCGTCAAAAACCAGAACCGCTGCGTCGATATGCGACAACACGCTTTGCAAGCGCAGGTTCACGGTTTGCAATGCAAGCTGGTTTTGTCCGATCGTCTGTTGCGCATCGTGCAAACCGCGCGACATGCGGTTGAAGGATTGCATCAGCACGCCTAGTTCGTCGCGGGCAGCGTAGTCCTTGACTTCAATAAACTGTCCGCTTGCCAGCACCCGCGTAGCCTTGGCAAGTTCGGCCAGCGGCCCCACAAGCCAGCCTGCCAGCAAAAAGGCTGCCGCAACCGCCGCAAAGGTGGTTAAAAGAAAAACCATCACCAGGGTGATTCGAAACAGGCGCTTGAGGGTGCTTCGCGAAAGCGACAGCTCCTGATAATCGCGCCAACCTTGTTGCGCAACTTCGGCCAGCTCAGCAAGGCTTGGGGGAACCGGGGCAATCGCAGAAATCCAGGCTGGCTCAAGACCCCCAAGCGCCTGCTCCCAGGGCACAAGAACCCGTAAACGATAACCCCCGTCGGAACCCTCGATCGCGCTCCATTGACCTTGTAGCTTGGCCTGTCTCAGCAGGGCAGCCGGCGTTACCGCCGGCACAAAACTAGCGGTCGACTCGTTGGCTGAGGCGATTAACTTGCCTGAGGCGCTCAATAGTTGGAGCTCAGAAGCACCCAGCCGTACCCGAAGTCGCTCGAGTTGCGCTGCCGTGCTCAATCCGGCATTCGGATCAAGCTGCTGCGCGGATTGTTTTGCATCCTGGAGCAAACGCTGAAGCCTTGAATCCAGACTCACCCGCGCCAGACTCAAACCGGAATCAAGCGCCCTTTCCACCGGAACATCAAACCAGGACTCAACCGATCGCTCAATGAACTGGACCGATACATAAAACATCAGCGCAGCTGGCGCAACCGCGAGCAGCACAAAAATCACCGCCATGCGCGCCATCAGCCTTGATCCGAAAAGCCCACGGTGCAAACGGCTGATGAGGCGCCGCAACAATTCGGCGAGCAAGAGCAGCAAGACCAGCCCCAAGGCCACTGCACTCCACAAGAGCACCGGGTAGTAGTCGGTAAAGAACTGGGTGTTGCGGGTGGCCGCCGAGAGCGCAAGCAAAAGCACGCCGGCCAAGCCGATGGCAAGCACCAGAACCGCGCGGAGCACGCGGGTCAGGGAGCGCTTTTCTTCGTCGCGATCTCGAAGGGATAGCGTTTCCATGGGCTCTCAATCGACCAGTCTTTCTGACTGATGCCAGGTATTTGCAAAGGCCTGGGCAGCTGATTCGCATCCAGACGCATTCTGAGCCTAAGCTCATAACTTTGTCCTGTCTGCAAGCGCTGGTTTTCGATCAATGGCCAGCCGCGTACCCGACCCATAGCCTGCAGCGCCTCTTGCAAACTTGCAAACGACTGATAAAGACCCGTCGATTGGGGAGTTGGTCCCGTGCCGGTGGCGGCAGGGCCTAGCCCGAGCGGCGCAAGCCAGGTTGCGGGGTTGGTCAGACTGAGCGGCGGCGATCCGGAGGTTTGGGGCGAAGCGGTTACGCTTTGCAATCGATACTGACGGGTGATCGCGTGGTAATGCAGGCGGTAAACCCTTGAACGAAGAGCCAAGCGCTCATCAGACCAGTACCAGCGCGGCTTGATGAGTTCAGCGTCCAGCACAAAATATAGCGGCACGCCGCGGTTGACCGCATCGCTTAAGGTCGGATTCAACAGAATGCTCAGCCCTGCGTTAATCCAGTAGTCATCCCGTCCGGCGACCTGAAGCAGTCCCGCCTGCAACACTTCGATGCCTTGCTCAAGCGATGGCGCTTCAGCGGTTGAGTTGAATACGAGTTGGGCCGCTGCAACAGCTGCCGAAGCGGCCGCCGTTGCGGCAGCCGGCTCTTGCGTTGCCGCCGGATCGGGATTGGCAGCAACGGCATGCCATGCAAGGCCCGCCATCGACATTGCCAGCACAAGCATCCGAAGCATGGGCTGCAGCCAGCGCGCAAGGCCTTGTTGCCGGCAGCCAAACCCCTTTGCGCCGATCGAGCGCAAGGCGCTCAATCGCTCGGGCCGATGAAGGCGTCTGAAAAGGTAAGCATGCATGCCGCCATTATCAACGCTCAACATGAAGTCCCCGTTCATGCGGGAATGGCTCAGTTTCTTCGTTTGCGTAAAGAGGCGTAGTAAAAACCATCGTGTCGCAGCGATTCGTGGTTTGACGGCAACAGCGCTGAAAAGCCTGCAAGCGGCAGCTGCTCGGCCTCCCGACATTGCTCCACGAAGTCAGCGATCAAATCCCGCCCTTCCTGGGGGAAAAGCGAGCAAGTGACAAACAACAAAGCCCCGCCCGGCTTGAGCAGTGGCCAAAGCCTGCCAAGCATTGCCCTTTGCTGCGCTTGATGCAGAGCCAGCTCCTGGGGCTGACGACGCCAGCGGATCTCGGGATGCCTTCCGATGATTCCCGATGCCGAACAAGGCGCATCAAGCAAGATACGGTCGAAGCTTTCCGGCGGCGCAGGCAGTTTTGCCGCGCCCAGAATGTCCACGCAAGCAAGTTTGGCCGCAAGTTGCAAGCGCTTGAGGTTCTCCGCCACCCGCTCAAGTCTTCGGGCCGACCCATCCCAGGCCTCCAAGTCGCAGTCAGCGAGCTCCAGAATGTGCCCGCTTTTGCCTCCCGGCGCAGCGCAGGCATCCAAAACCCGCATCCCGTCGTGCAAATCCAAAAGCCAGGCAGCCTGTTGGGCGCCCAGGTCTTGCACCGAAAAAAAGCCCTGCGCAAAACCGGCCAGACGCTTGGGATCGGTCGACGCGGGAAGGTAAAGCGCATCGGCCGTGTGAAGCAAAGGGCTTGCCTCGGGGTTTAGGATGGACTCAGGCGGGTTTTCAAACGCGGCAGCCTCAAAGCCTTGTTCGGCCATCAGCGCACGGAGCGCTTGTGGCGTGATTTTTCGCCGATTCACCCGAAGACTCAGCGGTGCAGGCTTGTTTGCAGCTTCAAGCGCCCTTTGCCAGGCGTGCGGATAAGCTTCCTGCATCGCTGCCAGCCACCAGGCGGGCACATTCCATGTTGCTTCCTGCTGTTGTTGGGCGGTTTGAATGAGTGCTTCGCGTTCACGCGCAAAACGACGCAGCAAGGCGTTGGTGTAGGACGCCGATTTCGGTGTGATGCGCTTGGCGCACTCGACTGCCTGATCGACCACCATCGCAGCCTTTTGAGGCTGCTCGATCATCCACGACAGGCTTAGCCGAATCAGGCAATCGCCCAATGTGATCGCCTCAGGCAAAGGCTCGACCAAGGTTTTGCGCGCGCTCATCAGCGCTTGAAGTGCTCGCACCAATCCCCATCGGCGAAGCGCACCGGCAGCCATTTCGCGCAACACCCGGGAAGAGTCTGCCGCTTCGTCACTTAAGCCCCGCATCAGCTGCACACGAGCCCGGTGCAATTGTTCGGGGAGACCGGCAGCTGACTCGGCCTGAGGATGAAGGCTGGCATACAAGGCCTGCGCCACCGCCTGAAATTCCCAGCTCAGGCCCCAGCGCTTTGTCTGAGAGCCCCTCAAAGGCTGCGCTTTCACGTGAATGACTGCGCTTTCATCGCAACAGGTTTTTCAGCTTGCAGGCTTTAGGCGCCGACCCGGTCCGCGATGCCAGGATCACCAAGGCGATCGCCAAGGCGCAACTGGACCTGCGAGGCCCAGCGCGAGGCCGGCTGGCGAAGCCCGCCCGCGGCTTGGACTTCCCTCAGCTCAAGACAATCGGCTCCGCAGGCAATTAGCGGGCCGTCAGCGCCAAAGCCGATCACCAGGCCTGGCTGCACGAACGCCCCACGCTGACTCCGCTCTTCGTAAGTCTGTCCCCGCTCCTTGCAAGCCTGATCCGTTGTTTGACCTACTGGCATCGGCTGAACACGACCGCGCCAGCATTTGAGCATCTGCGGCGCGGCATCCGGTGATGGTGGCAGATACCAGGTCAGGCAGCCGGGAGTCGGGTCGAAGGCACGCATTTTTCGCTCGAGTTGCTGCGCAGGCTGAGTGAAATCCAGCCGCGCCTCGTCTTTCCTGAGCTTTGCAGCGTAGACGATGCCGCTGCTGCTTTGCGGCTCAAGAACGGCTTCGATCGGCTGCCCGGCTTGCAAAAGCCTTTCGACCCGATCGATGGCTTCGACCATCAAACCGGCTCCAAGCAAAGCAAGACGCGCTTGCAGGCTTTGCGTACTGTCTTCGGGGGTGATCGTCTCTTCGATTTGCATCAGCACGCCGCCAGTGTCAAGACCTCGTTCCATCTTCATCACCGCCACCCCGGTTTGCAGGTCCCCCGCTTCGATCGCCCGCGCAATCGGTGCCGCTCCCCGCCACCGAGGCAAAAGCGAAGCATGAAGATTCCAGCAGGCAGCCCCAAAAAGATCGAGCACCGCTTGCGGCAACAACAGCCCATAAGCGACCACCACCATCGCATCGGCACGGAGCGATTGCAGCACCTCCATTGCCTGCGGACTTTTGAAATCTTCCACCTGAATCACCGGCAGACCCCGTGCGAGCGCGGCCTGCTTGACCGCGGAGGCGCGCATTTTTTGTCCCCGCCCTGCTGGTCGATCAGGCTGGGTGTAGACCGCAAGGATCTCGTGGGTGCTTGCCTGCAAAGCCTCTAGGGTCGGAACCGCGAATTCCGGTGTGCCTGCAAAAACAATGCGCATGAAAAAAGTTCTGCCTAAAGCGCAAGCGATGTGTGCTCACCGTCCGCGTCTTGGCTGCGCTCTTTTTCCTGTTTAAGCATTTTGGCGCGGATCCGGCTTTGCTTGAGCCGCGACAGATGTTGAACAAAAACCTTGCCTTGCAAATGGTCCATCTCGTGCTGGATACAGACCGCCAGCAAACCCTCGGCATGGAGTTCGAAGCTATCGCCAAGCAGATTCATGGCCCGCACCGCAATGGCGGCTGGCCTGCTGACATCGTCATAAACACCCGGGACCGAGAGGCAACCTTCTTCATAATCACTATAGGTGTCGGATTGGCTCAACAAAACCGGATTGATGAGTACCAGCAGCTGGTCTCTGCTGTCACTCACATCGATCACGATGACTTGCTCGTGAACATCGACTTGGGTGGCCGCCAGTCCGATGCCGGGCGCAGCATACATGGTCTCTGCCATATCGCAGACTAACTGCTTAATCCGGTCATCGATCTTCTCAACCGGCTTTGCGCGACGGTGCAAACGCGGGTCTGGGTAACGGAGAATGGGTAAGCGGGCCATGAGGCGAATTGTAATGCGCATGCGCGTTTTGAAGCGTCCAAGCTCGTCAACGAAGTTTCGATGCAAGGCTCTTGCAAGCTGGTGCTACCGCGTCCTAGCCCCAAATCCTGGGGTGACAACGCGGCAGGTCAAACCATGCAACACGAACCCATCGTGCACGATCGCATCGAAACCGAAGAACAGATCGCAAGACTGAGCTTTCTCCAATGGGAGCCTTTGGGACCCTGGGCCTTGGCCTGGGTTTTGCAGCATTTCACCTGTGCTCGCGCTTTTTGGCGTGAGCCCAGAGCGGCGCGCAAAGCCCTTGCAAACTGGTGTTATCAAGAGCAAGTCGGTCGAGTCCGGCAAAAGCGCATCGAAAGCATCGAGGCCAGGGTTGAAAGCCTTGATCCCAAATGCTGGGCTTCGGCTGACTTTACCCGCCGCTGGCTCGACGGCGATCGGCATCAGCTTTTGTGGAGCCGGTGTGACAGCCGCTACCCGGAGAGCCTTCGGCAGATCGACAAAAGCACGGCCGCGCACTCGGTGGAGACAGGTCATGACGCCGGCAGCGAGGACATTGGCGGCTATCGTGCGCTTTTCGTCGAAGGCGAACCCGCGCACCTGCAAGCCCATGGGCTTGCGATCGTCGGCGGGCGCGCCTGCAGCGAACGGGCAGCGCAAATTGCACAAAGTTTTGCAGGGGTTATGGCTGACGCTGGCTTGGTCATTGTGAGCGGGATGGCCGAGGGGATCGACGCGGCAGCCCATCTTGGGGCACTGCAAGCGCAAGGCAGCACGGTTGCGGTTATGGGTACCGGTGTTGATCGATGCTATCCCCGCAGGCATCAGCCCTTGCGCGATCGCATTGCCGAGCAAGGCGCCGTGATTAGCGCCTTGTTGCCGGGTCAAGGCATTGAAAAATATCGGTTTTTACAGCGCAATCAGCTGATTGCGGCACTTTGTGTGGCAGTGCTGGTGGTTCAAGCGCGACTGCAAAGCGGTGCGCTCAGCACCGCCCACGCAGCTGCCGACTTGGGCAAACAAGTGTTTGCGATCCCCGGATCGATCGATGATCCGCGCAGCAAAGGTTGCCATCAGCTCATTCGCGACGGAGCGAGCCTGACCGAACGCATCGAAGATATTTACCGCGAATTGCCCTGGCTCCATAACGCTTTGCAAGCTAAGCGCAGTGAGCCCGAAGATTTGCCGCAGCCGCATAAAACGCAGCAACAACCCGCCTTGGCAGCGCTCTTGCAACAACTGGGCTACGAAGCATTTGACGTTCACCAACTGGCGCAAAGCCTGCAAATCAGCTATGAATCGGCGCTTCATCAAAGCCTGCGCTGGGAGCTCGAAGGCCTGCTTCGCCGCGAGTCCAATGGCCGTTATCTGCTTCGGTCGCTATGAAAGCGAGAAACATCGGCGGGTATCACAAGCTTGTCTGCATACCCTGAGTTTTTCCACGGCACGCTTGCTCTGGCCCTTCGTTGCCGCGTATGATCCGGCCCCTTAGCTCCGCTGCCATGTCCAAAACGCTCATCATCGCTGAAAAACCCTCGGTCGCAAACGACATCGCCAAAGCGCTTGGCGGTTTCAACCGTGAAGGCGAGTACTTTGAGAGTGAACACTATTTGCTTTCTTCGGCGGTTGGGCACCTGGTTGAGATTGCCGCACCCGAGGCCTTCGAGGTCAAACGCGGCAAATGGAGTTTTGCCCATCTGCCTGTTCTGCCAGATCATTTTGACGTGCGGCCGATTCCGAAAAACGAAGACCGGCTGAAAATGCTCACACGGCTTATCAAGCGAAAAGACGTCAGCGCGCTCATCAATGCCTGCGACGCCGGCCGCGAAGGCGAGCTGATTTTCCAGTTGATCGTGCAACATGCCAAGGGCAAGCAACCCATCAAAAGGCTTTGGCTGCAGTCGATGACGCCGGCTGCGATCCGCGAGGCCTTCGGCCACTTGCGCGAGCAAAAACAAATGCAAGCGCTGGCCGATGCGGCTCGTTGCCGCTCGGAGGCTGACTGGCTGGTGGGCATCAACGGCACCCGGGCGATGACCGCCTTCAACTCGCGCGATGGCGGCTTTTTCCTCACCACGGTAGGAAGAGTGCAAACACCAACCCTGGCGATCGTGGTCGAACGCGAGGAGCAAATCAAGCGTTTTATCCCGAAAGCCTACTTCGAACTGAGCGCCAGTTTTCTGGTCCTCGAAGGCGCTTATACGGCGCGTTGGTTCGACCCCGCGTTTAAAAAGCCGTCAGGCGACCCGGAGGCCAGAGCTGAAAGGCTTTGGGATGCGAGTCAAGCCGGCGCCATCGAGCAGCAGCTTGAGCGCTTGCTCCAAAGCGGCGCAAAAGCCTTGGCCAGGGACGAGGCAAAGCCATCAAGCCAGTCAGCGGCAGCGCTTTTTGACCTGACCAGTTTGCAGCGCGAAGCCAACAGCCGCTACGGCTTTTCTGCAAAAACCACCTTGTCGCTTGCGCAAGCGCTTTATGAGAAGCACAAGCTTTTGACCTACCCGCGAACCGATTCCAAGCACTTGCCGGAAGACTATCTGCAAACGGTGCAAGACACGCTGGCTGCGCTCAGCAAAACCGAAGGGCTCGGAAACTTTGCACAAAGCATTCTTCAACATGGCTGGGTGAAGCCGAACAAACGGGTGTTTGACAACAGCAAGGTCAGCGACCACTTTGCGATCATCCCAACGCCACTTGCGCCAAAACCGGCCGGTTTGAGCGATGCGGAGGCAAAAATTTATGACATGGTCGCCCGGCGCTTTCTTGCGGTGTTTTTTCCGCCTGCACAGTTTCTGGTGACCACGCGGATCACCCACATTGGCGATTTGTTTTTCAAGACCGAAGGTAAGGTTTTGATCGAGCCCGGCTGGCTCGCGGTGATGGGTCGCGATCGATCGGATCCGGAAGCAGCGCTTCCCAAACTCAGTCCTAGGTCGGCTGTTGAAGAAACGGCTGCGATGCAAGACTTCGAGCTGCATGCTTTGCATACCAGGCCGCCTGCTCGCTTCAGCGAGGCCAGCCTGCTGTCGGCCATGGAAAGCGCTGGCAAGCGGGTGGATGAGGAGGATTGGCGCGAAGCGATGGCTGAAAAAGGCCTGGGTACACCCGCAACACGAGCGGCCATCATCGAAGGTTTGCTCGCGGAAAATTATCTGTATCGCGAAGGCCGCGAGCTCGTGCCCACCACCAAGGCCTTCCAACTCATGACCCTTTTGCGCGGCTTAGGCGTCGAAGAACTGACCCTGCCCGAACTGACCGGGGGCTGGGAGCACAAGCTGTCGTTGATGGAACGCGGTGAGCTTGAACGTGCGCAGTTCATGCGCGAAATCAGCCTGATGGCCAAACAAATTGTCGAGCGCGCGAAAAACTTCGCAGCCGACACCGTGCCAGGCGATTTTGTTGACCTGCAAACGCCATGCCCGGCCTGCGCCAATTTGGTCAAGGAAAACTACCGGCGTTATGCCTGTGTTGCTTGCGATTTTTCGATCTCAAAAACCCCCGGGGCGCGCAGCTTATCGGTTGAAGAAGCCGAACAACTGATCCGACAGCGCGAAATCGGTCCCTTGCAAGGATTCCGAAGCAAGCAGGGCCGCCCCTTTACGGCGCTCCTGCGACTTGGAGCAGACCATCGTTTAGCCTTTGACTTCGGGCAAGGCACAAGCGGCGCCGAGGAAAACGCCGAGGCTGCTGATTTCAGCCAGTTGCCGGTTGTTGGCGATTGTCCGAAGTGCAAGGGGCGTGTGCTTGAACAAGCTCTTGCCTATGCCTGCGAACACAGCCTCAGCCAGCCTAAAAGCTGCGATTTCCGCTCAGGCAAGGTGATCCTTCAGCAAATGGTCAGCAGCGACCAAATGCAAAAGTTGCTTCGCGAAGGCAAAACCGATTTGTTAAATGACTTTGTATCGAGCAAAACCCGACGCCCTTTCAAAGCCTTCCTCACCCTCGATCCTCAGGGGAAAGTGGGTTTTGAGTTTGCGCCCCGTGTGGCAAAGACCAGCGCTGCCAAACCTCGAGCTCGCGGGGCGAAAGCGCGCCCAAAGCCATCGACCTGAGCCGCAGATAAATCATCTGCCCATAAATAGCGCCGAGCACCGCAACATCGGCGTGCAAACGGGCGTCTGCGCCGCTGGCCGGGTTTGCCGCCCGGGCGCGGTTGATTGCGGATTCGAGATGTTGTAAATAAATCATAGGCTTGTTGCCTGTATTGCTGCATTTACTTGAATAATTCATCGCCTTGCACAATCATGACGCATGGCGATGGATTTCCTCAACCCCGCGCATGAATCGGCGAGCCAACAAGCCAACGGGCCTTTGCTTGCCTGGGCTGATCGTGCACGGCCCTTGGCCGGATCCCGCGGCCCGGGCAGGACATCGCCTTCGCAGACCGATTGGGCCTATTGGCTCGATAAAGTTCGCTGGGTCTTTGGCTATGGTTCATTGATCTGGAATCCGGATATGCCGGTTCGACGCGGTGTGCCGGGTCGGGTGGATGGCTACCATCGTCGATTTTGCATCAGCTCAACCCGATATCGGGGCAGTCCTGAGCAACCTGGCGTGGTACTTGGCCTGGATCGGGGCGGAAGCTGTCAGGGTATGGCCTGGGAGTTGCTCCCAGGGCGAGAAGCCGATGCGCTCGATAAATTGTGGCTACGCGAAATGATCAACGGCGCTTATCGGCCCAGACTCTTGCGGGTGCGGCTCAAGGATGGCGGCAGACTGAACGCACTGAGTTTTATCGCGCGCCGCGAGCATCCCGGCTATTTGCGGCTGAACGACGATGAATTGCTCAGACGGCTAGCCGCCTGCCAGGGCGATCGCGGCTCAAACAGGGACTACCTCTCGCACACCGTCCATGCTTTGCAAGATCATGGCATTGCCGATTTGCATCTTTGTCGCCTTCTCGATCGCCTGAGCCGGCTTTAAGCGTCGAGGGAAAAGCTGGGGAGGCGCACCCGATGCGACGCATAATCAGCGCATGCGAAACCGCCTTGACTTAGCCGATCTGCACTTGTTTGTCCACGTGGCCGAAGCCTTGAGCCTCACCCGAGCCGCCGAACTAAGCGGAATGTCGCTTGCCTCGGCGAGTAACCGTGTGCGCCAACTCGAAGAACAGCTGGGCACCAAGTTACTCTACCGCCGCACGCATGGCGTGTCGCTCACCGCGGCAGGCGATGCCTTGCTCTTGCATGCCCGAAGGGTTTTGCGGCAGCTCGATCATTTGCAAATGGATTTGCGCGACTTCGCGGTGGGTCTGCGCGGTCATGTTCGCTTGTATGCCAACACCACCTCGATTTCTGGCGACTTGCCTGAAGCGCTGGGCTTGTTTCTCACCCAAAATCCCACGGTCACCATCGATTTAAAAGAGCACTTGAGTGCTGACGTGGTGCTCGCCTTAAAACAGGCGCGCGCCGACTTGGGGATCGTGGCCGGAGAAATCGATACCGAGGGTTTGGCGGTTCACGAGTTTGGCCATGACGATCTCGTCCTCGCAGTGCCCAAGACCCACCGGCTGACCGCGCGCAAGCAGGTGAGTTTTGCCGATACGCTTGAGGAGTATCACGTCACGCTGAGCCAAAGCAGCGCCTTGGCTGGCTTCATCTCCGCGCAAGCGCAGCAGTTGGGCGCCGATTTACAGTTCCGGCTTCAAATGGCAAGTTTTGACTCGATTCTGCGAATGATCGAAGCCGGCGTCGGGGTTGGCGTGGTCCCACGTTCGGCTGCAGCGCGTTATGGCCGTCGGGGTCTTTTTGCAGTGGTTGATCTTTGCGACAGCTGGGCGATTCGCGAGCTCAAAATCGTTGCGAAAGAGGCGTACAACCTTCCACGATCAGCCAAGTACCTGCTCGATTTTCTCGTGCAATGGCCACAAACCCACCGGCGGCGTGCCCGTTATCGTCGACTCTAAGCCGTCGGATCTTCTGTTTTCGGAGCGTTGAGCTGGCTTGCAAAGTCGATAAACCACTGCAGGCTTTGTGGATTGGCCATTGAATCCTTGTTGAGTGCGCTCGCTGGATCTTGTCCGAGCAAAATCTTTTTAACCGGCACTTCGAGCTTTTTGCCCGATAAGGTCCGCGGCACGTCGGCAATCGCATGGACCGCATTGGGCAGGTGTCGCGCTGAAAGTTGTTCGCGGATTGCCTTGAGCACACGTTGGCTGAGCGCCTCATCGAGCACCTGGCCTGCCCGAAGCACCACAAACAAAAGCATCATGCTCGGCCTGCCCAAATACTCAAGATCAATCACCAAGGCGTCTGCGATTTCCTCAAAAGCTTCAACCACCCGGTATAGCTCGCTCGTACCCATCCGGATGCCATGTCGGTTGATGGTGGAGTCAGAGCGCCCGTAGATGATCGCAGTGCCACGATCGGTGATTTCCAACCAGTCGCCATGTCGCCAAAGTCCCGGGTACTGGGTGAAGTAGCTTTCAAAGTAGCGCTTGTTCTCTGGATCGTTCCAGAAAAAAAGTGGCATCGAAGGCATCGGCTTTGTGCACACCAATTCTCCCACCTGATTGATCAGGACCTTGCCTTCGTCATCCAAGGCTTCGATGGCTGAGCCGAGACAGCGGCACTGCATTTCGCCCTCATAAACCGGCAACATGACAGATGCGCCGATGAACGCAGCACCCGGATCGGTTCCGCCCGAAATACTGGCCAGCATCAAATCCTGGCCGACGGACTGGTAAACCCATTGGTAGCCGGCAGCGGTTAGCGGTGATCCGGTTGATCCCAGCGTTTGAAGTGATGAAAGATCGAAGCGCTCGGCTGGCTTGTAGTCTTCCTTGATACACATGCCGATATAGGCCGGACTGATACCCACCAAATTGGCCCTGTTTCTTGACACAAAGGACCACAGCTTGTCGAGATCGGGATAGCCCGGATGGCCATCGAGTTGCAGGATGCTAGCGCCGCCCATGAGTGCACTCACCAGCGAATTCCACATAATCCAGCTGGTTGAGGTTTGCCAGAAGAAGCGGTCGCCGGGCTTGATATCCAGGCCAAGCGCAAGGCTCTTTAAGCTTTCGATGATGGTTCCGCCATGACCATGGACGATCGGCTTGGGCATACCGGTTGTCCCAGAGGAATAAACAATCCACAAGGGCGCATCAAAGGGCAGGTCCACAAAACTTGGCATCGCCTCGGCTGCGCTGTGCGCCTTGAGCACCTCGTGCAAATTCACGAAGGCCAGGGCTTGCTGTTCGCACTGCGCCTGGATTGGGGTCTGCTCATCGAATGCAGGCACGAAGATCACCAGGCGAACGCTGGGCAATTGTTTGAGGATTTCGGCGACCACTGCACTTCGGTCAAAGCGCTTTCCGGCGTATTGATAGGCGTCAACCGCAACCAGCACCTTGGGCTCAATTTGCTTGAAGCGGTCAAGCACGCTGGTTGCGCCCATATCAGGCGATGCAGACGACCAGATCGCACCAAGCGATGCGCTCGCCATCAAAGCGATCAGTGCCTCGGGCACATTGGGTATGTACGCAGCAATCCGATCGCCGCGCTCAACACCATGGTCCATCATCAGGCCTTGAAGCTTCGCCACATCGGCAGCCAAGGCCTTCCAGGTCCAGGTCCGATGCGGCGTGATCTCGCTTTGTGCGATCACCGCGACGGTGTCGGCAAAGGCTTCGCGCTGCGCCCAATGCAAACACTGGCGCGCATAGTTCAGCGCAGCGCCGTTAAACCATTGAGCCCCAGGCATGGTCGCCTGCCTAAGCACGCTGCTGTAGCCTGGAGCAGGTGCTTGACTGCGTACTTCGAAGTGTTCCCAGATACTGGACCAAAAGCCTTCAAGATCGCTCACCGACCACTGCCATAGTTGCTGGTAATCGCTAAAACGAAGTCCCCGGCTTTGCACCAAAAAATCGAGATAACGACGGCTTGGTGATTGCGCAAGGCGCTGCGGCGAAGCCTGCCAGAGGATGGGTGGTATGGATTTCATAAGGATCGTCGTAAAGCCCGGGTTGCCATCGTCCGATTCTGCCGCGAGGCCCCGCTTACAAGGTTGCAATCGGTGTAGCGGGTGATCCGACTGCGCCGGGCAGACGAAGCGGAGGCGCGGTAAGCAGAAAACGCGAACGCGATTGTGCCTTCAGAGCAAGCGCGAGTTCGTGCAAGTACCATATCTCGCCAAGCGGGACCCCAAGCTTGAATAAGCAATGCTGGTGCAAGGGCAGGGTCGCGCAAGGGCCGGGCGGTTTTGTGCCATCGTAGTGTTCCACTGCGTAGTTATCAGCGATCAGCGCGCTGATCTGACAATCACTGATCCATTGCAACAGGCGCTCATCCCGGCCATCGAGTGCGGCGCACAGGTGGTGGACCTCTTTGCCATCGGGCTGACCGGCCCACTGCATGATGCGATCCGTAAATCCGGTATAAATACACAACATATCGCCCGCTTCGACTTCAACCTTTTGCTCGTCCATGAGGCTTTGCAGGCGCTCATAACCAACAACCGTTCGCCCATCGCCAAGCCGATCACGCAAATTGATCAAAACTCCTCGTCCTTGCATGCCGTGCTTGGCCAGGTGTTCCACACTCAATGCCGCAGCAGACGATTCCCACGGCCCATCGGCCGCCGTGCTTGCGGCTTGGCCTTGCGGGTTTGTGCTGCGCAGGAAAAACGATTTCTCGGGTCGGTAACCGTTATAAAAAACCGGCTCGGCGATGCCATCGGCGTTGGCGTCAAAAAGCGCGCCCACATGCGCGAAGCTATCCCATTGTGTTGAGTACTGCAGCCACAACTGCACCTGATCGTCGTTGACCACATCGGTAGCCAGATCCACTTCGCGGCGCACCTCATAAATCCAGTTGGGCACCGATTGGCGGATCGTTGGCGAGAGCCGCGGCGGAAACCGTCTCGGATTGAGAACATTGCCGCCGGGTAAATTCAGCGGCAGCGATAAGCAAAAGCTTTGACCGGTTTTAACCTCCGCAACGCCTTGCAAGACTTTGCGGGCGGTGATCAGATTAACCCGGCCAAGTTGATCGTCATGACCGAAATCACCCCAGGTTGATCCCTCCGGGCGCTGCTGGTAGCGGTCTGAATTCATCGATCTGTCTCCCATGACGATACACCCCAGGGATTTCAAGGCAAGCGCCCAAGCTTTGCAAGCTCAATCTTCCTGTTTATGGGACGGCTGCACCAACTTGGCCTGCTGTTTTTGCAGCACCCTTGCAAAAACGCCGATACAAAGACCCCAGAAAACAGAGCCAAAGCCTCCAATTTGCACATCCGATAAAACCGTGAGAAGGCAAAGGGTTTGCGGAAATCCTTGCCCACTTGTTTGATCACCGAAGGCTTGTTGCAAGGCCGAAGCGATGCTGGACATCAATGCGATCGATGCCAGACTGAGCACAAGCACCGGATGCAACCAGGCAAGCGCTTCGATGACCCACAGGGCAAAGCAGGCAAGCATGAGATAAAGGCCGCCGGCCCAGGCTGCCGCCTTCCATCGCTCGTTAGGTTGCTCCCCGGATTGCGGTCCAAGGCAAATGGCTGCGGTAATCGCCGCCAGATTGAGCGCATGCCCGCCAAAGAAAGCGGCAATCGCGCTTGCCAGCGAGGCGGCAAAAAGCAAGCGGTCGGGGTTAGCCGTATAGCCAAAGCTTTTGATCGCTGCCAGCCCCGCCATGTTTTGCCCCGTCAAGGTTACGAGAAACAAGGGCAGGCCCAAACCGAGAATCACCGAGCCCTCCCACCGCGGCAGGGGCCATTCAAAGGCTTGCGTCGTAAGCTCAGCCTTAGGCGCTGGCAAGGCGAGGGCTTGGTGCACAAGCTGAGATTCCACTACAAGGCCGTCCCTGTGGAGCCACCAAGACCATCCAACCACCAAGGCCAGCACACAAAAAATCGCAGCCGATGGCCAAAGACGGCGCAACAACACATAGGCAAGCCACAAGCTTGCAACCGGCCAAAGCAGCGCTTCTTGCAAAGCCTGCCCAAGCGCATCTAGCGTCAGGCGCATCAATACGCCTGCGAGCAAGGCGCTTGCCAGCGTTACCGGAATCACACGCATGACCCAGCTCAAACCCTTGAGCAGGGCCAAGCCGATGCCAAGCGCAGCAGCAAACAAAAATGCCGCCACCGCGCTTGAAAAATCCGGAGCACCGCTTGCAACAAGCAAAGCTGCACCCGGTGTGGACCAGGCAAAAAGTAGAGGTATTCGCTGCCGATACGATAAATAGAAGGACAAAAATCCCTGCCCAGCACTCAAGGCCCCAAGAGCCAGGGCAGCCTGGCTGCTACTTGCGCCAACGGCTTGCAGGCCTTGCCAGACAATGGCAACCGAGCTGGCATAACCCACCAGGACGGCCACAGCCCCTGTGATCAAGGCCTGCACCGCTGTGCTCCGATGTAAGCCGATCCGTCTCGCGCGTCCGTCAGCGTTAGACGTCGATTCGCGCCGTCAAGGCATGACGCTCAATGAATGCGCGCCGAGGTTCTACATCATCACCCATGAGCGTGGAGAACATTTGATCAGCACTGATCGCGTCTTCAATTTGCACGCGCAACAAGCGACGCACGGCCGGGTCCATCGTGGTTTCCCATAGTTGTTCGGGGTTCATTTCACCAAGCCCTTTATAGCGTTGCCGGTTCATGCCCCGATCAGCTTCGGCAAAGAGCCATCGCATCGCCTCTTCGAAGGTTTGGACCGCAAACTTCTTGCTGCGATCAGCGCGATCCGCATCCACTTTGCGGACCGTAGCGCCAGCGCTTAACAAGCCGGAAAGGCTTTGCGCAGCCCGCTTTAGCGCCATCGCATCGGCCGACATCAAAAACTCCGCATCGATAAAACTACTTCGCTGATTCCCATGCTGAAGCCGCCTCACCGCCAGCATCCAGTGCTCGGTCATCGGATGCATGACAGCTTGCACCTGCAAACTCGGATCTTCAAGGCCGCGACGTGATTCAAGTTCATGAATTGCGTTTTCTAAAACGATTGCGCTCAGTTCGGCCAGCGTCTGATCGCTCAAATCAAGCTGACAACCGTGCACCAAAGCCCGCAAGGCCAGCGTATCCATGGTTTTTGACAGGCGCTGAATCACCCCGTCAGCGATCAATTGAAGCTTGGCCAACTCAGCTAAGGCATCACCCGATAAGCTCGGCTGGCCTTCGCCCAAGTCAAGCACCGCCGACTGCAAGGCAGCGCTCAACAAGTACTGGTTAAGCTCATGATCATCTTTAAGATAACGCTCGTCTTTCCCGAGTTTTATTTTGTAAAGCGGTGGTTGCGCAATATACACATAGCCCCGCTCGATCAACTCGGGCATTTGCCGATATAAAAGTGTTAACAAAAGCGTTCGGATATGTGAGCCGTCCACGTCCGCATCGGTCATGATGATCACGCGGTGGTAGCGCAATCGCGCTGCATCAAACTCCGGGCCGATCGATGTTCCCAATGCAGTAATCAAGGTGGTGATTTGCTCTGAGGCAATCAGTTTGTCAAAACGTGCTTTTTCCACGTTCAGAACCTTGCCTCGCAAAGGCAGCACCGCTTGAAATTTGCGATCGCGACCTTGCTTTGCAGACCCGCCTGCCGAATCGCCCTCAACGATATACAGCTCGGCTTTTGCAGGATCCTTTTCCTGACAGTCAGCAAGTTTTCCGGGCAATCCAACACCATCCAAAATGCCTTTACGGCGGGTCATCTCGCGGGCTTTGCGCGCCGCCTCGCGAGCTCTGGCAGCATCGATTATCTTGCTCACAATCACTTTGGCATCAGCCGGGTTTTCGAGCAAAAAGTCTTCCAGCGCTTTTGCAACCAGCTCTTCAACCGGGGCTCTGACTTCAGATGAAACCAACTTATCCTTGGTTTGACTTGAAAACTTTGGCTCGGGAACCTTGACCGACAAGACGCAAGTCAACCCCTCGCGCATGTCATCACCCGATGTCTCAACCTTGGCCTTTTTCGCTGTTTCGCTTTGTTCGATATATTTATTAATCACCCGGGTCATCGCGGCGCGCAGGCCAGTCAAATGGGTGCCCCCGTCGCGTTGCGGGATGTTGTTGGTAAAACAAAGCACCTGTTCGTTATAGCCATCGTTCCATTGCATAGCGACTTCAACGCCAATTTGGCCTGCAGCTGGCCCTTCGCTCAGCCTTGTGCCCTGCATATAGACGATGCGCGGATGTATCGCTGTTTTATGACGGTTTATGTATTGCACAAAACCTTGCACGCCACCGGTAAAAGCAAAATCTTCATCTTTGCCGCTGCGCTGGTCGATGAGCTTGATTCGCACGCCGTGGTTTAAAAAGGATAACTCGCGAAGGCGCTTGGCAAGGATATCGTAGTGGTACTCAATCGTTCCAAAAATTGTTTCATCAGCAAGGAAGTGGACTTCAGTCCCGCGCTTTTCGGTATGGCCAATGACTTGCATCGGCGAAGTGTCGGTTCCGTTGACTTTTTCAATGATGCGCTGTTGACAAACGCCGCGATGAAACTCCATAAAGTGGGTTTTGCCGTCACGCTTGATGGTCAAGCGTAGCCACTTCGATAAGGCATTGACGCAAGATACGCCTACACCATGCAAACCACCAGAAACTTTATAACTGTTTTGGTCAAACTTGCCGCCTGCGTGTAATTCGGTCATCACGATTTCGGCAGCGCTGCGACGCGGTTCGTGCTTGTCGTCATCTTTGATACCGGTCGGAATACCTCGGCCGTTATCAATAACAGAGATCGACTGATCATGATGAATAGTGATTAAAATTTCATCACAAAATCCACCGAGCGCTTCGTCGATTGCATTATCGACAACTTCAAAAACCAGATGATGCAAACCGGTACCGTCGGAAGTATCACCGATATACATGCCTGGCCTTTTACGCACCGCGTCAAGGCCTTCAAGAATTTGAATCGACGAGGAGTCATAAGATTGAGTCATAAGTGCATCTTTCGGCATTAAATGCGCATGGGCATTACGACGTATTTGAAGTGCTGGTTATCAGGGACTGTAATCAAGGCGCTTGCGCTGCCATCGCGCAGGGCAATGCAAATGTGTTCGGTCTTTAAATGGTTGAGCACCTCAAGAAGGTATTGCACGTTAAAGCCGATGTCAGTGCTGTCAGCTTGATAGTCGATTGCCATTTCATCCACGGCTTCTTCTTGTTCAGCGTTGTTGGTCTGAATGCTGAGCGTGTCTTGATCAAAGCGCAGGCGCACGCCCTTGAATTTCTCGGTTGTCACGATCGAGGCGCGTTGCAAACTCGACGCAAACAAGGCCCTGTCAATTGTCGCAATGCGTTCGAGGCCTTGCGGAATGACGCGTTCGTAGTCAGGAAACTTGCCTTCGATCAGTTTGCTGACGAGTTCGATGCCCCCGAAACGTGCGCGCAACCTTTGTTGGCCAAACTCAAGGGTGATCGGATCTTCGACATCTTGTAACAAACGCATCCATTCAACGACCGTCTTGCGCGGAATAATCAAGTCCTGCCGGGGCATCTCTTGATCAAGATCGATCGCGCAGTAGGCGAGTCGGTGACCATCGGTTGCAACCAGCTTGAGCTGATGGCCATCAGTCACTAAAAGCATACCGTTCAAATAATAGCGAATATCCTGTTGCGCCATGGCATAGGCAACCATCGACAGTAGCTGACGAAAAGCTTGCTGCGGCACGCTGATTTGATGGCTGAAGGCTTCCTGAACCAGCACCTGGGGGAATTCTTCAGCAGCCATCGTTTGAAGAGACACCCGGCTTTTTCCGGCTGTGATGCTGGCCTTTCTTGCCTGAAACGATAAGGAAACTTCGCTGCTTTCCGGAAGGGCGCGCAAAACGTCGATCAGTTTTCTTGCTGAAACGGTGATGGCGATATCGTTGTTGCCACTGCCAAGTTGCGCTGTGGTGCTGATTTGCATCTCGGTGTCGGTTGCAACGAAGCGAAGGTCCAGACCCTGTTTTTCGATGAGCACATTGGCAAGAATCGGCATTGTGTTTTTCTTTTCGACAATGCCGGATACCACCTGCAAGGGTTTGAGCAGGGCGTCTCGGGATGCTTTGACCAAGGCCATCAAGTTCTCCTTAACACAGATGAGGTCATAGTGTTAATTCATCATGTTGTTGTTGATGTAGCTAACGGTAATCTGGGGATAAGCGCTGCAAGGCACGGATTCTGAAGGCATCGTGTAACGCGACAAGCGCTTGGTATCCAGGTTGATAGGCTTTCACAGTCATGAACAAGTTGAGTGAGGATTGTGAAAGAGCTGCTTTTGTTCCCTCGCTCTACAGGCTTGTAAGTGCTTCATCCAGTGCTTATGCGCTGCGCTGCACACAGACTTGTCCACCCCTTCCAGTCTTGGGCTCCCGGGTTGTTCGCTTGGATTGTCGCAGCCTTTCTTCATTTAGCTGCGCAAGGTTTGCTCAAGCACTTTGAGTGCGTGGTTGAGTTCAGCCTCGTGTTGTCTTCGTTCGGTGATACGTCGCACGGCATGCAACACGGTGGTGTGGTCACGTCCGCCAAAAAGTTCGCCGATTTCGGGCAGCGATTTTTGGGTCAGCTCTT
Source organism: Burkholderiales bacterium UBA2459 (assembly GCA_002342365.1). GTDB lineage: Bacteria > Pseudomonadota > Gammaproteobacteria > Burkholderiales > Burkholderiaceae_E > UBA3064. The sequence continues at coordinate 88,802 of DDPV01000040.1, read as the reverse complement.
TGGCAAGATACATTGCCACCTGCCTTGCGAGTGCAATATGGGCAGGCCGTCGCTTGGAGTACATATCCGCGACTTTGAGCTTGTAGTAGTCGGAAACGGTCTTTTGAATGTTTTCGACCGATATTGCCGGCCGATTCAAATCGAGCAGGTCTTGGAGTGCTTCTTTGGCCAGCTCGAGACTGATGGCTTGACCGCGAAAACTCGATGCGGCAACGAGCCTGTTCAATGCGCCCTCGAGTTCGCGCACATTGCTTCGAAGATTTTTCGCGACGAAAAAAGCCACGTCATCGGGCAGATCCACCTGTCGCAACTCGGCTTTGCGATGCAGGATTGCGGTTCGGGTCTCAAGGTCGGGGGGTTCGATGGCGACGATCAATCCGCTGTCAAAGCGTGAGACCAGCCGGTCCTCGACACCGCTCATTTCTTTCGGATAGGTATCGCAGGTGACGATAATTTGTTTACGCGCCGCAAACAAGGCCTCAAAAAGGTAAAAAAACTCTTCTTGGGTTCTTGGTTTGTTGGATAGAAATTGAATGTCGTCAATGAGAAACAAATCAAGTTTTTGGTATTGCGCACGCATGTCTTCAGAGTTTTTGCGCTGGATCGCACGGACCATCTCGTCAAAAAATTCCTGGGCATGGATATAGCGAAGTTTCGCCCCAGGGTTGCGGTCGCGGATAGCGTTGCCAACTGCGTGCATCAAATGAGTTTTACCGAGGCCCACGCCGCCATAAATAAACAAAGGGTTGTACTCAAGCCCTGGTCGCTGACTCACCTGCAAAGCAGCTGCGCGGGCCATTTGATTGGATTTGCCGGTGACGAAATTATCAAAACTCAGCTCCCGATTCAGCCGCGAGTGCTCGAGCGTTACCGGCTCGGTCCAGGCCGTGTGGGCGCTAGCTTGGACTTTTGCGTCTGCATCGGCGCCCGACAGGCTTGCGTCCTCGTCTGGCTTTGAGGGCTCTTGCGATGAGCTGATTTCAAACAACAGGCTCAGGTTCGATGCGCCAGGCATTTTTTCACCCAGCAACTCCTCCAGGCGTTGTCCCCATTGTTGCTTTACCCAGTTGAGTTTGAAAGCGTTCGGGCATCCGATGCGAAGTCGGTGATCGTCTTGGTCGTAGCCCAGGTAACTCAAGGGTTTGATCCAGGTCTTGTACAGCTGGGGTGAAATTTCGCGTTCGAGTTGTTCCATGCAACGCAACCAGTGTTCAAGCATGCTCGCGTCCTTGCCGTGACCCAGCCCGCCCCGCCTTGCCTGCGGCGGCTGATAGGCAACAGTCACCCCGGAAATCCTTACGCGAGCAGCCTTCTCTGACAGGGTTCAAGCATTGTTCGGCGGCAAAGGAGGGCATGGTGGTGGCTAAAGGAGCATCGAGAAAACAATGGGGTTGGCGCGCGGGTCAGTTGTGTAAAGAACGGTTCGGAGCAGCCGATTCCGACTAGTTTAACCGTTTGATGGCAGCTTTCGGGCATCCCTTTCCTGAGCGGGCTTGCAACAAAAACCGGTCCGGCGATTGACAAGTGCAGCCTCCTTTTGTTGTAATCGAAGGCTTTTCAGTTCCACGTCATGGATTTGTCATGAAGCGCACCTATCAGCCTTCGGTCACACGTCGTAAACGTACGCACGGTTTTTTGGTCCGGATGAAAACACGCGGCGGAAGGGCCGTCATTCGTGCGCGGCGGGCCAAGGGTCGCAAACGCCTCGCCGTTTGATGGTTGAA
>DDPV01000040.1:77322-87045 GCA_002342365.1 Burkholderiales bacterium UBA2459 | reverse complement strand
GGCTCGAGTCTGAGGCTCGAGTATCAATAGCGCTCTGATCGATACTGTAGTTGCCTGATGCGCGATTTGATCGTAATCACCTCGGATTTTTTTCTTCCCCTCCTGCTGAGCCGATGCACCGATGCCTGCACCCAAGCGCCTGCGCCGGCTTGTCCGTAGCGGACCCTGGAGCCTGCATCAAGTCACCGCGGCTGTCGCTCATCCGGCGTTGAAGCTTGGGGCGAAACTTCACATCAGCCTTGCCAAACGCCTGATTCCAAAAGCGGTTGAACGCAACGCTTTAAGACGAATCGTGCGCGAAAGCTTCCGGATGCGTAGTAAGGCTATGTCATCGGAAAAGTTGGTCCATGATTCTGCTCAATATTTGTTGCGCCTTGACCGCGACATGACGGACGAAGCCGGTCAAGCCTCTCAAAGCCTTAGCCGAAGGCAGCGTAAACGGCTTTATTGGGAAACGCTTGTCATGCTTTGGAAGCAACTCGATCGTGTATGAACGAATGAGCCCTCAACTTGATGATGTGATGCTTGATGACTGACTCCCGCAAGGCAATACCTGCAAGAAGCCCGGATGCGAAGCACAAAGCGCTAGCGGACCACTTTGGTATGCGCCTTGCGCTCGCCTTGATTCAGCTTTATCAATACACGCTTGGGCCCTTGCTTGGTCCGTCCTGTCGCTTCTTGCCGAGCTGTTCGACTTATGCCAAAGAAGCCTTCCAGATCCACGGCACGGTTCAAGGCGCTTATTTGAGCTTTAGGCGCTTATGCCGATGTCATCCATTTCATCCCGGCGGGATCGATGAGGTGCCGGCAGCAAGCCTGTCTCATGGTACAAAGCCTGCCAGCACGCCAGAATCAGCGAAATCCGGCAAGCCGCCTTTTGCCTCCTAGCCCATTTCGACGCCCCAACTTCAAACTATGCAACAGCAAATTCAGCGCACGATTCTTTGGGTGATTTTTTTCTCATCCCTGTTCTTTCTTTGGGATGCCTGGCAACGCGATCAGGGTCAACCGGGATTTTTCTCGCAGCACTCGGATCGTTCTGCCAGCCAGACTCCTGGCACGACATCACCCGAGCCAAAGCCGGTATCGGCCGAAGTTCCTCAGGCGGGTCCTGTTGTGCCCGCTGCCGGACAGGATAAGTCGCAAATCCCTGGTGCAGGCCAGCTTCCCAGCACTTCAGCTGCAGCTGGAACATCGCCCGCTGGCATGCCAAAGGCCGCTGCTGAACAATCGGTTAGCCAGGCACTGGCCGAGGCTTGGGTCTTGCAAAACAAGCTGCTCAAGCTATCGATTCTTCCGGAAGGCGGACAAGTTGTACGCAGCGAATTACTCAAGCAACGTGAACTTTCAGCGCCGGACACAAACGTAGTCTTGCTCAGCCAGCAGGGGCAAAATCATTACGTAGCCCAGCAAGGCTGGATAAGCGCGCAGGCAGAGCGACGGTTTCCGAATCATCAAAGTCGCTTTAGCCTGGTCGAACAAAGCGCGAATCGATTGGTCATCGAAGCCACTGAGGGTGATTTGAAGGTTCGGCGAAGCTATCTGCTTCAACCGGACGATTACCTGGTGACGATTGATGAGACCGTACAAAACCTGGGATCGACAGCGCTCCTTCCGATTGCATACCGTCAATTGTTACGCGATGGTAAAGCGCCAGCGGGCGAGTCTCAGGTTTACAGCACCTATACCGGTCCGGTCGTTTATACCGAAGAACGAAAGTTTCAGAAGGTTGACTTTGCCAGCATTGAAAAAGGCAAAGCCGAGCATGTGAAGCAAGCGTCCGATGGCTGGCTTGGCTTGATTCAACACCACTTTATCGCCGCCTGGTTGCCTGCCGATCAACGACCACGTGAATACTTCACGCGGCGGGTTGACGGTAATCCGGTGCTCTACAGCGTCGGGGCGCTTGAGCGCTTGGCCGAAATCGCACCGGGGGCAAGCGCAACAACAAGCGCAAGATTGCTCATCGGACCCCAGGATCAGAGCATGCTGGCTGCAATCGCACCCGGGCTTGATCTGGCCGTGGATTATGGCTGGCTTGCCATGTTTGCAAAGCCGATTTTCTGGTTGCTCGACCAATTGCACAGCCTGAGTAATAACTGGGGCGTGGCGATTATTTTGCTCACGGTGATCATCAAGACGCTCTTTTTTCCTTTGCAGTCGGCCAGCTACAAATCCATGGCAAGAATGAAGGCCGTCACGCCAAGGATGATGGCCATCCGCGAGCGTTATGGCAACGATCGCGTGCGGATGAATCAGGCGATGATGGAGCTCTACAAGGAGGAAAAAATCAATCCTTTGGGCGGTTGCCTGCCGATTGTGGTTCAAATCCCGGTGTTTATCGCGCTCTATTGGGTCTTGCTCGCATCAAGCGAAATGCGCTTTGCACCCTTTCTTTATATCGATAATCTCGCAGCACCCGATACCTTGTTGGGGACTTACTTCGGCGTGCCGATCGGTTTGATGCCCATCCTCATGGCTGTGACGATGTTCATCCAGACCAAACTCAATCCGACGCCGCCTGATCCTGTTCAAGCCAAGCTGATGATGATCATGCCAATCGTGTTCTCGGTGATGTTTTTCTTCTTTCCGTCCGGTCTGGTGCTCTACTGGCTGGTCAACAACATTTACTCCATCGTTCAACAATGGGTTATCACCCGCCGGATCGAGGCACAAAGTGCCAAAGAGCGTCAGCGTTGAACCCAAGCCAGCCTGTATTCATGATGCGGGCCTGACCGCGGTTGGCTGGGAGGGCGAGTTTTGCCCCATGGCTTATGTGCGCGAAGACCATTTAGGCGATCTTTTGAGCGCTGGTCTGGTGCTCGCACCTGCTAACCGCTTTGGGCTGCATCGATTTCATCCGGGCTTGACTTCGGGAAGCGAGGCCGAAGCCAGCTTTCAGGCAATTGCCTGGTCCTGGTACCAGCAAGGCCGCTTGCCAGCCTGGCGTAACGAGTGTTTTGACCTTTACTCGCCGGGATCAACGACAGCCCGATTCAAACTCGAACGCGTGGCGGCAAGGCATTTGGGTTTCTGGACAGAAGCGGTTCATGTCAACGGCATTGCCAGCGCTGGGCAATCGATGTGGCTTGCACGTCGTTCGATGCACAAAGACAGCGACCCGGGATTGCTTGACAACATGGTGGCAGGGGGTTTGAGCGCCGGTGAAAGTATTGAGCAATGCCTATGGCGTGAGTGCTGGGAAGAGGCTGGACTGCTTGCCGATGGCCCCAACGCTGCCGCGTTGCGCGCTGGACTGAAGGCTTTAAAGCCGATACACATGCAGTGCTTGGAGGGCCTGGACAGCGCCTGGCCGCATCTTCGGCGTGAGCGCTTGTATGTTTTTTCTTTAGGGCTTGCCTCGGACCTGGCGCCGTCGAATCAAGACGGTGAGGTTAGTGAATACCTTTGTGTTGACCGGGCGCAACTTCGCCGGTTGATAGCCGCCAATGCACTCACAAGCGACGCCGCCCTGGTCGCAGGACTGTGGCTTGAGCCCACTTCGGAGGGCGCTGAGAGCTTGGGCGATAAGGTCTTCGCTTGATGCGGCCACACGCGGCTCAGTCCAGACCCGTACCGATTCTGGCGCAGGCCAGCGCGCAAGGACTATCTGCGATCGCGATGTTACGGCTATCGGGGAGCGACTTGGCGCTCTGGTTGCTGCCGCAGCTTGGCTGGACGCTGCAAGCACGGCGGGCAAGCCTGCGAACGCTCAAGGCACCCGATGGCAGCGCCATTGATCAGCTTGTGGCGCTTTTTTTCCCGGCCCCGCATTCATTCACGGGTGAGGATGTGCTCGAGCTGCAAACCCATGGGTCGCCTGCAGTGATAGCCTGGGCCATCGAAGCGTTATTGCACTATGGTCGGGACGAGGCGCTTCGTTTGGCAAGGCCTGGCGAGTTTTCCGAGCGGGCCTTCCTCAATGGTCGGCTAGATCTGGCGCAGGCCGAAGCGGTCGCTGATTTGATCGCCGCATCAACGCGGCTGCAGGCCAGAGCTGCTTTACGTTCGCTTCAAGGCGAATTCTCGATTCAGGTGAATCAACATCTGGAGGCTGTTCAACAGCTTCGTGTGCTCGTCGAAGCCGCGCTGGATTTCCCCGAAGAGCCGGTTGAAAGCCTGTCTTCCTGGGGCCTGGATGAGGCGCTTGCCCAAACCATCAAGGCGATGCAAAGCCAGATTCCTGCCTGGCAAATGGGCGCCCAATTGCAGCAGGGCCTTTCCATCGCACTCATTGGCCCGCCCAACGCAGGCAAGAGCAGTCTGCTGAATGCTTTCGCTGGTCAGGAGCTTGCGCTGGTCGATGATGAGCCTGGCACCACCCGCGATCGGATCACGCAGCGCTTTGAATGGGCAGGCCAGCAAATCGAAATGACCGACACCGCAGGCATACGCGATGCAGCGCAGGCGCATCGGCTTGAGCTTCGGGGCATGCAGCGCAGCTGGGAGGTCGCTTCACGCGCGCAAGCCACGCTTTTGGTCATCGGTGTGGATTCGCTCCCTCATCGCGAGGGCGCTTGCGCCGAAACCCTGATAGAGCAGGCCCGCCACTTCGCCCAGAGCTGGTGGGCGGAGCACGCCGGCCAGGACATGCAACAGTCCGTCGAGCCGCCGAGGCTGGTGGTGCTCAATAAGCTTGATCTGATCGAGGATTCTGATCAGGCTCTGTCGACCGGTCCTGGTACGAGCCTTGCTGCGAGGGGCCGGGAAAACACCTGTGATGAGCCGATGACGACGAAGCCCTGGACCGTAATGGCGGTGTCGGCCAAAGTCGGTCTGGGGCTTGATGGTCTGATGGATAGGCTCTTGCAAGGACTTCAGCGTCAAGGCGAAACCACCGAACCGGTCTGGGCAAGACTGCGCCATGTTGACGCGCTGGAACGCGCCCTAGCACATTTGCAAAGCGCCCAAATGCATTGGGTTTGCTCGCATGCTCAGGCCGATCTGATGGCAGAGGAGTTGCGTCTCGCCCAGCAGGCCTTAGGAGAGATCGTCGGTATTTGGCGTGATGAGGATTTGCTGGGTGCGATTTTCGGCCGGTTTTGTATCGGGAAATGATTCGGGTCTACGCGCCCGCAGCCCTGGGCTGCCTTGACCCTAGGCGATTGACGGAGGCGACAAGAGCGCAAGCGCTTCAAACAAGCGATCCCAGCTTGATTCGTCTGCCGGCCATAGGCGCTCTGGCTTTTGCTGAAGCCAGGCGAGCATTCGTGGCAGCTGCCAGTCATTGAGTTCAGCGGGCATGGCAATCGGTCGGCGCCATAAACGCCTCAAAAGGTTGGGATCAACAGCAAAGACAGCAGCGAGGTTTTCCAGCACCAGGCTGTCCTGCCCCGAGTCAATGACTTGTTGTAGCCTGGAATCAACATCCAGAAGCAAGTGGTTTGCCAGCCAAGGCCCCAGCCAGGGCAAATGCCGCAGCAAATGTTCGCGGGCGGCCGCATGGCGGGGGTCGCGGTGCAGCCAGTTGTAAACGCCCCAGGGAATGCGCGGGTCGAGTCGCGCACAGAGCTGCAGGCTCAAAGGCGATAGCGCGCCTTCAAAAATAAAGGCGAGTCGCTGTTGAACCAGCGATTCGCGCCTTCGAATTGCCCGCATGGCGCGGCTGTAAAAGCCGATGTCGAGTTGGCCGCGTCGCAAAGCCGTTTGCAAGGCCTTGATAAGAAGCGGCCGATGGGCCGAATCCGCGGGCTCGATGGCTTCGGAGTTCGGATGGATGTAGCCTTCGCGAAGCAGGTGTTTGGCCATTTGCCCGCTGGGGTGCAAGCGGGTGAGCATGCCCTGGGCCAAAGCCTGATAAATCAGATCAACCGGAGCTTGCTGTGGATCATCGCGCAAAGCGCTGCGAAGTTTTGCCAGGGTGCTATCGCTGAGCAGCGCGCGAAAGTCATAGGCCATCGCCTCGCGCGAAATCCCGATCACCCGCAAAGCCATACCCCAGCGTCTGATGATCGGTGTGAACACCGGATGCTGGAGCATCCAAAGCGCTTCAGTACCTGGAATTTGCACAATCAGCAGCGGCCAGTCGCTGCTGGCATCGCGCCAACATAAAGCCCGTGGCAAAAGCCGCTGCTCTTTTGCGATAAAGGCTAGTTCAGGGCCAACCGCACCGGCATCTTCAAGCTCGGCGTCGATTGCACAGGGATCGACCGTCAAAGCGTTGAAAAAAACGCTCATGCCGGCCCGCGTCGGATAGCTGCCTAGGCGCCCGCCCGAGCGACGCTTTGGTGCAGCGCCAGTCCGATCAGACCAAGCAAAAGCGCGAAGGCTGCAAGGCCCATGGAGGCTCCGCGTTCAAGCCAAATGGCCAAACCAACCCCGAGCACCGAAAGGCTTGCTGCCCAGCGCATCGTAATCCGGGTGCGCGCCACGGCAAGCGGAAACCACCGATCCTCAGGCAATCGTTCGCGGCTCGGCCCAAGAGGACGTGAAACCGCACCGAGCCTGCGTTGTCGCGGGTCGTTTAGCACTTGGGGCATTGACTCTGGGCCTTCTCGTTCCATCGTAATCACTGTAGCACCAACTTCGCATTTGCGCATACGATAGCCGAGAAAAGGCTTGAAAAGCGCTAAACTCGCGATCCTTTGGTCATGCTCTCGTCACATAGCTTATCGACACAGCGAGGAAGGAAATGTCTAGCGCTTCTCCAACAAAAGACCGGGCTTATCTTGAACAGCATGGGCCGGTTCAGACATTGCCATCGGCGTTTCCGGAAGCAAAGCGCCACCAGGAGGGCTGGGGCCCATTAGCTCGAATCTGGCACTGGCAGCGTCAGCCGCTTGAGCAATTGCAAGCGCAGGTTCAGGCGCCAGCTGGCCTTGCGCATCGCCGCTTGATGGCCTGGGTTGCCGCAGTGGCTGAACACACTCTTCCAACAGCGATCGTCTGGGCAGATGGCTCGCAGGCCGAATACGATCGCCTTTGCAACGACATGCTCGCCAGCGAGACCTTGATTGCCTTGAACCCGAGCAAACGACCACGGTCATTTCTTGCGCGTTCGGCGCCTTCTGACGTCGCGCGGGTCGAAGATCGGACCTTTATTTGCTCAGACCGCCAGGATGAAGCGGGTCCTACCAATCACTGGATTGATCCTGTTGCTATGCAACAAACGCTCAGCGACTTGTTTGCGGGCTGCATGAAGGGGCGCAAGCTCTTTGTGGTGCCTTTCTCCATGGGGCCGCTTGGCAGCCCGATCGCACATATCGGGGTCGAACTCTCAGATAGCCCCTATGTGGTGGTCAATATGCGCATGATGACGCGCATGGGAAGTGCTGCGCTTGAGCAACTTGGCGAAGACGGTGACTTTGTCCCCTGTGTGCATAGCGTGGGCGCACCGCTGGCTGAAGGCCAAAACGATGTGCCCTGGCCCTGTAACGACACCAAGTACATCGTGCATTTCCCGCAAACGCGAGAAATCTGGTCTTACGGCTCGGGTTATGGCGGCAATGCCTTGCTTGGCAAGAAGTGTTTTGCCTTGCGCATCGCATCGACCATGGGCCGAGACCATGGTTGGCTGGCAGAGCATATGCTGATTCTGGGCGTGACCGATCCGGCTGGGCGCAAGTATCACGTTGCAGCCGCCTTTCCCTCGGCTTGCGGAAAAACCAATTTCGCGATGCTGATTCCCCCCGAAGATCTTGGCCCATGGAAAGTCAGTACGGTGGGCGACGATATCGCCTGGATCAAGCCCGGATCCGATGGCCGCTTGTATGCGATCAACCCGGAGGCCGGCTATTTCGGGGTTGCTCCGGGAACATCGGCGAAAACCAATCCCAATGCCTTGGCGATGCTGGCATCGGATGCGATCTTTACGAATGTAGCCCTGACCGACGATGGCGATGTGTGGTGGGAAGGCTTGAGCGAAGCACCGGCGCATCTGATCGATTGGCAGGGTAAGGATTGGACGCCAGCCGATGCGCAATCGGGTCGCAAAGCAGCGCATCCGAATGCGCGTTTTACGGTCTCCGCCACGCAGTGCCCTTCGCTGGATAGCGACTGGGATAATCCGCAAGGCGTGCCAATCGATGCCTTCATTTTTGGCGGCAGGCGAAGCAGCACCGTACCCTTGGTCATTCGGGCTCGAAACTGGGAAGAGGGCGTTTATTTGGCCGCCACGATGGGTTCGGAAACAACCGCAGCACAAAGCGGTGCAACCGGCCTTGTGCGCCGGGATCCTTTTGCGATGCTGCCTTTTTGCGGTTACCACATGGGTGCTTACTTCGCGCACTGGCTTCAGTTGGGCGCCGATTTGCAAGCGCGTGCTACACAACAAGGAATCGCAGTGAGCCTTCCTGCCATTTACTGCGTGAACTGGTTCCGTAGCGATGAGCAGGGACGCTTCTTGTGGCCTGGTTTTGGCGAAAACATGCGCGTGTTGATCTGGATGCTCCAAAATCTGGAAAATCCAAAAGGCGAGCAGCATGTGGCGGGCATTTCACCTCGCTACGAAGATATCGACTGGCGCGGCCTTGCCCTGCCAGCTGAACAATTTGCGCGGCTCAGTCAGGTTGATGCCGGCGAATGGCGCAAGGAGTTAAGCCTGCAAGCGGGTTTGTTCGATCAACTGGGCGCAAGCATGCCGCTCGCTTTGCGGGCCATTCATCGACGCTGGGAAGAAGGCCTCGGCGCATAGAGCCTGTCGCCCATACAGACCCCCTTTGCCAGCCCGTCTCAGCCAGGGTTTTGCTGCCGGTTTTTTGCCAGACTGGATCTAGCTGTCTTGCCTTGTGCGCTTGGACCCGCCGGCTTTCTTTTGTAGGATCAGCTTTGCACCGCTGAAGCGCCCTCAGCCCCGTGTTCATAGGCCTGCTTCAAGCTGTAGTGGTCGGCGGCCTTTAACGCGGCGAGCAAACTTGCCTCTCGAGCAATCCCTTTGCCAGCAATGTCAAAAGCCGTGCCGTGGTCAGGACTCGTTCGCACGAAAGGCAGACCTAGCGTGATGTTCACCCCCAAGTCCATACCCAGGAGTTTGATCGGAATCAAGCCCTGATCGTGATAAAGCGCGATCACCGCATCGATCTGAGGATTATTCCAGGCTCTGGCAAAGACGCTGTCGGCAGCCAGAGGCCCCTCGATCAGGATCCCTTGCGCTTGCGCCTCTGCGACGCAGGGGCTTAGGAGCTCGATTTCCTCGCGTCCGAAGGCACCGGCTTCGCCGGCGTGCGGGTTGAGGGCAGCGAGCAGCAGTGCCGGTTTGCGTCCCAGCAAACGACTTAAGGCCTGGTCGGCAATCCTGAGGGTTTGCATCAGCTTGTCTGCGCAAAGGGCATCGATCGCATCGCGCAAAGACAGATGGATGCTGTGGAGCACCGTGCGCAAATAGGCGTGTTCGAGCATCATTCGGACGGGCCTTTGTCCGACCAGGTCCGACAAAAGCTCGGTGTGGCCCGGGTAGCTGTAACCAGCCATGTGCATGGCCTCTTTGCTCAGTGGTGCGGTAACAAGCGCGCGACAAGCACCCCTGATCACCGAATCGGCTGCTGCAAGGACCGAGGCGACAGCGCATTGCCCACCCGCTGCGCTTGCACAAGCCAGCGCAAGATGCGTAGGCACCGAACAGGACTTGACCCATTGAATCGCGTCGTCGTTTTCAAGGCGGCGCTCAAGACCAAGGCTGCGCGCCTGGCGCATCAGCCAGCCAGGGTCGCCAAAGACAATCGCAGCAATTGCTTGACGCTCAGACGAGCAAAGCGCTTTAAGCAGGATTTCAGGACCTATGCCGGC
>DDPV01000040.1:0-77244 GCA_002342365.1 Burkholderiales bacterium UBA2459 | reverse complement strand
TGCGCAGTCTCAACCAAGGCGCAAGGTCTGCATTTGCAGGCCAGCAACGCCGAGCGACTGCCCGCAGCGCAAGCTCTCCCAGTTGCCTCGGCCTGCAACACGCATGAATTCTTGTGCATAGCTTTGCAAATGCGCAGGTGCTGCGCGGCTTGGATCAAGCGCCCCGGGGACGTTCTTTCCTCCGTTATGCATCAGAGCCACGCGGTAGGCAATGTCTTGCTCGATGGCTTGCTGGCGCTGACGGTGTTGAAGACTTGCGGAGGCCTCAAGATTTTGCAGCCGCGATTGCAAGGCCGGTGCGGCAAGGACGTCCCGCAGGTTGTTTCTCAGCATGAGCCTTGAGATGAGGCCAAAGCGCGCAGGGTCGCTAAAAAGCGCTTTGAGCCAAGCCCCGAAACCTTGCGAGCTCTTTGCATCATGGGACTGACCGAGGCGAAAGACGGCATGGGCTGCGAAAGCATTTCGTGCTTCGGTCTCGGTGCGTGCCCTTGAGTCAGGCAAAAAGCCCAAGATGTCGATAAAGGCTTCGCGATCCAATCCGCTTGACTCCTGCCACTGTCGCTGCTGGTCCGCCGACATTTTGTCCCAGTGGGCCAACGCAGACGCCTGCGTCAGGCCCTTGCCGTAGCGACTTCGTAGCGCGTCAAAGGCTTGTGCTGCTGCCTGCGCACGCGAAATCCCTTGGTTAATCCACCACATCATGTTGCGTGGCTCGCCCTTGGCATCGTTTCGTGTTTGATCCAATCCCAACCACGACAAGGTACGTGGATCGAGATCTTTCGCAAGCATCAGGTCCTGACGGAGGGTTCGCAAAAAGGTCTCGAGCACAAATTGCGTGGATCCATAAGAAGCAAAGTATTCGCGTCCGTTGACCGCGATTGCGGTCCTGGTTCGACAGGCATCTTTGGAGCAATCGGGGCTAATCGACGATGGCGAGGGGGCCTCCTGGAGTTGTGCGGCCGCCTGAAGCCGCTCCACCCGGGCTTGTTCTTGAGGGTTTGCAAAAAGCGCCCGATAAATCGGCTCAGGGATACCCTGGGGAATGGCCTCGCACTCAAGGAGCCTTTGCACCGATGCGCCTTGACTCTGGATCGAATCCGGACGAATCTCCGCTGAGCCATCGTCAAATCGAATCGGTGGTAGCCAGACGCTTGAAGGCTGCAAGCAGGCACGGCGAGCTTGTTGATCGCGCGAGAGCAAAGCCATCAAGCGGGTGGCTTGTCCGTCGTCAAAGTCCTCCACCACGAAAGCACTTTGGGTCACCAGGGATGCGCCGTAGTGTTGGCGAAATCCGGCCATGATTTCGTCGGACTGATTTGCTTGAAAGCGCAAGCTATCCTCGCCAAACCAGCTACCCAGCAAGGGGTCTTGCTGCGAGCGCCGAAAGCTGCCCTGGCTGTCAAAAAGCAAAGCTTGCTGGCTGCTGGCGTATTCCTGTTGAAGTGCGCCCATGTCTGATCCCAAGCCGCCGCTTGCCTTGCGGGTCGGTGCGATCGCCTCCAGCAAAAAGGACCAGCGACCGATCGTAAATCCCTGGGTGCTCGGCGATGCTTTGCCGCGCTCGGCTTGCAAAATCGCAAAGTAGGTGAGTTTGGCAAGGCCCCAGGGATCAACATATCGCCAGGGCTCGCCCTCGGCGTAGCCATAAGGGTCCCGATCGCCTGCCGGGCCTAAGGGGTCGGCTTGCAAAAAGCGCATGCTATGGGCATCCAACACCCTGTTTGCGCCGAACAACAGGTTTTTTAACCGTGGATCCTTCGCAACCAGGCTGTCGCTTGCAAAAAACCGACCCGGTACACCCAAATTGATTTTCAGAGGCTTACTGACATTCCTATCAATAAGACTTCGAACCGAGCGCTTCTGGCGGGTTGTCAAATGCTCAATGGAGGGAAGAAGCGGATGAAAATAGTTTGCACGCCAGCGCAGGGTGCCATCGGGAGAAAAGGCAAGCACCGGTGCCCCGCGCCAATCGATCGCAAGGTGGTACACCCGGCCTGATTGGATCCAGGCCACAGGCAGCGCACCAACCCAGACCACCAAGCCCTGAACACGCGCTTGCTGGTCAGCGAGCAACAACTGCCGCCATCCGTCCATCACCATCATTTGCGCTGCACCGCTCCGCAGCTCAAGTTTCGCCGGCTGACCGAGCGGGTCGTAGTGCAGGCTGCTTTGCTGATCGCCAAGCCAGGCTTGCGCAGCGTCGTAGCGCCAGGCTTTGGCAGCTTCGGGCGCTTGTGGCGTCTCGCCAACCTGTGATGATGGCTTGACTGATGCGGCAAGGCGAGGTGAGGCAGCGTTAGATTTGCCTGCAGCCGGGTGCAATGCCCATGCAGCGAGGCCTTCCACATCAAGGCTTTGCAAGCTTGCAGGATCTTCTTTTCTTGCCTGCCAGCGAACCGTAAACCTCCCCAGCCTATAGGCGAGCGGGGCTTCGTCGAGGCGCTGATAAAGCAGCTGGCTGAAGGCGGCAAAACCTTCGCGGTAGCTCAGGCTGTAAAGTCCATGGAGGTCGTAACGATAAATCAGGCTTCCACCATCGGGTAGTCGCTCGGCGATCACCCTGCCCTGGAGATCGCGCTCGATTCGCCAGTCAAAGCGGTGCGTCCCAATCCGATGGCTTCGCCCGATCACCCGCCCGGCTTGGTCATAAGCCCAGTCAACGCTGACTTCGGGGTTGTCCTGACCGGGGGCTTTGCGCTGCGCGCTCTTTAAAGCTGCGCTTTTGTCGGGACTGACCTGCCAGTCAAAAACCGCACGACCACCATCGCCGTAATCCTTCTCAAGGGGATTGCCCTGCAAATCCCAGCGCAAAGCCATGCGTTTGCCGTCTGCAGCCTGTTGCTCGATCAGGCGGTCGCGCCCGTCGTAGCCAGCGCTTGACCATTGTCCCTGGGGGTTTCGCAGCAGCACCACCCTTCCGAAATCATCACTCAAACGCCGGCTTCCGCGCCAGCTTTGCTCAGGTAGCTGCTTGCCCGGGATCACCCATGCAATGGCCATTTGTTTCGGGTCAATCGCCTCACCCGAGCCATCGTCCAGCATGACCGCAGCCAGGCCGCCGCCATCGGGGTGGTATCGAAAGCGGATAGCGCGGTGAATGGATTCGAAACCAGCCGCTTCCAGGGTGGGAGAGAAACCTTGGTGAGTGATTGCGCTGACCAGTCCTTGAGCGTTGCGCTCAATGCGCGTGCGCGCCAGGGCACCGCTGCGAAGGCTTGGCCTGACGATTTCGCTGGGAAGTTCGGTTGGATCTTGACCCCTGTAGTACCGACGCTCAATCCATCGGCCGCTGGTTCGATCGCGCAATTCGACAATTCGGCCCAGCGCATCGCGCAAGCTTTCCTGTCTTGCCTGCAGGTCAGGACACCACAGGCAAGGCATCTCATCGTGGCGGCGCCAGCGACCTGCCGAGAGGGTTTGCCCCTCTGCTAGGGAAGCCTTCGGTTCGACCTCGAAGCGAAACTCCACGCTTTGACCGCCGCGGGATAGTCGGCGCCAGGCCGGCAGCTTGCTTGCGGGATCACTGTACTCGATGCGAAGCGCTTCTTCCCTCGACTGACCCAGACCCTGGCTCCAGGTCACTCTTCCCCAGGCGTCGTAAGCGTAGCTGGCTTCCTGGACGGGAGCCTTCGCGCGGATGCTTTGGACCCGGGTCAGGCCCTGCGCAAAGCCTGCGTCTTCGTAAAAGTAGCCTTCGCTCCAATCGTGGCCGGGGTGGCGACTGTGCTGACAAGAAACACCCACAAGAAGCCCAGCTTCGGCAGGGTCCTGTCGATAGCCGCCGTCTTGCCGATAGCGATAGCTGCAGCGCGCAAGTTCGCGAGCCTTGCCAGTGCCAGCGTAGTGCTCAAGTACAGCTTCGGTGATCAAGGTTTGTCGCGCGTTCCAGCGCAGCTGAATCCCTGCCAATTTGCGGGTCTCGCCGCGCAAGTCGTTTTGATTTTGTTCGATCGCAAGCAGGCGACCTGTTTCGCTGTAGTGCAAATCCAGGTTTTGCCCCAGCGGCGCCTGCCAGCGACGCAGCCTTCCGGTGGCATCAAAATGTGCCAGGCGGCCGCCTGGCTGACGCCACAGCCATCGGCGCTTCGGTCCGGCGTCAAAACTTTGGATTTCGCCAAGCTCGGCCTGCTCTGCGGCAAAGACTGCGCGTTCGGGTCGATAACGAAAGCGATGTACGGTTGCGTCGGCCTGGTGAATTCGGACCACCAAATCCTTGCTACTGGCTTCGCCATCGGCTCTGGTTTTCTCCACGCTTAAACGCAGCTCATAGCCGTGTCGCCAAGCATGCCCGAAATCGCCCGCGGACGGTCGGGCCATGGTGATTTCGTTTGCCGAACGATCGGCTGAAGCTTGAGGGTTTAATGCGGCATGGCTGTTGCTTGTTTGGCCACGGCTGCTGCTTGTATCAAAGGCGAGCGGTTTTTTGCCGAGCGCCGGGCTGCCTGAGTCGTAATACAGCGTCCAGGTTAAGGCAATTCCTTGCCCGAACAAATCAAGAGCCTGCGGGTCACCGTGCAAGTGCAAGCGCCTCAAGGCTTTTCGACCGCTTTGCATATCCACCGGATTGCCGCTTCGAACGAGCGTGCCGGGCAGCGCTAAAACTCCCGGGTCGTCAGCCGCGGAGCCTTCAAGCGCGCAGCCCTGGCCTTTGTCGGCAAAGCTCGAAGCGATGCTGGTTTGGCAGCTTGGCGCTGCGCCCCAAGTCGGATCGGGGATCGTGTAACAAAGCAGGCATCCGATCAGGAGGCTGAGCGACCTAAGGCAATCGATACCGCCAAGGCGGCGCAAAGGCTTGCGTGTGAGCATGAGCATGAGCGTGGGCGTGGGTGTGGGTAGGGGTGTGAGCATGAGCGTGGGTAGGGGCGCGGATAGGGGCATGAGCAAGGAATGGGCTCGGCCTTCGGCCGCGATCGGGTTGGACGCTGTCGACTGCGACGGGTCGGGCTTTCAGCGCCTGACTTAAGCGCTTGTTTTTTGCGCCCTAAACGGACCTGTCCCTTTGCTTTGAGGGGGTTCTTGCTGGCAAAGATCGGCGTGCAGGTTCTACACTTGACGTTTTGGGTCAGGGCTTTTTGCTCAATCCGCTCGGATCGCTAGGGGGAGATTTCGCGATGACACTTCAGCTCAATGACATGCAACTGCTTCGGAATCAGGGCTACATCGACGGACATTGGGTGGCAGCGCAGGGGCAGGCGGTTTTTCCTGTCACGAATCCGGCCACTGGCGAGACGCTTGTGGAGCTTGCCAACATGGGAGCAGCTGAAACTGAGCAGGCTATTGAGGCCGCGCATCGGGCTTTTCCCGGCTGGCGTGCGCTCCCAGCCAAGTCAAGGGCTACCATCCTGCGACGCTGGTACGACCTGATGCTCAGGCACAGCGAGGACCTGGCTCAGCTGATGACGGCCGAGCAGGGCAAACCGCTTGCTGAGGCAAGGGGCGAGGTGGCCTATGGCGCCTCCTTTGTCGAATGGTTTGCCGAAGAGGCTAAACGTGCCTACGGTACGGTCATTCCCGCCCCCATGAACGATCGCAGGCTGCTCACCCTGCGTCAGCCGGTCGGTGTTTGTGCCGCCATCACGCCATGGAACTTCCCGATGGCGATGATCACGCGCAAAGTGGCTCCGGCTCTAGCGGCTGGCTGTACCGTGGTGTGCAAACCCGCTGAAGCCACGCCCCTGACCGCGCTCGCGCTTGCGGTACTGGCTGATCAGGCGGGCATTCCGCCTGGGGTGTTGAACATGGTCGTTGGCGATGCGGGTCATGCAGCTGAAATCGGTGAGGTGTTATGCGCATCGCCCATCGTTCGGAAACTTTCCTTTACCGGTTCAACCGAGGTTGGTCGTATCCTGATGCGCCAGTCAGCCGATACCATCAAGCGGCTTTCGCTTGAACTCGGTGGCAATGCACCCTTCATTGTTTTTGACGATGCCGACCTTGATGCCGCAGTCGATGGGGCGCTGGCCTCGAAATTCAGGAACGCCGGGCAAACCTGCGTGTGTGCCAACCGTATTTACGTTCAAGACGCGGTTTATGAGAGCTTTGCGGCAAAACTGGCAGCCAAAGTTTCGTCGATGCCGGTTGGCGCGGGCCACGAGGCGGGCGTGATGATCGGGCCGCTCATTGAGGCTGCTGCCCTCGATAAAGTCAAGGCCCATATTCACGATGCAGTCAGCAAGGGGGCAAGCGTTTCGGTCGGCGGCAAGCCTCATGCGCGAGGTGGCTTGTTTTTTGAGCCGACGGTTCTGACCGAGGTGACCCAGGCGATGCTGATTGCCCGCGAAGAAACCTTTGGACCGGTTGCGCCTTTGTTCCGTTTTCATACCGAGCAGGAAGTCATCGCCATGGCAAATGACAGCGAGTACGGGCTTGCCGCGTATTTTTATGCACGTGATCTTGGCCGGGTCCTGCGGGTTGCCGAGGCAATTGAAGCAGGAATGGTTTGTGTGAACAGCGGCATTTTGTCGACTGAAGTGGCGCCTTTTGGTGGGGTAAAGCAGTCTGGGCTGGGACGAGAAGGCGCCAAAGAGGGTTTGGACGAGTACCTGGAGACCAAGTACCTGACTCTGGCTGGCATTTGATTGCCGGATCGATCAAAGGCTATGGCGATGGAGCATCGTCCGCAGGAGCAGGCGGTCTTCGATTTCATTGTGATCGGCGCGGGCAGCGCGGGTTGCCTGCTTGCCAATCGGCTGTCGGCCGACCCACGCTATCAGGTCTTGTTGATCGAAGCCGGGGGGCGCGATGACTATGTCTGGGTTCACATCCCGGTTGGTTATCTTTATTGTATCGGTAATCCGCGCACTGACTGGCTTTTTCAGACCACGGCGCAAGACAGGCTCGGTGGGCGAAGCCTCAAATATCCGCGCGGCAGGGTCTGGGGTGGTTGTTCGTCGATCAACGGCATGATTTACATGCGGGGTCAGGCGCAAGACTACGATCAATGGGAGTCCTTTGGTAACCCGCTCTGGGATTGGAGCTCAGTCCTTCCGGTTTTCAAGCAGCACGAGGACCATCATTCAGGTGACCACGGTTCTCAAGACCCGATGCATGGCGTAGGCGGTGAATGGCGGGTTGAGCGTCAACGCTTACGCTGGGATTTGCTCGACGCCTTTGCCAAGGCAGCGCATGGCAGTGGAATTCCGCCAATCCAAGATTTCAACCGGGGTGATAACGAAGGTTGCGGGTATTTCGAAGTCAATCAGCGCCGCGGGATTCGCTGGAATGCAACCAAGGCTTTTCTTGCGCCGGCCTTGTCTCGCCCGAACCTTACGGTTGTGAGCCAGGCACTTGTCGAGTGTCTGATCTTTGACGCACAGGATGCTTGCAAAGTGGTTGGCGTTCAATATCGGCATCGCAGCCAGCGTCTGGGGCTCAAAGGCCAGGAGACGCTTTCAGATCCGGTTGTCGTGCGGGCGCGCGCAGAGGTGGTTCTGGCTGCCGGCACGATTGGTTCGGTCCAAATTATGGAACGTTCAGGTCTCGGGCAGGCCCAAAGGCTCTCCGAACTTGGGATAAAGCCAAGGGTCGCCCTGGAAGGGGTTGGCGAGAATCTTCAGGACCATTTGCAACTGCGCCTGATTTACAAGGTCTCGGGGGTGAAGACGCTCAACGCCCAGGCAAAGCACTGGTGGGGTCGTGCCGCAATGGCCTTGGAGTACCTGCTTTTCCGATCCGGACCCCTCACCATGTCACCCAGCCAAATGGGGGCCTTCACGCGTTCGAGTGCGGCAGTCGACCGTGCTGATCTCGAGTACCACATTCAGCCCTTGTCCCTGGAGCGCTTTGGTGAGCCGCTTCATGATTTTCCGGCCTTCACCGCTTCGGTTTGTCAGCTGCGACCCACTTCGCGCGGGTCGGTTCACATCAGCGACCCTAGCAGCCTCGCGCCTCCGAACATCGACCCCTGTTATTTGTCAACCGATTACGATCGACAAGTCGCTGCTGCTGCGATACGCGTTACCCGGTCGATTGTTTCTCAGCCGCCGCTGGCCGCATTTCGCCCTCAGGAATATCTCCCCGGGGCGCAGTATGAAAGCGAAGAAGACCTGGTGGCTGCGGCCGGCAGGATCGGCACCACGATTTTCCACCCGGTGGGTAGTCTGAAAATGGGACCGGCATCGGATCCGACTGCGGTGGTCGACGCGCAACTGCGCTGCCATGGCCTTCGTGGCTTGCGGATCGCTGATGCCTCGGTGATGCCTACAATTACCTCGGGAAACACCAATGCCCCAACGATGATGATTGCCGAGCGCGCGGCAAGCTGGATGCTGCAGGCGCAGCGCTCAGCCGATGGCGGGGCTTGAGGCAGTGGAAATGATCGATTGTTTGGTCATCGGCGCAGGGGTTGTGGGTCTGGCTTGCGCCCGTGAGCTGGCGCTGCAGGGCCGCGAAGTCGTGATCGTAGAGGCGAGTGCGGATATTGGCTTTGGCATCAGCTCGCGCAATAGCGAGGTGATCCACGCAGGCATTTACTACCCAACCGGATCCCTCAAGGCGAGGCTTTGCCTGGAAGGCAAGCGGCTTCTCTATGACTACGCCGCTACGAGGTCGGTAGCGCATCGGCGCTGCGGAAAACTGATCGTGGCGACCGA
Organism: Burkholderiales bacterium UBA2459; assembly: GCA_002342365.1. GTDB lineage: Bacteria > Pseudomonadota > Gammaproteobacteria > Burkholderiales > Burkholderiaceae_E > UBA3064. The sequence goes on along the minus strand of DDPV01000040.1, from coordinate 68,653 downwards.
AAACAGCCAAGTTGATGCGCTCGAAGGCATTTTGAAGAAGGCCCATGCCAATGGGGTTTCAGACCTGCGAGCGATTGCTTCGCCTGAGGCGATAGCCAAAGAGCCGGCGCTTTCATGCGTGGCGGCGCTGGAATCGCCAAGCACCGGCATCATCGACAGTCACGGTTTGATGCTTGCCTTGCTCGGCGAGGCGCAGGACCATGGGGCCATGCTTGCCCGCTTGAGTGTGGTGCAGTCGCTCACGCCTGCTTCTGATGCGGGTTGGCAACTCGAGCTGACCATCATTGACCAAACCCAACTTACCTGGGCCGGAAATGCAGTCACAAAGCTCAGTGCCTTGCCCGGCGAAAAGCATCAGTTTCATGCCAAACAGGTGGTCAACGCCGCTGGGCTGGGGGCTAATCGGATCGCCGCTTTGATCCCCGGGATGCCCAAAGCCAATCAGCCACCGCTTTACTTCGCCAAGGGAAACTACTTCTCGCTGGCGGCTCGCTGCCCGTTTAGCCGATTGATTTACCCGCTACCCAACGAGGCCGGCTTAGGGGTTCACCTCACCCTGGACCTTGCCGGTCAAGGTCGATTCGGCCCGGATGTGGAATGGGTCGACAAGGAAAACTATGACGTGGACCCACAGCGTTGTGAGTCTTTCTACGCTGAGATCCGCAGCTACTGGCCTGGTCTTCCCGAGGGCAGCTTGCAGGCCTCGTATGCCGGCATCCGGCCCAAACTTCAGGCGCCAGGCGAGGCGGCTCAGGATTTCCGGATTGAGGGGCCTGAGCAGCACGGATTTCCTGGATTGGTCCAGCTGCTGGGTATTGAGTCACCGGGCCTGACGGCTTGCCTGGCGATTGCCAAAGAGGTTGCAAGCGCGCTACGCCAGGGATCCAGCTAGCCTCGGTCGGCTTGATGGCAATTCGGTCGGGCGATCCGGTTGTCGGCGGATCGTCGGGAGCCCTTGAGAGTTCGTTTCGGCTAGGTTAAGCCCGTAGGCTTGGGTTGCGCAATCGAAGAGTCCCGAAGGGGTGTTTCACGTGAAACAGGGGTCCGAAGGCGCAGGCGCTGCGCGGCGAAGTCAAAGAAGCCGGGCGGCCTTGGTTTCACGTGAAACACCCTTGCCTGCGCGAAGTCTTCGCCGACGCGCGGCGTGGTCTGCGTAAAATCCCCGCAAGCTTAAGCGGGCAGGGTAACATTCAGGTCTGGTTGTTCATGAGGACGATGCTGTCAGCTCGGCCAAATTCGTCCTTTTCCTCGCCGACAAGGCGATATTCCCGGTTTCGTATGAAGGGTTCCAATGGATTATCCCGAGCACTTTGATGTCATCGTTGTCGGTGGAGGACACGCTGGTACGGAGGCGGCAAGTGCGAGCGCGCGGATGGGCGCGACAACCCTTTTGCTCACGCATCAACTCGAATCGCTTGGCCAGATGTCTTGTAATCCTTCGATCGGCGGGATCGGGAAGGGGCATTTGGTACGCGAAATTGATGCGATGGGCGGGTTGATGGCCGAAGTCACCGATGAAGCGGGCATACAGTTTCGCGTCCTGAATTCGAGTAAAGGGCCTGCAGTACGGGCCACGCGAGCGCAGGCTGACCGCGTCTTGTATCGCAACGCGGTGCGGCGACGCCTTGAGCAGCAAGCGGGATTGTGGCTTTTTCAGCAGGCGGTAGACGATGTGTTGCTTCAGGAAACTTCCCACGGTACGGCCGCTTGCGGGGTTGTGACCCAAAGCGGCATCCGTTTTCACGGTCGCTGCGTGGTGATTACCGCAGGCACCTTTCTGAACGGAAGAATCCACATCGGCTTGGAACATCATGCGGCCGGGCGAGCCGGCGATCCGCCGGCGTTACGACTCGCGCAAAGGCTTGCCGAGATGAAGCTACCGCGGGGGCGCCTGAAGACCGGAACGCCTCCGCGCCTTGACGCACGCAGTATCGACTTGTCGCGCTGCGAACGCCAGGATGGCGACGCGTCGCCGGTTCCGGTGTTTTCTTTTCTTGGGCGGCCGGAGATGCATCCGGAGCAAAGGCCTTGCTGGATCACCCACACCAATGAGTCCACCCACGCGATTATTCGAGCTGGCCTTGATCGGTCGCCAATGTTCACCGGTGTGATCGAAGGGCTCGGGCCGCGATACTGCCCCTCGGTGGAAGATAAGGTCCATCGCTTTGCAGATAAGGCTGCACATCAGGTCTTTCTTGAACCAGAGGGGTTGACCACCTCAGAGATTTATCCGAACGGTATTTCAACCAGCCTTCCTTTTGATGTGCAAGTGGCAATGGTTCGCTCCATGGTTGGACTGGAGAAAGCCCATATCCTGCGCCCCGGCTATGCGATCGAGTATGACTTTTACGATCCCCGCGAGCTTCGGCCATGGCTCGAGTCCAAAGCCATCGCAAGGCTCTATCTGGCCGGTCAAATCAACGGAACAACCGGTTATGAAGAGGCGGCCGCTCAAGGCCTGCTGGCGGGGATCAACGCCGCACGCGCCGTCAAGCAGCAAGCGCCGTGGTGGCCGAGGCGCGACCAGGCCTACCTGGGCGTGTTGGTCGATGACCTCAGCACCCGCGGTGTGACAGAGCCTTACCGGATGTTTACCAGCCGAGCAGAGTTCAGATTGTCCCTGCGCGAAGACAACGCCGATCTCCGATTGACCGAGCTGGCCCATACGATGGGACTGATTTCCGACACGCGCTGGGCTGCGTTTTGTCGCAAACGCGATGCGATTGAACAAGACCTTCAGCGGCTTGCGGCGATTCGTTTCAATCCTCGGCTCCTGGAGCGCATGCAGCAGATTCGCCCTGATGCGGCACTCCCCGATCGCGATCAGCTCGCACAGGAGTGGCTCAAACGCCCGCAAATCCGCTACGCGCCCCTGCGCTCAGACCTCGTGGCTCTGGGCTTGATGCCCTTGCAGACTGACGATCAGGTTGTTGAGCAAGTCGAGATCCAGGTGAAGTACGCGGGTTACATCAACCGGCAACAGCAAGAAGTCGAGCGCCAGCAAGCCCAAGAAGGCACTGAAATCCCGCTTGGGATCGACTACCAGAGCGTGGCTGGACTGTCGGTGGAGGTCCGTCAAAAACTCGAGCAAATTCGTCCGGTAACACTGGGTCAGGCCTCGAGAATTTCTGGCGTCACGCCGGCGGCGATATCCTTGTTGATGATCCATTTGAGGCGCTTAAGGCGAGATCCTGCCCGCGAAGTGCTCAGCCAGCCAGGCGCTGCCGCAGATCAGGCGGCTTGAGCCTTGTTCATGAAATCGGGTGATCCGATACCGGGCGCTGATCCGACACCAGGCGCGGATGCGATGCCCAGGAGGCTCGACGACGGCTACCAGGACCGCTTGCAGATTTGCGAAGCCTTGGCTGCGATGGGTTTACCCGAGCTTGTTGATAAGATCCATATCTTAGAACGATATGTTGCGATGCTCCTGCACTGGAGTCAGCGCATGAATCTCACGGCGATTCGCGATGAGCCCGATATCTGGCAGCGCCATCTTTTTGATTGCCTTGTGATCGTGCCGCTTTTACGCCAACGGTTGGCAACTTCAGGCGAGAGGCCAGCAACCCCTGTGCTTCTCGACGCCGGAACAGGCGCGGGACTTCCGGCCTTAATGCTTGCCCTGGCTGAACCAAGCTGGCAACTCGTTGCAGTGGACGCGGTTGACAAAAAGCTCGGTTTTGTTCGGCAGGCTGCAGCGGAGATGGGATTGACGAACCTGTTCACGCTTCATGCAAGGCTTGAGAAGCTTAGGCTTGCGATGCGACCGATTCAGGCTTGGCCGCAACAGGGCTTCGACATGGTTGTGAGTCGCGCCTTTGCGAGTCTGCCCGATTTTGCGCAAGCTACCCGCCACCTGATTCAGCCTCAAGGCCTGTTTTGCGCGATGAAAGGACAAGAGCCTCATGCTGAAATTGCGGTCCTGAAGGCGCTTCACCCTGATTGGTGCATCGAGACTGTCTCGCTACGGGTTCCCGGTTTGGATGCTCAGCGCTGCGCGGTGATGATGCAAGCGTCGTGTTAACAAGCTCAGGCCTGCGATGAAAAACCGGATTTTTGTTGTCGTAAACCAAAAGGGCGGGGTCGGCAAGACCACCACCGCGGTCAACACCGCTGCCGCGGTCGCAGGTGCTGGAAAGCGGGTGCTACTGATTGACCTTGACCCGCAGGGCAATGCCACCATGGGATGCGGGATAGACAAGCGCGCGCTCAAGCGCTCGGTCTATCAGGTGCTTCTGGGACTTGAAAGCGCGCAGGCAGCACGTTGTCAGACGGCATTCGGCTTTGACCTCTTGCCCGCCAATCGCGATCTTGCAGCCGCCGAACTTGAGCTGGTCAACATGCCCGATCGGGAGCTAAGGCTCAAACAAGCGATTGCCTCCATGGCCAATCGGGACGATGAGCTGATTCTGATCGATTGCCCACCATCGCTATCGATGCTCACGCTTAACGGCTTGTGTGCAGCAAGCGGCGTGATTATTCCGATGCAATGTGAGTACTACGCGCTTGAGGGCTTATCGGATTTGGTCAACACCATCCGCAAGGTTCAAGCGAATTTCAATCCCCAGCTGAGCATGCTGGGCCTGCTGCGGGTGATGTTCGACCCAAGGATGACCCTTGCTCAGCAAGTATCCGAGCAGTTGGACGAGCACTTCGCTGAGAAGCTTTTTCAAACCGTAATTCCGCGCAATGTGAGGCTTGCCGAGGCGCCGAGTCACGGCATGCCAGGTCTTATCTTCGATCCGCTCTCGCGCGGTGCGAAAGCTTATGAAAGTTTTGGCAAAGAGCTGCTCGAACGGATGGCATTGACTTGATTGATTTGAAGACGCATTAGGGCAAAAGGAGTCTGAATTGTCATCAAATAAACAACGACCCAAAGGTTTAGGCCGAGGTCTCGATGTGTTGCTCGGCGCAGACCCGTTGCAGGCCCAAGAGGGTGAGCTCAGGCAGCTTTCACTTCACAAGCTCCAGCCAGGCCGCTATCAGCCCCGTACACGCATGGACGAGCAGGCACTTCAAGAGCTCGCCGATTCGATCCAACAGCACGGGATCATGCAGCCGATTTTGGTGCGCCCGCTTGCAACGCTCGGAGCCGACGACGCAAGAGCGCCCTTTGAAATCATCGCAGGCGAAAGACGGTACCGGGCTGCAAGGCTCGCCGGACTTGAGACGGTGCCGGTCATGGTCAAGGATGTTGCAGACGAGCAGGCTTTGTCGCTTGCGCTGATTGAAAACATCCAGCGCGAGGACTTGAATCCACTCGAAGAAGCGCAGGCGATGAAGCGTTTGATTGAAGAGTTTGGCTTGAGCCACGAACAAGTCGCTAAGGCGGTCGGTCGTTCGCGCTCGGCAACCTCAAACCTGCTGCGATTGCTGCAGCTTGCCGAACCGGTCCAGACCATGCTCCTTGCTTCCGACCTCGATATGGGGCACGCGCGCGCCTTGCTCGCCCTGGATCGCGCCCGCCAAATCCAGCTCGCCCATGAAGTGGTTCAAAGGCGCCTGTCGGTTCGAGAATGCGAGCGTCTCGTCACCAAGACCTTGCGCGCGGATGGCGAGCAGCCGGTGGACAGACCCGCAACTTTGGCGGCTGTTTCCCGCGATCATCAACGCCTCGAAGAGCAACTTTCCGATGCCCTGGCAACCCCGGTCTGCATCAAGCTGAGCAGCCGCGGCAAGGGCAGTTTGCAGATCGAGTTTGCCGACGCGGAACACTTTGAAGGTCTCTTGCAGCGACTCGGGTTGTCGATTCTTTGAATGGGGCCGGCAATCGGCTCGCCTACGACTTTCGCATGGTTGACCTGCCCGAAAGATGCCCCTACACTTTGCAGTCGTTGCGGTAGACAGTGGCAATAGAAAACAGTCATTATGTTTCGGGCCATTGTTCATCAGGTCCTCGCGGTGCTGCTTTTAGCCCTCGGGTGTTTAGCCACGCAGCGTTGGGAGGTCGCATTCAGTGCGCTTGTAGGCGGCGCTTGCATAGTCTTGCCCAACCTGTTGTTCGCTATACGCTTGTCGGCTTCTCGAGGGAGACCCCCCGAGTCGTACCCGACGGTATTTTTCGTCGGCGAACTCGTCAAGCTCCTCTCCACCATGGGCCTGCTGTTTGCTGCAGCAAGGTTTTTGCACGGTTTGGTCTGGCCCGCGATGATTGCGGGAATTGTTTTGGCTGCCAATGCGATCTGGCTAGTGCCAATGCTCAGGGGTCGGCGAAAAAATGACGGGAGCTAGCTTGCGCGTCAGGCTGGTTGGAATACAACAAATCTAGGCTCGAGAGGACTTTATGGCAGCTGGCGCAGGTCCACAAAATGCGACTGAGTACATCGTCCATCACCTGACGCACCTCAACACGACAGGTCATGCGCAAGCCTCGATTGTTGACTTCTCGGTCGTCAACATCGATACCGTGATTGGTTCGCTGCTGATGGCGCTGCTGGGGATGGGGATGCTGTGGGCCGCAGCGCAGCAGGTAAAGGTTGAGGCTCCAGGTCGTTTTGTTGGCGCTGTCGAAGCGATTCTTGAATTCGTTCACGAACAAGCCCGCTCGATTGTGAAGGGCGACCTCAGCTACATCGCGCCGCTTGCACTGACTTCGTTCGTGTGGATATTCCTGATGAACGCCCTGGATTTGCTGCCGCTTGATTTGTTTCCCGAAATCGGCCTTGCTATGGGCATTGAATACATGCGTATCGTTCCCACGGCCGACCTCAACGCAACCTTGGCGATGTCGATCGTTGTATTGAGTGCATCGATTTATTACGGCATCAAAATCAAACACCCCGGTGGTTTTTTGCACGAGCTAGTCACCGCACCCTTCGGCACCTCAAAAAATCCGCTTTTCGCTCTGATCCTCGGCATCATCAACTTTGCACTTCAGCTTGTTGAGTATGCGGCAAAGACCATCTCGCTGGGTATGCGACTTTTTGGAAACATGTTTGCCGGCGAACTGGTATTCATGCTGATTGCGCTGATGGGCGCAACCTTCAGTTTGAGCGTAGGCGGTGTGCTGCTCGGCCTAGGCCATATTATTGCGGGTTCGGCCTGGGCGATTTTTCACATTCTGATCATCACGCTTCAAGCCTTCATTTTCATGATGCTGACCTTGGTTTATCTCGGGCAGGCCCATGAAGGGCATTGAGCGCCTCACGAAGCCAGGCACAAACCGTTTTGTTTCGCTTTTTTAACCACCAGAGACCACGGGTTTCACGTTTTTTCAACAGGAGTCATTATGGATAACACGGCATTGGTAGCACTCGCTGCAGGTTTGATTATCGGTCTTGGGGCCTTGGGCGCTACGATCGGGATCGGCATCATGGGCGGTCGCTATATGGAAGGCGCTGCGCGTCAACCCGAGTTGATGGACCAGTTGCAGACCAAGATGTTCCTGTTGGCGGGTCTTATCGACGCCGCGTTTCTGATCGGCGTTGGCATCGCGATGATGTTTGCTTTTGCAAATCCCTTCAAGTGATCGCCGGGCTGCAGATGCCCGCGATAACTTTCGGTTCACTCATCACAACGCAGGGAGTTCGTCGTGAACATTAATGCGACGCTCATCATTCAGATCGTGGTCTTCATCATCCTTTGGTGGTTCACGGCACGCTTTGTGTGGCCGCCGATTACCAAGGCGCTTGACGAACGGTCGCGTCGGATTTCCGACGGTCTGGCGGCTGCTGACCGTGCAAAGGCTGACCTTGCTGCGGCGGAATTGCGCGTTCAAGAAGAAATCAAGACTGCCCGAGCTGGCGCTGCCGAGTTGCGTACAGCGGCCGAAAGGCAAGCTGCAGTGCTTCTGGAGCAGGCTCGTGCGGACGCGAGCAGGATTGTGGCCGATGCGCGCAAAGCTGCCGAGGCCGAAGCCGCTCTCGCTGCGCAGCGCGTGAAGGATCAGTTGCGCGAAGAAGTCGCACAGCTTGCCGTTGCGGGTGCGACGCGAATTTTGCGGCGCGAGGTCGATGCGCGTGTCCATGCACAACTGCTTGCCGATCTCAAAACCGAATTGCGCTAGCGGCAGCACATCATGGCAGAACCATCAACCATCGCTCGACCCTACGCTGAGGCGGCATTCCAGCAGGCAAAGCAAGCCTCCGACCTTGCGGGATGGTCACGGATGATTGCCCGACTGGCCGCAGGGCTGCAAGATCCGGCCACCAGTCGCATCCTCGCCAATCCGGCTTTTGCTTCGGAGAAGCTTGTGCAAGTGCTTGCTGAAGTCTGCGGCGCTTACAGCGCTGAACAGAAGAACTTTCTTCAGCTTTTGGTCAGCAACGAACGCCTTGCGGTGGCAGCACCGCTTGCCGATGCCTTTGAAGCCTTGCGCAATGCGCACGAGCAGGTTGTCGATGCGCATATCGTCTCGGCTTTTCCCTTGGATGCCTTGCAACAGCAGTCACTGATGGATGTGTTGCGGGCAAAGTATGGCAAGCAGGTAAAGCTTAGCGTTGAAGTGGACGAATCCTTGATCGGTGGTGTTGTGATCCAGATTGGTGATGAGGTCATGGATGCGTCGATTCGCGGAAAAGTCTCGCAACTCGCCGATGCCTTGCGTTGAGGCCGATGCCTTGCGTTGAGCTTTGGCCTTTTGGCCTAGCGCTCTAAACAGTATTCAGGAGAATGTTTCATGCAACTTAATCCAGCCGAAATCAGCGAACTGCTCAAAAGCAAGATTCAAAATCTGCAAGTAACTGCTGACACCCGAAATCAGGGCACGATCGTGTCGGTCACCGACGGTATTGTGCGGATTTATGGATTGTCCGAAGTGATGCAAGGGGAAATGATCGAATTCCCGGGCGGTATTTTCGGCCTGGCGCTGAACCTTGAGCGTGACTCGGTCGGTGCAGTGATTCTTGGCGAGTACGAAAACCTTGGCGAGGGCATGACCGTCAAGACAACGGGCCGAATTCTTGAAGTACCGATCGGCCCCGAGTTGATTGGACGTGTGGTGAACGCGCTAGGCGAACCGATTGATGGCAAAGGTCCGATCAACGCCAAAATGACCGACGTGATCGAAAAAGTCGCACCCGGCGTGATTGCACGCCGCTCGGTGTCGCAACCGGTTCAAACCGGCTTGAAGTCGATCGATGCCATGGTACCGATCGGGCGCGGGCAGCGCGAACTGATCATCGGTGACCGTCAGACGGGCAAGACTGCGGTTGCGGTTGATGCCATCATCAATCAAAAGGGCAAGGACCTGATTTGCGTGTACGTCGCTATCGGTCAAAAGGCCTCAACTATTGCCAACGTGGTTCGTAAGCTCGACGAGTTTGGTGCTATGGCTTACACGATTGTGGTGGCGGCCTCGGCGTCGGAGTCGGCAGCGATGCAGTATTTGGCTGCCTACTCGGGTTGCACCATGGGGGAGTACTTCCGCGATCGCGGGCAGGACGCGCTGATTATTTACGACGACCTGACCCGTCAGGCTTGGGCCTATCGACAAATTTCTTTGCTGCTTCGCCGCCCACCTGGCCGCGAGGCCTACCCGGGCGATGTTTTTTACTTGCACTCGCGACTGCTTGAGCGCGCAGCGCGGGTCAATGAGGAGTATGTCGAGCACTTCACCAAAGGTGAGATCAAGGGCAAAACCGGTTCCTTGACTGCGCTTCCGGTGATCGAGACGCAGGCAGGCGACGTCTCGGCTTTTGTGCCAACCAACGTGATTTCGATTACCGATGGTCAGATCTTCCTGGAAACCGATCTTTTCAACGCTGGCATCCGTCCTGCGATCAACGCCGGTATTTCGGTGTCGCGCGTCGGTGGCGCTGCGCAAACCGACTTGATCAAGAAACTGGGCGGCGGCGTTCGCCTGGCGCTTGCGCAGTATCGTGAACTCGCTGCTTTTGCGCAGTTTGCCTCGGATCTGGACGACGCAACCCGCAAGCAACTCGAACGCGGCCGTTTGGTGACCGAACTCATGAAGCAGCTGCAGTACAAACCGCTTCCGGTGTGGTCGATGGCTTTAACGCTTTTTGCGGTCAATAACGGGTACTTTGACGATATCGAAGTGCCCAAGGCGCTGGCAGCGGAGAAAGCCTTGCACGATTTTGCGCAAAGCAAGCATGCCAGTCTGGTCAACACCATGGAGACCGAAAAGAAGTTCTCCAAGGATGTCGAAGGGGCATTGCATGCTTGTTTGAAGGATTTCAAGCAGACCGGGGCTTATTGATCGGCGGCATAGCCGACCCCTTTCCAGAACCAGCAAGGTAAGGTCAGCCAGGAGCTTCTATGCCAAGCAGCAAAGAGATTCGAACCAAGATCAAGAGCGTGCAAAACACGCGCAAGATCACCAAAGCGATGGAGATGGTCGCAGCGTCGAAGATGCGCAAGGCCCAAGAGCGCATGCGTGCTGCCCGTCCTTACGGCGACAAGATCCGGATCATCGCCGCGCATTTATCGCAGGCCAACCCCGAATACCGTCATCCTTATCTGGTCAAACACAGTGAACGCAAGGCTGCGGGGATGATTTTGGTGACCACCGACAAAGGCCTGTGCGGCGGTCTCAACACCAATGTTTTGCGCGCAGCGACCCAAAAACTGCGCGAGCTTCAGCAAGACCAGCTGAAGGTTCAGGCCACAGCGATTGGAAACAAGGGTTTGGGATTCCTGGGCAGGGTCGGCGTGCCAGTGGTCTCGCATGTGGTTCAGCTCGGCGACACGCCGCATCTCGAACGCCTGATTGGCGCAGTCAAGGTCCAGCTTGATGCCTACGTCAAAGGCGAGATCGATGTGGTTTATCTGGCTTACACAAGATTCATCAACACGATGAAGCAAGAGCCGGTGATCGAGCAATTGTTGCCGCTGACTGCAGACCGTCTCGGAAATGTACAACCCCGCAAATACGGCTGGGACTACCTTTATGAGCCGGACGCGGTCACCGTGCTCGATGAACTGCTCACCCGATTTATTGAAGCCCTGGTCTATGGCGCCGTCTCCGAAAACATGGCCTCCGAGCAGAGCGCCCGGATGGTTGCGATGAAGGCAGCTTCAGACAATGCCAAGAAAGTGATCGATGATTTGCAGCTTTCTTACAACAAAGCCAGGCAGGCGAGCATTACCAAAGAGCTGTCAGAGATTGTGGGTGGCGCGGCAGCGGTTTAAGCCCTCTCGCACCGCTATGGGATTTACATTTATTTCCAGATTTTTCCAACGATTTTCGTCAGGACAAGCATCATGAGCCAAGGAACCATCGTCCAGTGCATCGGCGCAGTCGTCGACATTCAATTTTCACGCCAGTCTTTGCCTAAGGTGTACGAAGCCTTGACGCTTGATGACAACGGCGCAAGTCTTGCTGAGCAGGGTTTGACCTTCGAGGTGCAACAGCAGCTCGGCGACGGCGTGGTCCGTACCATCGCCTTGGGCTCATCCGATGGGCTTCGTCGGGGCATGGCTGTGAAGGCGACCGGGGCACCGATCTCGGTGCCTGTGGGTACCGCAACCCTTGGGCGCATCATGGATGTGCTTGGCCGTCCTATTGACGAAGCGGGCCCGATTCAAACCGAAGAGCGACGCGCGATTCACCAGCCAGCGCCGAAGTTCGACGAACTCAAACCGACCACCGAGTTGCTCGAAACCGGCATCAAGGTGATCGACTTGGTTTGTCCTTTCGCCAAGGGTGGCAAGATTGGCTTGTTCGGTGGTGCAGGTGTAGGCAAGACGGTCAACATGATGGAGTTGATCAACAACATCGCCAAGCAATATGGCGGCTACTCGGTATTCGCAGGCGTAGGCGAACGCACCCGCGAGGGCAACGACTTCTACCATGAAATGGAAGAGTCAAAAGTGCTCGACAAAGTTGCGATGGTCTTTGGTCAGATGAACGAGCCCCCAGGCAACCGCTTGCGTGTGGCATTGACCGGGCTGACCATGGCTGAAAAATTCCGTGACGAAGGCCGCGACATTCTGTTTTTCGTGGACAACATTTATCGCTACACGCTCGCCGGTACGGAAGTGTCGGCGCTGCTAGGCCGTATGCCTTCGGCTGTGGGCTACCAGCCGACGCTTGCTGAAGAGATGGGTCGACTGCAAGAGCGAATTACTTCGACCAAGACCGGCTCAATCACCTCGATCCAGGCGGTGTATGTGCCCGCGGATGACCTGACCGACCCTTCGCCTGCCACCACCTTCGGGCACCTTGATGCGACCGTGGTGCTATCGCGGGATATTGCTGCGCTCGGTATTTATCCTGCCGTCGACCCGCTTGACTCAACATCGCGTCAGGTCGACCCCAACGTGATCGGTGAGGAGCATTACGGCACCACCCGTAGGGTGCAGGCAACCTTGCAGCGTTACAAGGAATTGCGCGACATCATCGCAATTCTTGGCATGGACGAGCTCTCGCCGGATGACAAGCTCGCAGTGGCACGGGCCCGCAAAATCCAGCGGTTCTTGTCGCAGCCCTTTAACGTGGCTGAGGTCTTCACCGGGTCCCCAGGTAAATATGTGACGCTCAAAGACACGATTCGCGGCTTTCAAATGATTGTGAATGGCGAATGCGATCAATTGCCTGAGCAGGCCTTTTACATGGTCGGGGCGATTGAAGAGGCCTTCGAAAAAGCCAAGAAGCTCCAGTAAGCGGCCGAAGATCGTAGTCAGTCAAGGGGTGAGAGATGGCAACCATGCATGTCGATGTGGTAAGCGCTGAAGCTTCGATTTTTGATGGCGAGGCGGAGTTTGTCGCCCTGCCGGGCGAGGCGGGTGAGCTCGGAATTTTCCCGCGGCATGTGCCTTTGATCACCCGTATCCGACCCGGTGCGGTTCGGATCAAGGTCCCTGGCCAGAGTCACGAGGAATTTATCTTCGTGGCCGGCGGAATCCTGGATGTTCAGCCTGATGGCGTGACGGTGCTGGCCGATACCGCAATCCGTGGCGCCGACCTCGATGAAGCCAAAGCCGAAGCCGCACGCAAGGCCGCGCAAGAGGCTATGGCCAACCGTGGAAGCGAATTCGAGTACGCCAAAGCACAAGCTGAGCTCGCCTCGGCGGTTGCTCAATTGGCCTCCTTAAGACGCCTGCGCCGCAAAGCTTGATGACTGCTGCATGACACTTGCTCGGCAAGTGTCATGCACGCTAGGATGGGGTCTTGAATCAGGTCTTCCTAAAAACCTTAGCGCGTGAAGCTACGGTCCACACTCCGGTCTGGCTGATGCGCCAGGCTGGTCGTTATTTGCCTGAGTATCGGGCCACCCGTGCACGCGCCGGAAGCTTTCTTGCGCTTGCGAAAACCCCCGAGCTTGCCTGCGAAGTGACCCTGCAACCCTTGGACCGCTATCCCTTACTCGATGCCGCGATTCTCTTTTCTGACATTCTGACCGTTCCGGACGCGATGGGCCTTGGGCTTTACTTTGCCGAAGGCGAAGGCCCGCGCTTTGAGCGTCGGATCGAGGGCGAGGCTGATGTAGCCGCTTTGCCACTGCCCGACATGGAAACCGACCTTCGCTATGTGATGGATGCGGTTCGCCTGATTCGAAAAACCCTCGATGGCAGGGTACCTCTGATCGGATTTTCCGGAAGCCCCTGGACGCTTGCTTGCTACATGGTCGAGGGTGGCGGTAGCGACGACTTCCGCCGCGTCAAAACCCTGATGTACAAACGCCCAGACCTTATGCTTGAGCTATTGCGTCGAAACGCGAACGCGGTTGCCGCCTACTTGAATGCGCAGATTCAAGCCGGAGCGCAGGCGGTGATGATCTTCGATACCTGGGGTGGTGTGCTCGGGGACGGTTTGTTTCAAAAGTTTTCCCTCGCCCCGATGCGCTGGGTTCACGATGCCTTGCTTCGTAGCCGGCAGGAAGACGGGATCGAAAAGCCGGTGCCCAGCATTGTCTTTACCAAGGGGGGAGGTCTTTGGCTTGAGGAAATTGCAGCGATCGGTTGCGATGCTCTTGGCCTTGACTGGACCGTGAATCTCGGGTCGGCGCGCGCGCGCGTTGGCCAGAGGGTTGCGCTCCAAGGTAATCTTGATCCGATGGCCTTGATGGCCGATCCTGCTCAGGTGCAAGCGCAGGCTTTACGGGTGCTGGAAAGTTTTGGCTTGCCGCAGGCTGGCGTCGGTCATGTGTTTAATCTTGGCCATGGCATCTCGCAATTCACCGATCCTGAACATGTCACCGCACTGCTTGAGGCGGTCCGCGACTTCAGCAGCAAGCAGCGAAAGTCTGTGGAATGCGCCTGAACCGGAGCCGCAGGCGGTGTCCGCCTCGTGCCCGACTAAGGGTTGTCTGCGGCTGAGCGCGCGGCCCTGGCGTCTGCGAACGGCGAGTTATGCACACATTCGGTGAAGTCCACTTAGCCGAATTTCCTCGAATCCAAATTCAAGAGTTTGCGCTAAGGCACTCACCGATAATAGGTTTTCCGTGGATTTCTTGGCTTTATTTGTGCTGATGGCCCTCAGGCTCGTTCGGGTGAGCGCGGGTGACTAACTTGCCCACAGAGTTGTCCACAGCATGAACACGGTGGTGCAGGTCGCCCTTGATCTGCCAATCGCGCCCTGTTTTGACTATTTTCCAGGCACTTGGAATCTGAAGCCAGGTCAATGGGTTTGGGTGCCTTGGGTGCAATCTGTTCGTCTCGGGCTTGTGCTCCGGGTCGATGCGCCGCCGCAATGGGCAAGCGACAAGATACGGGAAGTCTTAAGCCCAGCCGATGCAATCGAGTCGCTCGACAGTCGAGCGCTGGCCTTCTGGCAGCAGGTGGCAGACTATTATCACTGCAGCCTTGGTGAATTGCTGCTTGGATCGATGCCCAGGGCCCTGCGCAGCAAGCCGGCCGCAGCGGTCGCAACAGGCGATTCACCGAAGCGAACCCGCGACCCTTTAGCAGCGATCGGCAAAGCCTGGCGGCGATGGCAGTCTGCGCGCTCCGGCGAAATCGCCCAAGCATCGGGTGAAACCTCCAAACCAGCCGGCGAAACCCCCAAAGCATGGGATCGGTCGCAGCTGCGACCGCAGCAGGCGGCAGCGCTGGCGAGCTTGCTGGCGCAGCCTGCAGGTTTCTCGCCGGTTTTGCTGCATGGGATCACCGGTAGCGGCAAGACCGCGGTTTACTTGAGCTATATCAACGAACTGCTTGAGCGCGACCCAAAGGCCCAGGTCTTGCTGCTGGTGCCAGAGATCGGCTTGACCCCGCAACTCGCTGCCACGCTCGAGAGCAGTTTTGCCCCCTTATCGATTGCTGTGCTTCACAGCGGTTTGTCCGACAGTTTGCGCGCTGCAGTTTGGCTGGCGGCGAGTCGGGCAGAGCTTCGCGTGGTGGTCGGTACCCGTTCGGCAATTTTTGTTCCGATGCCTCAGCTCAGGGCCCTTATCGTCGATGAGGAGCACGACCCGTCCTACAAACAATGGGAATCGGTGCGCTACCAGGCCCGCGATCTGGCCGTATGGCGGGCGCAAAGCCTGAAAATCCCGGTCATTCTGGGCTCAGCAACACCGTCGATGGAAAGCTGGCATGCGGCAGCACGCGGGCGTTATCAACGCTTGAGCTTGAGCGAGCGCGCAAACCTGATGCCACCACCGGCGATCGAGCTGGTCGATATGCGACAGCTTGGCAAGCTGCCGGCCGGGCTTGCCCCAAGAAGTCGCGAACTTATTGCCGCGCTGCTGTCCGAGCAAGCCCAGGTGCTGATTTTTCTGAACCGGCGCGGCTTTGCGCCGGTCTTGCAGTGCCCCGCTTGCGCCTGGGTGAGCCCTTGTCCGGCCTGCAGCGCCTATCAGGTTTTGCATCGGCAGGCGGGGCGCTTTGCGCTGATTTGCCATCACTGTGGTCAACGCGCGGCGGTGCCCCGATCCTGTCCCCAGTGCGGCAACACGGACCTGAGCCCGCAAGGGCGTGGAACCCAAAAGCTTGAAGAAGAGTTACAAGCGATGTTCCCGCAGGCGAGAATTGCGCGCCTTGACCGTGACGTCGCGCAAGGGCAAGGGCTTGCGCATACCCTGGCGGCTATTCATCGCGGGGAAATCGATGTGCTTGTTGGTACCCAGATGCTGGCCAAAGGTCACGACTGGGCGCGCTTGCAGGCGGTCGTGGTCCTCGAAGCCGATAACGGTTTATTCGCTGCTGATTTCAGGGCAAGCGAACGCTTGTTCGCGAACTTGATGCAAGTGGCAGGCCGTGCTGGTCGGTCGACCACAAGCTTTCAACAAGCGCCCACGGTGCTGATTCAAACCGCGCACCCCGACCACCCACTGTTTGCCGATGTTCGCGCGCATGATTTTCACAAGCATGCGCAAAAGCTGCTCTCGGAGCGAAGCGCACTGGGTTTGCCGCCCTTTCGACACCATGTATTGATTCGGGCACAGGCGAAAAAACCGCAAGCGGTCTTTGCGTTTCTTGAATCGTCCAAGCACTGGGTGGAGCAGTGGATTTCGGCGCAGGGACTAGGGGTTGCGGACATCTTGCGCTGCTACGACCCGGTCCCGATGAACCTTGCGCGCATCGACCACTGGTACCGCGCGCAACTGCTGATCGAAGCGGGCGATCGTCCGGTGTTGCACCGTTGTCTTGCTGATTTTTACGCCGATCGGCGTCGTCAACCAGTTCATCCGGCAGGGCTGCACTGGTTGATTGACGTCGACCCGCAGGAAATTTAGCCTGTCGCTACGCCTTGTCTGGCGACGCAGGCTTATTTTTTCGCATCCACGTTGGCTTTGGCAGGGCTTGGAGCGTTGGCTTGCATATCGGCCTTGGCAGCATCCGCTTGAGCGCCGCCTTCAGCCTTGGGCGCCGGCTTTAACTCGGCAAACTTGGCTCCTGCGGCATTGGCCAGGTAGACCACTGCGTTGCCGATTTCCTGATCGTCGTAGTCGCCGCCAGCCTGCGCGCCCATGGCGCCTTTGCCTTTGAGCGATGACTGCCAAAGGGCTTCAAAACCGGTTTTGATCCGTGGTGCCCAGGCCACGGCGTCGCCAATCTTCGGCGCACCGGCGGCGCCAACCGCATGGCATCCTGCGCACTGAGCCTTGTAAACCGTTTCACCGCTTGCGGCGACTTTGTTGGCCAAATTCTTGATTTCCAGCTTGGCAACCGGCGCAACGCGTGCCTCGATAAGCTGAGGATCACGCGGGTCGGTACCGGCACCGGTTTTGGTGCCGATGCCGACATAGCCCGAAAGCAAGACGATGATGAAAATGGGTACGACAAAAGCCAGGACAACAACGGTGATAAGTTGGCCAGGCGTCTTGATAAACGCGCCGTGCTCTTCGCTTTGTGCATCGCTCATGTTAGTTCCGCGCGAATGACTAAAACGGACATTATAATGACTTGGTGAGCGCCCGTAGCTCAGTGGATAGAGTACTGGCCTCCGAAGCCAGGGGTCGCAGGTTCGATTCCTGCCGGGCGCGCCACGGCTTATGGCGACTCACCGCCCGGAGCGACCCAGGGCCAAAGCGACGCATCGGGTCCCCTGTCGCAAGCGCTTAAGGCGCAAGCACCGCAATGCCTTCGCGTTCAAGTGCTTGCCTCAGGGCTTGGACAAAGGGCAAAGCCGTAGGCTTATCGCCATGGATGCACAAGCTGTCGGCACTCACCGGCACTCGACTCCCATCGATTGCGATCAGAAAACCAGATTTGACCATGCAAAGCGCATGGTCAACCGCTTCGGCTGCATCGGTAATCAGCGCGTCGGGACGACTTCGCGGTGCAAGCGATCCGTCGGGCATATAGCGTCGGTCGACAAAAACCTCGCAGCGCACCTGCAAACCTGCAGCCCGCGCTTGCTGCTCCATTGTGCTGCCAGCCAACACATACATCTGAACCCCATCGCCCAGATCGGATACAGCATGAGCCAAAGCACCGGAAAGCGCCGCGTCTTTGGCTGCCATGTTGTAGAGCGCGCCGTGGGCCTTCACATGGTGCAGGCGCGAACCGGCAGCCTGGGCAAAGGCCCGGACTGCTCCTGACTGGTAAAGCACAAGGTCATAGACTTCATCCGGGCTCAGCTGCATGTTGCGGCGCCCAAAGCCCTGCAGATCATCAAAGCCAGGATGCGCGCCGATGGCGACCTTGTAGCGAGAAGCAAGCGCAACCGTGGCGCGTATGGTTGAAGGATCGCCAGCATGAAAACCACATGCAATGTTGGCCGAGCTGATCAGTGGCATCAGGGCTTCATCGCATCCCATGGTCCATGCGCCGAAACTTTCGCCCATGTCGGCATTGAGATCAACGCTGCGCCGCTCCGAGGCTTGCTGTCTGCTCTCCTGTGTATGTTCTCCGCTTTCGGCTAACCGCTCGTGCTGATTTTCCGACCGCATGCTTTGATTCATGGCTTTAGCTCCGCTTCATGCATGGCCTTGGCCCCGCTTCATTCATGGCCTTGGCTCCGCTTCGTGAAAGGATGAACCGAACTTCGCTTGGAGCGCTTGCTCGACCCTCAACTGAAATCTGTGTATGGCCTCAGACATCCGGTCCGCCTCGTCAAGCGAAATGAGGTGGAACTGAATCGAGATGCCGGCCGCCGCCTGCGCCAGCATCGGGTAAGCCGCGCTCGCAACCTCAAGGACTCGAGGATAACCTCCGGTTGTCTGATGTTCCGTCATCAGGATCACCGGCAGGCCATCGGGCGGCAGCTGAACGGTTCCAAGATGGACCGCCTCGCTGGCAAGCTGGGGCAGATCTGCGGTGTTGATCGCTTGCGCCTTGCCGCTTGGCTCTAGGCGCAAGCCTTGCCGGTTGCTTTGCGCACCCAGCCTCCAGATTTGCTCGGTGAGCGCGAGCTTTCCAGCCCCGTCAAGCGCATGCCAATGTCGGCCATGGAGCACCGGAAGATCGAGCTGAGGCCAACCATCGGGAATGGTCGAGGCAATTTTCCAGCGTGGAAAAGCGCATTCGCCATGTCTTGCCGCGCGCTGTCCGAGCGCCGGGCCCAAAACCGCGAGCGCCCGCTGTGCGCTGATCTGCTCCACATCGGGGTGGAGGTCGATGCAGTCCTGTGCTTGAAGCCTTTGGCCGCCGATGCCTGAGGCCAGGTGCGCACTCCGGCTACCCAGGACGACCTCTGTCTTTAATCCTCCTGCAAAGGCAATCCAGCTGCGCCAACCGCGCTGGGGTCCACGCCATTGCAGCAGGCTGCCAGCAGGCACGAACAGGGGCCGCTGGGTCGGCAGCTTGATCGCCTGACGCAAGGGGCGTCCAGCCAGTTCTTGCACAATCAGCTCGTGTTCGGCGCCGTAGCTGGCTAGCCATAAATCGCAAGGACTCAGGATTTGGGGCCCTGGTCCTGTGATTTCTATGACCGCCTCATCGGGATGGTTGCCAACCAGCAAATTGGCAAGGCGCGCCGCCATCGGATCGGCAGCGCCGCCACGCGACAAGGCCCAATGCGCCCTATTCGGTCGCCCCTGATCCTGGATGGTGCTCAAAAGGCCGGCTTTTCGGATGCAAAGCCTCGGTCCGGGCTGGATCGCCTCGGTCAACGCTGACTCCAGAGCTTTTCGAATGCTTCCAAATCGATGCGCTCAAAACGGACTCGATCGCCTTCCTGGATCAAGGCGGGCGGGTCCTGCCTGGGGCGGAACAATCGCTCGGGGCAACAGCCGATCAAATGCCAACCCCCGGGCGTGGAGCTCGGATACACCGCTGACTGATCGCCGGCAATCGCAATGCTCCCTTCGGACACCTTGTGCCGAGGCGAATCGCGTCGTGGCAGCCTCAAGGCTGGGTGCAAACCACCCAGGTAGGCAAAGCCGGGCATAAAGCCGATCAATTCGGCAACGAAATCGCTCTCAAGGTGCAAGCGGATTACTGTCTGGAGCTCGAGTCCGGTGCGCTCGGCAACCGAGGCCAAATCAGGCGCAAGCGGGGTCTCGTAGCAGGCTTGCAGCAGCTGCAAGCGACCTTCAAGCGCTGGCCATGACAGGGCCTCGGAAGCTTTGTCCAGCAACCATTGTTGGGCCTGCTCGCGCAGGCTGGCCCGCTGCTGAAAGCTCTGGGTCCTTTGGGTCTCGGCAAGTCGCAAGGCCATGGTCCGTACGCCGGCAACTGCCTCGGCCGCGAAAGGCTGCGGCTCCCTGCGTAAATGGCCCGCCAGGCTGCGCGCAGCCTGGTTGGCTTTGGGGTGCTCGTGCCAATCGACCATAAGCCATTGATCGCCGCAGGCCACGACGCTCGGGCTGGGCAGACTCGATCGTTCGGCCTTGATTCCTGCTTCGGGCTTTTGAGGCATCACAAGCCTGGCCCTTCCGGTTTCCGATTTGCTTTTGCCACAATGCAGTGTTTCCAACCCTGTAAAAAAGAGACGCAAGTATGTCGCATTCAACGTCCGGGCACGAAGCTACGCCGCGAGGCGATTTATCGTCTGACGCGCGAGCAGGAAGTGTGCCTTTGCAAACCGCCGGCTGTTCTTCACACACCGCAAGTCCTCCCTTGGCGGGCCTGCGTGTACTTGAGCTGGGGCAGCTGATTGCCGGCCCTTTTTGCGCCCGCGTGCTGGCCGATTTTGGCGCTGATGTGATCAAGGTCGAAGCGCCCGAAGGCGGAGACCCGCTGCGCAACTGGCGCGTGCTGAAAAACGGCAATTCGATCTGGTGGGAAGCGCAGTCAAGAAACAAGCGCTCGATTGCTGTGGATCTGCGGCAAAGCGAGGGACAGGCGGTGGTCCGAACCTTGGCCGGGCAGTGCGATGTGCTGATCGAAAACTTCCGGCCCGGGCAGCTTGAGCAATGGGGTTTGGGGTATGAGGAGTTGAGTGCCAGTCATCCCGGGCTCATCATGCTCAGGATTTCGGGCTATGGGCAGACCGGGCCCTATCGGGATCGCCCGGGCTTTGGGGTGATCGGCGAGGCCATGGGTGGTTTGCGTTATCTGAGTGGCGAACCCGGCCAGATTCCGGTTCGTGTGGGGGTCTCGATCGGCGACTCGCTGGCGGCCTTGCACGGGGTGATGGGTATCTTGATGGCTCTACGCGAGCGCGAGGTACGCGGCGGCAAAGGCCAGGTGATTGATGTTGCGCTTTATGAGTCCGTCTTCAACATGATGGAGAGTCTGATTCCGGAGTACAGCGTAACCGGTTTGGTGCGTGAGCCTTCGGGCAGCGCAATGCCGGGTATCGCTCCCACCAACGCTTATCGTTGTAAGAACGGACTCATTCTTATAGCAGGCAACGGAGACGGTATTTTCAAGCGCCTGATGAAAGCGATTGGTCGCGATGATTTAGCGCTAGATCCCGCGCTGGCTGACAATGCAGGTCGCGTGGCACAGGTCGAAAGGCTTGACGCAGCGATTGCGCACTGGACTTTGCAGCATTCGGTGGACGAGGCGATTGACTTGCTCAACGCAGCTTCGGTACCTACCGGCAGAATTTATAACGCCGCAGATATTGCATACGATCCGCACTACCGGGCGCGAGATATGCTGGTGGATTGCCCATCCCGCGAAGCCTATCCGATGACCCAACCGGGGATCGTGCCCAAGCTCACGGGCACCCCGGGGCAGTTACGCTTTGCAGCACCCCGCTTGGGCGAGCACAGTGTCGACACACTCAAAGCTGCGGGACTGAGCCCCGAGCGTATCGAAAAACTTATCGCAACCGGGATTGTTCGGCAGGCCAACGGCAAAGCGGACTGAAAAAGCGCGGCCGATTGCAAGAGCGCGGCCGATCGCAAAAGCGCTGCCGACTGCAAGGGCAGGCTTGACCGAACAAACCGCGTTGACCGAAAAGCTTAGTCCTCAGACAGGCTTGTCTCAGTCTTCGTCGTTATGACTTCCGTCACAAAAAGGCGGGCGTTTGGTTAGCTTACAACTGCACAAAAACACCTGTTCATCGCGGGTTGATTCAAAGCGCAGCGGTTTGCTTGCCGCTTGCGCATGCGAACCGTCACAAAAAGGTTGCGCAGCACTTTTGCCGCAAGTGCACCACCAGTAAACCGCTCCGCGCCGAAGGCTGATCGCAATCATCGGCGCACTATGCGGCGCGCGTTGCCGCCGGGCTTTCTTACCCGAGCGAGGACGAGGGTCTAAGCCTGTTGCTCAAGGGCGCTTCATAGGGCAGGGGTTGATCGCCTGCCAGGGTGATGCGATGCATCAGACGTTGGTATCCATGGTAGTCGTTCACCGGATAGTGCAGCACGCGTCGATTGTCCCAAACCGTGAGACTTGAGGCCTCCCAGCGAACGCGACAACGGTATTCGCTTCGTACCTGATGCTGGTGCAGCCAATCCAGGAGCCCAGCGCTTTCTTCCTCGCTCCAGCCCTCAAAGCGCGCGGTATGGGCCCTGTTGATGTAAAGCACCGGTTTGCCGGTCTCTGGGTGCTTTCGAACCACCGGGTGGGATGCTTCAAGTACCGCTTTGGCTTGCGATTTGCCCGCGTCGCGCAGGCGGTCTTCGCGGGTTTTTGACACGTCGGCCTTCGCAGAACTGCTGATGCCGCGCAAACCCATGAGGCTGTGTTGCAAGCCTTCGCTGAGCCCGAGAAAGGCCTGATGTTGGCAGGCAAACTCGGTGTCACCGCCGAGCGGCGGAATTTCACGGGCCAGCAAAAGCGTGGCTTTGGGCGGTTCGGCTAAGTAGCTTGTGTCCGAATGCCAGATGCCCCCGAAATTCACCGTTTCATGGGCCAGCTTTTTCACTTCGATGATGTGGGGAAAGTTTTCCAGTCCTTTGACGAAGGGATACTCAACGGGTTCGCCAAGGCTGCGGGCAAAGCCAAGAAAGGCGCTTGAATCCAGCGCTTGTTGACGAAACACCAGCACGCCATAGCGCAAGAAAGCCTCGCGGATTGAAGCGCGTAAACCCGTGCTCAGCTGGGCTAGGTCAACGCCCTGAATTTCGGCACCAAGGGCGCCGGTCAGCGGTATGCATCGCACGAAGTGAACCTTGTCTAATCGATTTGCGCACCGGCTTCACGCGCCAGTTGCGCAAAGCGGCGTAGCTCAGACTGCATAAACTGGTTGTACTGCTCGGGCGTTCCACCCAAAATCTCAGTGCCGGTGGCAAGCAGCTTACTGCGTACCTCAGATGAGGCAAGCACCTTTTGCAACTCGGTGTTTAGCCGGGCAATGATCGCCGGGGGCGTGCCGCTTGGCACCACAAGGCCCTGCCAGGCACTCATTTCAAAGCCGGGAATCAGGCTTTCGGCAATGGTGGGCAACTCCGGCAACACCGAAGATCGCTTGCTTGTGGCCACCGCGATTGCCCGCAAGCGACCCTCGCGAATCATCGGCAGGGTTGAATTGATCGTGTCGACCATGAACTGCACCTGGCCGCTTGCAAGATCGACCATACCCGGCGCGCTGCCCTTGTAGGGCACATGGGTGGCAACAAAGCCTGCGTCTTTAGCCAACTGAGCTGCAGCCAGGTGCGTAAT
The DNA here is from genome assembly GCA_002342365.1 of Burkholderiales bacterium UBA2459. GTDB lineage: Bacteria > Pseudomonadota > Gammaproteobacteria > Burkholderiales > Burkholderiaceae_E > UBA3064. Next base: position 45,367 of record DDPV01000040.1, on the reverse strand, counting down.
CGTTCCTGACCCGGATGAACCGTAGTTGATCTGACCCTTACGCGACTTTGCCCAGTCGACAAACTCACGCAGATTCTTTGCTGGCACTTGCGGATTGATGACCAGGACCAGAGGTACGGTCGCTGCCAGACCCACGGTCGCAAAGTCTTTCTGCGGGTCGTAGTTGAGTTTGCTGTACAAGGCCGGCGCAATCGTGATCGCCGAGGTGTTATAAAAAAGCGTATAACCATCAGCCGCTGCCCTTGCGGCTTGTTCTGCACCCAGATTTCCCCCCGCACCGGGTCGGTTCTCAACCAGGACTTGCTGGCCAAGCAATCGTGAGAGCTCGGCGGCAATCACCCGAGAAACAATATCGGTGGGCCCGCCCGGCGGAAAAGCGATCAGCATGCGAAGCGGCTTGTTCGGCCATGCACTTTGCGCATTGGCAAGCGATACAACATCGAGCTTGCTCGAGCCGGCCAGGCGAAGGCGATCGCCGCACAGCGCGGCGGCCAAGGGCCACGTGCCAAAAACAACAGCCTGCCTCAGCAGGCTGCGACGGTTTGCCTTGCAACGGACGCTCATGGTTGCATACCCCAATGAAATTGATCGAGAACCTGCCCTGGACCGACCAGGCCTTCGATGGACTGCTGGCCATCAAAAACACGCGTGCCGTTTACCCAGACGCCCGCAAGCCCCTGCGGTCTTCGAATCAGGCGCGAGCCCGGCATCTGGCCCTCGCCAGCCGGCAGGTCGTTGACCCGCTCAACTGGACTGATGCCCACCTGGATCGGGTCGAATAGCATCACATCAGCCCAGCAACCCACCTCGAGTCTGCCACGGTTCGCGATCCGGTAGCGCTCGGCGGGTTCGGAGGTCAGTCGGGCGATCCCTTCAGACCAGCTCATCGCTTGCCGCTCGCGCACCCAGTGGCCCAGAAAATGCAAGCCGTAGCCCGCATCGCACATGAACTTCAGATGCGCGCCGGCATCCGAAAGTGTGATCAAACCTGCACGGTGTGAAATCAGCGGCTGAACGCCATCGTCGCTGGCATTGAAAAGCTGCGCCAAAAACGCTGTCTCAAGCGCATCCATCAAAGCGAGGTCAAAAAAGCAATCCAGCGGATCCTGTCCGCAGCAAGCAGCGATCGCCGCGATCGACTGCCCCTCAAATCGCCGAACCTTAGGGTGATTTGCCTGGCCTACGGTAATCCGGTCCCAGCGCCCGCTGAACAAAACCCCTGGGGCAGGCGTTTTCAAATCCTGCTTGAAGGCTTGCCTGAATGCAGCGCTTTCGTACAGGGCGCGTTTGCCTTGGGCGTCAGCGCTTTTGATCGATTCAAAACTTGGATGACTATAAAGAAGATAAGGGTCAAGCAGATTGAACTCAAAATTCAAGGGCTGGCAACTGGTCTGGATGTAGACCTCACGCCCCTGATCTTGCAAACTGGCAACCCGCTCGTAGTAACTCAGGCCAAGATCGGGCTTGTCATCGTTATACATCGTGAGGACCGTGGACAAAAACATCCTTGCTCCGGTAAGCGCGTGAAAACCCGCAAGCGCTTCGGGTGTTACCCGAGGTCCGGTGGCCATCATGAATACCCCGCGTTGCTCCTGCCCGAGCACTTCAATCAGCGCTTGCAGCTCGTGTTGATCTGCAACCGTTGAGGGCATCGGTGCGCCCTGCCAGCCGCTGTGGTTGGGCGAAAACGACGATGCGAAACCGATCGCTCCAGCGCGCAGCGCGCGAGCAACTTCGTGACGCATTTGCTCAAGCTCCTGAGCGTTCGGCGCACGGTGCGAAGCGTCCTCGCCCATGACCGCTGTTCGGATGGTTGAGTGTTGCGCAAACACCGCCATGTTTAACCAGGGCTTTGACCGCCTTAACGCGACCATATACTCCTCAAAGGACTCGAAAGACCATCGAACGCCTGCGCGCAAGGCTTCAAGATCCATCCCTTCGACGACCGAGAGGTGCTTGAGCAGCAGGTCGCGATGCTCAGGCTTGTTGGGCGCAATGCCAAAGCCGCAATTGCCGGCAACCACAGTCGTCACGCCCAGGCAGCATGATGGCGAGAGGCTTGGATCCCAAAGGGCTTGCGCATCGTAGTGGGTGTGTAAATCGATCAGCCCGGGCGAAAGAAACAGGCCACGCGCATCCGTGGTTTGTCGCGCAGCGCCAAGGTCCTTGCCGATCCCGGCGATCACGCCGCCTGCCATTGCGAGGTCGGCCTCGATCGGCGGTGAACCCTTGCCGTCAAAGAGCAAGGCTCCCTTGATGAGCCAGTCATGCATCGAAATCCATCCTGTGAAGCGGGCAATTGCCAGACCCGACAATCTAATCGCTGCCTTGGAAGGCTCCAAGGCCAATTTCTGCGCCGCCGGCCCCTTAAGCCCGATCGTCGAAACAAATTATCGGCTATCGGAACGATGCGTCGGTTTTTGCAAGGGCCCGGGCGCTTGGGCCCAAAAGCATGATTGAATGCGTGATCTCAACGGCCATTTTTGCGAAGTCGGAGTGTGATGATGCTAAAGCCTGATACCTTGCCGATCGATGTGGCGCGTGTGCTTGACAGCGATACCCGGGTGGCCAACATTCCGGTTTATCGCGCCTCGACGGTGCTCTTTGCGAGCCTTGATGAGGCCGTGCAAAAAGCCCAGGCGGTGGCGCGCGGTGACAAAGGTGCGAGTACATATGCCACTGCATCAACCCCGACCACAGCCGCGTTGATGGATGCACTGGAGCAAATCGAAGGTGCAGGCCATGCAACCCGCGCCTGTCTTGCACCCTCGGGGCTCTCGGCGATTGCGACACTCTTGATGGCCTTGCTCAAGCCCGGAGATGATCTTTTGGTGATCGATTCGGTGTATGGGCCGACCCGCAACTTTTGCCAGTCAGTGCTTGCGCAATGGGGTGTAAGCACCCGCTTCTATAGGCCGGATGCGAGTGCCGAGGCCCTGGAAGCGATGCTTTTGCCCAACACGCGTTTGATTTACCTGGAAAGCCCAGCAAGCTACACCTTTGAAATCCAGGATGTGCCTGCTATTGCCGCGATGGCAAAAAAGCGAGGGGTACTCACGGTGATTGACAATGCCTGGGCTTCACCGATGATGGCGAATCCCTTTGACTGGGGGGTGGACGCATCGGTGTTGCCACTGACTAAATATTGGAGCGGTCACTCCGACGTTTTGATGGGTGCATCGGTGGTTCGCGAGGCCTTGTGGCCTGCGCTTTGGAAAACCCAACGCGATTTCGGCGTTTGCGTGGGTGGTGATGATGCCTACCTGGTTTTAAGGGGATTGCGCACCGCGGCTGTGCGGATGCGCCAACACGAGCAATCGGCGCTTTCGGTGGCCCGATGGCTTGAGCAGCGCCCTGGCGTTGCGCGGGTGATCCATCCTGCACTTGATGCCCATCCACAGCATGCATTGTTCAAGCGCGACTTCAAGGGATCAAGCGGTTTGTTCGGCTTTGTGCTCGATCGCTCATTTTGGAGCCTCGGTGCATCGGCCAATGGCCCAGAAGATCCGCAAACGGCTCGCCTGCTCGCTGCGATGTGCGAAGGGCGACGCCATTTTGGCATGGGCTATTCCTGGGGTGGTTATGAAAGTTTGATCATGCCGGCACGATTGAGCGCCTTACGAAGCGTTGAGCCCTGGTGCGAAGGACCTTTGCTGCGCGTCCATATGGGTTTGGAAGACCCACAAGATTTGATCGAGGACTTGGAGGCAGGCTTTCAGGCGATGGCAAGGATCGCCTAGCGGATTTGCTGCACCTGCCAAGCATTGCTCGCCCCTTTACATGCATCAGACGCCATGCTCAAGCTAAAGGGGTGTCGGCGTTCTCCGGATAACGGGTATCGGCGTTCTCCGGATAACATCAACGCGAACTTGCGGAGAAAGCCATGCCGAGCCTGCCAAACCCCTATCGCGAACATCTCGACCCGAATCCCGCAAATTATGCGGTGCTGACCCCGGTTGATTTCCTGGACTGGGCGGCGCAAGCCTATCCCAGCCGGCTCGCTGTGATCCACGGCGATTTGCACCAGCCATGGGCTGCTGTGCAACAGATCTGTCGACAGATGGCCGCGCGCTTGCAAGACCTCGACATCGGGGTTGGCGATACGGTCGCGGTGATGCTGCCCAATATTCCCCCGATGCTCTACGCCCACTTTGCGGTACCGATGACAGGCGCGGTGCTCAATTGCATCAACACCCGGCTTGATCCGGCTACTGTGGCTTACATCCTTGCACATAGCCAATCAAAACTCTTTTTTTACGATGCCGAGCATGAAGCGGTGGTGCTTTTGGCTTTGCAACAACTCAAAGATGAAGCCAGGCATCCGCTTCCGGCCTGTGTGCGTGTTTTGGATCCGGTCTATGTTCAAGAGCAAGAAACTTTAGGCCAGACACTCAAGCTCAAAGCGCTTCACGCAGCTGAGCCAGGGCTAAGCGAAGCATCACGGAAGGAGCAGACGCGCGCTGACCCGAACATCGAAGATTTTGATGCCTGGCTTGCAAAGCCCTCTATGCAGGCCTTCGTCTACTGCCCACCTGAGCTCGAGACCGATGCGATCGGTTTGAACTACACCAGCGGGACAACAGGGCACCCCAAAGGTGTCGTGGTTCATCACCGCGGTGCCTACTTGAATGCACTGAGTAATGTTCTTGCCTGGTCGATGCCCAGGCATCCGGTTTATTTGTGGACCTTGCCGATGTTTCACTGCAACGGCTGGTGTTTCCCCTGGACCATCGCAGCGCTTGCCGGCGTGAATGTCTGCCTGCGAAAAATTGACTCGGCGCTGATTTTCAAACTCATCGGCGAGCACCGGGTGAGCCATTACTGCGCTGCGCCGATTGTGCACGCCATGCTGATCAACGCGCCCGAATCGCTTCGAGCCGGTATCGATCACCGGGTTGCCTGCATGGTGGCCGGTGCGGCGCCACCGGCTGCCATGATTGCCGGGATGGAGGCAATGGGTTTTGACCTGACGCATGTCTACGGGCTCACCGAGGTGTATGGACCGGCGTCGGTTTGCGCCAAGCAAGAAGAATGGGATGCCTTGAGCCTGAGCGATCGGGCCGAACGAAACGCGCGTCAGGGTTTGCGCTATCCGCTGCAAGCAGGCTTAAGCGTGATGGATCCGGAGAGCATGCAAGCGGTCAGGAACGACGGCCTGCAGATGGGCGAAGTGATGTTTCGCGGCAACATCGTGATGAAGGGCTACCTGAAAGACCCCGAGGCTACTGCCAAGGCCTTTGCCGGCGGCTGGTTTCACACCGGCGATCTGGGCGTGATCGATGAAAGCGGCTATGTCAAGCTCAAGGATCGCGCCAAAGACATCATCATTTCAGGGGGAGAAAATATCTCCTCGATCGAAGTCGAAGATGCTTTGTACCGCCACCCAGCGGTCTTGGCCTGCGCGGTGGTTGCCAAGCCCGATCCCAGATGGGGCGAGACACCGCTTGCCTTTGTTGAACTCAAACCGGGCGCACAGGCGCAGGCCCAGGAGCTGATGGCGCATTGCCGGACTGTTTTAGCCGGATTTAAATGTCCGCGGGAGGTTGTTTTCATGGACTTGCCAAAGACAAGCACAGGGAAGATTCAAAAGCATTTGCTGCGCGCCAAGGTCCGCTCGGCAAGCGCGATCGCTTAAGCCCAGCTTGGGCAGGGTTTGCTTAGGGTTTTGCGCGAGACGGTCGGTCTGAGCTTGCGCAAAGCAGTCGGCTCGAATTCGGGCAAAGCTTTCTGTGAGCCGACCTGGATACAATCGCTGGCATGCTTGATACGGATCGCTCCTACCTGGCTGGCTTGTTCGATCAGGCGGCTCAGCAACTGCCGGGCGCAATCGCTGCCGGTCAAGCGCTTGCGGCCGCCAGGCTTGAGGCGCCACGCCAAGCATCGCATGGCGATCTGGCTTGCAATATGGCGATGCAATACGCCAAAGTGCTGGGCGCCAAACCGCGCGAAATCGCCGATCAACTCTGCGCCGATGTTCTAAAGGCCGACCAAGAGGCGCGCGGTTTGATCGATTCGGCCGAGGTTGCAGGCGCTGGCTTTATCAACCTTCGGCTGAGTTTGAAGGCCAAACAGGCTGTGCTCCACAGGATGATCGACGAAGGGCCAGCCTTCGGTATCGCCCAAGCGCAAACCCGCGGCAAGGTGCTGGTTGAGTTTGTTTCGGCCAATCCTACGGGTCCGCTGCACGTGGGTCACGGCCGTCAGGCCGCCTTGGGCGATGCGATTTGCAGGCTTTTGCAAGCCTCAGGCTACGCGGTACAAAGGGAGTTTTACTATAACGATGCCGGCGCGCAAATTGAGCAGCTGGCGCGTTCTGTACAGGCGCGACTCCAAGGTATAGCGCCTGATGATGAAGGATTTCCGGCTGACGGCTATCGCGGGGACTACATTGTCGACATCGCCAAGGCCTATGAAGCGGGTGAAACCGTTGCTGCCCGGCAATGCGAGCCGATTCGTGGCAAGGCTGATCCGCTGGATCTCGATGCGATTCGCCAGTTTGCGGTCACCTATTTGCGGCATGAGCAAGACCTGGATTTACAAGCTTTTGGCTTGCAGTTTGACCTCTATTTTCTTGAGTCATCGCTGTATCGCGAAGGCGCGGTCGAAGCCGTGATCGAACGGCTCAAGGCCCAAGGCCATTGTTATGAACTCGACGATGCCTTGTGGTTGCGCACGACCAGTTTTGGTGACGATAAAGACCGCGTGATGCGCAAGCGCGACGGCAGCTACACCTATTTCGTTCCCGATGTGGCCTACCATCGAAACAAATGGGCGCGGGGCTTTGAACGTGCGATCAACATCCAAGGCTCGGATCATCATGGCACGGTGGCCAGGGTCAGAGCGGGCTTGCAGGCGCTCGATCAAGGCATCCGACCGGGCTACCCCGACTACGTTCTTCACAAGATGGTCACCGTGATGCGCGGCGGGCAGGAGGTGAAGATTTCAAAACGCGCAGGCAGCTATGTGAGCCTGCGTGATCTCATGCTGTGGAGTGGCGATGGCCAGGCGCAGCGCGGTCGGGACGCGGTACGCTTTTTCCTGATTTCGCGCCGTGCCGACAGCGAGTTTCAGTTTGACATCGATCTTGCTTTGACCCGAAGCGATGAAAACCCGGTCTACTACGTGCAGTATGCGCATGCGAGGATTTGTGCGGTCTTGCGCCAGGCCCATCAGCAGTTCGCCTGGCATGCTTCGTTTGAGCAGCTGCAACACACCGCAGCGCGTGGCTTTGACGGCCTTCATGCGGAACGCGAACTTGCCTTGATGGCTTTGCTGGCCCGCTGGCCAGGCCAGATCCGCGAGGCGGCCGAGGAGCTTGCACCGCATGCGATGGCCTTTTTCTTGCGGGACCTCGCCTCGGCCTTTCACGGCTGGTACAACGCTGAGCGTTTCCTGGTCGACGATGCGGGCTTGCGCGAGGCAAGGCTGGTGTTGCTTGGCTGCGTGGGTCAGGTCCTTCGCCAGGGCTTAAGCCTGGTGGGTGTCAGCGCACCGGAGTCGATGTAGTGCAGCCGATGAGCGCCATCAAAGCTCAGCAAGGCGGCACTTTTGGAGGCTTTTTGGTCGGCCTTTTGCTTGGTCTGGTGATTGCGGTGGGGGTGGCCTTGTTTGTTGCCAAGTCACCGATTCCCTTTATCGACAAAGTCAGCAAGCCGCTTGAGCGTGCGCCCGGTGCCAAGTCAATGGCCGATGCGCCTGATCCCAACGTTTCGATGTATCCACGCTCGCGGGTGGAGCGCCGCGATGATGCCGGCGGCAAGACCGAAGAAGCGGCCACTGATGCCGACGAACAAGCCGAAAAAGAGGCTGCTCAGCCCGCTTCGGAGAGTCAGCGCGCAACCGATTCACGTCGCGCCGATTCGCGCACCAAGGACGAGGCCAAGCGGGCAGAGGCCTTGCTCAACGACCCAAGAGCGGGCGAAGCACGATCCGATGAACGAAAGAGCGAGCCACGCGCAAGCGCCGACGCGCGTACGGCAGCGCCTGCAAGCACCCCGGATCCAAAGGCCTTGCCCGGCACTCCAGGGGCGAGCTATGTGCAAGCGGGGGCGTTCAAGGTCTTATCCGATGCCGAGGCACTCAAAGCCAGGCTGGCCCTCTTGGGCCTGGAGTCACGAGTCATTAAAAACGATGCATCCGGCCCCATGCTGTATCGTGTGCGTCTGGGTCCTTTTTATCGAAGCGATGAGGTTAACCGCGCCCGCAACCGGCTTATTGAAGCGGGTGTTGACCCTGTTGTTGTCAAACAACCCTGATGGTGAGCGCTATGCCCGATCAACGGATTGACACGAAGCCACCCGTATCCAGGACGTCACTGTCAAGCTTGTCCACGCATCGTCTGGCGCGCCCAGCGCAACAGCGGCGCCTTGCGCTAAACGGGGCGGCCTGCCTTGTCGGCTTACCTGCCTGGTCTTCAGCCCTTTTCAGCGTTTTGGGCTTGTCCTCAGCGCATGCTTCCAATGCGCGAGAGGGTGTCGACTATCGGCTCTTGCAGGTGCAGGCCCCGCTAGAGTCTAGCGACCGGATCGATGTGCTCGGATTTTTTTGGTTCGGCTGCCCGCACTGCTACAGCTTGGAACCCGCGCTGAAGGCTTGGGCTGCCAAGCTGCCTGCCGATGTCGCATTTCGCAAAGTTCATGTGCCTTGGCGTGATCAGCTGCAGCAGCTTTACTACAGCCTTGAGGCCTTGAATAAACTTGCGCTGATCGATAAAGTGTTCGAGGCGGTTCACAAAGACAAAATCACGCTGCAAAACAGCCAGCAAATGGCCGAATGGCTGGCGCGACAGGGTGTGGAGCCCAAAAGCTTTCAGGATGCCTTTGACTCGTTCGGTGTGCGAACGCGGATGAAGCGCGCTGCACAGCTTGCCGAAGCCTATCGACTCGACGGCGTACCCGCAATCGGGGTTGCGGGCAAGTACCTCACGGCGCCAAGCATGGCGGGCTCCAACCAGCAGGTCCTTGCAGTCGTCGACGAACTTGTTGCAATCGAACGCCGCAGTCGGCGCAGTGCAAAGCCTTAAGCTTGGCGTTCTCGCCCTCGTCTTATTGCTGAGCGCCTGCTCAAGCGCTAGGAAAGCGCCCGGTCGCGACATGGCGGTGCAATCGGAGAGCACCGAGAGCGAACGCAAGCCGCCAGTAGCCGCGACCGCTGGTGGTTTTTACAAAGACGATGGCCCGGGCGAGCGCCCCTTGGCTGAACTTGACACGATTCCCGATGCGGTTCCCCGTCGCGAACCCTTGCACCGCTGGGCGAACCGCCCCTACGAAGTCGACGGTTCGCTGCACATCCCGATGCGACAATGGACCGCCTACCGGGCGCGCGGTGTGGCGACCTGGTACGGACGTCGCTACCACGGGCGAAACACCGCCCAAGGCGAACCCTACGACATGTATGCGATGTCGGCAGCACACAAGATTTTGCCCTTACCGAGCTACGCGCGAGTCACCCATGTTGGCAACGGCCGATCGATCATCGTCAGGGTCAACGATCGGGGGCCTTTTATCGGTGAGCGGGAGATCGACTTATCCTACGCAGCGGCGCATCGTCTCGGACTCTTGCGATCAGGGTCCGCAGAGGTCGATGTCGAGCTTTTGTTGCCGGGGAAGGACTACTGATCTGTACCAGCGCTGCTGCGCAGTTAGGTCACCGCTCCTATGATGCTCGCAAGAGCAAGTACCGCCTCATTGGTTTTCCGATTTCAGCTGCATCGCCATCTGATACCAGTCGGTCTTCCGATCTTTGCTTAGACGCTGGGCTAATCGGGCAGCCTGGGCCGGCGCCATGACCGCAAGCAAAGCTTCGAGTAAGGCGCGGCCCTGGATGCTGTAAGAAGGCGAAAGCTCTACATCCTCGCTTGTATCCTCAGCAGGCGGACCTTCGTTTTGATCTGCNNTTTGATCTGCGCGCTGACCCTCGTTTTGATCGGTAAACGCATGGCTAGCGCCAGACCCGTCGCTATCGGGTGATTTGTCGCAGCGGGCTACGAAAGCGCTGCGTTCGCTCTCCAGGAATAAAGCAAACTCACCGCGATCCCGATGGCTTTGCGCCATGAGCCAGTCGGGTAAATCTTTAGCCAGCATCACCGCGCTTTCTTCAAATCGCTTGGTGAGTTCGCGGCCGATGCAAAGCTTGCGCAAGGGCGCGCGCGCCGCAAGCATCGCCGCGGTTTTAGTGATGCGATGCGGTGCTTCGTAAAGCGCAAGGTGGGCATTCAAGCCGAGCAAGCGCTCAAGCCTCGTGCTCGCCGCCTGCTCGCGTTGTGGCAAAAATCCCTCAAACCAGATCGGGCCCGGGGAAAAGCCGCTCACGCTGGCAAGCGCAACAAAAGCGCTTGGCCCGGGGATCGGAATGACGACAAAGCCCTCGGATCGCACCGCTTGCACCACGCGATGCCCTGGATCACTGATGGCAGGCGTTCCGGCGTCGCTGATCAAGGCGCATCGACCACCCTGGCGCAAATGCTCGAGAATGTCCGGGATCGACTGTGCTTCGCGATGTTGCTCGATGCTTAGCAGTCTGGGCCGAAGGCCGAGCGCATCGAAAAGTTTTCGGCTCACCCGCGGATCCTCGCAAGCAAGCAAGCTCGACTCCGTCAAAGCCTGCGCGGCTCGGGGACTGAGATCCGAAAGGTTCCCGATCGGGGTTCCTACGACCAACAGGCTGGCAGCCGGAAAATGCTGCGGCCTTTGTGCCTCTAAGCCCAGCGGATTTGCCCAATGCGGATTGACCTCAAGACTCATGAGAAAAACTTTACCTGATCCGTCCATCAAGGCGCTGCAAGCAGCGCAACGCGGCAAGCGGGCCGAGGATCTGGCCTGTGACTGGCTCAGCCGCCAAGGCTTGGTGCTGGTTGAGCGTAACAGCCGCTTTCGTGGCGGCGAAATCGACCTTGTGATGCGTGCGGGAAGCGTGCTCGTTTTCGTCGAGGTCCGTTATCGCAGCAGCCAGGCCTTTGGTGGCGCGATCGAAAGCCTGGGAAGGCAAAAACAGGCCCGAATCCGCCACGCTGCGGCCTGCTTTTTAAAGCGCAGCTTTGGGGATTCCCACTGGCCTGCATGCCGCTTCGATGTGGTGCTGGTTCAGGGCAGCCGGCTCTCCTGGATCGAAGCGGCCTTTTAGGCTTGGTGTGCAACCGCTTGTTCACTTACACTTGGGCTTACTGATATCCAGACCCCTTTGCAGGAAACATTGCTATGACAATCAACACAAGCTTGCCGACCAAGCATGCGAGCCGTCGCATCATGCTGGCTGGTCTTTGCCTAGGATCGCTCGGATTATCGGGTTGCCTGGGCGTGGCGGTTACAGGCGCAGCGGTTGGCGCAGTCGCCGGTGGCGATCGCCGCAGTCTGGGTACACAGGCCGATGACCAGACGATCGAGTTTAGGGTACGTAACGCCGTGTCGGCGTCGGTTCCTACGGCCAATGTGCGGGCGGTCAGTTACAACCGGAAGGTGCTGCTGATCGGGCAGGCGGTGAACGAAGCCGATAAGAAGTTGGCTCAAGAGGTTGCGGCCCGGGTCAATAATGTGACATCAGTGATCAATGAGGTTGAGATCAGACCGCTTGCGAGCGCGCAAAACAGTGCAGTCGACATTGCACTGTCGACCAAGGTACGGGCTGCGATCCTCGAAGATAAAACGCTGGAAATCGGTGCTTTTCGGATCAGCTCCGAATTGGGCGTCGTTTATTTGTTGGGCCAAGTCAGCAAACGCGAGGGTGATCGGGCCGCTCAAGTGGCGAGCAAGGTCTCAGGCGTTCGCCGTGTGATCACCTTCTTCGACTACGTCGGTTGAATCAGCGCTTTTTGTATCGGATCAATGCGCGGCTGAATCAAACAGCATGAAGGCTTGTCGCCCTTCAGTGGCAAGCCCGATACGCATGCCATGTGGCAAGCAAAGTTTTGTTCGGACATGTCCAAAGGGCAGTCCGCTGAGCATCGGCACCTTCGTCTGGCTCGCGATCCACCGCAATACTTTTTGTAAATCATAGCCTCGGTCATGAGGCCTGAGGCTGTAGCCGTTGAAGCTGCCAAGTAGCACCGCTTTTTGCTTGTCCAGCACGCCTTCGTTGAGCAAGCGCAATAGCATGCGTTCGATCTGATAAGGATGCTCGCCAACGTCCTCCAGAAACAAAATGCCCGCTTCAGGCGCTTTTTGCAGCCAAGGACTTCCCAGCATGGCGCAAACCATCGAAAGATTGCCACCCCACAAGACGCCACGCTCATCCAGTGCGCTAGGAGCGGCTGCGCAGGCCTGAAAACGGAATCCCAGCGCTTCAAGCCTACCCTCGAAGGCCTCCCTCAAGCATGCGCTGGTGGTCTCGTCGACTTCCTCGCGGCCAAAGTCATCTAGCAGCATCGGCCCGGCCCAGGTGATGCTGGCTGTGGTGCCAAGCATCGCCAGATGAAAGGCTGTGGTGTCGCTAAAGCCCACCCAGAATTTGTCCGCGTCAGCCAGCGCCTTGAAGGGCAAATGCGAAAGCAGACGCATCCATCCGTAGCCGCCTCGGCTCATCATGACCATGCGGGCCGAGGATTGCCTCGCGGCACGCTCAACCGCAAGCAGCCGCTGCCTGTCGGTGCCGGCAAAACGCTGCCAGCGCGCACACAGCGCGCGGTCTGCGCGTGGCGACCAGCCCTGTGCGCTTAACTGTTGCAAAGCCAGTGTGCAGGCGCCCGGGTCTTCAATCGCTCCGGCTGGCGAAATCAGGTAAACCGAATCTGCGCGGGTCTGAGCTCCAGGACCGCTTAGCCGGCAATCTGCTGCTGATTCCTGCTTATCCGGATGGGTCGAACTTGGCATCTGCTGCAGTCTGCCATATTCTGCCCGCATCCAAAGCTGCGCAAGGACGCAAAGCATGCCCTACATCCCCTATTTGCCCGAAGATCTGGCCGAACCTGCAGCAGTGGTTGATGCGATTCGCAAACGCCGTGGCGGCGATTTGCTTCATCTGGACCGGATGCTGCTGCATTCGCCGCCCTTTGCTCAGGGCTGGAACCTGTTTTTGGGCGCAGTGCGCAACGATTTGTCGTTGAGTCCCAAACTGCGCGAGCTCGCCATGTGCGCGGTCGCAGTCTTGAACCGTGCCGATTATGAGTTTGTTCAACATGCGCCCTTGTACTTGCAGGCTGGCGCAACCCAGGACCAGGTTCAGGCGCTTCGTGACCCCATCGCTGCCATCGACGACGCATCGCATTTCGATGAGCTTGAGCGCTGCGCGCTTGCGGTCATTGTGGCCATGACGCGCGATGTTGTCGTGGGCGAGGCTTTGATGCAGGCTTTGCGGGCCCATTTGAGCGACCGCGAAGTGATTGAACTGTGCGGGGTTACGGCCGCCTACAACATGGTGTCGCGATTTTTAGTGGCAACCGGCATTCATCCGGACGACATTGCAAAACCGGCCTGATGGGCCATCTCGTCAGCGTGATAAGACGAGCGCACCATGGCGCCGACGGCAGCGTGTTGAAAACCCATGGTTTGCGCCTGTCTTTGAAAGGCTTCGAATAGCAATGGGTGCACGTAGCGTTGCACAGGCAAATGGTTTGCCGAAGGTGCCAAATACTGCCCGATCGTAATCATGTCGATGTGATGCTTGCGCATGGCCCGCATCACGTCGATCACTTCGTCGTCGGTTTCTCCGAGCCCGAGCATGAGGCCCGACTTCGTCGGCACTCCTGGTACACGTTCTTTGAAACTCGAGAGCAGCCGCAGTGAATGTTCAAAGTCGGAACCCGGTCTAGCCTGCCGGTAAAGCCTTGGTACGGTTTCGAGGTTGTGGTTCATCACATCGGGCGGCGCTTGCTCTAAAATTTGAAGCGCTCGTTCAAGCCGCCCGCGAAAATCGGGCACCAGAACCTCGATCTGCGTTTGTGGCGAGCCTTCGCGTACCGCCCGAATGCAGTCGACAAAGTGTTGTGCCCCGCCATCGCGCAGGTCATCACGGTCCACGCTGGTAATCACCACATAACGCAACTGAAGTGCTGCAATCGTCTCGGCCAGGTGACGGGGTTCATCCGGATTCAGCGCCAGCGGGCGTCCGTGTCCAACATCACAAAAAGGACATCGGCGGGTGCATAAATCGCCCATGATCATGAAGGTCGCCGTGCCCTTGCCAAAGCACTCCCCGATGTTTGGACAGGAGGCTTCCTCACAGACGGTATGCAAGCCTTTGTCGCGCAAAATCCGCTTGATCTCATGAAATCGCGAATGCGTTGAGGGCGCCTTGACCCGGATCCAGTCGGGCTTGGCAAGTGCCGGCCGCGCAGCCTGTTCAATCTTGATCGGGATACGCGCGGTCTTTGCGACGCCTTTTTGCTTCAGGCTCGATCGCTCAGGGCTGTTGCTCATAGGGGGTTGTTCGCTCTCGATCATGGGCTTGGAGTGAAGCGGTAATCGATGCAGCGAGTTGCGCCTGCACCTGTCCGAAGTCAGGAGCATAGCCTAGACAGCTTTTCATGTCGGTAACCGCAAGACCCGGATAGCCACAAGGGTCTATGCGGGAAAAGGGCGATAAATCCATGGCTACATTAAGCGCAAGACCGTGATAACTACAAGACCGGCTCACTTTCAAACCGAGCGCTGCAATTTTTATGCTGTTCTCAATCCTTCCAGACAAGGCTTCGTCCGATCCTGAGCCGGCAGCGAGGTAAACGCCTGGCGCTTGCGAACGCCGCTGGCTGTCAATGCCCCAGCTCTTCAAGAGATCAATACAGGATTGCTCCAGCAAAGAAACCAGCTGGCGGACCATGAGCTTGCGCCTTGCCAAATTGAGCAAAACATAGGCAATCAACTGCCCCGGGCCGTGATAGCTGATCTGGCCTCCGCGTTCGCTCGCAATCACCGGGATATCGCCCGGATCAAGCAGGTGATGGGCCCGCGAAGCCTTACCCAGTGTGAACACCGGTGGGTGCTGCAGCAACCAGATTTCATCGTCTTGCGTCGGGTCTCGTGATCGGGTGAAGCGCTGCATGGCGCTGAGGCAATCGCTGTAATCGCGGGTTCCGAGGTGACGGATTTGCAGCTTCACTGCGCCAGCGGCCTAAAGCACGATCTTCACCAGCGGATGCGCTGTGAGGGCGAGATAGAGGCCATCGAGCTGCTGCCGGGAGTGGGCGCGAATGGTTGCAGTCAGGCCGATGTAGTTCGCCTTGCTCGAGGCTCGAATCTCGAGCGTTGCCGGATTGAAATCCGGCGCATGCTGGCAAATCAGATCGCAGATGTCCTGACTAAACCTCGGTACGTTCCTGCCCATGATCTTGATCGGAAAATCGCAGGGAAACTGCAAAAGCTTATCAGCGTCTGGCATCGTCAATTCACAAGGCTTGGGCTAAAGGCCTTCCCCGGCGCCTCAAGCCATCGTTGGCTCGGGGCCGCGATTGTCTGCAATCGCCTGCTGATAGGCCTGGTAAAGCTTGTGATAAACCGGCCCGGGCTTTCCGCTGCCAATCGGTTGGCCATCGAGCTTTGTGATCGCTAGGACTTCTTTGGTCGCAGAGCTCAGCAAGAGCTCATTGGCCCGAAAAACCTCTTCCCGACTGATCGCCGCAGTCCGGTAAGTGAGCCCGCAAGCTTCGCAAAGCACTTGCATCAGGCCCACCCGAATCCCTTCCAGAATACGGTGATCGACCGGAGCGCCCAACACTTCGTCCTTGCGAACCACCCAAATGTTGCTCGATGAGCCTTCGGTCATTTGGCCATCGCGAAACTGAATGCACTCGGCCGCATCGGCATCGACCGCGGCTTGCCTAGCCAGCACATTGCCGAGCAGTGAAATCGACTTGATGTCGCAGTGCAGCCAACGCTGATCGTCAAGTGTGACGGCGCTCACGCCGGCTTCGCGCTGCGCTTGGGGCAGGGCTTGGAGCTCCGAGCTCATGGCAAAGACCGTGGGCTGGGCTGACTTCGGAAAAGCATGATCGCGTTTGGCAACGCCGCGGGTGATGTGCAAGTAAATGAATTGATTCGACCAGGGGTGCCTTTTGAGCAAGGACTCAATCAAGCTTAGCCATTGTGTATCGGTATAAGGATTTTCGATCCGGATCTTTGCAAGGCTGCGCTTTAAGCGCGCCAAATGTTCGGGCCATCGAAACAAGCGACCCGCATAAGCCGGCACCACTTCGTAAATGCCATCACCAAAAATAAAACCACGGTCGAGTACCGGCACTTTTGCCTGGCTGAGCGGAACAAAATCGCCGTTTAAAAAGACGATGGATTCAAGGGCTTGCTGACCTGTCGCATCGCTTGCCCGGTTTGCAATCGCTTCCATCACGAATTTCTCCTGCCCATCAAAGACCAACCCATTGCATGATCGTATCCCAGGCTCGACCGAACCAGCCGGCTGCGGCAACCTCGTTCACTGCCACCAAGGGTACCTCGGATAGGGCTTGCCCATCGAGACTGATGCGCGCCGTGCCGATACGCTGCCCCTTGGCAAGCGGGGCCACCAAGGGGTCGATACGCACCAGATCGGTCTTCACCCGCGCACCGCTTCCCTTCGGAACCACAACGCTCAAGGCGCCTTCAAAGCCGGCCGAGACCTCAGAGACTGCGCCCCGCCTTACTTTGTATTGGGCCACTTGCTTGCCGGCCGGATGCAGGATCACCGCGTCGGTGTTTTGAAAGCCCCAGTTAAGCAGTTTTTGCGATTCGACAAGCCGCGCAGACTCCGAGGCTGCACCCAGCACAACCGACAAGAGCCTGCGTTCTTGCTGGCCGTTGAGGTCCTTGCGGCGGCTTGATGCGACCAGGCACCAGCCGGCAGCCTCGGTGTGACCGGTTTTTAATCCATCAACCGTTGGATCGATGGCCAGAAGCCGGTTTCGGTTGGGTTGTTTGATGTTGTTGTAACTGTATTCCCGCAGGGAATAAAGCGGGTAACGATCCGGAAACTCACGAATCAGCTGCGAGGCAAGCAAAGCCAAGTCGTAGGCGCTGCTGTAGTGCTGCGCATCAGGTAGACCGGTTGCATTCCGGTACTGCGTGTTTTTCAAACCCATGCGCTGCGCTTCACGATTCATTTGCTGCGCAAAGGCTTCCTCGGAACCGGCAAGCGTCTCGGCAAGGACCACCGAGGCATCGTTGCCCGACTGAACAATCATGCCCTTGAGCAACTCTTCAACGCTTGCAGGCTTGCCCGGATCCACGAACATTCGCGAACCAAGCGCTTTCCAGGCTTTTTGTGAAACCGGTGGACGCTGGTCGAGCTTCAAGCGCCCTTCCTTGATGGCGGCAAAACTCATGTAGGCGGTCATCAGCTTGGTCAGCGAAGCTGGGTCGAGGGTTTTTTCAGCCTCATGCGCTGCCAGCACTTGCTGGCTGCTGACGTCATAAAGTATCCAGGCCTTTGCCGCAATCGTGGGCCCGATTGCGGCAATCGCTGCGGCCGGAGACGAGGGCTTTGTGGCACTGAGCGGCTCTGCGCTTGCGGCCTTGGGTTCAAGCGGTTTGGCTGTCTGAGCAGCCAGCTCGGTCTGGCTCAGCAGACTGAGCAGAAAAAAGCTCGCAAGCAGGCTGATTAAGGCCTTTGGCCATCGCAGATCGAGCCATGCCTTAAGCCGTTTGGCCGGTTGCGAAGGCTTGCGGTGAGAGAACACGTTGACTCCTTAAGCAGGCCGGTCCCCGGCCAAGCTTTGCGAAACCCGTTGCTTGAGTAAGGGTAAACGTCCGTGAAAAAAGTGGCTGGTGTGGGGAAAAACCAAAACCGGCACGTCAAGCGGGCGTGCCCAGGCCATGACGTCTGACAGCGCCACCACCTCATCGTCTTCGCCGTGGATCACGACCGACTGTTGCGGTACCTGTGGCATCGGAAATCTTGAGACAGCGGGCCCCACGAGCACCAAATGATCCGCAGTCAGTGCGATGCTTTCAAGCCGCTGATAGGCCATGCTGGCGACGAAGCTGCCAAATGAAAATCCAGCCAGTGCGAGGCTTTGCTGGGCGCTTCCCAACCCGGGGTAGTGGGATTGAGCCACTTGCAACAAGTCTAAAAAATCCTCGGTCTCGCCTCGACCTTCGTCAAAAACGCCTTCGCTTGCGCCAACGCCGCGCGAGTTGGGTCGCCAGGTGTCATAGCCCTGTTCCAGAAAGGCTCGGGCAAGCGTTTGCACCACCTTATTCTGGTTGCTTCCACCAAACAAGGGATGAGGATGGGCAATAAGCGCCAAACCCCTTGGCTTGAGGGCCTGGTCGATCAGCACCTCAATGCGACCGGATTGCGTTTGTATCGATCGGGTTTGGGTCTGGGCGTTCACTGCGGCTTGTCGGGCAATTGGAGCCTTTGAACAATTTGGCCGCCAATGAGATGCGACTGAATGATTTCCTCGATGTCCTGTTCATCAATGGCTGTGTACCAGACAGCCTCAGGATAAACCACGAAAACCGGTCCGAGCTCGCAGCGATCGAGGCAGCCTGCCTTATTGATACGAATCGACGCCGGGCCCTGAAGCCCGAGTTGCTTGATCCTCAGCTTGGCGTATTGTTGCAAGCCCTCGGCCCCCTGGGCTGCGCAGCAGGGCCTGCCGGCATCGCGCTGGTTCAGGCAAAAAAACACGTGGTGGCGATAAAACATAGACAAAGGCCTGTGTGGGGCTTCAGATAAGCAGCAAACCAAGCAAAACGCAGACACAACCGGCAGATATGCGCCAAAAGGGCGCAAGGCTGCAAACCTACATCAAGCGGCAAACCGATGACGGGATCGGACCTTGCGCCAGGCTGCGTCTGTCGCGTCTCATTATAGGCGGCGCGGCCGAACCATGGCCCTTTTCGGCCGCAGGACCACCACAAGAAACCAAAGCAGGCACATCCATCGCCAGAGCTCCTGCACGAGCAAGACGACGGCTTCAAAGTGCTGCAGGTTGCGACCAAGCAACGGTGTGATGCCAAAGGCTGGGCTGGTGGGTTGACCTAAGCCGAACCAGCGATCGAGCAAAGCCTGCCAGGAGGGCGCCAATCCCGAGCGCCATTGCGCAATCGACTCGCTCCATTGCTGATGCAGGTTGAGGAGCCAGTTGCCCAAGCGAAAGCCTGCGTTTGGCGAGGGTCCGAGACCCGGCCCGAGGCTTGATTGCTCGGCCAAAATAAACAGGCTCGAAAAGACCAGTACCAGCAAACTTCGCAAAGGCCAGAGGCTGGCAAGTCCGAGCCCGAGCCAGGCCGCCTGACCGAAGGCATAGCGCCGATGCAGCAAAGCCCAGCAGCCCAGCAGCAAGCTCCAGAACAGAATCGGCCAGATCAAGGGCCAGCTTGCGAGCATGATCTGGCCTGGCGCCATAGCCTTGAGAAAGGCAAGGATCAGCACACTCTGGCTGAGCACCAGACCCAGCCAAAACACCGAAGCGATTCGGCAGACCTGGGCGAGCAAAAGGCTGACTAAAAGGCTCTCAACCAGCAGCCAACTCGCGCTTGCACCGTAAGCGGGGCCCTTGATCATCGATTCGGTGCCCAATGGCCCGGGCCCGGTCAACCACAGCCCAGCCTGGTTCGGGCCCAGCAAGCTGCTGAGTCGAATCGAAAGCCAGAGAATCACCAGCACCGCTGGCCACTGGCCATCGCGATGCCACCAGCTGCTGCTCAAGCGACGCAAGGAGTGCCAGGGTCGTCGCAGGCCGGCAGCCAGCAGGCCTCCGATCAAGGCGCCCAGCGTATTGGCTGCCAGATCGAGCAGCGAGGGAACGCGTTGCGGCAGATAGCTTTGCGCTGCTTCGATCGTGAGTGAGAGCAGAGCCCCGACAAGCAGGGCAAGCCCCAGTCCGGCTCTGCGCGGGGGCGCCCGATTCAAAGCCAAAAGCAGGCCAAGCGGCAGGTAAAGCGCAACATTGCTCAGGAGGTCAAACCACGTCCAGTACCGCGGCAGTGGATCACCCAGAAAGGACCAGGGTGCGGTCCCGATATCGCGCCAGGCTTGCCATGGCCAAAGCGACCCGTAAACAATGACCAAAATCCAGAGCGCGAACAGCACCCACAAGACCGCACTGCTTGAGCGGGCTCGTGATCGCCTGGAAGCGCGTTGGGACTGAGTGGCCATGGCAGTGTTGCAATCGACAAGCTCGACAAAGCTTGGCGACAGGCTATCATCGAATGCATGTCCGATTCCGCCGATACAGCCAGCGCGACGCTTCTGCAGCCTGAGCCCTTTGTGCCGTCTGATATCCCCTTGCAGTGGGTGGCCTCTATCGACTCGACCAACGCCAGTCTGCTTGCTGCGCCTTGGCCAGCCGAGGAACGCTTTGGCCAGCGGGCAAGCATCGCCCAGTGTCTGGTTGCCGAGCACCAAACCGCAGGTCGCGGCCGCCAGCGTAAAGTCTGGCATGACGCACCTGGCGCCTGCCTGCTCATGAGTTTGTCGATTGATCGCTCGCAGGCCGCATGGCCAGATTGCCTTTCGGCCTTTTCGATTGCCACAGCGCTTTGCGTGATCCGAGGACTCGAAGCAAGTCGTACGCAGCTTTTGGCGAGTCAGTCAGCTCGTGCGCCGCTTGGAGGGGACTTGTGGCTCAAATGGCCCAACGATGTGGTGCGCCTGAACGCAGACGGCCGACTGTCCAAGCTTGTCGGCATCTTGATTGAGACCCGCCAGTTTGGCCAACAAACGCGCCTGGTGATCGGCCTTGGCATCAATCTCCTGCCACCTGGCATCCCTGCGGGTGATGGCGAGGCTTTGTCGGCCGACGGACTTTTTTCGGATCTGTGCGGGCTTGGCAGCTTGCTTGACCGGCCCTGGCGCTTGGCGCTTGCAAAGCGACTAAGCGCCGACCTGCTTCAAGCCTGGACGGACTTTGAAGCCGAGGGCCTTGCTCCCTCGGCCAAGCAGCTTCATGCGCTTGATGTTTTTCAGGGACGTTCCTTGATCTTCCAACACGAAGGGCAATCTGACTGGCATAAAGGCATTGGGCGGGGGATCGACGAACACGGAAGGCTTTGTATCGCATGCGAACCGCCCGGTCTTGCAAAAGCGGGCATCGAGCGCCTCAGCCAGGGAAGCGTACGCTTGCTCCAATCGCAGGCAGAACTTAAGTCATGAGCTCGCATTGTTTCAGTTACGGCTCTTTGATGTTCCCGGAGGTGATGCAAGCGGTCGCTGCCCAACATGCGCTGCAGTCCTTAGCGGCCAGGCTAAGCGGTTGGCAGCGTTATGCGATTCGCGATGCGAGCTATCCGGCCGCCCGACCCGGGCAGGCGGATTCGAGCATCGACGGCCGCTTATGGCTGAATCTCAACGCTGTAGCCTGGCAGCGGCTGGATGCCTTTGAAGGCGAGGCCTATCGTCGGGTGCTGGTCGAGGTTCGCAGCCTGGAGGATTCGGGGCGGGAGGGCCGCTATGAAGCCTGGATTTATGAATTTTTGAATCCGGGCCTGCTGCTAGACAGGGATTGGGACCCGGAGCATTTTCGCGACCAACATCTGCGAAATTTTTTTCGCGAGCACGGAGCCCATTTGTCGGCTTAGACCTTTGAGCTGGCTCTGATTTTTGCCAGCGTCTGGGTGGTTGATCGTTGGTGAACAAAAGGGATGGCGAGCACACGCCCCCCCCAGGAGGCTGTTTCCTGGGCACCGACGATGCGTCCGACCCAGTCACCACCTTTGACCAACACCTCGGGCCGCAGCCTGAGAATGCAGGCAAGCGGGGTGTCGTCCTCAAACCAGGTCACATAGTCGACGCTGGCAAGCGCTGCTGCAAGCGCCAGCCGATCTTCGAGACGATTGATGGGGCGATCTTCGCCTTTGCCAAGCCTGCGAACCGACTCGTCACTGTTAAGAGCCAGCACAAGGCACTGGCCTTCTTGCGCGGCTGCATCGAGCAAACTGACATGGCCGCGATGCAGCAAGTCGTAGACACCGTTGGTAAACACCAATGGACGCGGGCACCGCTTTGCGAAGTCCTCAAGCTGCGAAGGCTCGAGGATTTTTGACTCAAAGCGCGCCGGCCGCGCCAAGTTTGTCGCCTGCTGGACCCAGCTTGTCACCTGCAGCACCGAGCTTGTCGCTGGCGGCCCGCCCGAGCTCCTTGCGGTAGCGGTTCAGTTCCTGAACGCTGGCGAAGGACTTGCCAAAAAGCAAGGAGAGATTGTGCAAGATCCGCCCCACCACCTTGTCCTCCCATTGGGCATCGAAGCTGATTTGCTGATCGAGCCAGCGCTCAAGCCAGCTCGGATCCGGTAGCCGACTCTGAATCGTGTCTTTCGGAAACAAGTCCTTGTTGACATGCAAATTGGTGGGATGCAGCGCTTTGCTCTGGCGTTTGGCGCTTGCCATCAAGACGCCGATTTTTGCAAAAGCGCTTCTTGCCTGGTCGCCCATTTGACCGATTGCCCGACGCATGTATTGCAGATAAGCGCCGCCATGGCGAGCCTCATCGCGCGAAATCACTTCGTAGATATGCTTGATCACTGGCTCGGTGTGCCATTCGGCTGCGCGTCTGTACCAGTGATTGAGTCTGATCTCGCCGCAAAAATGCAACATCAAAGTCTCAAGCGGCGGCGCCGGATCAAACTCGAAACGCACCGCATGCAGTTCGCCTTCGCTAGGCACAAGTTCGGGGCGGAATCGACGCAAGTACTCCATCAGCACCAGGGCATGCTTTTGCTCTTCGAAAAACCAGACCGACATAAACGCTGAGAAGTCGCTGTCGTGACGGTTGTCGCGCAAAAACATTTCGGTCGCAGGTAGCGCTGCCCACTCGGTGATCGCGTTCATCTTGATCGTCTGGGCCTGTTCCTCAGACAAAAGCCCGGCATCGAAACAATTCCAGGGAATATCACTTTCCATCGACCAGCGGACCGACTCAAGTGATCGAAACAATTCCGGGTATAGCATGCGTAAACTCCGCGGCTAAGGGCTGGCTGCAAACGAGCGATCGCTCGTTTGCAGCCTGACGATCTGAGTCTATCAGCCTGAGGCAATTTTGCGCCTGAGCCAGCGCATAAGCCAGCGCAGCAAAGGGATTTTTTCATACAGTTCTTCAGCCGCATCCCAGTAATCCCGATGCTCGGCGATCTTGCCCTCCTCATCAAGGATTAGCCAGGAACAACCCTCGATGCAAGCGGGTTTGCCTGCCAGTTCAAGCCAGTATTGCCAGCGCAGGCAACATTGCGCTTGAAGCGCTTGCTCGCCGCCTAGATTGGCCACGGGTGGATCGGCGAACGGGGCAGCCTGCGATTGAACGATGCTAAGGACCACAAAGCGCGAGGATGGCTGCACCCTGAACATGTGCTCAAAAACCGCGCGGATGGCGTCAAGCCCTTGCACCGACTGAAAGGGATCCTTAAAGCGCGCTTGCGCGCTGTAAAGCAGCGCAAGTTGGTCCAGTTTTGCAGGGTTGAGGGTTTCAAAGAAATGCCTGATCTCGGAAAGGCGCAGCGCAAGTCGCTGACTGGCGGCGTCGTCAACCGCGGGCCTTGCTTGATTCATGGCTTTTTTGCGGCAACGCTGCCAGTCGGGCCGAGCGCACGGCGAAGCAGTGGAAAGTAAATTCGATCGGGCAGCAAGCGCAGCGCCTTCATCAGATAAGTAAAGCGACGCGGAAAATGAATCTCAAAGGCCGCTTTTTGTAATCCGCCTGCAATCTCAAGCGCTGCTTGCTCGGCGCTGATGAGCGCCGGCATGGTGAAGTCGTTGATTGCAGTTGCAGGCGTCTGGACAAATCCCGGATGAATCACCCAAACGCCAATTCCTTGGGGCGCGAGTTCAAGATGCAGGACTTCTGCCAGATGGCTCAGTGCGGCCTTAGTCGGCCCGTAGGCAAGCGCCTTGGGAAGCCCGCGAAAGCCAGCCACACTCGAGACAATCGCAAGCCCGCCGCTTGCCTTCGGATGCTTCTGCGATCGATTCAAAAAATAGGGCAATAAATGCTCGAGAGCATAGAGCAAAGCCACATAATTGGTCCTGGTCATGTCAAGAGCGTCTTCAAGCTTGTAGCTTGCGCTGCTCAAGGGCCTGTAAATCCCGGCCATCCACACGACAAGGTCAACACCGTCGCTTGCCAAAAGCTCGCCACAAACCTCGGCAAGCCGCTGTGGATCACAAACATCGAGTCTGATCAGCTTGGCCTTGCTTAGCCCGAGCCCTTGCATCGCCTCAAGCCTTCGTGCACTGAGGATCAGCTCTGCGCCTTGTCGTGAGAGTTCATGCGCAAGCGCAGCACCGATGCCTGAGGATGCGCCAATGATCCAAACCCGCAAACCCCGCCAGGATCGAATGGGTGGATTCAAGGTCAATCCTTGACAAACGACAAAGTCACTTCACCAAGCTCAATACCGAACTTGGACATTTTCGCGCGGTTAATCATTACCTGATCATTAATCAGGAACATCCAGTCATCAAACTGCACATGCCAGACTCGCCCGTCAACAGGTAGCGCCAAGGTGTAGCGCCAACGCAAGGCGTTGCCCGAGGCCTCCCCGATGGCTTCACCGACCACGTCCTCAGCCCGACCTCTGTACTGACCCGGGCCGATTTCCTCGATCTGCCAGACGCGACGCTGTTTTGACCCATCGCTATAAACGAAATCCTCTTCGAGCACGCCCTTTTTCCCATCCCAGCGACCTTTGAGCCGCACCTCAAAGCGCTTGACCACCTCGCCAAAGCGGTCGGAAAACATCCCCCAAGCGCGTAAATCGCCGTTGAGATAGCGGGCAAGTTCAAGCTTGGGTTGTTCGCTGCGATAGTGCTGCACATCCACACTCGAGCAGGCGCTAAGCATCAGGCTGATGCAAACAAGAAACTTCAGATACATCGCTTTCATCGATCGCTCCTTCATAAGGCCTGGCTCCGGCGGCATCTGAGGAGCCACAGCAGTGACAAGGTCTTCAGTAAACAGGGCAGGCCTGCGTAAATCCAGCTTAGCGACTGTGCGTCTGCACCAAGCCACTGCCAAAGCGGCAGGGCAATGCCAGCGGCCAGCGCGAGATTGAGTTTGCCAACCAGCGTCCAGTAGCCGATGCAGCGGCCAGCAATCGGCATGGCTTGCGGCATCTTGGCTTGTTGCTCTTGAATCAATCGCGCAAGAATCGCCCAAGGCATGGCCACGTCCCCGCCCAGTGCCAAACCGGTGACCACGCAGACCAGCCCGTAAGCGACAATGTCAGCTTCATCAAGTCCCAGGCAAAAAGCAAAAGCGCAAATCGCCACCCCCATCGCAAGCAGCCAGCAGCTGCTGTGTCCGAGCCGATCGCTGAGCTTTGACCAAAGCGGAAGCCCCGCAGCAGCACTCAGAAAATAGAGCGCTAAAAACCAGGGGGCTGCATCGGGTGCGTTCAGAACCTTGTCGACGAAAAACAAGATCAGCGTAGCAGGAATCGCCGCAGCGATCGCACTCAACATATAGCAGATGAACAAATGCCGAAGCGGGTGGCACTGCCATAGTGTGATGGCGTGAAAATCGCGCGCTTCGGGCTCTCGACTGCGAACTTGCCTCGGATACGCAAGCCCCCGAAAAAGCGCAAGCGCAAGCATCGAAAACAGCACTAGCATCAGGCTGATGACGAGTTTTTCAAACCATGATTGTGCTTGTACGAAGATCGATATAACGATCACACCAAGCAGTCCGACCGCTTCGCGGCTAAGGGCATAACGGCTTCGCTCAGCATTATTGCGGGCCAGTGCCGCACCCCAACTTTGATACACGATTGTGCAAAGCGAATACGCGAGGTAGGTGAGTACCGATCCGATCGCTAGAACCAGGCCGCTCCAAATCGGATCAAGCGCATAACGATCGGCAAGCGTCGGCCACCAGAGCAAAAGCAAAAAACCCACAACAAAGACCGTGCTCGCGAAGGCTAAAGCTTGCCAGGCGATGCCGCGCAGCGGCCCAAGGCTCGCTGCGCTTTGCAGGTCCCAGCGCCTGCCAAGCCATGGATCGGCCAAAGCGTCGAGGCTGCGGGCTGCAAGCAACATCAGTCCCACCACGCTAAGCGGCAGCAGTTCGCTGTAAAGCTTGGGTAGCAGCACATAAAGCGGTAACTCAAGAAGGGCAAGCGGCAACCGCATGCTGGCATAACGCCACAGCATTGGCTTCATCAGGCCTCACCGATCAGGCTTTTGCGAAGTGCGGGTTCGGTGGTCCGAGGGTCGAGCCAAATGCCAAAAAAAGCTTTTGCAAAGGCGGCGTCATTAAGATCCATGCGTAGCTGCCGATTGTGGATGAAGCGGCAGCCCGCGCCGGCTTCCCGATGAATTCCTAGCAAGCGCTCTTTGGCCTGAATATCGGGAAAGCTTTGTTGCATCCAGGCGAGCCATTGACGATCACGTTCGGCGTTTTTACCGTATTGCGCTTGCATCAGCTCAAGAGAGGCTTGCGCAATTTTCGCGCCTTCAAAGGCCCGGGTATAAATCAGCTCGAGCGCAAAGCGCTGAGTCGCCCAGGCGCCAGGGTCGAAGGACTCGAAGGTCCAAAGCCTTGCATCGTACAAGGAAAGGCCAAACCAGCGCATCGTTGCCTGCCCTCGCAATCGAAACTTGAGGCCTTGCTCTTCGAACCATTGGAGGCTTTGCGCCATCGACCAAGGCTGCAGGCCTTTCTCGCCGGCCGACCCATGAGCCAGGCCGCTTTGCGCGAGGCTTTGCAGGCCGAGGCCAAAACAAAGGCATTGTTCGACCCAACGGCGACGCGCAAGAAACGAGGTTTCAGCCATCGTCGATTCCTCAGCTAAGGCCGATCATCGGTTCAAAGGGCTGTTGCTGCGCTGATCGCTCAAGCTCGGGTAAAACTGAACTGCATCACGTCGGTGCCGCCTTCGGCAAAGCCCGCTTCGCAGTATGCGAGATAAAAGCGCCACATACGGATGAAGCGTTCATCGTAGCCAAGCGCGCGCACCTGCGCATCGGCAGCGATAAAGCGCTCATGCCAGCGCGCTAGCGTCCAGGCGTAATCAGCGCCAAAGCGCAGGCTGTCGCAAAGCTTCAAGCCCTGTGCATGAGCCACTGCGATCAGCCTTTCGGGCGACGGCAACATGCCGCCGGGAAAAATATACTGTTGAATGAAATCAGTTCCGGCCCGATAACGTTGAAAATACTTTTCATCAATCGTGATGCTTTGAATAACGGCCTTTGCGCCAGGCTTCAAGCAGTGGCGGATGCGCGCGAAGTAACTGTCCCAGTAGGCCTCGCCGACTGCCTCAAACATTTCGATCGACACAATGCCGTCGTAGTGGTCTTGCTCATCACGATAATCCTGCAGACAGAATCTGGCGCTTCCAAAGCCGCTGCCCTGACGCGTTTGCTCGACCTGATGCAGCTCTTGTGCATAACGAAGTTGCTCTGAAGACAGCGTGAGGCATTTCATATGCAAATCGCGACGGCGTGCCCTCAGGGCAAAGCCGCCCCAGCCGCAACCGATTTCAAGCACCGATGAGCCTGGTGCAAGCGCAAGCGCATCAAGGATGGTTTCGTACTTCCGGTGTTGCGCAATTTCAAGCGCGTCAATCGGCACGACGCAGGGGGCAAGCTTGCAGCCATCCTTGGACTGTGCGTGCTCGCTGCTGCTACCTCTTTGTTCATCCGCGTGCGCACTGCGCATGGCGCTTGAGTAAGTCATGCTCGGGTCAAGCCAAAGCCGGTAGAAGTCATTCCCAAGGTCATAGTGCGCCTGGATATTGCGTCGAGAGCCGCTGCGGCTGTTTCGCCTGAGCAGGTGCCGCAGTCGATCGACCCACTGGCCAATCCAGGTACCGTAAATGCCCTGGTCCAGCGATTCCCGGTTCATGAGCATGAAGCGCAGCACCGCGGCTGGATCCGGACTATCCCAGAGGCCTTCCATCCAGCATTCGCCAAAGCCAACGTCGCCGCGGGTCAAGGCGCGATCAAAGACCGACCAATCGCGCAAAATCCAAAGCGCCGGCTCAGCTTCAGACGTTGCGCCGGCGGGCGGCTCTTGCCTGCCGAATCGATGCTCTTCGCCACTGGGGTCCCGCAAAATAAGGCAGCCCAGCCTGGCCCTGCGCAAAAGCGCGAGCCCGATGCTTGCGCGGTAAGGGATGCGCTCGTGCTTGGCTGGTCTTGCGGTATGCGCACTCGATGGCTGAGCTAATGTCACAGGCAGAGCAGATAACGGGTGTTCGGTACTCATGTTCCTTGGCTTGGAGAGGATTGAGGCGGAGTGGGTGTTTGTTGGGCGCCGTAAAAGGGCACTTTTTTGAGCCATAGCCTGAGTGCTTGCCAGTGAATCCGAAAACTGACCAGCAGGCTCTGCCAGGGTATGTCAAGCGCCAGCGCAAGCAAGCTGCTTGTTTGAAGGTTCAGGCGTTCGCCGCACATCGAGGTGATCAGCAAAAGGCCTTTGTCGTCGTAGTATTCGATGCGCGAGAGGCTGCGTGCTTCGGAGTTATAAAAACGAAATCGATACGATCCCGATATCGTACAAAAGGGAGAAACGGTGAAGCACTTTTTTGTGCTCAGGGTTTGCCCGTTTGAAAGCCTTGCTTGCGTCAGGTCGGCCATCGTGAGGGTTTTCGCTTTCTCGAGCTGACTGGCGGTCAGCACATAAGCATGGCGTCCGGAAAAGGTGTTGCGCACTTCGGCGATGATGGCGATGCAGTGCCCCTCGTGATCTTCGCATAACCAAAAGCTCACCGGTTTGAACTGGTAGCCAAAAACTCGGGGGTAGGCAATAAGGCGAATCCGCGATGGCAGCGCCACCTGATGTTCGCTGAGCAGGCCAAAGAGCCATTGCGAAAGCGACTGGCCTTCTTGCGGATCACCGTGGTCTTTTGCGTGCATGCTGATCAAGGCTGGCCGATTCACCGCAAACAGTCGCAACCAGCGCAAACCAAGCTCGGGCGAATCCGATGGATCGTGCTTGATGGGCACTGACAGCGCTTTTTCGCCCTCGGTTGTGCTGCAAGCTTCGGCGTCTGCAGCCTGCCGCAAACGGAGGGCTTGCGGGCGAAGCGCGGGATCGAGCAAACCGGCATCGAGCCGGAAAAAAAAGCCTCGGTAGGCAAACTGGTGCTCGCTGGGCTTAAGGCGCCTATGGCGAACCTCGCCCACAAAGCAGGAACATTCTGGCTCGGTCAAAGGCATCGACCTGCGCTCAGCTTCGGCTTGTGGCGAGGTTTGCAGCAAGCGCCTGGCCTTATGCAGCCAAGCCAAGAACTTGCGGCGTCTGTTCGATCGCTTTTGCCACTGCAAGTCCTGAACGCAATCCGTCCTCATGAAAGCCAAACGCGGTCCATGCTCCTGCAAGCCAGACGCCGTCTGCGCCCTGGATCGATGGCAATTGCCGCTGGGCACGCACAGCAGCCAGGTCAAAAACCGGATGGGCGTAATCGATCACCTGCAAGCAGCTTGCCGCTTGCGGTTCTTGTAAGGGGTTGAGGCTGACAAACAAAGGGGTTTTGATTGCCAGTGGCTGCAAGCGGTTGAGCCAATAGGTGACCGATACTGCGGTTTGATCAAGTTGCGAGGCATCGTCGCGCACTTGTTTGGAAAGGTAATTCCAGGCAGCCCAGGCTTTGCGCGAACGCGGCATCAGGGCGCTGTCGCAATGAAGCCAGGCGCGGTTTTCCTGATAGCGGATCGATGCGAGCAACTGGGCCTGCGCCGGTCGCGGGTTTTTGAGCATTCGCAGGCTCTGGTCAGAGTGACAGGCGAGCACCACCGCGTCGAAGAGTTCATCGCCTGCCGCGCTTTGCAAGCGAAGTTGTCCTGCCGGATTGGCGCGTTGCTCAACAGACCATACCGGCGTGTTCAAACGAACATCGTCGATGTGTTTGGCCATTTTCTGCACATACTGCCTTGCACCGCCTGCAACCGTGAACCAGCGCGGCCGATTGTTCACCTGCAGCAAACCGTGGTTGTTGAAGAAGCGAACAAAAGTCCCAAGCGGAAACTCGCGCATCTGTTTCATCGGACAAGACCAGATCGCCGCTGCCATGGGCAACAAATAGTCGGCAGTGAAAGCCTCACCGTAGCCCTCGCGGGAAAGAAATGCATCCAGGGGTTGATCCAGCGTGGCATGACCGAAGGCATGCGATTGACCCGGTGGAGCATCCAGCATCGTTTGCGCCAGCGCAGTCGCCTGCCGGTTGAATCGCAGCACATCGCGCAGCATGCCCCAAAAGCGCGGCGACAGCAGATGGCTTTTCTGAGCAAACAATCCGGAGAGATCCGAGCCACACCACTCCATGCGATGGGGACCGCGCGATACCGAAAACGACATATCGGTCGCTGCAGTGGGTACCTCAAGCTGCTTGAAAAGCGCGATCAGTTCGGGATAGGTTTTTTCGTTATAGACCAGAAAGCCGGTGTCGACCGCCTGCTCCATCCCATCAAGTTGAACATCTACCGTATTTGTATGACCTCCAAGCCGTCCTTCGGCTTCGAACAACACCACCTGATGGGTTTTTGCCAGCCTGTACGCTGCCGACAGACCGCTGATGCCAGATCCGACTACCGCAATCTTCATATTGTTTCCCTCCAGGGCCACTTCGACAGCGCGCTGCCGCAGTCGCTCGATGAACGCTTCTGGGGAGCTTAAGGATTTTGCTTCAGACTGCGCTCAATGTCCTGGACGAAACTGCGGTCATCGGGCTCGGTCATGCTGCTGTAAACTTTCACGAGCCGCCCATCGCGCCCCAACAAATATTTGTAAAAGTTCCATTTCGGCGCGGTGCCCGATTCACGAATGAGGCCTGCGAACACCGGATTGGCCTTGTCGCCGCGTACCGAGGTTTTCACCAACATCGGAAAACGAACATTGAAGGTATTGGCGCAAAACGCTGCGATTTCCTTGTTGCTTGCGAGTTCTTGGCCGCCGAAATCGCCCGATGGAAAACCAATCACCACCAGGCCTGCTTCGCGGTAACGGTCGTAGAGACGCTCCAGGCCCTCATACTGCCCGGTAAAACCGCATTTGCTCGCGGTGTTGACGATCAACACAACCTTGCCTGCGTACTGGCACAAATTCTGGGCCGATTCGTCTTGCAGGCGCGGCAGGCTGTGGTTGAGCAGCGGTGGGCAGAACTTGGCGTGTGCCGTCGAGCCGAGGGAAAGCGAAAGCAGCGCGATGCCAAAAAAACATCCGCTGTGAAGTTTTTTTAATAACCCGTTGAAGTTCATCGATTTTCTAGCCATATCGAAAAGTGGCTCTTATAATAGGTCGCACATTCACCGCGAGTCAAGATTTGTCATGGACAAAAGCTGGCTCGCTCATTAAAAAAGTAGCAACTCATGAACGAACGCGCGGAAGTTTTGGGAGTCGGGTCGGGAGTTCAGTTGAGTATCTCAGCGGTTGAGCGAGATACCGGTTTATCCAAGGACACCTTAAGGGTATGGGAGCGCCGATATGGCTTTCCCGAGCCTGTGAGAGATAGCCTTGGCGAACGCCTTTATCCGGTTGAGCAAGTCGAACGCCTGCGCTTGATCCGCCGGCTAATGGACGCTGGGCACAGGCCCGGGAAAATCATGCGGATGAAGCCTGATCAGTTGCAAATGCTTGCTGATCAGATCCGCTCGGCCAACAGCCCGCGTCTGGATGAATGCCACCCGATGCGCGATGATCTGGCTGCCTACATGGCGCTGATCAAGCGACATCAGGTCGAAGACCTGCGCCGGGCGCTGAGTCAGGCGGCGCTGCGACTTGGCTTGGATCGCTTTGTCCGCGAAGTTGCCGCGCCGCTCAATGCGCTGGTTGGCGATGCCTGGGCGCGCAATCAGTTTGAGATTTTCGAAGAGCATCTCTACACCGAATCGATGCAAGTGGTGCTGCGCAACGCCATCAGCAACATCCCGGGGCCAGGGCGCTCGCCGCGGGTTTTGCTCACCACCTTCCCGCAAGAACCCCATGGCCTGGGTTTATTGATGGCCGAAGCGATGCTCGCGCTTGAGGGCTGTCGCTGCCTGTCGCTGGGTGTGCAAACGCCGATTTACGACATCACCATGGCTGCCGCCGCCCAGCGCGCCGACATTGTCGCGCTGTCTTTTTCTGCGAGCATGAACCCGAACCATGTGCTCGACGGGCTGGCGGAATTGCGGGCCAAGCTGGCGCAGGATGTCGCGATATGGGCAGGCGGTCAGTGCCCGATCCTTGTTCGGCGACCCCCTCCGGATGTGCGGGTTTTCTCAGACCTGGCAGGCATCCATGTCGCCTTGAGCGAGTGGCGCGCTGTGCATTTGGTTGATTGAACAAGCGCGCACCAGCGGACTTGGGGAAACGAGCAACACCGGACTCAGGCCCGGTCGTGGACGTCGCCCCGGCTCCTCACGCAATCGCCTTGGTGCTTGGCGATCAGCTCGATCTTGATTCGCCGGTTTTGCAAGCTTGCAAGGATGTGTTGATGGTCGAAGCGGCCGATGAGTCGCTTCGCATTCAAAGCCACCGCGCGCGTACCGTTCTTTTTTTGAGTGCGATGCGGCATTTCGCTGATGCGCTTCGCCAGCGTGGCTTTGTGGTGCACTACCGAAAGCTTGAGGAGGGGCATGATGCCCCGCTGGTGGATCAAATCCTGTCGATGCTCAAAGCGATGCCGCCAGCAAGCCTTCGTGTGCTTGAGCCCGGGGAGTGGGCTATCGAGCAAGCGCTCATTGCCGGTTGTAAGGCTCAGGGCCGAGCCTTGGAGCTGATCGAAGACCCCCATGCGCTGTGTTCGCGAAAAGACTTTGCACGCTATGCGGCCAAGCGGTCCCGCCTGCGCATGGAGTACTTTTACCGAGATATGCGCCAGCGCCATCGGGTGCTTATGGATGCAGAGGGTCAACCGCTGGGCGGGCAGTGGAACTTTGATACCGAAAATCGCAAAGCCTTCGGTGTACGCGGCCCAAGCGGCCTGCCCCCGCCTGCGCGCTTTGCGCCGGATTCGATCAGCAGCGCGGTGATCGATGCGGTGCAAACAAAACTCGATCGCCTGCCAGGATCGTGTGCGCAGTTTGCCTGGCCAGTCAATCGGGCACAAGCGCTCAAGGCTTTGGATCACTTTATTGAACATGTCCTGCCCCAGTTTGGGCCCTTCCAGGATGCGATGTGGTCAGGCGAACCCTTTCTTTGGCACAGCCTGCTTGCAAGCGCGATGAACATCAAGCTGCTGCGGCCGCTTGAGGTGATCCAAGCAGCCTGCGATGCCTACGCCCGCGATCCACAGCGCTACGCTCTGCCCACCGTTGAAGGCTTTGTGAGGCAGATCCTTGGCTGGCGTGAGTTCATGCGCGGTTTGTACTGGCTTCACATGCCAGCGATGGCGCAGGCAAACCACTTTGATCACCATGGCCAGCTACCGGTTTGGTTCTGGAACGGGCAGTCGCAAATGAATTGCTTGCGACAAACCCTGGAGCAAACCTTCGAGCACGCCTATGCGCATCATATCCAGCGTCTGATGGTGATCGGTAATTTCGCGGTGCTCGCGGGACTCCATCCCAAGGCGGTTGCCGATTGGTTTCATGCGGTTTACGTCGACGCCGTGGACTGGGTCCACTTACCCAACGTGATGGTGATGGCGCTCTATGCCATGGGACCGGAGTTAAGTTCTAAACCGTATATCGCAAGCGGCCAGTACATCGCCCGCATGAGCAATTATTGCAAGACATGCAGCTATCGTCCGGCGCTGCGAGATAGCGACGCTGCTTGTCCCTTCACCGTGTTTTATTGGGACTTTTTGCAAAGGCACCAGGCAAGCCTCGAAAAAAACCCCCGTATGTTTCACGCGATCCGCCAGCTTAAGGCGATGTCACCCCCGCAGCTGGCAAAAAACGCGCAACAGGCGCAGCGCTATCGCGAAAGGATCGAGCAGCTCTAGCGCTGATCTGCCTCGGTGCAAATCGCAAGCAGCACAGCGCTGTAGCCATGGAGCTGGTTTTGATGGATTTCGCCATTGGCCTGAAAACCGATCATGAGCGGCGCCTGCAGGTAATGCTGAACCCACTGGCCCTCGAGCCCGGCCCGGCCAAAGAGATGCTCGCCGCGAGCCAGGCAACTCACATAAATCAGCGCCAGTATTTTTTGCCCTGCTTCTTCAATCGACTCGCGAAGCGCGGTGCAGCTGGCGACCAAATCGTCACGCGCCGTTTGCGGATCACGGGTGCAAAAACGCAGGGACCATCCAACCTCAGCTTGTCCGGCAATGGCGATGCTGCCGTTGGAGGGGTCGATGCCCAAAAGATTACGAACAAGTCCTGGTTGATCAAGACGTTCGGGGTCTGCGATTTCAACCAGCAGTCCGCCTTGCAGCTTTTCCTTGGGCAAGGATTGAAGGACCTTTTGCCGGGTCCCTGCATGGTCGCTTTCTTGCGCAACCCCGAGCTCTTGCAGCAATACGTCCATCGCCGGCCGATCATCAATATGGCGAACAAGATGCCTGTCGCTTTTGGTGATGTGGTGTCGGGTGCCGATCGGGCGACATCCTTGGCTGAAGGCCTGGCGCACCCCGGCGCTTTGCCGAAACACCACGCCGGAAAGTCCGCCATGAAACACCTCGTTGGCCAATTGCGGCAGCTCAGCGTCCAGTCCGCTGCAAATCCCGCCATGGCAAGGCGCTTGTTCGTGGCGCTGGCTCAAGGCATCAAGCAGCTCACCCAGATCGCTAAGCTGTGGGTCGGCGTGGACAAAAATGGTGCTTGCAGGCGATGGGTTGACTCCCGGAGCGACCTTCGGACGCCGACCTGAAAAAACCTCAAAACTGTCGCTTGGCATCGCGCCTACCATCAGTGCCAACGCCGGTTCATGCCGGTATTCGGCCGACCCTGCAAGCACGCATTCGCTGCAGCAGCCAATCCAGTTTGTAATGCCGGTGCGCTCGATGACATGGCGCAAAAGCGCCTCTGCCTCGGTGGCAAACGAAGGCGTGAAGTAAAGCCAGGCCAGCCAACGCAGCGGCGCATTCTGATGCTGCACCAAGCCAGCCCTGTGTTGATGTTGTTGAAACCAAGGCTCAATTTGCGCCAAAGCGAGCTCGCAGGCCATCCGCCAGTCGTAGTGCGTGGCGTGGCCAAGCGCAAAGCCAGGGTTGATTTGCCCGTCCTTCACGAAGACGCCTTCGGATCGGCCGGTGAAGACAAGGTTGCCCTGGAACTTCGTCTATTTTGCGGCTTTTGCTTCGGCGGCCGCTCAGCGTCGGGCGAGGGCGCTTGTTTTGAGCTTGAGCCGGGTTCCTGATTGGCTTGCCTGCCGCGATCGCCTTTGCCAGGGACGTGATCGGATGTTGGCGAGGCGGCAAGACTTGCATGGCTTGCGAGTTGCTCAAACTGTTTTTGAAGAAATGCCCACCACTGCGTGGCTTGTTCCAGTCCCGGATGCTCGGTCTGTGGTTTTTGTGCCTCGTTCAAATCGGCCGCTTCGGGCATGGAAGGCGGTGTTTGGCTCAAGCTGTCCTGGGACCGAGGCGCTTGCGCTGGCGCGCTGGCTGCGGCCCTGTGTTGATCCATCATGGCGTGCAAGCTCGCGATCCCGGTGCGCTGAATCTCCAGACCCTGAATGGTGCTGCGCAAGAGGTTTTGGTTGATCGCAAGCCATTGTTCGACCGCTTTCAAGTCCTTGATACGCCGGTCGAGTTCCTCGAGATCCAGGGTGGGCGCCATCGGCGAATTCATGTAGGTGGACCACATCGTCTGCATCCAGGCAAGCCCCTGGCTCATGTCGGCAAAGGGCTGTCCCGGGCCTTGTGTGCCCGCGGACCCGCTGCCGGGCATTTGGAAGCTTTTCTCGGTCATGGATGGTTTTGCAAGACCTGCTGATCCAGGGTGCCGAAGACATTCTCAGACCGGGCATCGAGCACTTCAATCCGGATGCGCTCGCCAAAGTGCAAATACGCGGTGTTGGGCAGGCCCTGATCCATGATTTCAAGCGCACGGATTTCGGCGATACAACTGTAGCCGCGACTGCGATCGCGATTGGATACGGTGCCAGATCCAATGATCGACCCGGCTCGCAAGCGTCTGGTTTTTGCGGCGTGTTCGATCAACTGGGGAAAGCCAAAGACCATATCCTCGCCGGCCTGCGGTTGGCCAACCAAGGTTTCGTTCCGGTAGCTGCGCACCGGCAGGTGCATCCGCTCACCGTCCCATGCCGCACCCAGCTCATCAGGGGTCACTGCCAATGGCGCAAAGGCGGTTGCCGGCTTGGACTGGTAAAACCCGAAACCTTTGGCCAGCTCATCCGGAACAAGATGGCGCAGACTCCAGTCATTGGCAAGCATCAGCAAGCGGATATGACCGCTGGCCTCGCTCTGGCTGCATTGCATCGGGACGTCGTCAACAATGATCGCCACTTCGGCCTCAAAGTCGATGCCCCATTGCTCGCTGGCAAACAAAGCCGGGCGACAAGGTCCGATGAAGTCGTCGCTGCCGCCCTGATACATCAGCGGTTCCTGCCAGAAACGCTCGGGCATCTCAGCCTGTCTCGACCGACGCAGCAGTTCCACATGGTTGACGTAGGCAGAGCCATCGGCCCATTGATAGGCCCTGGGTAAGGGCGCAAGGCATTGATGCGGGTCAAAGCGAAAGGCCTGGGCAGCTTTGCCCTGGTTAAGGGCATCGTAGAGGTCGGCGAGCTGGGGCGCGAGAAACTGCCAGTCATCAAGAACGCTTTGAAGTCGTGGCGCAATATCGCCAGCCAGATGGGCAAGCTGCAGATCACGCGACACCACGATCAGCTGACCGTCCCGGGTGCCATCGTCCAGTGTGCCTAGCTTCATCGGGCTCCTTCAAGGGCTGTCCATGCGGCAGCTGCGGTGATGGGATAAAAACGTTGGCTTTAAGCTGTGGGGTGAAGGCAAGCGCTGTCGTTCCCCCGAGAGCTAAGATACCATGGGGTTATGCCTAGTATTGAACAACTGCGCAGCCTGCTAAGCCGCTGCAAGATCGTCGCTGTGGTCGGTATCAGTGAGCAGTGGCATCGACCCAGCTACTTCGTGGGCAAGTACCTGCTTGAACATGGTTTTCAGGTGGTTCCTGTCAATCCACGCTACGCCGAAGTGCTTGGGCAGCGCTGTTATCCCGATCTGCTCAGCATCCCCTTTGCTGTCGACATGGTCGATGTGTTTCGCCGCAGCGAAGAGATGGTGCCGATCGCCGAACAGGCAGCCGCAATCGGTGCCAAGGTCTTTTGGCAGCAGCTGGGCCTTTGCAATCAGACTGCCGCGGATTATGTGGCAGCGCGCGGCCTGGACTCGGTGATGGACCGTTGCGTCAAAATCGAACATGCGCGACTTTTCGGAGGCCTCAACTGGATGGGGGTCAACACCGGAATGATTTCGGCCAAGCGTCCGAAGCAGCTGCCTTATTAGCCTATGTTTTGGGCAATGATTGTTTGCACATCAAAGCTTGCGCCATGACTCAAGAAAAAACCCAACGCGATCGCGACTTCGGCTTCGAAACCCTATGCCTGCATGCCGGACAGTTACCTGACCCCAGTACGGGAGCACGCGCAGCGCCGATTTATCAGACTACCTCCTATGTTTTCGACTCAGCCGAACACGCAGCATCGCTCTTTAATTTGCAAACCTTCGGCCATGTTTATGCGCGTTTATCCAATCCCACGGTTGCACTTTTTGAAGAACGTGTAGCAGCCCTCGAAGCCGGACGTGCTGCGCTATCGGCAGCAAGTGGCATGGCTGCAGAAATGCTCGCTATGCTCAGCTTATGCAAGCAGGGCGACCATATCGTGGCCGCGCGCACGCTTTATGGCGGCACCTATTCGCAGTTTGCGGTCACCTTTGCGCGATTCGGGATCAGCTGCAGCTTTGTTGAGCCCGATCATGCCGACAATTTCGAACAGGCCATTCAAAGCAATACCAAAGCGATATTTGCCGAATCGCTTGCAAATCCCCGCTTAAACGTTATTGATATCGAAGCGATTGCAGCGATTGCCCGCAGACACGGCATCCCGCTTGTGATCGACAACACCCTTGCCTCGCCTTATTTGTGCCAACCGCTTCAACATGGCGCGGATATCGTCGTTCATTCGGCAACCAAGTACCTCGGCGGCCACGGAACAACCATGGGCGGTGTGGTGGTCGAATCAGGACGTTTTCCCTGGGATAACGGGAAATTTCCGGATATGACGCAGCCTAGTGAGGGTTATCACGGCGTTCGTTTTTTTGAAACATTTGGTGATTTCGCCTTCACCATGAAGGCGCGCTTTGAGACCGCGCGCACGCTTGGGCCAACGCTTTCGCCGCTCAGCGCATGGCTGCTTTTGCAGGGCATCGAGACGCTTGCTATACGCATGGACCGGATCTGCGCCAATGCAAGGGCCATCGCAGAATTTTTGCAGTCGCATCGCCGGGTGGCCTGGGTCAATTACCCAGGCCTTCCCTCAAGCCCCTACCATGCGCTGAGCAAGCGCTACATGCCAAAAGCTGCAGGCGGGATTTTGTGTTTTGGTGTGGAGGGAGGCGCCAAAGCCGGCGAAGCATTTATCAATGCTGCACGCTTCATGAGCCATCTTGCAAACGTCGGCGATGCGCGCAGCCTGATCATTCATCCGGCTTCAACAACGCATCGACAATTAAACCCGCAGCAACAGCTTGAAGCTGGCGTGAGCGCCGATCTGATCCGCATGTCGGTGGGTCTGGAAAGCCTTGATGATTTGCTGTGGGATCTGGATCAGGCGCTTGAAGCAAGCATGCCTTAAGCGCCGCAAGGCCTCGTTTCTGCGCTTCAAGCGAGCCTTGCTGACAAATTCAGGGTCACGCGCTGTTGTTTGAAGTCAGCGCGAGCTGGGCCCACATCGCTTGGTCGCGTTCGGCGGTCCAGATTCTTGGATGCTCGATGCCACTTGCCTCATCGTAGGCCCGCGATACATCAAAGGGCATGCAATGTTCATAAATCGGGACCGTTCCAAAAATCGGATCCATACGGCTTTTTGTCAAATCGAAGGCCTCTTTCAAACTCATGCCCTGAGCAACCGCTTCTTTGGCGCTGTCAAAGAGCAGCTGAACCCAGCGCCTTGTGTAGTCAATGGCTTTGTGGCAATCCGCTTCGGTTTGCATCGCCTCACCGCGGCCGGGCATCAGTTTTTCAGGCTTGAGCGCAGCCAGCGCAGCAAGGGTTTCAGGCCACTGACTCAAATGCGCGTCGCCGGTGTAAACGCCGGCTTCAAACTCGACCAGGTCACCGGAAAACAAGACGCGCTGCGACGGAATCCAGACCACGCTGTCGCCTTTGGTGTGGCCCGGACCAAGGTGCAGCACTTGCACCTCCAGGTCACCGAGCATGATGCACAAGCGGTGGTCAAAAATCAGGGAGGGCCAGGTCAGACCCGGGATCGATTCGCGGCCTCGGAAAAGACGCGGAAAACGTTCGATTTCAGATTGCATGTCCTGGGCGCCGCGTTCAACAATCAGATCGTAGGTCGCGCGTGAGGCGATGATCGCTTGCGCGCCTTCGGCCTCATAGGCTGAGGCACCGAGTACACGTACCGCGTGATAATGGCTTAGCACCACATATTTGATCGGCTTATCGGTGATGCTGCGGATCCGAGCAATCAGGTCTTGGGCCATCGTCGGCGTGGCAGTGGTGTCAATCACCATGGCGGCATCCCTGCCGATAATCACCCCGGAATTGGGGTCGCCCTGCGCGGTGTAGGCCCAGGCGTTTTCAGATAACTGTGTAAAGCTGATCACCTTATCGTCAAGATCGGCCTGCGAAGCGAAAGCTGCGGTCATAAAGCGACTCCTTGAAAAAATCACAAAACCTGAGGGCGTGGATGCAAGCAGGCAGCCAGTCTGAGGATGCCCAACCGATAGGATCTAGGCGGATTCATCCGGTGATGACAAACAGCCATACAGCCGAGGAATCCGGCTATCACGAAGAGCGGTATGAAACTTGCTGCAAGCTTGCCACTTTCGCTTCAAGTGCGCCACGCCAGAGGGTGAGCAATTCTGCAGCAAAAGCTTCTCGCGACATCGTGCCTTGGGCTCGCCACCAGGTGAAGCTGAAGTTAAGCATCCCGAGCAGGCTCATGCTTGTCACGCCCAGATGCGGGCAGCCTTCAAGAGCGGGGTAGTCCTTGATCATTGCCTGCTGGAAGTGCTTCACAATTTGACGCTCGATGCAGCGAATCTGCTCGCGCTGGGCACAAGGCAGGTGATGAACATCAT
The DNA here is from genome assembly GCA_002342365.1 of Burkholderiales bacterium UBA2459. Classification (GTDB taxonomy): domain Bacteria; phylum Pseudomonadota; class Gammaproteobacteria; order Burkholderiales; family Burkholderiaceae_E; genus UBA3064. The sequence continues at coordinate 5,349 of DDPV01000040.1, read as the reverse complement.
GCAGCAAGGCCTTGTGGTAGTGGGCTGCATCAGCGTAGGCCTGCACAAACTGCGTGATCAACGGCTCGAGGCATCGGTCGGCTGAAGACTGCAGACACAGGCGGGCAAGCGATTCGAGCTCATTGGTATAACGATCTAGTGCGTGAAACAGTAAGTCGTCTTTAGCTTGAAAGTAGTGGTAAAGCGTGGCCTTTGAAACCGAGCAGGCTTGCGCAATCGCAGCCATGCTGGCCGAAGCGTAATCGCTGACGGCAAACAAGCGTACCGCCTGCTCGGCAAGCCGATCGCGTTGAAGCTCAAACTCGCTGCTGCGAATTCTTGCCACGGGGCTAGCCTTGGTCTTGGGTGCAGCGCGCAGGGTTAGCGTTCATCAAAACTCAGAATGACCTGATCGCTTAGCGGATGCGCCTGGCAGGTCAGCACAAACCCTTGGGCAATTTCATCATCGCGCAAGGTATAGTTTTTATCCATTTGCACCTTGCCAGCCATGACTTTTGCGCGGCAAGTGCAGCAAACCGCTGCCTGGCATGCAAAAGGCAGCGGCATGCCCACTGACAGACCCATTTGTAAAATACTTGGGCCTTGACGCGGCACTGCAAGCTTGCGCGCTTTACCGTCGATGTTGATTGTTACGCTGCAATGATCTGCAGGCGCTTGGAAATGGTCGGTTTTCGGCATCGGGGCCGGCACGCTGCCCGCGCCCGAAACGGCACTGCCAAAACGCTCCATGAGTATTTTTGAACGATCGACCCTGGCTTCGATCAAGGCCGCTTGCGCTGCAAGCATCATCGGCTCGGGTCCGCAAAGATAGGCCACTGATACACCCGCGGGCGCAATCAGTGTTTTCAAAAGTTGAGCACACTTGGCCTGATCGAGCAGACCGTTATGAAGCTCCAAATCGCCTTCCTCTTCCGAGAGCACATGAATCAGTTGAAATCGGTCCATGTATTGGTTTTTGAGGTCCTCGAGCGCTTCAAAAAACATGATGCTCTGCCGATGCCGGTTACCGTACACCAGCGAAAAGCGACAGCTGGGTTCGCTCATCAGTCGCGTTTGTAGGATCGAAAGAATCGGCGTGATTCCCGATCCGCCCGCAAAGGCAAGGTGGTGGCGACCTCGTGGCAGCTTCAAACCATTGTGGCTTGCCTCGATCGCTTGGGCCGGCGTCAATTGCGCCGCTGTCGCATGTCGAGCAACTGCTTGCCCGGTCGGCGGGGGCGGCACGAAGCGACCATCGGGGGTCATCACAGCAAGGCTTGACCCAGGATGTAAATGGTCTCGCGCCCAGTTTGAAAAACGTCCCTTGGCAATCGCACGAATACCGATACTGAAGATTGACGTTTGATGATAGCGATGAACCGAAGAACAAATCGAGTAGTTACGCCGCAAGAGTTCGCCATCGACTTCGGCTTCGAGCGCAACGAACTGCCCCTCCTGAAAGATATAGTCGCTATAAAGTTCAGGAGGTACAGCGAAGCTAAGGCAAATACTGTCTTGCGTAGGCTCGCTTCGCTCAAGCACGCGCAGGCGGTGCAGACGCGGACGCGATCGGCTCGCAGCCCTCGATGTTTCGTTTTCAATGGCAGAAATCATGGTGTCGTCGCTGCCCGGCCAAGCTCATCCAAAAGTGCTCAGTAAGGCTTAAAGTAATCAAAGGGTTCCCGGCACGCCAGGCATCGATAAAGCGCTTTGCAGGCGGTTGAACCGAACTCACTCAAGCGCTCGACGCTTGTGGCGTCGCAGCGCGGACACTGCGCTTGCATGATCGGGTTCAGTGGCCTGAGCGGAAAGACGCGACTTGCCTCATTCGCGCCGCTTAGGCAGGCCGCTGGCGGGGCAATGCCGTAGGCTTTCAATTTGAGACGACCCTGCGCAGAGATCCAGTCGCTTGTCCAGGCAGGTGCATAGCGCAACTGCACCCGACCCTCATGTTCGCCAGCTTTTTCCAGCAAAGCGAGAATGTCATCACGAATGACTTCGGTTGCCGGGCATCCGCTGTAGGTGGGCGTGATGCTGACAACGACGCGGCCCGCTTCGCGATGAAACCCTCGCACGATACCCAAATCGCCCAGGCTGATCACCGGTATCTCTGGGTCGGGTAGCGCCTCGATGGCCTCAAGCAGGGTCTGGTCGTGACTGGCCTTGTCCATTTTTTCAGGTTTCTCGTCAAAAAGCGCTCGTTGACCCTCAAGGCTTACCAAGACACGCCCGGGTGGGCTCGCGCCACCGATTGCATGTCATTGAGCAAGATACTGAGATGTTCGCCATGCACGCCAAAACGACCCCGGGTTTGTAACTGGCTCGGTGCCGGTTTGCGCAAGTTGGCACGCCGTAACAAGGGGTCAATGAACCCGAGCCAGTTCTCGCGCAGCATGAGCGCCAGACTTGCAGCCTCGTGTTGCAAGGTCTCGGCATCTTCGGTGGCGGCATCGGGCAACTGATCAAGGGTCTTGAGGCTATGCCGAAGCACTACGGCATCGATTGCGTCAAACATGAACCATTCATTCGTATAGGGAAAGTATTGATCCAGCGCGGCTTGCATTCTTTGGTTTGAAAGCTCGGTGCCGTCACCGAGTCGCTGGGTCCAGTCACTAGCATGACGCCAGTGGTAGCGTGTTTCCTTGATGGCCTTCATCGCAATGCCTGCGAGCACTTCGTCGTCAGACTCAGCGAGCATCGGCCACAAGACCAGCATATAAGCACTGAAAAGCGTTTGTCGAAGGATGGTGAAGGCGTAGTCGCCGGCTGCACCGCGCGCTGCATGCACCCCGCTATTGGGCAATTCAAGCGCTGTGACGTTGCGAAATTCGTTTGCATCGCGCCAAAAAGCCAGCGCATCTTCCTCGCGCGGCGGCTGCATACCTGCACCCGCGTGGTTCAGTAGCATGCGTGCTTGCCCGAGCAAATCAAGCGCGATGTTGGTTAGTGCGATATCTTCTTCAAGTTCAGGACCGTGTCCGGTCCACTCACTGAGTCGCTGACTGAGGATGAGCGCGTTATCGCCTAGCCTTAACAAGAACTCGACCGGTGCGCGTGTTGGGGCGGACGCAATCGCTCTTGGTTCCATTACATATGATCGACTGCGTCAGGCAGTCGATAAAAGCTCGGGTGGCGATAAACCTTATCGGCCATCGGATCAAAAAATGACGATCTATCCTCGGCATGCGAAGCGGTAATCGCATTTGAGGGTACGACCCAGATCGACACGGCCTCTTGCCTTCGGGTGTAGACATCGCGGGCCATGTTCAGCGCCTGCCGCGCGTCAGTCGCATGCAGAGATCCGCAGTGTTTGTGCTCAAGCCCTTGGCGATGTCGCACAAACACCTCCCACAGCGGCCAAGGCTCCTGGCCCGGGGCTTGCTGGTCGTCCAGGCTTGGTTCACCGGACTGTGCAGGCTGCGCCGATGTGCTTTGTTGATCGGACGAGCCTGCCGGCGCCGACGGGCTTTGTTGATCGGCTAGGCTAGGCTGCATCCTGCCGCCTCGTCTCGATACTGCCTTGGGCTGCATGGTTGCCTTGTGCCCGCTTTTTCGCGTAGGCCTGCGCGGCTTCCCGAACCCATTTGCCTTGTTCATGGGCAAAGCGCCGGGTGTTCAAGCGTTCGCGGTTGCAAGGCCCGTCGCCTTGCACCACCTGCCAGAACTCGTCCCAGTGAATCGGACCGCTTTGCCAGTGGCCGCTTGCCTCGTCAAAGCGCAAGTCCGGATCTGGAATGCTCAGCCCAAGCAATTGGGCCTGAGGGACGGTGGCGTCGAGAAACTGCTGGCGCAAGTCGTCGTTGGAAATTCGCTTGATGCCCCATTGCATCGTTTGCGCTGAATGCACCGACGCGGAATCAGGCGGGCCAAACATCATCAAGACCGGCCACCACCATCGATTGAAGGATTCCTGAGCCATTTGTTTTTGTGCTTCGCTGCCACGGCATAAGGCAAGCATCAGTTCAAAACCCTGGCGCTGGTGAAAGGATTCTTCTTTACAAATTCTGATCATGGCTCTTGCATACGGGCCGTAGCTGCATCGGCAAAGCGGGACCTGGTTCATGATCGCTGCGCCGTCGACCAGCCAACCGATGCAGCCCACGTCGGCCCAGCTAAGGGTCGGGTAGTTGAAAATACTCGAGTACTTGGCGCGCCCGGCAAGCAAGGCGTCCACCATTTCGGCGCGCGAGCTTCCCAGGGTTTCAGCGGCGCTGTAAAGATACAGTCCGTGCCCCGCTTCGTCTTGCACCTTCGCGAGCAAAATCGCTTTCCGTCGCAGGCTCGGCGCGCGCGTAATCCAGTTGCCTTCCGGCAGCATGCCGACGATTTCGGAGTGAGCATGCTGGGAGATCTGGCGAAGCAGGGTTTTCCGATAGGCCTCAGGCATCCAGTCTTGGGCTTCGATTTTTTGGTCGGCGGCGATCCGTTGATCGAAAAGCTCATGGGCGGTCTGACTGCTCACAGTGCTAGATGTCTGCGCTGTGGGCTCCTGTGATCTAGGCCTGGGTTGATGACTCGATTCGATATCAATTGCTTGGGTATACATTGTGGTTTGACCGGGCGTGCAAGCGTAGTGCGGCAAAGTACATGAAATGTGCCAAGGTCTATGTGGCGTGACCAAGTATATTGGCCGACCGGCCGGTTAGTCAATCATGGGCTGTTGTGCAGCCCATCTTATGCAGCCCATCTTGTAAAGCCTATCTCGTGCAGAATATCTTGTGCAGCCAATCTTATGCAGCCTATCAACACCGACCGGCGCGAAGCAGGCCACAGCGGTTTTCCCTCAGAGGCTTTGTTCGCTACGAAGCGGGCCGCCCCGGGCGCCGGTTTGACACCGTTAGCCCGTCAAGCCATAATCCGAGGTTCCCTGGAGGGGTGCCCGAGTGGCTAAAGGGGGCAGACTGTAAATCTGTTGGCTTACGCCTACGTTGGTTCGAATCCAACCTCCTCCACCAAGGTCTGCCCTGCTTGCCTTGTTTTGCAGAGGCGGTCTGCGCTAAAGGATGGATGGTTGCTGAATGATGTGACTGCGGTGTGGCTGCGGATGTTACTGCTAGCTGTTGCTTAGAGTGAGCGCGGGTGTAGCTCAATGGTAGAGCAGAAGCCTTCCAAGCTTACGACGAGGGTTCGATTCCCTTCACCCGCTCCAAGCAGGCTTTCATGTTGTGTGAAGAGTTTTGCCCATGTGGCTCAGTGGTAGAGCACTCCCTTGGTAAGGGAGAGGTCACGCGTTCGATCCGCGTCATGGGCACCAAGTATCGAAGCCGAATGCGGCATGGTTCGGCGGCTCGGTGGTGTTTTTCTTTGTCTACAGCCGGCCAAGGGGCTGGCGGTCTGGGAGTGCGTGATGGCGAAAGGCAAGTTTGAGCG
>DDPV01000048.1:5782-12936 GCA_002342365.1 Burkholderiales bacterium UBA2459 | reverse complement strand
GCATCGACCGCAGCACAGTTTTCTCAATCGATCGACAGGAGACACAAATGCCTTACGTCAGCTTCAGTCCCCCAGAAGCTCCCACACCGCCGCCAAACACCTGGTCAAACATCAAGGTCCATAGCAACGGCCACTTTTATGTGGCAGGAATCGTTGGCACCGGAGACAGCATGTACGAGCAGGCCAAATCGGTGTTTCTTATTATCCAGGCACTCATCGAGGCTGCAGGCGGCGTGATGGACGACATCATGACCATGCAGATTTTCGTGACCCGTCTCGATGAAAACACCGAAGTCTGGCGGGCTCGCAGGGAGTTCTTTTCAGGCGAGTTTCCCTGCTCAACCTTGATTGAAGCAGCACGTGTGGGCTCACCCAAAGTCTATCCGCCCGCACGCGTTGAAATCAATTGCAGCGGATACCTAGGCGGCAGTCGCTAAAGTCATCGGCGGTGACAGCTTGATCACGATTCCCCAAACAGGTCATCAAATCTCATGGCATCGAGGCAATGATCTACGATTTTTGTGGCTCCGCAGCGGTTCAGGGAAGCTTTCATCGCAAACGTCAGCTCGCCTGCACTGACAGTGCCGCAGCCAGGACAAAGGGTGACTACGCGCTGTTGATCTGCGCCGATGGCGCGCGCCACGCCAAGCATGGCGGGCCGGCTGCCAAGCTCACGGTTGAGTTCTTATCGGATCGACTTCTCGAGGTCGCTGAACGCGCGCTGGGCAAAGGCTCGCCAGCGATCATGACCGATGTCATCATCAACACGCTTATCGCTGCGCGACGGCATCTCGAACATGCTTTTCCCGATGCGAGCAGCGATACACTGCACTGCACACTCGTGGCCTGTTTGCTCGGGCCGAACCATCTTTGCATGATTCATTTGGGCGACGGCTTTGCTTGCGCAGTCCAAGACCGCGACGCGAACTACCAGTTTGTCAGTTCGGAACCGGAAAATGCTGATGACCTCAGCACAAGCTTTTACCTTGCTGAACTAAGCTGGTTTAAACACCTGAGAGTTTCGATTCTCGAGGGACGCTTTATCTTCGCTGCCTGCATGACTGACGGCGCCCAGGCCTTGTTTGAAGAGGAACGCGGCTTTGCGATGCGCAAGCTGCTTGAAATCGCGAGTCCGAGCGAGCCTGAAGGCAGCCAGCTCGCCGCCTATCTTGATACCGCGCTTGCAAGGCTGATGTCCGATGACGACAAAGCCCTTTGCATGCTGCGCAGACCTCAAGCCGATGATTACCTCGAGCACCTTGTGAAGACCAAGCGCGCACTGATTGCCTACCCAAGTGCCGCAGCCCTGCAACATGCCGCTCAACGCGTGTCAGCGCGACCAGCATTTCGCCTGCTCACCGCTGGCATGGTGAAGGCACTGAGGCAAAGGCTTGGCACCGGCACCTCGAATCGGCTTGGTTGGTATGGATTGACACTCCTTATCTGCTGCGCTGCCCTATTCAGTTTCTTTATCAGTCAGCAGCCGCAAGAAACCGAACAGCTTCGCGCAATCAAGCAACTGCTTGAGCAAAGCAAAAAGCAAGGTCAAAACCCTTAAATGCAGCTTGGCTTGCGTCGGCCCATGAACTCCGGATGCCAGCCCCGATCGTAAAGGCTCTCACAAGCCCGCAGCTTGTGAATCACAAAAGACCTTGGCCGTGAAGCACCTGGACAATATATCGTTCTTCTTTAGATAACTTAATGAGTATTCGTGAGGAGGTAATCTGAAAGGCCTTAGCCTTGCGCTCAAGCATGATGATTTCGATGAGCCTAAGGCTTATGATGTATCACTAGATCAAAAAGGAGACATTGCATCATGAGCCGATCGCTAAACGTTCCCCCTCGGAAGATGATTGACAGCCGAGCACGCAGGCTGTGGGTGCAGTCTGGCCTGGTTACCGGCCTCGCCGCTACGCTCCCAGGCCTTGCCTTGGCGCAATCGGCCTTTCCCAATCGCCCGCTAAAAATGATCGTACCCTGGACCCCCGGTCAGGCAACCGATCTTGTCGGACGCATCGCAGCCCAGGAGATCAGCAAAGTCCTCGGTCAGCCGGTTGTGGTTGACAACAAGGCCGGCGCTGGCGGCATTATTGGTACCGATGCAGTCGCTAAAGCCGCGGCCGATGGCTACACTTTGCTCGCAGCCTCAAGCGGTCCGGTTTCGATTGCGCCATTGCTTCAGAAAGTGCCCTTCGATCCAGAAAAGGATCTGACGCCGGTCGCACTGATGGGTGTTGCACCTTTTGTGCTGGTAACAGCTCCCGATTTTCCGGCCAAGGACATTCGTGACTTTGTCGCCCGCCTTAAGGCAGCCCCAGGCAAGTACAGCTTCGCATCCTCTGGAACCGGTGCAACCGCTCACCTGTTTGCGGAAGCCTTTAACGCAGCAACCGGCATTCAGGCGCTCCATGTTCCCTACAAAGGAAGCGTTCCAGCGATTGCTGATGTGATGACTGGCCAGGTGAATTACTGCATTGAAACCGCCGCATCGACCATGCCTCTTATCCGCGCGGGCAAGCTCAAGGCCTATGGACTCTCGATCGGCAGAGAGACCCCTCTGGTGCCGGGCGTTGCGCCCTTTGCAAGCGCACTGGGCTTGACCGGATTCGACATGGGGGCGTGGATCGGGGTGATGCTTCCGGGCGGAACGCCCAAATCGATTGTCGAGCAAATGGCCGCGATCATCGAAAAGTCAATGCAAAACCCGGAGGTGAAGAAAACCTTCGCGACGATCTCTGTCGAGCCTGAGTTCAAAGGGCCAGCCGAGCTTGCAGCCTATATGAAAGCCTATAGTGCCAAGATGTCCGACGTCATCAAGCGCAATCAAATCAAAGTCAGCTAAGAGTCCTTCCATGAAAACACCCGATTCCAAACTTCGCCGCGCACTGATCCAGCTTCCAGTGCAATGGGGCACACTCGCCGGACTGGGTGCCATGGGCTTAGGCGCTGCGCATGCGCAAGCAACCTACCCCAGCAAACCGATTCGCATGCTTGTTGGGTATACGCCTGGGGGTTTTACCGACAACATGGCCCGAACCATTGGCGAGCCGCTTGCCAAAGCGCTCGGACAGCCGGTGTTGTTCGACTACAAGCCTGGTGCCAACAGCATGATTGCGGTGGATATGGTGGCAAAAGCCGCACCCGACGGCTACACCTTAACGACCGTGATTGCAGCACATGCGGCTAACCCATCGCTTTACGGCAAAATGACTTTCAACGCCGCAACAGACCTCACTCCCGTTATTGTGACCGGGGTTGCGCCATTAATCCTGAGCGCAAACATAGCCACGCCCTTTAGCACAGCGGCCGAACTGATCGCTTACGCAAAAGCCAATCCCGGGAAGCTGAACTACGGCTCTTCGGGAAAAGGCGCGGCTGCGCACCTGGCGATGGAGCAATTCATGGCAAACCATGGGATCTCAATGCAACATGTGCCCTACAAAGGCACGCAACCGGCATTGACCGATCTGATTGGTGGAGCGATCCAGCTTATGTTCGATGTGCCGCTGGCGATGGTCCCGCATGGTAAGGCCGGCAAGATCAAGCTGATCGGCATGGCCAGCGATCAACGTTTACCCGGTTACCCGGATGTGCCGACGTTCAAAGAGCAAGGCACCGCCTTCATTGCAAACACCTGGGCTATGGTCCTGGCCCCGGCAAAAACGCCCCCGGAGATTTTGCGAAAACTCAATAGTGAAGCTAACCGCATCCTGGCAACGCCCTCGGTCCGAGAGAAACTGCAAAGTACCGGGGTCGTGCCTGGCGGCGGGACCCTGGACGATGCTGCAAGGTTTCTCAACGAGGAATTCGAGCGAAACGCCAAGGTGGTAAAAGGCGCCAATATCAGGCTTGATTAATCAAGGGTTGATCGTTGATAGCAACTCGTACTGCACGACCAAGTTGCGAACGCCGTGGGCATGATCTTCCTTGAATACATTGGCTTTGCACCATGCCCCGACCGTATCGATATGGACTTTGGTAACCATCGGGCGAACGCTCCAGGATACCTGAAGCGGTGACCCCTGTTCGTTGTAGGCAGGTCCTGTCGTCGATCCACCGTATTGCACCGGTTTACCGGTGTCGGCTGGAATGTTCAGTGCCTGATGAAAGCCTGCTTTTACACCGTGCTTGGCAAGCTCGCGAAAATCTTTTGCTTTCGGATCGTTGACCAGGACCATCACCTGAGCCTCAACCCTCAGCTGAGGGTTTTTAATCGAGTCGTTCAGACAGGCGCCAAGGCTCGGCCCCGGATCGACGCGCGCCGATGAGTAGACATAGTGCACTTCAATGGTATCGCCTGGATACAAAGCCCCGTGTTGGCTCGAGCAGGCCTCAGTCGCAGGTTTTGCCAACTCTTCAGCGCTGAGCTGACCGGTGTATTTGTAGCCGGTGCCGTAGCCTTTTCCATCGCCATTGCCAGCATACTTGGTGAACTGACCGCCCTTATGCTCAGCATTTTTGTGAAAATGAATATTGCAAAGATTCATCTCGCTGCTTTTCGGTGCCGTTCCGAATGCGACGAGATTGCGACCAAACAAGGCGTCGATATCGCGCGGTGATTGCGGCCCAAAGCCCTTGCCGGCTGTGTTTTTGCTCAGCGCATCGTGCTGCGTCTTGATCACCTGGTCGGAGACCATGCTGTGCGATGCGTCGCCCTGGGTCGCTGCCAGTGAAGTCGCAGGTAGTGAACCGCCGATAACGACAAGAGAGGCCAACGCAACAGCGGTTCGGCTACTCCCCCGCGAGGAAACTGACGCTAAACGGCCTGCGGCCAAAGATAGTGATTCAAACGCTGTTTCAACAAGACGCTGCATTGCGAGGCTCCCGTGGAGATGGATGAAGTCGAAAACTTGGCCCTAATGCGATCAGGTCCTTAGGAAATTTAGTTCTCCGAACTATAGCGCATTTTTGCTTTGATCGTCGCCTGATGGGTTCGATTTCCCATAGAGGCGCTCGGCTTCGATCGCCCAGTTCAAATCACGCTTGCTTAGACCCGCAACATCATGCGAGTGCAGCTCAATCACAAGGTGGCTGCCGTCTTGTTGCCAGCACGGATGGTGATCATGATGCTCGGAGTACAAGGCCATCTGCGTCATGAATGCAAAACAGCTTCGGAAGTTTCCAAAGCTGTAGCGGCGCTCGATGCAGGCCTTTTCATCGACGAGTCGCCAGCCGTTGGGCCCGATGAGCGCATCGTCTAATGCCTGATTGAGTTGGATCATGAATGCTTCGGGATCGATCGTTTGCATGGCTATTTACCGCCGACTGATCGTGGAAGAGGGCGAGGGCAAAGGCTGAGCCCAGACCTGCTCGAGCTTGAGCCGTTCTTTACGAACCTTGGTTGCGTAACCCTGATCATGGGCCATTCTTGCGGCACCCACATAGTGCTTCAGCGCAAGGTCAACTGATCCGTGGCGGCTTAGATGTTCCTGAAGAATCTGGGCCCCGATTCGAATATTCGCGCCGAAATCAAAAGCGGCGGCTGACCCGCCAAAAGGGTCGAAACGGGCCGAATGCACCGCGGTGTGCACTTGCATGAGTCCTTTCGCGCCCTTGCTACTTTGCGCCATCGGATCAAATCGCGATTCCACAGCGATGATGGCAAGGAGCAGCAAGGGATCGATATGTAACTGTTTTCCAACGATCACCGCCTCTTGGACCACTGCACGCGCAACGCCCGGCTTTGAGCTGAATTGTTCAACGATATAGTCCACGAGACGTTCTCGTTGCGAACCATCCAGCGGCCTCACAGCCTTATTCGCGGGGAACTGTTGACCCGAATGGGCGTGCGGCCGAAAACGCAGCGTCGTTGCGCCGCTAATGGCTGCCTCAGCGAGATCGACTGATTGAGCAAACTGTACCGAAGCAGGAACCCCCTGCCCTGGCGATTGAAGCCTTGGTTCCTGCGCGAAGGCAGCATCGCCCGGCACCGCAAGATCGCGGTCTTCGCGCAAAGACTGGATGTCTGAAGCCTGAATGAAGCCTTGCCGCACAGCCTCGTCCTCCATCCAGGGACCCAGCAAGGCAGCAGCCATCGCAACCGTGAGCACCGGAATCGCTCGCCAGTACCACCTTGTCTCAATCTTCGGAAGATGGATCCGATGAGCAAGCGAGCGCAAGCGAAAACCTCTGGGCTTTTTCGCCGAAGCAGTAGTCTGCGACGCTTGAACTCGCTCAATCTCAGCGATCGCATCCTGAACACGGCCTAAGGTCAAGGAATCCATCTTGAGCTTTGTTGGCTCTGTCATCAGGCGCTGATAGATCTGCAATGCCGCCTGATGCTGCTGCATCATCGCCAAGGCGCGGGCGCGGCCGAGATGCGCAGCCAGATAATCGGGATCAAAATTCAGCGCGCGTTCAAAGGTCAGCAGCGCTTCGGCCTGAATCCCGAGATCAAGCAAGGCATCGCCCCGATGCGCATAGGCCCGGGCGTAGTCATAACCCGAAACCGGCCTGCGCATGAACTGCTCGACCGGCGTCTTAGCGGCGCGATGCGATCGCGTCGATCGCGTTTGAAGCGACTTCGCTTGCAAGCCCATGATTCCTTTTGCGCTTAACGGACTGTGGAATCTACTGAAGGCGATCCGACGTGTCAGACAAAACGTAGTTGAAATTCGACAAACGGACGTTTTCGATCGCTATTCGGCAAACGATTAGCAAAACTTATGGCGTTAATCCTACAAATTTGGATCAAGGCCTAAACATTTTTTTGTTAAGCATTTTTTTAAATCTCTCCGTATACCCCCTCATGAACGACTTCACGGATGCGTTGATGATCGCGCTGCGATCGGGGCAGGAGGATCCCACGGCTAACCAGTTAGGCGTGCGGATGAAAGCACTGATTGCCGAGCTTTCAAACCCCGGCGTTGCAAAAACGCAGCGGGCAAGGCTGAACCGTGAGCTGGCGCAGGTTCGTGAGGCCTACCGCAAAAACCTCGTAAATCGTTGAACACAAGCGCGCAACCGCGATCCTGTCCCGAGCTCCTTGGCCTTCGGACCGTGCTTGGTGCTGTACATGCCGACGATGCCATTCATTTTATGGCGATGTGGCAAGACCCAAGCTTTGCCAAAGACGCAGGCATTGAAGCAACGAACAACCTGCTTAGCCTCAGACAATCGCTTGAGCGTTTTGCGCTGCTGAACGCTTCAGGCTT
>DDPV01000048.1:1079-5696 GCA_002342365.1 Burkholderiales bacterium UBA2459 | reverse complement strand
ATGCGTGTTGACTCATTTGTTCAGCGAAAACCTTGCGCAAAGGGTTCGGGCCGATGTGGGTTTGGACAACCTACGTTCGCAATCGTTATTAAGAAGTTTGAACTTTCGGCTTGAAGGTCTGCAAGAGTCGAAGAATCTGATCGATGGCCAAGCGGTTGATATGCAGCTTTGGGCGATGTCGCGGCAACGATTTCTCAATCAGACCAACAGAGAATGTTGACGATGCAATCGGCATCGCCTGCGCTTACTTGCCGCCGGGCACCTTGCCTTCGACGCCCTTGACAAAGAAGTTGATCCCGCCTTTCCAGGCATCTTCAGCCACTTCATTTTTGCCAAGCACGAGTTTTCCGCTGTTATCGGTCAATGGCCCCTTGAAGACTGAAAAACTGCCATCTTTCAGTCCGGCTTTCAGTGCGTCGATCTTTTTTCGAACATCTTCGGGAACCGCGTCATTAATCTTGATTAAATCGTTCATCCCTTCGCGGGTTCCCCACTTGGTGACCTCAGTTTTCCAGGTGTTGTTCAACACATCGTTCACCGCTTTTTCGTAGTACGGGGCCCAAGTCAGAACAGCCGATGCAAGATGCGCTTTGGGAGCAAAGGCACTCATATCACTGTCCCATCCGAAGGCAAACTTCCCGTTCTTCTCCGCGATTTGCAAAACCGCGGCCGAGTCGGTGTTCTGGAGCAAGACATCGGCCTTTTGATTGATCAAGGATTGCGCGGCATCGGCCTCCTTGCGCGGATCAAACCAGCTGTTGACCCAAACGACTTTGGTGCGAACTTTCGGATTGACGCTTTGTGCACCCAAGGTATAGGCATTGACGTTTCGCAAGACTTCGGGGATCGGAAATGACCCGACAAATCCTAGAACGTTAGACTTTGTCATCTTGCCTGCGATCACACCGCAAAGAAATGCATCCTCATAAAAGCGGCCTTCATACACGCGCAAGTTCTCGGTTGTTTTGTAGCCTGTCGCATGCTCAAACTTCACATCAGGGTGATCCTTCGCAACCCTTTCCATCGCATCACCATAGCCAAACGATGTCGCAAAAATCAGCTTGTGACCCTGTGCGACAAGCTCACGAATCACACGCTCAGCGTCTGCACCCTCGGGGACCTTCTCGACCGCGCTGGTCTTGATCCTGTCGCCGAATTTTTCGTCAAGGGCCTTGCGCGCAGTGTCATGCGCAAAAGTCCAGCCGGAGTCGCCCACAGGTCCGACATAAATGAAGCCAACCTTAAGCGGCTCCGGCTTTGAAGTCTCGGCTTTGCTTGCTTCATTTCCTGACTCTTTAGCCTCCTCCTTCTTGCCGCAAGCAAGCATGAGGGTGCTGACAGATAGGGCAGTGGCCGCAAATCCTGCGCACATCCACAAACGCTTGGACGAGGACTTCATGACAACTCCTTCGGGGTGACCTATATTGCAAAAGGACTACAAGACAGAACAGATTTTGATCATGCCATGACGCAGCGCGCTATCCGGGATGCGATGCTTTGCCCACAGACGCGGCTCAGCGGATGGCTAAGCGCTGAATCGTTGGTTGTTGTTTTCGTACAAAGTTTTAGGGGCTGCACGGTTGACAGCCAAAGTCTGGAACCCACCCAGACCGAAGCAGTGGTCTGCGATCACGGCTGCAGAATTTAGCGTTCCAAAAATAGCAGCAAGCCTATCGCTTCAAGCCTTGGAAGGATCAAGGCTAGTCGAGTCGAAGGCCTAGTGTCTTGATCACTTTTCCATAGCGATCCAGTTCGCTGCGCATCATCGCAAGGAATTGCTCGGGCGAATTGCTGACCGGATCCGCGCCGTTGCGCTCCATCAGGTTCTTGAAGTCATCCGTAGCCACAATCTCAACCAGAACCTTATTAAGCCGATCAATGATGGGCCTGGGTGTGCCAGCGGGAGCGAAAACTCCGAGCCAAAGACTCGCTTCAAAGCCGGGATAACCGAGTTCGGCAACCGTGGGCACATCGGGTAAGGCGGGAGAACGCGTGGCGGTACCAACCGCAAGCGCACGGAGTTTGCCGGCTTTTGCGCTTTGCAAAAGCGCCGGCATCGAACCGAAAAGGGCCTGCACTTCGTTGCCGATGACTGCGAGATCGGCCTGGGCGTTGCCTTTGTAGGGCACGTGTTGCAAATCAATTCCGGCCGCGGCTTTGAGCATTTCCATCGACAAATGGGTGGTGGATCCGTTACCGGCCGACGCAAAATTCATTTTGCCCGGCTCCCGCTTGGCAAGCGCTACAAAGTCTTTGAGATTTTGAGCCTCCACTTTCGGATTGATCACCAGCAGATAAGGCGTGACCGCCACAAGTGAAATTGGCGCAAAGCTTCGAACCGGATCGTAAGCGAGCTTGCTGTAAGCACCGGGTGCGACCGCATGGGTACTGGTGGTGCCGATGGTGAGGGTGTAGCCATCCGCTGCTGCCTTCGATGCGGCGTCTGCGCCAATCGTCCCTCCGGCACCTGCTCGATTTTCGACGATGACTTTCTGGCCGAGGCGATCACTCAGTTTCGTCGCAACCACGCGACCGATGATGTCCGTGGAGCCACCCGGCGGAAAACCGATGATCATACGAATCGGTTTGCTCGGGTAATCGCCCTGGGCCTGCGCCGAGCCAAGACCCCAAAGAGCCTGCGGCAACAGCAAAGCAATGCCGATCAGAACCCGTCTGGCTGCACGAATTCGCTCATTCGCTGATGACCTGGCCAGAGTTACAGCGCAAGGCGCTGCGTTTTCGCAGCCAAACATTGTGCTACTTGCTTTCATTGTGCTGCTTGCTTTCATTGTGCTGCTTGCTTTCACGGCTAGAGTTTGCATCGGATGTTCCTTGTTCGGTACGCGAAGCTTTGAATGCCTGACTTTGGACGCCCTGAGTTTACGCGCAGATGAACTGAAGTTTTGAGCGGGCATCGACTTCAGGAAAGCTAAGGTCCAAAGCGAATGCGAGCGACGCCGTCCGTTCGGCACTTGCGGCCGCCAGCGAGGCATCGGCTCGCTTCGTGTTGCGAGGCCTAAACAATTTGCCGCTAACTTCCGCCGACTTTCAGCGCCGTTAACCTCAACATGGACGATTTCACTGATGCACTGATGGTTGCGCTTCATTCGGGCGCAGACGACCCGGACCGCGGGGCACTAGGCTTGCGCATGAAGGCATTGGTGGCCGAGTTGACGGACCAAAAGGCTAGCAAAACCAAGCAAGCAGCAGCCAGTAAGGAACTTGCAAAAGTCAGAGAAGCCTACCGGCAACGCTTGCTTGCCTCCTGAATCCAGCACAAAGCGCAATGTTTGATTTGATTGTCGTGGGCGGAGGCTCTGGCGGTGTTCGCGCCGCGCGAATCGCCGCGCAATACGGTGCAAGCGTTGCACTTATCGAATCGTATCGGCTCGGTGGCACCTGTGTAATTCGCGGCTGTGTTCCGAAAAAGCTCATGGTCTACGCCAGCCGGTTCGCATCCGAATTTGAAGCGGCCAAGGGTTTTGGCTGGACGGTCGGAGAAAACCACTTCGACTGGGGCCTTTTGAAGGTAAACCGAGATGCCGAGGTAGCGCGCCTTGAGGCAATTTACCGAAGAAATCTTGAAAATGCCGGCGTTGTGATCCATCAAGGCCATGCGCGCATAATTGATCAATCCACGGTTGCGATTGATAGCGCTACGACCTTGCAAGGTAAAACCATCCTGATTGCAACAGGCGCGCAAGCTGTGAATGACTTAAGCGTTCAAGGTTACGAACTTTGTATCGATTCGAATGCGTTCTTCGAGATGGAGAGACAGCCCCGCAGGGTGCTTGTTCACGGTGCAGGCTATATTGCGCTGGAGTTAGCCTCGGTGTTCAGGCATCTTGGAACCGAGGTGCAGGTGGTCTATCGAGGCGAAAAAGTACTGCGCGGCTTTGATGACGAACTGCGCACTCATCTTGAGAGCGAACTCAGGCTCACTGGACTCAAACTGATGCCCGATACTGGAATCTCGCAGATACGCAAAGATTCGGACAGTTTGCGCGTCGAATTGTCAAACGGTGATGCATCGGAAGTTGATTGCGTGCTCAAGGCAATTGGGCGCAAGCCAAACACTGATGGGCTTGGTTTGGAAACTATCGGTATCACCTTGGACCGCCATGGCGCAATCCCGGTCAACACCTACTCACAAACCGTGATTCCAAACATTTACGCCGTCGGTGATGTCACCAATCGCGTCAATTTGACGCCGATGGCAATCCGCGAGGGCCAGGCCTTTGCCGACACAGTCTTTGGCGGAAAGGACATTGTGGTTGATCACAACCTAGTCCCCACTGCGGTGTTCACCACACCTGAGATCGGCACCGTCGGCCTTACCGAGGAGCAGGCGCTTGCGCGTTACCCTGCCTTGGATGTGTACTCAACGCATTTCCGAACGATGAAAGCAACGCTTTCGGGTCAACCGAGTAAAACCTTCATGAAGCTGCTGGTCGATCGAGCCAGCGATCGGCTACTCGGCTTTCATGCCCTCGGCCCAGACACCGGCGAAATGGTGCAACTCATGGGTGTTGCCCTGCAAATGAAAGTCACTAAATCTGCGCTGGACGCAACGCTTGCGGTTCACCCCACGGCAGCAGAAGAACTTGTTACGATGCG
>DDPV01000048.1:0-1036 GCA_002342365.1 Burkholderiales bacterium UBA2459 | reverse complement strand
GGTGTAGCGTCTTAAGACTGCGCGTATACGTTCAAAGGTAATGATGTCTGTTCAGCTAGAGATGCTTCAAGCGCAGATTCTCGGTCTGCCTGTTCACGAGAGAGCTCGTTTGCTCGATCGGTTGATCGAAAGCCTTGATGCTGACCAAGCCCTGGAAGAGGCATGGGATGCGGTTGCAACTCAGCGTGAGCAGGAACTCGACTCAGGGCAAGCAAGCAGCGTCCCGCTTGAGGACGTTATTACGAGGCTCGAATCGCGCTTTGGGGTATGAAAGTCAGCCTTCACCCGGCTGCAGAAAATGATCTGATCGAGGCGGCTTCCTTTTACGAGCTTGAAGGGTCTGCGGCACTTGCAACTCGATTTATCGCTACGTTCAAGCGCGTCGCCACCCTACTGGCCGAGCAACCCAACATCGGTTTGCCGCGAACAAGAGGACGATGAAGCTTTCCGATGCATGCTTTCCCGTACAGCGTGATCTACCGAGCGGGAAGCAATGAAATGAGGATTCTTGTGATTCAACATAACAGTCGTCGACCAGGATTTGGCGATAAGCGATCCTAAGGCTGATACGCATCAAAGACGAATCAACACTTCCCACTGCGGCTAGCACCCAAGCACTGCTTGCGGCGCAACCCCTTCTGCTAACTGAAAAGCCCCACAGCCCTCTTGCTGGAAAGATAGATCGTAGCCTCAGTATCATGAGCCTCAGATGTTGGCGTGGCGCTTAACGATGGGTTGGGTGAATCACCCAACGCTCGAGTTGCCTGATCAGCAGAATCTGGCATCACTTCATTTGACGTCGCCTCGGCATCATCGGCCGCTTGCATGGCATCGCGTTCTTCTTGGGTGAGTGTTGCCGTTGGGCCTTCATCGAGCGCACTCATAAGTTACTCCCGTGCTAGTTGATGGAATTGCTCCAAGCTGCCATGCTTGGTCTACATGTACTCCCGCTTGCGGCTCGAGCAAGCGAGCTTTCCCCGAGAACTTCCCGATCTGCAGCCATGACCATGCCAATAAATATCGATCAGTTGAGCAT
>DDPV01000045.1:187785-206597 GCA_002342365.1 Burkholderiales bacterium UBA2459 | reverse complement strand
AAACCGTATACCGGATTTCGAGTCCGGCGCATTCGACCACTCTGCCACCTCTCCACATGGTCTAATTAGGAAGTTTAGCATTCGCGAGATTGTTTACCGTGACCATAGCCCAGGAAGTTGCCCGACGCCGCACCTTTGCGATCATCTCCCACCCCGACGCGGGAAAGACCACGCTTACCGAGAAATTGTTGCTTTTTGCTGGAGCGATTCAAATCGCAGGGTCAGTCAAGGCCCGCAAGGCGACCCGACACGCCACCTCGGACTGGATGGAGATCGAGAAGCAGCGCGGCATCTCGGTGGCCAGTTCGGTCATGCAAATGGAGTACCGCGACTGCGTCATCAACCTGCTCGATACCCCGGGGCACCAGGACTTTTCCGAGGACACCTACCGGGTGTTAACCGCGGTAGATTCGGCCTTGATGGTGATCGACGCAGCAAACGGCGTGGAAACGCAAACGCTCCGACTCATCGAGGTCTGCCGCTCACGTGGCACGCCCATCATGACTTTCATCAACAAAATGGACAGGGAAGGGCGTGAACCTCTTGTTCTGCTCGACGAGATCGAGCAAGTGCTGGGAATGCCTTGCGCGCCGCTCACCTGGCCAGTCGGGCAGGGGAAACGTTTTGGCGGCATTTTTGATCTGCGAAGCCAGCGTATGCGCGTATTTCAAGCCGGTGAGGACCGCAGGCGAGACGACGATGAACTGATTCACGATGTCAAGGCGCTGCGACAACGTTTTGGTGCAGAGTTTGATCAAGCCGAATCAGAGATCGAACTTGTTCAAACGGCAGCCGAGCCTTTCTCACGAGAGCTTTTTGTGCAGTCAAAGCAAACGCCGGTTTTCTTTGGTTCAGCAATCAATAATTTCGGGGTACAGGAGGTGCTTGATGCGCTGGTCGACCTCGCACCGGTGCCGACCACCCGAAAGGCTGTCTCCCGACTCGTGAGCCCTGAGGAGACACGTTTTTCGGGGGTTGTGTTCAAGATACAGGCCAACATGGATCCTGCGCATCGCGACCGGATTGCATTTTTGCGGGTTTGTTCAGGTGTTTTTGCAAGAGGTATGAAGCTTCGCGTTCGACGCACCGCTAAAGAGCTTCGTCCCACGGGCGTTGTGACGTTTTTGTCGCAACGGCGCGATCTTGTCGAGCAAGCCTACGCAGGCGACATCATCGGGATCATCACCCACGGCGGTTTGCAGCTTGGCGACACCGTTTCTGAAGGCGAGGCACTGCAGTACACCGGCTTGCCTTTTTTTGCTCCGGAAATGTTTAAAACGGTTGAGATCGCCGATCCGATGCGCAGCAAGCAGTTACAAAAAGGTCTCAAGGAATTGGGTGAGGAAGGCGCGATCCAGGTCTTCAGGCCGCTTGCAGGCCAGCTGATGCTGCTCGGAGCGGTGGGTCAGCTTCAGTTTGAAGTGGTGGCCCACCGGCTGCAAAACGAATACGGCGTAGCCGTTCGTTTGGGCGGCGCAAGCTATACCGGTGCGCGCTGGGTGACCTGTGAGGATCAGACTGAACTGCAACGCTTTGTCAACAACAATTCCACTCGCGTTGCGCTGGATGCAGCCGATACCTACACCTATCTCTTGACCACCCGCTATGACTTGCAGTTTTTGCAGGAACGCTGGCCACGGATTCAATTTCACCCGCTTCGTGAACACGCAGGGCTTGTGCTTGAAGCCGCATGAAGCTTGCGGCNNTAGGGCTTGTGGCTCAAGCCTTGCGGATTAATCCTTAAGCCTCAGCCTTAGCGGATTAATCCTTGCTATGAAGCAGGCTATCGTCTGACACACCGGGCAGCCACTGATGACCGAGGCGCTGTTGGAGCAGCCGCAAGCTGATCGGCGCAGCAGCTTTTGTATCGTTTTGATTATCGGACCAATACGCCCAGGCGCGCTGGCTGATCGGATCGTAGACAAGCTTGAAGATAGCGCGCGGCACCCACACGCCGCCTTTCCCTAAGCGTTTCGTCGAGCTCTCCGCGGCAGACTTGCTCGATTCGGGGTCAAAGTCTGCATAGACGGGGCCTGTGAACACATAAACAGCATGACCCACGCGGCGCACATAGCGCCGGGTAGATTTTTCGTAGTCGGCCCAGACGTTGCGATTCAACTCGGGCGCTTGGGGCACCATATTGGCCAGCGAAAAGCTTTGCGCCATGGCGATCTCGCTTGCCATGTCGCCGGCTGGCGCCATGTGACCGCGGTCCCAGCCCGAACCTTGGTAATCCTCAAGGCTCGCTCGCTCAGCAAAAGGCAAACGTGCTTCCGGATAAAAGCGACCTGATCGCGGTAGCTGCTGGGCTTTAGCGAGTTCTTCAGGATCGAGCCGTTGTGCAACCCAGACGGGCGTCTTGGTTTGGCCCGAGTGAAGAATCGCAAAAGCTTCAAAACACAGCTCTCGCAAGTTCCCAGGCGAGCGCCCAGTAGCCATGCGCGGGGGTTCACCGTTTGGAAAGTGCTGTCGGCAGGCTGAAAATCGCGGTTGGAAGTAGCCAGCCTGCCTGTCTGCGCTTTGCGGCTTGTCCTGCTGCAAAACCACCATTGCGTTGTTGGGCGCAGCCTTTTCGGATGCAAGGCTGCTTGCTGTGCACAAAACCGCCCATGAAGCGGCAAGAGAGACAATACGGCCAAGCAGGGCTGCAACAGGCTTCCCTTTTACAATGCGCTTGGGTTTCGGCAAAGCCCGCAAAGTCGGTGTCCGCCTTGAATCGATTGTCAGCAGCATCTCAAAACAAGTCTTCTCTCGCACTCGAATCAAAGTCAATCAGCATGGCAACTCGTTCCAGGCAATATGGCGAAGCCTCGATCCGGGTCCTCAAGGGGCTTGAACCGGTTCGACAGCGGCCGGGTATGTACACCCGCACCGACCATCCGCTTCACATTATCCAGGAGGTCTTGGACAACGCGGCCGATGAAGCACTTGCGGGATTTTGTAGCCAGATTGACCTCACCTTGCATCAGGACGGGTCGGTCTCGGTACAGGATAACGGCCGTGGCATCCCCGTGGGGATCCACCCGGAAGAGGGCGTTTCTACGGTTGAAATCGTGTTTACGCGGCTTCATGCGGGAGGAAAGTTTGATAAAAAATCAGGCGGTGCTTACAGCTTTTCAGGGGGGCTGCACGGCGTTGGCGTTTCCGTCACCAATGCCTTATCAAAGCGCCTTGAAGTACAGGTCTGGCGGGATGCTGGCGAACACCGCATCGTCTTTGCGCAAGGCGAGGTCATCGAGCCCTTAAAGGAAATTGCCCAGGTTGCCAAACAGCGTCGAGGAACGCGTGTTCGCGTCTGGCCCGAAGCCAAGTACTTTGACAGCCTTCAGATTCCGCTTCAGGAGTTATCACACCTTTTACGCTCCAAGGCGGTACTGCTCCCGGGCATCAAGGTCAGCCTCACCGATGAAAAGGCCGCAAAAACCCAGCACTGGCAATACGCCCAAGGCCTTAAATCCTATCTCGATGAAGCGATCGAGCAACAAAGCGCACAAGCCTGGGTTTTCCCACCCTTTGAAGGCGCTCAGTGGATCGAGTCTGGCCACGAAAGCTTTGCCGAAGGCGAGGGGATTGCTTGGGTGCTAGGCTTTACCGAAGAAGGCGGATGCGTTCGTGAATCTTACGTCAACCTGATTCCGACAAGCGCTGGCGGCACCCACGAAGCGGGATTACGCGAGGGGATGTTTCAGGCTGTAAAGACCTTCGTTGAACTGCATGCCCTGATGCCCAAGGGCTTGCGATTGTTGCCTGAAGACGTATTTTCGCGTGCCAGCTTTGTGCTTTCGGCCAAGGTGCTCGACCCCCAATTTCAGGGGCAGGTCAAAGAGCGCCTGAACTCGCGCGACGCCTTGCGTCTGGTGTCAACCTTGATCAAGCCCGCCATGGATTTGTGGCTCAACGAGCATGTTGAATGGGGCCGGCGATTGGCAGACATGGTGATACGACAGGCGCAAGTCAGGCAGCGTGCGCTTCAAAAAGTAGAAAAGCGGAAAGCCTCAGGAATTGCGGTATTGCCGGGCAAGCTCACCGATTGCGAGTCCACGGATCTGGGCCGTACCGAACTTTTTCTGGTTGAAGGTGATTCAGCGGGCGGATCAGCAAAGATGGGGCGCGATAAATCGTTTCAGGCGATCCTGCCGCTTCGTGGAAAAGTCCTCAACACCTGGGAAACCGATAAGGATCGTCTGTTTGCCAATCAGGAAGTGCACGATGTGGCGGTAGCCATCGGAATCGATCCGCATGGCCTACATGACGCGCTTGATTGGAACGGTCTACGTTATGGAAAGGTCTGTATTCTCGCCGACGCTGATGTCGATGGTTCGCATATCCAGGTGCTTTTACTCACGCTTTTTTACAAACATTTTCCCCAGTTGATTCAGCGTGGCCATCTTTTTATCGCAAGGCCGCCGCTATTTCGGGTTGATATTGCAGCAGCAGGTAAACGGCAGGCGCGAAAACGTTATTGCCTTGATGAGGCCGAATTGCGAAGTCTTGAGGATAAGCTGCGCAAAGAAGGCGTGAAAAACCATGCCTGGTCGATTTCACGATTCAAAGGCCTGGGCGAGATGAATGCCGAGCAGCTCTGGGAAACAACCCTCAATCCCGATACCAGGCGACTGTCGCCGGTGGTGCTCGGTGAGGCTGGCGACGACCCGGTGCGCGAATGCTTTCACCTTCTCATGGGCAAGGGGGAATCCTCAGCCCGGCGCCAGTGGCTCGAGCGACGAGGCCACGAGGTTGAAGTGGATATCTGAGATGACGCCGGATTTGTTTTCTGACCTCGCGATGCCAGCGCCTTCAAACCCTGATGAGGTGCGTATCGCGGAGTTCGCCGAACGCGCGTACTTGGACTATGCGATTTCGGTGGTCAAGGGTCGTGCGCTTCCCCAAGGCTCGGATGGACAAAAGCCGGTGCAGCGGCGGATTCTTTATGCCATGAACCAGCTTGGCTTGAGCGCCGATGCCAAGCCGGTCAAGTCCGCACGCGTGGTCGGCGACGTGCTTGGCCGTTACCATCCCCACGGGGACTCTGCAGCTTATGATGCCCTGGTGCGGATGGCGCAATCCTTCAGCTTGCGTTATCCACTGATCGACGGTCAGGGTAATTTCGGATCACGCGATGGTGATGGTGCAGCAGCCATGCGCTACACCGAGGCGCGGCTGACCAGCTATGCCGGGCTCTTGCTTGATGAAGTCGACATGGGAACGGTTGACTTTATTGATAACTATGACGGTTCAACCCGCGAACCTGCAACACTTCCGGCCCGCTTGCCGATGGTGCTGCTCAACGGCGCATCAGGCATCGCCGTCGGAATGGCGACCGAGATACCCTCGCATAATCTGAAAGAGGTGGCCGCGGCCGCCGCGCTTTTGATTCGAAAGCCCAAAAGCAGCATCGAAGATTTGCTTGAACTGCTGCCAGGCCCCGATTTGCCGGGCGGCGCTCAAATTATTTCGACACGGACTGAAATTCTTGAGGCCTATCGAAGCGGCCGTGGCAGTTTGCGAATGCGTGCCCGCTACGAAATCGAAGAGCTCGCCAGAGGTCAATGGCAGCTTGTGGTGAATGAACTTCCCCACGGCGTATCAACGCAACAAATCTTAGAGCAAATTGAGGAGCTGACCAATCCCAAGCCAAGGCTTGGAAAAAAGTCGGTATCCAATGAGCAGTTGCAAATCAAGCAGGCCATGCTCGCTGTGCTCGACGCGGTCCGTGATGAATCGGGCAAGGATGCACCGGTCCGCCTTGTAATCGAACCGCGCAGCTCCAGGGTCGAGCTTAGCGAACTGATCAATCTGCTGCTTGTGAACACCTCGCTTGAAACCAACCTGAGTCTCAACATGGTGATGGTGGGTCTTGATGGAAGACCGGTTCAAAAATCATTACTTGATTGCCTGAGCGAATGGTGCAGCTTTCGACTCGATACGGTCCGCCGGCGCAGCGGACACCGGCTCGATAAGGTACGCGACCGCATCCATGTTCTCGAGGGACGCCAACTCGTTTTGCTCAACGTCGACGAAGTGATTCGGATTATCCGGGAGTCCGAGGAACCGAAGCCTGCTTTGATCGAAGCCTTTTCGCTTAGCGACCGGCAAGCTGAAGACATTCTTGAAATAAGGCTTCGCCAATTGGCAAGGCTTGAAGCGATTCGTATCGAGCAAGAACTCAAGTCACTGCGCGATGAGGCGAGACAACTGGAAAACCTAATCAACGATGAGCAACAGCTGCGAAAACAAGTCATCAAGGAGATTGAAGCTGACGCACGCCAGTTTGGCGATGCACGACGCAGCCTGCTTGAGGTCAGCGACAAGGCAAGCGTCGAGATGCGGATTGCTGAGGAACCGGTTAGTGTGATCGTGTCAGAAAAAGCCTGGGTGCGGGTCCGGCAGGGCCACGGCCACGACGCTGCGCAGCTGAGCTTCAAGTCCGGCGATGGGCTTGATGCGGTGTATCAGGTCATGACGACCGATCAGCTGTTTGTGCTGAGTACCAGCGGAAGGGTCTACGCTTTGGCCGTCAGCCAGCTGCCTTCAGCGCGCGGCGATGGATCACCGGTTACCACGCTTATTGATTTGGAGGCAGGCAGCCGCGTGGCTTTTGTTTTTTGCGCACAAGCCAGCGATCGGGTGATCTTCGCAAGCCGGCTGGGGCAAGGCTTTCAATGCCTGGCTTCAGACCTTATCACCCGCCAGCGTTCCGGTAAGCAGTTCATGCAGCTTGAGGCAGAAGACAGTGTGATTCGGCCCGCGGTCGATGCAGGCGCGACGCAACAGAGCTTGCTTTGCCTCTCTGAGCAAGGACGCGTGTTGAGTTTTGCGCTCACCGAGCTTCGCCATCTGAAACAGGGCGGCAGAGGCGTGAGTCTCATGGACTGCGATAAGAACGATCCTTTGCATGCGGTGCTTGCCTACAACCCGCAGGCGGTTTCGATCACAGGTACAGCGCGCGGATCAAAGCCAATCAGCCGTGCTTTTAGCGCCCGGGAACTGGCCGCCTATGAAGCTGCTCGGGGCCGCAAAGGCCGATGGCTTGAACCACGCATCAAGTCTGGCCAGGCCAGTTCAGTAAGTGGCCCGCCCGCCGGACAAGTCAAAGACAGCAGCCGTTGAAAACGACGCTTCGTCGGTGCAAAGCCAGCACACCATGGCAGCGATTTCATCGACCAGTCCGAAGCGGTTCATCGGTATTTTGGAGAGCATGAACTGAATATGTGAATCGGTCATTTGATCGAAAATCGGCGTTCTCACAGCTGCCGGAGTCACACAATTTACGGTAACCCCGCAGCTTGCGAGTTCCTTACCGAGCGATTTGGTCAGGGCAATCACCGCCGCTTTGCTTGCGCTGTAAGCCGAGGCATTCGGGTTACCTTCTTTGCCTGCCACCGAAGCGATGTTCACAATCCGCCCCTTGCCTCGGATCTTCATATGTTGGGCTGCCACCTGATTGCAAAGGAAAAGCCCGTGAAGGTTGATCGCGATCACCTGCTGCCAATCCTCAAAACGATAGTCCGTCACCGGTTGATTCGGCCCGGCAATTCCGGCACTGCAGATCATCGCGTCTACGCCAGATTCTGACGAAGCTGACCTGTTGTGCTGCCTGATCCAGTCCAAGCTCAAGACCATCGCCTGATCGACAGCCTTTGGATCGGTCACGTCAAGCGCCAAGGCAAAGCGCTGCGGGTCGTTCAGCGCGATCAACCGGTCAACATGAGCCTGGTGAACATCCCAGACCAAGGCTGTTGCGCCCGAGGCACAAAGACGGTTGACGATCGCCTCGCCGATGCCTGATCCGCCACCGGTGACAACAACATTTCGGCCTTCAAGGTCAAGTCGATTCATTGAACGCATTCCTCATTGTGACGAAGCTATGGAAGTCCGTATCATCGCGCGGCAAGCTTGATTACGCCAGTTTTGATGCATCAACAAAGGACCGAAACCTATGGATCTGGCAGCGGTGTTGTTTGACACCCTTGGTGAGGGCCCCATGCGCATCGGCAGGGCTCGGCTCAATCGTCCCAAACAGTTAAACGGTATTAATCGTGAAATGGTGCGTTTGCTCACCGAGCAACTGCGACAGTGGCGCTCAGACACCACGATTGCTGCGGTAATCGTTCAGGCCGAAGGCGAAAAAGGCTTTAGCGCAGGAGGCGATGTGGCTGAAGTTGTGCGTCAGCTCAGAGCGGGTGGACCGCAACGCTTTGCTTATGGCGATGCCTTTTTTGAAGAGGAGTACATCCTCGATCGCCTGATTCATCGATACGGCAAGCCCTTCATTGTTTTTTCGCACGGGATCAACATGGGCGGCGGCATGGGCTTAAGCGCTGGCGCTTCGCACCGCATCATTGCCGAAGGCGCCCAAGTTGCAATGCCCGAGATCCATATTGGCTTGTTTCCCGATGTGGGTGGGGGATTTTTTTTAAATCGATTACCGCCAGGCGTCGGGATGATGATGGCGCTAACCGGCCTCGTGCTAAACGAGGCCGATGCGCTGGTCGCCGGTTTGTTCGACGCCTTCCTACCCAAAGCGGACTGGAACCGAGCGATTGACCAACTCTGTGCGCTGTCCTTTTGCGAAAGCTGGCAACACAATCATGATCTGGTGAGCGCCTGGATGCTCGATCATGATGCATCGCGCAGCGAGGCGATGGTCTCCAGCATGCTGAGTCACTACGCAGTGGCCTTGCGCTGGATAGGCAGGCAGCCTTCACCTGCGAAAATCTTAGAGCAATTGCAGCGAGCAGCCAATGACGACCCTTGGTTTGAAGCCCCTGCAACAAGTTTGGCAAAGGGCTCACCCACCGCTGCACTGATCAGCCATCGTTACCTTCAGGAGGCTTTTCACTGCTCGCTCGAAGAGGTTCTGGCGCTCGATCTGAGGCTGGCAAGACAGTTTTTGCGCCAACACGATTTTCCCGAAGGGGTACGTGCCTTGCTGATTGACAAGGATCGCAAGCCGCAGTGGCGTTATGCGCGATTTGACGATGTACCACCGGCTTACTTGGCAGCACACTTTGAGGATGAACGGTCGTTTGTTAAGGCCTAACGCACTTGAAAGTCACAAGTGCTGCGCTCATCTAATGAATTTTTGGGATAAGAGACGATGACGAATGCCGCGACAGAGACCGTGAGCCAGGCCCAAACCCATGGCTTTCAAGCCGAGGTGAAGCAGCTCTTAAAGCTGATGATTCACTCGCTTTACTCAAACCGCGAGATCTTTCTTCGCGAATTGATCTCCAACGCTTCCGACGCATGCGACAAACTGCGCTTTGAGGCCATGAGTCGACCCGATCTGCTCGGTAGCGACGAGCTCGCGATTTCGATTCGTCACGACGCTGAGGCCAGGACGATCACCATCAGCGATAACGGAGTCGGTCTCAGTCTTGATGAGGCGGTTTCACATCTGGGTACGATCGCCAAATCAGGAACCCGCGAGTTTGCAAGCCAACTCAGTGGTGATCACAGCAAGGATGCCCAACTCATCGGACAGTTTGGCGTTGGCTTTTATTCAGCCTTTATTGTTGCCGAGGAGGTTACCGTTGAGAGTCGCCGCGCCGACCTGCCGGCGCAAGCCGGCGTGCGCTGGCGCTCAAAAGGTGAAGGTGAGTTTGATGTTGAGGCGATCCAGCGCGAGGCACGTGGCACCGATGTCATCTTGAAGCTGCGCACCGATGCGAGCGAATCTGAGGGCGAATCCTTCAGCGACCTGCTCTCAGGCTGGAAGCTGCGCGAGTTGGTCCGCAAGTACTCCGACCATGTGCAACTGCCGATTCGCATGAGCAAGGAGGAGTGGGATAAGGACGCCGGCAAGATGGTTCAAAAAGATGAACTTGAAACCATCAACCAAGCGAGCGCACTCTGGAGCCGAAACAAGTCAGAGATCAGCGATGATCAATATAAATCCTTTTACAAACATATTGCCCATGACTTTACCGACCCGCTGGCCTGGACGCACAACCGCATCGAAGGGCGAAGCGAGTTCACACAATTGCTCTATATTCCATCACGTGCACCGTTTGACCTTTGGGATCGCCAGCAACGTCACGGACTGAAGCTTTACATCAAGCGCGTCTTCATCATGGAAGATGCCGAGCAATTGCTTCCGATCTGGCTTCGCTTCATGCGGGGCGTGATCGACTCGGCGGATCTGCCGCTTAACGTTTCGCGCGAAATACTTCAGGAAAGCCGGGATGTGAAGGCCATCCGCGAAGCAAACATCCGCCGCAGTCTCTCACTGCTCGAAGATCTCGCCGAGAACCGTTCCGAAGACTATGCAAGTTTTTGGCAATCATTCGGCCAGGTCATCAAGGAGGGGATGAGCGAGGAGAGCTCCCATCGTGATCGACTCGCCAAGCTCTTGCGCTTTGCATCCACGCTTTCCGTGCAGGGTGCAGACCAGGAAAAGGCACAAAATGTTGCGCTTGCGGATTACATCAAGCGCATGAAGCCCAAGCAGGAAGCGATCTACTACGCAACCGCCGATACGCTTGAGGCGGCCCGCAACAGCCCGCATCTTGAAGTGTTCCGAAAAAAAGAAATCGAAGTGCTCTTGCTCACGGACCGCGTGGATGAGTGGATGCTCAGTTATTTGCAGGAATTCGATGGCAAGAAGTTGCTCTCGGTTGCCAAAGGTGGCTTGGATTTGAGCGGATTGGACGATGAATCAGAAAAGGAAAAAGTCGAAGCAAGCAGCAAAGCACTCAAACCCTTGCTTGATGCGATCAAGGATGCGCTTGCCGACCGGGTCAAGGAAGTCCGCGTGACCCAAAGGCTGACCGAATCGCCCTCCTGCCTTGTCTCCGAGGAAGGTGACATCAGCGGTCACTTGGAGCGGCTACTCAAACAAGCTGGACAAAAGGCGCCGGACCGTAAGCCGATTCTGGAAATCAACCCGGATCACTTTCTGGTCAAGCGCTTGCAAACCGAGCAAGGCGCCATCAAGGACTGGAGCTTGCTGCTTTATGAGCAGGCCTTACTCGCAGAAGGCGGACAGCTTGCTGACCCCGGTTCCTTTGTTAAGCGTCTCAACGACTTGTTGATCGCCCTGTCGATGCGATGAGGGCTGCAAAAGGCCAAGCACTTCATTTTTCAGAGGATCAGGGCGTTCGCTATTTGCACTTCGGAACGCCCTGGATTCAAGGAGCGATGCGTATCCGTGTCCCGCACCGTCTGGTGCTGGACTACACGCAAGATATGATGGCCTGGTTAATGCTGATGTCAGTTCCCGATCGGGTCCTTCACCTCGGACTTGGCGCTGGTGCCTGCGTACGGTTTTTTGGCCACTATTTTCCGCGCTGCGAACAGACAGTGGTGGAACTTCACAAGGAGGTCATCCTCGCAAACGAGCTTGTATTTGGTGTTCGAGCCCATCAAGACTTGCGCATCATCCAGGCTGATGCCAAGCAATGGATCAAAACGCTGGAGTCCGATCACTGGCCGCTGTTGCTCGTTGATCTCTACGATGCGAACGCAAAAGGTCCGAGCTGCGACGGGCCAAGGTTTTACCAACACTGCTACAGAGCTCTGGCATCGCCAGGCCTGCTGGTCGTCAATCTCTTTGGCAGTCACCCAAGCTGGCAACCGAATCTGCTTGCCATCAGCAAGACCTTCAAGACCGAGCCTCTGGTCCTGACTGCAGGCTCAGCAGGCAATGTGGTGGTCATAGTTGCCAAAGGTCCTCGCCTGCAATGGCCAGCGCATCAACAGGCATCAGCGCTGATCGATCAGCTTGCCAGGCGCGCAAGGCTGATTACCCGCCAATTGAAGCTACCCGCCCAACGCTGGATCGAACCGATGCAGCGTTACCTGAACCCAAGCCCGGTAAAAAAACCATCAAAACCGCCGCTAGGCGGTTCGAAACGACCGCTTCGCCAAACCAGCCTGGAAGGTCCCGAGATCTGCGCCTGATCCATCGGATGCGCTTCGTCGCCGGGATAGGCCACGATACGACCACCCTCGGGCGTGTCGATCGGCTCGGGCTGGATATGGGGAAGCGGCCGGGAACCGGCATGCGCCATCACCTGTGTAACAGAGGAAAACCTTGATAACTCAACAAGGCTCATGATTTGCGGCGGAGCAAGCATGATCTCTTGCTTCCAGTAGCGCTCAAGCGCTTGCAAGGGCATCACCCATTGCCCTTGCACCGATTCCTCGCCATCGTGTCGCGCCTCTTCGCCCGGAGGTAAGGCCGCCACAAAAAATACGGTATCAAAGCGCTTGGTGCTCATCGACGGAATCTTTGGCGTGATCCAGCGTGACCAGCCTTCAATCGCATCAACCGGCACACGTACTGCGCATTCCTCCTCGGTTTCACGCAGCGCAGCTCGCATAAAGGCGGCGGTCTGCACCAGGTCAAAGGGCTGATGGATGAATCGGGCCTTCAAGCTCTCAGCGCAGCGCAAGGTCATCTGCTCGTTTTCAAGCCTGCCTGCTTGCTGGTCCTCACCATCCACTTTGCCGCCTGGAAAGACCCAAACGCCAGCCATCACCGATGCAGCCTGCGGCCTTTCAAGCAAAAAGGCCTCAAGGCCTTGGGTTGTATCGCGCAACAAAATCACGCTTGCTGCCGCGCGGGGCGGCTCGGCAACCACATGCTGGTTCAGCGTTGCGCCCTGACTTGCGGCATGCGCACTCACTTGGTCAGCTCGCGCATTGCGCGCTCCAAGCCCGACATCGTGACCGGATACATACGCTGGGACAGGATTTGCCGGATCACAGCAATCGACTGCCTGTACTCCCATACCCCCTCCGGCTCAGGGTTGAGCCAGGTGAACTTCGGGAACCGTTCGGCAAGGCGCTGTAACCACACAGCACCGGGCTCATCATTGTTGTACTCCACCGAACCACCTGGCTGAAGAATCTCGTAGGGGCTCATGGTTGCATCGCCAACGAAAATCAAACGCCAGTCCGGATTGAACTTGCGAATCAGATCCCAGGTCATCAAGCGTTCGCTATGTCGCCGGCGGTTGTTTTTCCAGACAAAGTCATAGACACAATTATGAAAATAATAAAATTCTAGTTGTTTGAACTCAGAACGTGCAGCCGAAAAAAGTTCTTCGGTTTGCTTGATATGGTCATCCATCGTTCCGCCCACATCAAGCAACATCAACACCTTAATCGTGTTGTGACGCTCGGGAACCATCTTGATATCGAGATAGCCTGCGTTGCGAGCAGTCGATGCAATCGTGTCATCAAGATCAAGCTCTTGATCTGCGCCTTCGCGAGCAAACTTACGAAGCCGTCGCAGTGCAAGCTTGATATTTCGTGTGCCCAACTCAACCTGATCATCGTAGTCGCGGTACATCCTTTGTTCCCAGACTTTCACTGCCGTGCGGTTGCCTGCAGACGGGCCGCCAATACGGATTCCTTCGGGGTTAAAGCCACCGTTTCCAAAGGGTGATGTACCGTTTGTACCGATCCATTTATTTCCGCCCTGGTGGCGGTCTTTTTGCTCTTCAAGCAGCTGCTTTAAGCGCTCCATCAGCTTATCGAGTCCGCCCATCGCTTCGATGGCGGCTTTTTCTTCGGCGGTGAATTCGCGCTGAAACTGACGCTTGAGCCAGTCCAGCGGCAGCTCGATATCGATCGCCGGCAAGGACTCAATACCGTGGAAATACGCGGCAAAAGCCTTATCAAACTTGTCAAAAAGTCGCTCGTCTTTCACCAGCGTTGCGCGCGACAAAAAGTAAAAGGCATCAATCGTGGGTTCGATCAGCTGCGCGTTCAAGGCCTCGAGCAAGGTGAGAAACTCCTTAATCGAAACCGGTAGCTTGGCGGCACGGAGATGTTGAAAGTAGGGGATCAGCATGCAAGTGCTCCCATTTCGCTGGGCTTAACGATTGTGACGGGCCATGAAAATCAAACGCTCAAAAAGATGGACGTCTTGCTCGTTTTTCAGCAAGGCGCCATGCAACGGCGGAATCACCGCCTTGTTGTCCTTGCTTTGCAGCGCCTCAAGCGGAATATCTTCTGCCATCAGCAGCTTGAGCCAGTCAAGAAGCTCCGAGGTTGAGGGCTTTTTCTTGAGCCCTGGCGCTTCCCTGAGCTGAAAAAACGATGTCATCGCCAGCTGGACCAGTTCCTTTTTGATCGAAGGAAAGTGCACATCGACGATCCGCTGCATGGTTTCACGATCTGGAAACTTGATGTAGTGAAAAAAACAACGTCTCAAAAAAGCGTCGGGCAACTCTTTTTCATTGTTTGAGGTGATGATGACCACTGGCCGATGCTTGGCTTTGACAGTCTGGCGCGTTTCATAGACGAAAAACTCCATCCGATCGAGTTCGCGCAGCAAGTCGTTAGGAAACTCGATGTCGGCTTTATCGATTTCATCGATCAAAAGCACGACGGGGTGGTCGGCAACAAAAGCCTGCCAGAGCACGCCTTGCACGATGTAATTGTGGATGTCCTTGACCTTTTCCTCACCGAGCTGCGAATCGCGCAGGCGTGACACCGCGTCGTACTCGTAAAGTCCTTGCTGGGCCTTGGTGGTGGACTTGATATGCCACTGCATAAGTGGCATGCCTAATCCCGCTGCCACTTCCTCAGCGAGCATCGTCTTTCCGGTGCCAGGTTCGCCTTTGATCAGCAGCGGACGCTGCAAGCGCATCGCAGCGTTGACCGCGAGCTTCAAGTCGTCTGTTGCAATATAAGTTGAGGTACCCTCAAATCGCATGGTTGCATCGCTCCCTGTAAGTCCATGCGCAGTATAGGCGAGCGCTTGCGATGTTCTGTCGTTGGACGCCCTTGCGCGATGTCAGTTAAAATCCGGCGGGTTTGCGGCGCCTGCCTCCATCAAGATTCCTGGAACGCTGCAGCGGAAGCCGGTCATCGCCGCGGTTCGGCGCAACCTTTGGCCTTGGGCCATCGAAAACGTGATGCAGGGATGGATCCATGAACAACAAGCAATCAGCCGGTCTGAAGGCAGCTCTTGCCAACTCCAATCCGACGTTTTGGCCTGCGATCAGGCAAGCCTTGGGGCGCTGCATAATCGGATCGGCCCTCGCGCTGGCTGCGCTCCCGAGCGCATTTGCCCAACAAGCAGCAGGCGACGCCAAAGCGGGCGCTGAAAAAAGAAGCCAATGCATCGGTTGCCACGGCATACCCGGCTATAAGGCTTCGTTTCCGCGGGTTTACAACGTACCCATGATTTCGGGACAAAACGCCAAATACATCGAAGCAGCCTTGACGGCATACCGCAAAGGCGACAGGCCTCACCCAACCATGCGCGGTATTGCCTGGAGCCTGACTGATGCAGATATTGCCGATCTTGCTGCGTATTACGCCGGAAATTGAGTCTGAATTCGAGCATGAATCAGGCCTTAGGCCTTTGAATTTCGGAGAATCAGGATGAATACCTTTGCACCGATCAAAACAGCAGCACAGATAGCCTTGCTCGCCTGTGTCTTTTCCACAGCCCAAGCCAAGGATATTGCCGCTGGAAAGGCGAAAGCCGACGAGGTGTGTGCCGCATGCCATGGCAAAGACGGGGCCACAACGATTGACCCGAGCTACCCACGATTGGCAGGCCAGCATGCCGACTATTTGCTTGTGGCGCTGACCGAGTACAAAAACGGTTCAAGGAAAAACGCCATCATGGCTTCACAGGCCGCGGGTCTCTCAAAGGCTGATATGGAAAATCTTTCAGCCTACTACGCAAGCCTGAAAGGGCCGCTCAGCAACCGTCGCTAATGAGTGGCAAAACAAGTCTTCAGTATCTCGACATCAAGCTCAAAGCAGATCGTCAATACAAACATAGCGCAGACTGTCACCAGCCTCGATCGTCGATCGATCATGTTCGAGCACCGCGATCACGGAAGACTTGCTGAGCGAGCTCAAAATCCCTGAACCCTGGTTTGGGTTGACCGACAGCCAGACGGTCGATTCGGCATCAACCGCGATGCTTGCACGCTGAAATTCGCTGCGCCCCGCTTTTTTCTCGATGCGATGAGCCGCTCGCGCTGTCTTGAGCGCCCAGGGCTTGGGCGTTAAGCCGAGCAAGCGCTCAATAACCGGTGCCACGAAGTACCAAAAGGTCATCGCAGCCGCAACCGGATTGCCGGGCAAGCCAAGATAGAGGGCGCGACCCAGTCGACCCATGGCTAATGGCCTTCCCGGACGCATCGCCACCTTGCAAAACGCCAGCTGGCCGAGCCGCTCCATGATCCCTCGTGTGAAGTCGGCTTCGCCGGCCGAAACCCCGCCTGAGGAGAGGATGAGGTCATGCTCTTCACCGAGAGCGCAAAGTATTTGTTCAAGGCTTTGTGGCTGATCGGCAACAATGCCCACGTCATGCAAGGCGATCGATGGCCATTTGACCAGCAAGGCCCGCAGCAAAAACCGATTGCTATCAAAGCGTTTACCTTGGGCCTGCGCCCCAGGCTGGGTGGGATCGAGTAATTCATCGCCTGTGGATAACAGCGCCACCCGCAAAGGACCTCGAACCGATGCCGCAGCTAAACCGAGCGAGGCCATGAGCCCGATGTGAATCGCGTTCAATCGAATGCCTGCTTCTACCACCACGTCGCCGCAGGCCAAATCCTCGCCAGGCATACGGACATGCTGTCCCTGCTGCTGACCTGCCGGGATAAGCACCCGATCGCTCTTGATCTGACAAGCCTCCTGAGGAACCACAAGGTCAAAGCCTTCGGGCAAGACCCCTCCGGTCATGATTGTCAACGCCTGCGGTTCATCGGAAGGCGTATGCCGTGCTGGATGACCGGCTGTGATCCGTTCACCCATGATCAGCGACGTTTCAGATTCCGGTTTTAAGTCTTTGAAACGCAACGCGAATCCATCCATCGCAGCGTTTTGAAACGCAGGAACGTCGTGCTGCGCTGTGAGCTTTTTGGCAAGCACTTGACCTTCCAAGGCTGTGAGGCCAAGCGACTGGTATCGCCTGAGGGGACGGATCCGATGCAGCAGTCGCTCACGAAGTTCATCGATTGGGAGATTGTCCTGCCGTTGACCGGTAGCTGTGCCGGGCTTATGAAGCGTTGAACCGGGAGCGAACCTTTGCAAGGACCCGATGTCGGCCATCAAGCCCTCAGCATCCAGACAGGGCGATAACAACAAGGACTCGGCCTCGGTCAGGTCCGCGGGAGTATTGACGTTCCGAAAAGCAAGATGATCGACAAAAGTACAGCGCCTCCACAGCCTTGTTCGGTACCAGGCGTCCAGTTTTCGACCCCCTGCAAGCAAAAAGGCCTCCAAGGCCTGCATCAGCTGCGGCCGAATCAGTAAAAACGCCGGCTGTTCCCGAAAACTGTCCGCTGCCACGACCACCTCCACCGATTCGTCTGCCGCACTTAGCATGCACGCGGCGAAATCCTCTGGGAGAAAAGGGCAGTCGCAGGGCGCAACCAGTAACCATGTAGCGGCGCTCAAGCGATCCGGATCGGCATGGAGCCAATGCAGTGCTGCGTGAATCCCGGCAAGCGGGCCGAGATAGCCCTCGATGCGATCAGATATGAGCGTGAAACCCAAGCGGGCATAGTCATCAAAATACTGGTTGCAGCTGATCAGCAACTGCCTGACTTGCGGTCGCAGGGCCTCCAGGGTCCATGCAATCAGGGGCTTCCCCGCGCAAGGCATCAAGGCCTTGTCGCGGACAGTCTCCGCAGGATCCGCGTTGTTGATGCTCAAGGCCTGAGCATCAGCGCGCGCGCTTTGCATGCGACGGCTCATGCCACCGGCAAGGACCAAACCCAGGATCAGAGGCTTGGTTGGGCTTTGGGGCATCATCCGCCGATATAACTCATTTCAATTTTCCGGCGTTTTCGAAGTGCGTCGGTGGCTTCAGTTCGCAGCGCCGAGTAGCGGTCGTCGCGTTGCTCCCACAAGGCAGCAATGGAGCCTCGAAGCAGCTCGTCAGACGCACCGTTGCGCAATAAGGTTTTCAGGTCCCAACCCTCGGTAGCAAAAAGGCAGTTGTAGAGCCTGCCATCGGTCGATAAGCGAGCGCGGGTGCACCCATGGCAAAAAGGTTCGGTGACTGAAGCGATGAGCCCAAGTTCCAGACTGCCGTCATCCAGTGCCCATCGACGGGCAACCTCGCCGGCATAGTTAGGATCGAGCGGATGAAGCGGGTGCGATTGCTGAATCTGAGCAATGACCTCTGCGCTTGGAAGCACGGAGTCCAGGCTCCAGCCATTGCTCGACCCCACATCCATGAACTCGATGAAACGCAATACATGCCCTGTATGACGAAAATGCTCGACCATCGGCAAAATCTGATCGTCGTTCACCCCACGCTGGACCACCATATTGACCTTGATCGACTCAAAGCCCGCCTCGGTCGCCGCCTGCAAACCATCCAAGACTTCGCTCACCGCGAATTCGACGTCATTCATTTGCCTAAACACAGGATCATCAATCGCATCAAGGCTTACGGTGAGTCTTCGCAATCCCGCCTCTCGCAAGGCGGCTGCTTTTTTGCGAAGCAGCGCACCGTTGGTGGTGAGCGTGAGATCGGGACTCTGCCCTGTGGGCGTGCGCAATTGCGCAAGCATCGCAATCAGCCTTTCGAGGTGCTTGCGCAGCAAGGGTTCCCCGCCAGTGATCCGAAGCTTATCGGTACCCAAACCTACGAATATACTTGCAAGCCTATAAATTTCCTCAAAATTCAACATCGCAGATTGGGGGAGAAAAGCGTAATCACGGTCAAAGACTGACTTGGGCATGCAATACGCGCAGCGAAAATTGCAACGATCGGTGACCGAAATCCGCAAGTCATGAAGCCTTCGCCCGAAGCGATCGGCGATGTTCGCTCCAGGCGGCCTGCCGGCAACCGGCGCAGGCATCGCCCGCGCCAGGTA
>DDPV01000045.1:122352-187759 GCA_002342365.1 Burkholderiales bacterium UBA2459 | reverse complement strand
TGAAGCGGCTCTGAATCCTGCTTGACCACCGGTTTGCGCTGCCTAACAACCCGCGGTCTGCGTAGGACCGTCATGGGTTCTGCTTCGGTCTGTTTGGTGGTTTCCACAAGCTCAAGGCCGGCTCTTTCGATGCTCGCCCGAAGATCGATCGGCTGCAAATCCACTTTCATCGCTTGCAAAGCTGGGCTGGGCGCTTCGGTTCGCGCCTGCGAAGCAGTCGTCACCGGCTCCTGCGACGCGGTCGTCACAGGCTCAGGCGTCTCTGACTTGGGCGCCTCCAAATCCTGACTTGATGGATGAAGGATAGGGGGGTAGACCCGGGGTGGCTCGCCATTGGTTGGCTTTGCCAGGGAGAGGTCAGGCTGGGGTGCTTCGGGCGCTGTTCGATCGGCTTCCGACGGACTATCGCCCTTCAAGAGCGCTTCCTTAGGCAATACGGATGGCGCTTCCTGAGCGGGAACCGATGGCGCGTCTTGGGCAGGAAGCGCGAGCGCTTCTTGAGGTCGCGCATCAGCCGCGGCCTGAATTGGGGTATCCACCTCGGCTTTCTGCTCGGTATCGGCTGTCGCCTGCGCGGCAGCCTCGGTTCCAGACTCCCCGGTGGCTACAGTCTGCGCTGCAGCGTCGGCCCCGAATTCCCCACCGGATCCACGCCGTGAGCGTCGTCTGCGACGTCTCGGGCGATCGTTCGATTCTTGTGCTTCCTCTTCATCACCAGCTGCACTCGCAAGCGTGCTCGCCACCAGGGGTGGCACCGATTCGGGAGCGGTTGATCCGCGTACCGGGTCCATGGCTTGTGGCCCTGCGGACATCGGCGTACCCGTTGCTTGCGCGCTTAATCGCGCATCCTCAACGCTAAGTGCTGCTGTGGGCAGCTGACCCGATTGAACATCATCCTGCTCGGTGCGACGCCTGCGATCCCTGCGATCAGTCCGTTCGCTGCGCTCTGGACGCGGTGAACGTTCCTGGCGCTCGCCGCTTTCAAGTCGTGGTTCAACCCGCTCCGACCCGGCAAGGCGTTCAACACGATCCGCACGGCCCTGTCGCTGGCCGCGCTCCGTGCGCTCAGCGCCATCGCCTCGTTCAGCGCCACTTGAGGAGCGCTCGCCGCGATCATTGCGCTCACCGCGATCAGCCCGCGGACCCCGATCGCGCCGGTCGCGTCCGCGCCGATCGCGCCCCTCGGGCGCTGCGCTGCTGCCACCCGCTGCTGGGTGCAATGCCTCTGCCGATGGACTGGCTTTATCTGCAAGGACAGCTTGGGTGGTCGACGTCGCTTGCTCGGCACGGGCCTCATTGGCAGGCTTTCGGCGGAACCAACCCAGAACCTTCCCAAGGAATCCTTCGCCCGAGGCGTCGGGGCTCACAAGGCTAGCTCGGTCGGCAGCCGTCTCGGCAGGGCCTGGACTGTTTGCTGCATCCATCCGTCCCTTGGCGTGCGAGGTGGCCAGCTGTGCAGCACCGGCGGCTGCCGTCTGACGGTCGGCTGCACTTGGCGCGGGAGCAGTCGGTGTAATGCCCTTGACTGCAGCTTCTTGCGATCTGCGCTGCCCTTCGAATTTCGACTCGAGAAAGGTGTTGTCCTCCTGAGGACCGTCGGCCAGTGCATAGCTCACCCGGTACGAACCGAGCCGCTCATCATCGTGCTTGAGACGATCGAGCTTGTAGTGCGGCGTTTCGAGGTACTTGTTGGGGATGAGGATGATTTCAACCCGCAGGCGCGCCTCCATTTTGTGGATTTCGGCGCGTTTTTCGTTGAGCAAGTAGGTTGCAACTTCAACAGGCACCTGAGCATGAACCGCTGCGCTGCCTTCTTTCATCGACTCTTCCTGAATCACCCGCAACACATGAAGCGCGGAAGACTCGATATCGCGAATCACACCCGTGCCGTTGCAGCGTGGGCAGGTCATGTGCGAGCCTTCATTGAGCGCAGGGCGCAGCCGCTGTCTTGATAACTCCATGAGACCGAATCGGCTAATCTTGCCCATTTGCACGCGGGCGCGATCGTAATGCAAGGCCTCTTTGAGACGTGACTCGACTTCGCGCTGGTTTTTGCTCGACTCCATATCGATGAAGTCAATCACGATGAGTCCACCAAGATCTCTCAGGCGCATTTGTCGGGCCGCCTCGTCGGCTGCCTCGATGTTGGTGCGCATCGCTGTTTCTTCGATGTCGCTGCCGCGGGTGGCTCGCGCTGAATTGACATCGACGGCGACCAAGGCCTCGGTATGGTCAATCACGATGGCGCCGCCCGATGGCAACGGCACCACCCTCGAGTGGGCCGTCTCGATCTGATGTTCGATTTGAAAGCGCGAAAACAAGGGTACATCGTCGTGGTAGCGCTTCACCCGACTCATGTTGTCAGGCATCACCACCGACATGAAGGCTCTGGCTTGTTCGTAAATATCCTCGGTATCGATGAGGATCTCGCCGATGTCGGGCGAGAAGTAATCGCGGATGGCTCGAATCACCAGACTTGATTCGAGGTAGATCAGCATCGGCGCCTTGTTGTCATGGGCTGCCGATTCGATCGCCCGCCAAAGTTGAAGTAAATAATTCAAATCCCATTGCAACTCATCGGCATTACGACCGATTCCTGCAGTACGCGCGATCAGACTCATGCCGGTTGGTACCTGGAGCCTTTCCATGGTTTCGCGCAGTTCCTGGCGATCTTCCCCTTCGATACGGCGGGATACACCACCACCTCGCGGGTTGTTCGGCATAAGAACCAAATAGCGCCCGGCCAGCGAGATCAAGGTGGTCAGTGCGGCTCCCTTGTTGCCACGCTCTTCCTTTTCCACTTGGACGATCAGTTCCTGTCCCTCAACAATCACGTCTTGAATGCGGGCTCGGCCAGCCTCGTTCGTGGGCTTGAAGTAAGCGCGCGAAATTTCCTTAAAGGGGAGAAAACCGTGGCGTTCCTCGCCATAGTTCACAAAACAGGCCTCGAGACTGGGCTCAACCCGGGTGACCACAGCCTTGTATATATTGCTCTTGCGGGACTCTCGCCCAGCGCTCTCAATATCGATGTCGATCAGTTTTTGTCCGTCGACAATCGCAACCCTGAGCTCTTCAGCATGGGTTGCGTTAAACAACATTCGCTTCATTTGCACTCCTTCGCACCCGCGTGGCTTGCGTTGCCAGCCTGATGGAACGAGAGCAGTCACTCTTCCCGGTGCGACCGGGCGTGGTCGCAGCGCTTAGTTCACTTTCATAAGCCGTTAAATACCGTCTGTAAAAGCCATTGCTGCAACAAACATCCTTTAGTTGTAAGGATCGAGAAACTGTCTCGCTCGCCAGGCACCCCGGACCATCCGGAGCCGCGCATCATTCGTTTGTCTGGATGACGCGCCAGGCGCCGATTTCGGGCGGCAAGGGCCGCATATTTCGGGGCTTTGAGGCACAATGTGAGCCTCTTGCGCGACTTCGGGCTGACCTTGACGACAAGAATCTGCTGACATCACAGATGCAAAGCCTCACCCGGTTCTTTACTCAGACAACCCAGTATAACCCACATGACATGGCACAACGCGCGGCACAGTGTTGTTGATCCGGAGTACGCGGGTCAACGACTCGACAATTACCTGAT
Source organism: Burkholderiales bacterium UBA2459 (assembly GCA_002342365.1). Classification (GTDB taxonomy): domain Bacteria; phylum Pseudomonadota; class Gammaproteobacteria; order Burkholderiales; family Burkholderiaceae_E; genus UBA3064. Next base: position 184,170 of record DDPV01000045.1, on the reverse strand, counting down.
TGCACGATTAAAACCCCTGCCCAAGACACGGATCTACCGCATGATTCGAAGCGGAGAGGTTCGTATCAACGGCAAGCGGGTCGACGCGCAGCACCGCCTTGTGGGTGGCGAAGACCTGAGGATTCCGCCGCTTCGTGATGTCAACGCTTCAAGCTTGCTCGAGCAGGACACCCAGGCAAAGCTTGTACCCAGCAGCGTCACTGGGAATGCACCCAAGTTTTCAACACTGTATGAAGACGATGCCCTTTGGGTGATCGACAAGCCAGCCGGGCTCGCGGTCCACGGTGGCAGCGGCATCAGCAGGGGCTTGATTGAATGGCTTCGCTTGTTGAGACCCGAGCTGCGTTTTCTTGAATTGGGACATCGGCTCGATCGCGAGACTTCAGGCGTGATCGTGCTTGCCAAACGTCGGATCGCTTTGCTCCAACTGCATCGCGCCTTTCGTGAGCGGGTGAGCCAGAAACTTTACCTCGCCGTGGTCTGCGGGAAGGTCCCGCTTCGTGACCGGACGATTCGTCATCGTTTGCAGCGCCATGTGGGAGACGCGGGCGAGCGAATCGTTCGGGTCGACCACGAAGGCGCCGAGGCGGTATCGGTGGTACGCGGACTCGGGACCTTGGAGCGTCATCAACCAAGTCATGTTTCAACGGTCCTCGTGCGCATCGAAACCGGTCGTACCCATCAGATCAGAGTCCATCTGGCGCATGAAGGCTATCCGATACTCGGCGACGATCGATACGGCGACTTTTCGGTCAACCGGGCACTGCGGGCCGAGGGCTTGAAGCGCATGCTCTTACACGCTTGGCAGCTCGAGCTTGCCTGGCCGCAAGCGCCTGGCGGTCGACTCGCCTTCAAGGCGGCCTTACCCAGCGCGTTCGTGGGTTGGGCTAGTGGTGTCGATGCTGCGTAAGACAATCTTCGAGAAAGGACAAATCGTGTCCCTTGCACTGGTGGTTTTCGACTGGGATGGCACGCTGATGGATTCCACCGGCGCAATCACCCGGAGCATTCAAGCGGCCGCAAGCGATCTTGGCTTGCTGGTTCCTGACCGTCGGCAAGCGTCCTGGGTGATCGGCCTGGGACTGCGCGATAGCCTCAGGCACGCAGTACCCGATCTTCCGGAGCACGCGGTTGCAGCTTTTGTTGAGCGCTACCGCTACCACTATCAGCACTTCGAACCTGCGCTGTGCGCCTTTGACGGCGTTATCGAGATGCTTGACAGACTACACAGCAAAGGCGCGCGGCTTGCCATTGCGACCGGCAAATCGCGAATGGGACTCGATCGGGCGCTTCAACAAGCCGGTTGGCGAGACTATTTTCTCGCCACCCGCACTGCCGACCAGGGTCAACCCAAACCGCATCCCTGGATGTTGCTGGATTTGATGACAGCGCTTGGCGTTGAGCCTTCGCAAACCCTGATGGTCGGTGATACAACCCATGACCTCGACATGGCTGCAGCCGCAGGAACCCGTGCGGTGGCAGTAAGCTACGGCGCTCATAGCGCAGAGGATCTCGCCCGCTGCCATCCGGAGGCGATTTTTACTGATACCCCATCTCTTGCACAGTGGTTGGACTCGCAGGTAGCAGCATGAATGCATCAGCAAGCGCAACGTGGAAAACCGTCTGGACCGACGCTGGCTGCGCCAGTGAACTGGTTGACGGCGGCGCTGGTTTGCGCACCCTAATACCGGGTCCCGGAGGCGAGGTGTGCGCTTTTGTGGTGCGTTATGAGGGACAGAACTTCGCCTACCTCAACCGCTGCGCCCACGTCCCGGTCGAACTCGATTGGCTTGAAGGGGCTTTTTTCGACGATACCGGGCATTTTCTGGTGTGCGCCACCCACGGCGCCATGTATGAGCCAAAGACGGGCCTTTGTGTGGACGGGCCTTGTCGCGGCCGCTCGCTCGAAGCGCTTGATTGCCGCATCGACAATGGCCGCGTCCAAGTCAGACGACAACAACGGAGCGCTCATGCTTGAGCAAGAAAAACAAAGCGATGCGACCGAGCCCCCGCGCGGCGTTGCGGCGGAGGCCAAGCCGGTCGACGGCTCAGACAAGGCAAGTGCCTGGACCACAGCTCACGAGATTCAGCAAGTGGCGCTGCTTCGACTGCTTGAAGCGCATCAGTACGAACGGGTCCGGAAAAGGCGCTGGTCGATTCTGTTTCGGAGCTTGTTCTTCCTTTTGCTTTTGCTATTTTGGTACGAGTGGCGCAGCGTAAGCGGTCACGAGGTCGCCAAACCCGAGCGACACACCGCGCTCATCGATATTCAGGGTGAAATCGACCACGAATCGGATGCAAACGCCGATCAAATTACCAGCGCCCTGAGAGCTGCCTTCGACGATAAGGCGACCGCTGGCGTCATTCTCCGTCTCAACAGCCCGGGCGGTTCTCCGGTTCAAGCCTCGATCATTCATCAGGAAATTCTGCGGCTGCGCGCCAAGCACCCGACGATTCCGATCCATACCGTGATCGAAGACATTTGTGCTTCAGGTGGGTATTACATTGCCGCAGCGAGTGACCGCATTTATGTTGATCCGAACAGCCTGGTCGGTTCGATTGGCGTGAGGCTTGACGGTTTCGGTTTCACCGAAGCGATCAAGCGATTGGGTATTGAGCGCCGACTTTTCACCGCAGGCAGCGACAAGGCCATGCTCGACCCCTTCAGCGGGCTTAGCGAGTCGCAGCGGGCTCATGTGCAGTCAACGCTTGATGCCTTGCACCAGAACTTTATCGAGGCGGTCAAGCTGGGACGGGGCGATAGGCTGCAGGATGACAGCAAGCTTTTTAGCGGAAGAGTCTGGAGTGGCGATCAGGCAATCAAGCTTGGTCTGGCTGACGCGCGAGGCTCAGTCGATCAGGTGGCCCGCGATGTGATCAAGGCCGACGATGTGGTTGATTTCAGCCCACGCCCATCGCTGGCCGAGCGTTTCGCCCGCAGGGTCGGCGTTGAGACCTCAAGGGTGCTTTCTGCGGTGGGTTTTCAAATGCTCGGTGGCAACAGCCGCCTGCGTTAGAGCGGGCTGGCAGCCCAGGATAAACACGCTCGGCTCGCGGCCTGGCTGCCAGACGCGGCGGCGCCAGTCGGCGACCGTTCGCGTGTGAATCGATTGCTTTTCGGTTCCGAGCGCAGTGGCTACGCAAACTTCAGTGTCTGCTTTCAGGCAACGGATGATTGAAGTCATCATCGCATCGTTGCGGTAGGGTGTTTCAATCCAGATCACGCTTCGACCGTCTTTCTGACTGAGGGCTTCGATCGCGCCTAGAGCCGCTTCACGTGCGGCCGTGTCCGCCGGCAAATAGCCCTTGAACTCGAAATGCTGACCGTTCAGACCCGAGGCCATCAAGGCCAGCATGATGGACGATGGGCCAATATGCGGGCGCACCGGATAACCCGCTCGGTGCACCGCGGCAATCAGCGCCTGTCCGGGGTCGGCCACTGCAGGCAATCCCGCATCGGATAAAAGCCCCACGGGATAACCCTGATTGAGCCACTCAAGCAGCTTGGCGATTGACTCTTGAGCGATTGCCGGGTGGCTGGCCGTGTGCTCATTCCAAACCAGCATATGCGCCTCGGTCAAGGGCTTGGGCCAGGCACAGCGTTTGAGCCATGCTCTTGCCGACTTGGCGTCTTCGACCACGAAATGGTTCAAGGCCCGAAGTTCAGAAAGTACCGGCGCTGGCAAGGCGCTCGCCGGGTCGCTGATAGGGTCAAGGGCGCTGGGCAGCAGAATCAGCGCTGAGCAGGTCATAGCCGGCATCCAGGAGCATGTGGGTCAGCCGAATCAAGGGCAGGCCGATCAGGGCAGTCGGGTCCTCTGATTGAATCGACGCCATCAGGCTGATCCCAAGCCCCTCGCATTTGGCAGCACCAGCGCAGTCAAATGCCGGTTCACGATCCACGTAGTGCTGGATTTGCGCCGCACTCAGGGTACGAAATCGCACCTGCGTTTCCACCACCTGGCATTGTTCGAAAACGCATTGCGACCCTTGCGTCTGACGAACGACAGCCAACGCAGTAAAAAACTGCATCAGTTTGCCGCTTGCCGCGCTCAGTTGCTCGATCGCTGCTTGCCGGTTTCCCGGCTTTCCGATGGCTACAGAACCGTCAAGCGTGGCAGCCTGATCAGAACCGATCACCAAAGCGTCTGGATAGTCGCATGCCACTGCGCGCGCTTTGGCAAGCGCAAGCCTGAGGGCCATCGCCTCAACCGACTCGCCTTGTGTTTGCGACTCCATCACGCGGGGCGCAACCTGCAGGAAGCGTGGCAACACGCGGGCGAGGAGTTCTTTGCGATAAATTGAAGTCGATGCGAGGATCACGACCGGCGTCTCCTGACCCCGGTCGTGCACCGAAGTGATCGGGCCTGCGCTGCTTCGGGAGGCGTCTTCTTGCGAAAGCAGCGGGGCACGGTCGTTGTGCTGATCGTTCATAAAAAATCCAAGCTGAGGATGTCCATCGACTTATGCGGGCTGCTTGTCAACACCTTAGCGGAAACCCGGATGAGGCCACGTATCATAGAGCGATGAGCGAACGATCATTCGACTGGACAGCAAGGGCTATTGCGCTGATTCCTTGGATCGAGCAAGGCGATGTGCTTGATCAGCAGCTTGAAGCGGCGGTGCTCGTTCAACAAATGCCAAGACTTTTCGGGTTGTCGATCCATCCGCCGCGTGAACCCTTGCGCTGGCGCGCCATCGGACTGACCGAAACCCGCGCTGAAGTCCCCGGCCGCACAGCCAGCCAAAGCACCAACGATCGAGTTGGTAGCGACGCCTTGCCAAAGCACAATCGCATCGGCGATCGAAGGCATTGGTTGCGGCTCGAGGCCCATGCGCAAATCGTACTTACATGCCAGCGCTGTATGCAGGCCTTGAGTCTTGATCTTCGTATCAAGCGCCGTTTTCTTGTCGCTGCCAATGATGCTGACGCCGAAGCACTCGAAAACGCTGCTCAAGACGATTATGACGTCATCGCTCATCACAAACGCTTTGATCTGCTTGCGCTGATCGAAGATGAATTGCTTTTAAGCCTTCCGATTGTGCCCAAGCATAGTCAATGCGAGATACCGGGGGGCATTCAGGAGCCGACTTCCGCCGAGCCTACCCGTCAACGGCCCTTTGCCGTTCTCGCCAAGCTCAAACGCAGCGAACACGAAGACCCATCGTCTTGATCGCCGGCCAGCGGTATGCCCTGCGGGTTTGGTCTGCGGCATCCCTTTTTTGATTGGGCTTGTTATAATCTTGGATTAGCGTTCATTTGGAGCCAAGGTTATGGCCGTCCAGCAAAACAAAAAGTCCCCATCAAAACGTGGAATGCACCGCGCGCATGATTTCTTGACGGCTCCACCGGTTGCTGTCGAGTCAAACACCGGCGAAGTCCACTTGCGTCACCACATCAGCCCCAATGGCTTTTATCGCGGCAGAAAAGTCGTCAAGTCGAAGTCGGACGAATCCTGATCGCGTTAGGGCGGCAAAGCGGCGCTTGCCTGGCTTTGCGGGTCAATGGACGCTAGGCCGATTACGATCGCCGTAGACGGCATGGGGGGCGATTACGGCCTTCCGGTCACATTACCCTCAACGATACAGTTTTTGTCTCAAAAACCTGAAGCGCGATGCCTACTGGTCGGCGACGAGGGAGCGATCAGGTCGGCGATCGCCGAACAAAAACCCGATGCAGCGCTCTTGAGTAGGCTTGAAATCGTTCATGCGAGCGAGGCGGTCGGGATGGACGAGCCGATTGCGGTGGCGATGCGCGGAAAGAAAGATTCCTCGATGCGGCGCAGCCTTGAATGCCTGCTGGACGGGCGCGCCCAAGCATGCGTTAGCGCAGGCAACACCGGCGCATTGATGGCACTCTCCAGGATGCTGCTTAAAACCATGGAGGGCATTGACCGGCCCGCGATTGCTGCTCAAATACCGAATGTTCGCGGCGGTGCGACCATGGTGCTCGATCTTGGCGCCAATGTCGATTGCAGCGCCGAGCATTTGCTGCAGTTCGCGATGATGGGAGCGGCCTTATCGTCTGCGCTCGATCAATCAAGGCGGCCATCGATCGGGCTGCTCAACATCGGCGAGGAAATGATCAAGGGCAACGATGTTGTCAAGCAGGCGGGTGAACTACTTCGCAGCAGCAGCCTGAACTTCGTCGGCAACGTCGAAGGTAAAGATATATTTTCAGGAACTGTCGACGTGGTGGTCTGCGACGGCTTTGTAGGCAATGTTGCGCTCAAGACCTCGGAGGGTCTGGCAAGCATGCTTTCACAAACCCTGCGTGAAGAGTACGGACGCGGTCCGATGTCAAAACTGGCTGCGCTGGTTTCGATGCCGGTGATTCGGCGAATACGACGACGCATGGACCATCGACGCTACAACGGTGCGTCGCTGATCGGCCTTCGCGGCATTGTGTTTAAGAGCCACGGCTCAGCGGATGACATGGCATTTCAAGCCGCTTTGGCCAGGGCTGCCGATGCGGTTGAGCACCGACTGATCGATCAAATTGCCCAGACCCTGCCAGAAGCCAGGGCGCTTGGCCATGTCAATTCAGCTGCAGCTCCAAGCGCCGATGCCCAGGCCCATGCAGCATCGATCATGCCAGGGTCAGCGCTGGCTATCGGGCAGGTACAGTCCCACTGAAGGGACTTTCGCCTCACAGACGAGCGAGCCCTGCAACCTGCGCTTAGACCATGATTTACAGCAAACTCATTGGAACCGGATCTGCACTGCCTGCCCGTTGTGTCAGCAATCAGACGCTGGTTGAGGAACTCGCAGCGCGTGGAATCGAATCCTCAAGTGCATGGATTGAAGAGCGCACAGGCATCAGGCAGCGCTATCTTGCTGATCCAAGCACCACCAGCAGCCAGCTTGGGCTGCAGGCGGCTCGCCAAGCGCTTGAGATGGCAGGCCTGAATCCGAACGATCTCGACCTGATCATCGTTGCAACCTCGACCCCGGATGTGATCTTTCCAAGCACGGCTTGCCTGATTCAGCGAGAGCTCGGTTGTCGTGGCGCGGCATTCGACGTCCAGGCCGTTTGTGCTGGCTTTGTCTACGCGATGTCGACTGCCGACGCGATGATCCGAACGGGCATGGCCAAACATGCCTTGGTCGTTGGCGCGGAGGTATTTTCGCGAATCATCGATTGGGATGACCGCAGCAGCTGCGTGCTGTTTGGCGACGGGGCGGGCGCAGCAATCCTGCGCGCTGATGCATCCCCGGGCATCCAGGCTTGCGCCTTGCATGCCGATGGCAGTCAGGCGCCCATTTTGCAAACCGCAGGACAGGTCTGCTCAGGTCAGGTTATCGGCCATCCTTTTTTGACCATGGACGGTCAGGCGGTATTCAAGACCGCCGTCCAAGTCCTTGATCAGGTAGCGCGCGAAGTCTGTGCCAAGGCTGAGCTTGCGCTATGCGATGTTGACTGGCTGATACCCCACCAGGCCAACATCCGAATCCTTCAGGCTACTGCCAAGCGGCTGGGTATCGACTTCAGCAAAGTCGTGGTGACCGTCGATCAGCATGCCAACACCTCTGCAGCTTCGATCCCGCTTGCGCTCGATTGGGGCATCCGGCAAGGCCACATCCGATCGGGTCAACACCTGTTGCTTGAGGGCGTTGGCGGTGGCATGGCCTGGGGCGCTTGTTTGCTGCGTTACTGACTTGGCAGCGACGATGTCGAGCAAAAACCTTGCAACATCGATTCCATGAGCTGGAGGCGACTATGAGCATTGCATTTGTTTTTCCCGGGCAGGGTTCCCAGTCGGTGGGCATGCTTGATGTCTGGGTGCAGCAACCCGAGATCGATGGCCTGCTTCGGGATGCAGACGAGGCGCTTGGCGAACCGCTCTGCCGCCTGATCCATGAGGGCCCTGCCGATAAGCTTGCAAGCACCGTCAACACCCAGCCGGCGATGCTTTTAGCGGGTGTCTGCGCATGGCGCGCCTGGCAGGCTTTGGGCGGTCCGCCGCCCCACCTGGTGGCTGGCCACAGCCTGGGCGAATACGCAGCGCTCGTCGCTGCCGGCGTTTTCAGACCCAGCGATGCCTTGCGGCTGGTCCGGCTTCGCGCCATAGCGATGCAAGAAGCCGTGCCCGAAGGCAGTGGTGCGATGGCAGCGATTTTGGGACTTGAGGATGCTGCGGTGATCGAATCCTGCGCGATCGTAAGCGCCCAGAGCGGTCAGCTGGTCGAAGCGGTCAACTTCAATGCGCCATCGCAAGTCGTGATTGCGGGCCATAAGGCCGCGGTCGATCTGGCCTGCGAAGCGCTCAAAGCACGCGGTGCAAAGCGCGCCCTTCCGTTGGCGGTATCTGCGCCTTTTCACTCAAGCCTGTTACGGCCGGCGGGCGATCGTCTGGCTCAGGCCTTGGAGGACTGTCCAATGGCTGAGCCGCGCACTCCAGTGATTCACAACGTTGATGTGCAAACGCACCCCGATACCGAATCGATCAAGCAGGCACTGGTCAAGCAAGCCTTTCATCCGGTGCGATGGGTGGAGACGATTCAAGCGATGCGTGAGCGCGGGATTGACACGGTGATCGAAATGGGACCGGGGAAAGTGCTCTCGGGCCTTGTGTCACGGATTGATAAACATCTGCGTGTGCTGAGTGTTTACGACCCTTCAACCCTTGAGCTGGCGCTTGCAAGTCTGGGCCGACCACGTGCATCATCATCGCCGTAATGTCTGACGCGATCCAAGATCTCATGCCGGCTGCCCCGCAGCGTTTACAGCCGAGCTATCTCGACCCGACACTTTGGTCAAAGAGGGCGCTCGTGACTGGCGCCTCGCGGGGCATCGGAGAGGCGATTGCGACTGCGCTTGCAAGAGCAGGCGTCACTGTGACGGGCACAGCCACGACACAAACCGGCGCTGCCGCGATCAGCCAGAGCCTTCAGCAAACCATAGCACGGGAAAAACAAAGGCTTGCGCCGCTTCTTGCAAGCACGGAAAGCGAGTTTTCCCAGCTTGGCGTCGCTTTCGACCAAGCGCTCAACCAAAGCCAGGGCTTGGTGCTTGATGTGTCGCAAACTGAATCAACCGAGGCCTTGCTTTTGCGTGTCGGCGAAGAGGGCGGCGTTGACATACTGGTGAACAATGCCGGTATCACCCGCGACAATCTTGCCCTGAGGATGCGGGCCGATGAATGGCATACGGTTATCGACACCAACCTCAGCGCCTGTTTTCGACTTTCGCAGGCGCTGATGCGACCCATGATGAAAAAGCGCTGGGGACGGATCATCAACATCAGCTCCGTGGTTGGTGAGACAGGAAACCCGGGGCAAGCCAACTATGCCGCCGCCAAGGCAGGCTTGGCCGGGATGTCAAGAGCGCTTGCGCGTGAGCTTGGCAGCCGACAGATCACGGTGAATTGCATCGCTCCAGGATTTATCGAAACGGACATGACGCGCGCGCTGTCAGAGGGGCAGATCGCACAAATGCAGCAGCAAATACCGCTGCAAAGGTTTGGGCTTGCCGACGATGTCGCTGCGGCCGTGCTTTTTTTGGCCGGCCAGAGCGGTTCTTACGTGACCGGTGAAAGCCTGCAACTGAACGGCGGAATGTTCATGAATTAACCGCGATCAAAGCGCACTGCTACAATCGGGCGCTCGAGGGAGCGGGTTTTGCAGGGCAGGGCGGCCGCTTTTGCGCCGCAGGCATGGGAACCCAAGGGTGATTTTTTAGGAGATTTGGATGGACAACATCGAGCAACGCGTCAAGAAAATCGTTGCGGAACAACTTGGCGTGAACGAAGCCGACATCAAAAACGAATCGTCTTTCGTCGACGATTTGGGCGCTGATTCGCTCGATACCGTCGAGCTCGTCATGGCTTTAGAGGATGAATTCGGCACCGAAATTCCCGATGAGGAAGCCGAGAAAATCACGAGCGTCCAACAGGCTATCGACTACGTGCGCTCACACAGCAAAGCTTGATGTCCCGGCGTCGCGTTGCCATCACCGGACTTGGAATCATCAGTCCGGTTGGAAACTCTGTCGCCGATGCCTGGGCAAGCCTGCTGGCAGGCCGATCGGGAATCGGCCCGGTCACCCGCTTTGACGCAAGCAGTTTTCCAACACGTATTGCAGGCGAGGTGAAAGGTTTCGACGTCTCGGCCTGGATGTCTCCAAAAGAAGCCAGGCATTTCGATACCTTTATTCATTACGGTGTAGCGGCTTCAATCCAGGCCTGGGCCGACAGTGGGCTATCTGTGGATCAAGTTCCCGCTGATCGTGTCGGCTGCCTCGTGGGTTCAGGCATTGGCGGCTTGCCCATGATCGAAGACACCCATTGCGAATACAGCGCTCGCGGTGTCCGCCGTATCTCACCTTTTTTTGTACCCGGATCGATCATCAATATGATTTCCGGACAGCTTGCCATCATGCTTGGTCTGAAGGGACCGAATTTGTCGATTGTCACCGCATGCACAACCGGACTTCATAGCATCGGGATGGCTGCGCGCATGATTGGATACGGCGACGCCGATGTGATGCTTGCCGGAGGCGCTGAATCCACCATTTCGCCTCTGGGGCTTGGAGGGTTTTGCGCTGCAAGGGCTTTATCGCAACGCAATGACGATCCGCAGGCTGCCTCAAGGCCCTGGGACCGCGACCGTGACGGATTTGTGCTGGGCGAGGGCGCTGGTGTGATGGTGCTTGAAGCCTTTGATCAAGCCAAGCAGCGCGGCGCAAAAATTTATGCCGAGCTTCTCGGATTCGGCATGAGCGGAGATGCAAACCACATCACGTCGCCAAGTACAGATGGCCCTAAGCGCTGCATGCAGCTTGCACTTGCCGATGCGAAGCTCTCGGGCGATGCGATCGATTATCTCAATGCGCACGGAACATCGACCGAGCTTGGCGATAAAAACGAAAGCGATGCGATCAAGCTTGCGTTTGGCGAAGATTGCGCCCGAAGGCTTGCAATCAATTCGACCAAATCGATGACAGGCCACTTGCTGGGCGGGGCAGGCGGCATTGAAACGGTGTTTACCGCGCTGGCGATCCATCACCAGGTTTCGCCACCGACCATCAATATCGACCATCAAGACCCGGCCTGTGACCTCGACTATGTTGCAAACCAGGCACGATCCATGACGATTCAGCACGCAATGAAGAATTCTTTTGGCTTTGGTGGCACCAACGGCAGTTTGGTGTTGGGTCGTGTCTGAGTCGCAACACCCGATTGGGGGCGAGCTTCCGCTTGGCGCATGCTCAGCGGTGCAATTGATCCTTGCGATCGTGACGAAGCAGCGCGGTGCGCCTAGAGCACAGGCGCATGATGGCGCGCAGAAGGAGCCGATGCTGCCCCATGCGCACAAGCTTCAGCCCAATCCCCACGATCCCCGCGTTCAGCACGATCCCAACCTGTTTGTCGAAGGCTGGATGCGACCCATCGGCCCAGGACGCTGTGCCATTCGCTTTCCGGACCAACGATCCAAGCATCACAACGCTTCGTGCGAGGCAGACCCAACGCTATGGTCGCTCGAGTCCTGGCATATGTTGGACTGGATGCTTTCTGCGCAGTTTCGCGGCCCCAGGGGTCAGCCACTGCGACAACATTGGCTTAGGCATCGGATGCCGGAGACATCATGGTACCGTTTGCGGCGTTGGCTGGTTTGGTCCGGACGACGCGTTGAAGCGATCGGTCAACGTGATCGTCAAAGCCATCAGGATTAGCCCTCGCAACATCACAACAGGCCTTCATAACCCCTAGCACCCGAAGGCCCATGCTTGATTTCAGAGGGGCTCATCGCAATATCCGGCCACTGATGCGCTGCATCAATTGGCCTTCGCTTACCAGCATTGACTCACGAACACTTCATCGACAGCGACCATGAAACAACCGATTCAGCTTTTTGCAAGACCGCTCGTACTTGTGCTCCTTGCCAGCCTTTTTTTCGGTCAGGCGCCCAGTCTTGCACAAACTGCGCAAAACCCAGCGGGCGTAGCGGCAAGCGCCGGAGCAAGCGGTCCACTTTCAGCCGTGGTGCGCGGGCTCCCCGATTTTGCCGATCTCGTGGAGAAGGTCGGTCCTGCGGTCGTCAACATCCGAACGATTGAAAAACGCGATCCCAACGCGGCGGCTCGGCCTGAAAACGAGGATCCGATGGCCGAGTTTTTCCGCCGCTTCGTGCCCCGTCCCGGCCCTTTGCCCTCGCCCAACGGTCCGCGCGGTCGCGGGGGTGGCGGCGCTGAAGAAGTGCCACGCGGTGTGGGTTCGGGCTTTGTCATTACCGCAGACGGCTTCATTCTCACAAACCATCATGTGGTCAGCGGCGCAGACGAAATTATCGTCACCATGACCGACCGGCGGGAGTTTAAAGCCAAGCTGATCGGCTCGGACGAGCGCACCGATGTCGCACTCTTGAAGGTCGAAGCGAGCGGTTTACCGAGGCTGAGCTTTGGCGACAGCAACAAGCTGCGGGTTGGCGAGTGGGTCGTTGCGATTGGTTCGCCTTTCGGACTCGACAGCACGGTCACAGCTGGCATTGTGTCAGCCAAGGGTCGCGAAACCGGCGAATACCTGCCGTTCATTCAGACCGACGTTGCGGTCAACCCTGGAAACTCGGGCGGCCCTTTGCTGAATCTGCGAGGCGAGGTGGTGGGGATCAACTCCATGATTTACTCCCGTACCGGTGGATTTATGGGGATCTCGTTTGCGATCCCGATCGATGAGGCGCAGCGGGTTTATGAGCAGTTGCGCAGCAGCGGCCGGGTGATCCGGGGACGGATGGGCGTGGGTATCGCAGAAGTCAGCAAAGAGGTGGCTGAAGCACTCGGACTGCCCAAAGCTGCCGGTGCCCTGGTGCGCAACGTCGAGCGAGGCTCACCGGCTGAGCGCGCAGGGCTCGAGGCAGGTGACATCATCTTGCGCTATGAAGGAAAACCCATCGAGCGCTCCTCGGATCTGCCGCGTTTGGTGGGCGGCACAAAGCCCGGAACCAAAGCCAACCTGGGGATTTGGCGAAAGGGCGTTGCCAAGGATCTGGTTGTCACTGTGGCTGAAGCCGAGCCGGACCGGACAGCCAAGGCGAGTGCTCCGCGCGCCAACCCCTCTGCGGCCCCGACGAACTTCCTCGGACTGGTTGTATCCGATCTCAGCGAAGAGCGCCGCAATCAGTTGCGCCTGCGCGGTGGCGTGCAGGTTGATGCGGCCGATGGCCCAGCAGCGCGAGCCGGCATCCAGGCTGGTGACCTGATTCTTTCGATCAACAACCAAGATATCGTCAACCTTGCCCAGTTCAACGACCTGGTTGCAAAACTTGACCGTAACCGCGCGGTCGTCGCTTTGGTACGACGCGGCGATTCTGCGCAATTCGTGCCGATTCGACCAGGCCGATAAATCGATGCAAGACATCCGCAACTTCTCGATCATCGCGCATATTGACCACGGCAAGTCCACCCTTGCCGATCGTCTGATTCAGCGTTGCGGAGGCTTAAGCGATCGTGAAATGGAATCTCAGGTTCTTGATTCCATGGACCTTGAAAAAGAACGCGGGATTACCATCAAGGCGCAGACCGCCGCACTTCGCTACCTGGCCAGGGACGGCAAGACTTATCGCCTCAACCTCATCGACACCCCTGGCCATGTTGATTTTTCGTATGAGGTCAGTCGGTCCTTGTCTGCATGCGAGGGTGCACTGCTGGTGGTTGACGCAACCCAGGGCGTTGAAGCCCAAACCGTTGCCAACTGCTACACCGCGATTGACCTCAACGTTGAAGTACTGCCCGTGCTCAACAAAATGGATCTACCCTCGGCCGATGCGGACAGCGCTGCCGAAGAAATTGAAGATGTGATCGGCATTGACGCCAGCGACGCTGTGCGCGCAAGCGCCAAGACAGGTCTGGGAATTGATGACATTCTTGAATCAGTGGTCGCCAAAGTCCCGCACCCCCGAGGCAGTGAGACCGGGGCCTTGCAAGCACTCATCATCGATTCCTGGTTTGACAACTACGTTGGCGTGGTGATGTTGGTGCGGGTTGTAAACGGGCGCTTGAAACCCCGCGATCGCATCCGTTTGATGGCAACCGATACCCATTACGTCTGCGAACAGGTCGGTGTCTTCACGCCGAAATCGCAAAGCCGCGAAGCGCTGGCAGCCGGGGAAGTCGGCTTTGTGATTGCAGGCATCAAAGAACTCAAGGCCGCTAAAGTGGGCGACACGCTCACCCATGTGCAATCGCCGGCTTTAGCACCGCTGCCTGGCTTCAAGGAAATCAAGCCATCGGTTTTTGCCGGCCTGTACCCGGTGGAAGCGAATCAGTACGAGGCCATGCGCGAAGCGCTTGAAAAACTCAAGCTCAACGACGCCGCCTTGCAATTCGAGCCGGAGGTTTCGCAGGCGCTTGGCTTTGGATTTCGCTGCGGCTTTTTGGGCTTGCTGCACATGGACATTGTGCAAGAACGCCTCGAGCGCGAATTCGATATGGATCTTATCACGACAGCCCCCACGGTGGTCTACGAGGTGATCTTGCGCGACGGTAGCCTCTTGCGGGTTGAAAACCCATCCAAAATGCCCGACCCCTCAAAAATCGAAGAGATCCGGGAACCGATGGTTGCGGTGAAGATTTTTGTCCCGCAGGATTATGTTGGCGCAGTCATCACGCTGTGCACAGGCAAGCGCGGGCTGCAAACCGATCTGGCCTATCATGGACGCCAGGTGCATCTCTCCTATGAAATGCCCATGAACGAAATCGTTCTTGATTTTTTCGACAAGCTGAAATCGGTCTCGCGTGGCTACGCCTCCATGGACTACGACTTCATCGAATATCGGGCAGCCGATGTGATCAAGCTTGACGTGCTGGTCAATGGCGACCGGGTTGACGCTTTATCGCTCATGATCCATCGCTCGGTGTCACAAAGTAGAGGCCGCGATCTGGTCTCCAAGATGCGCGAACTGATACCACGGCAAATGTATGACGTAGCGATTCAGGCCGCCATCGGTTCAAACATTATTGCGCGCGAAAATGTGAAAGCGATGCGCAAAAATGTCTTGGCAAAATGTTACGGTGGTGACATCACACGGAAGAAGAAACTGCTCGAGAAGCAAAAGGCAGGAAAAAAGCGCATGAAACAAGTTGGATCGGTGGAAATTCCCCAGGAAGCCTTTCTTGCCGTGCTACAGGTTGATGATCGATGAACTTTTCGCTGATTTTGTTTTTTATTGTTCTATTCACCGGAGCGATGTGGGCCTTGAATCGATGGATTTGGGCGCCACGGCGCGATCCTGAGCAGCTTGATCCCTGGTGGGTAGATTACACGGCCGGATTGTTTCCGGTTTTCTTTGTCATCTTTTTGTTGCGATCCTTCGTTGCCGAACCCTTCAGAATTCCCTCCGGGTCGATGCTTCCAACGCTGCTCATCGGCGATTTGATCCTGGTCAACAAGTACGAATACGGTCTGCGATTGCCGGTCATTCACAAGAAAGTTCTCGATATCGGAGCGCCGCAACGCGGCGACGTGGTGGTGTTTCGCTATCCGCCGGATCCAAGTCTTGATTACATCAAGCGCCTCGTCGGTCTGCCTGGCGACAAAGTCCTTTGGCGCGCAGGCACCTTGAGCGTCAACGGCAAAGCGGTTTCTCTGAAAACCGATGGCGAATTCTTCGATGCAGAGCGATTGTCCTACAGCAAACAATACCGGGAAGCACTCGGCGAGCGTGAACACCTGGTGCTAACCGAACCTGGTAAACCAGCCTTTGTGTATCCGATGGAGAGCTTCAAACAAAAGGATCAGTGTCGATTTGAAGCCGACAGCGTCGAGTGCGTGGTGCCGCCTGAGCACTACTTCATGATGGGCGATAATCGCGACAACAGTCTGGATAGCCGCTTTTGGGGATTCGTACCCGAGCAAAACATTGTGGGCCGCGCCTTTTTCATATGGATGAACTTCAGCGATCTCAAGCGCATTGGCCGGTTTTACTAGACCGGCTGCAAACACGCCTGGCTTATCGCTTTGGAAATCTTCAATGGCTGCACGATGCGCTCACGCACCGCAGTTACGGCCAACCTCATAATGAACGGCTTGAGTTTTTGGGCGACGCAGTCTTGAACCTGCTGATCGCTCAGCAACTCTTTGAACGTTTCCCAAAACTCGATGAAGGCAGTCTGTCGCGGGCAAGAGCAAGTCTGGTTCGCGAATCCTGCCTGGCCGATGTCGCGAGGACGCTTGAGCTTGGCCAATACCTGAGAATCGGCGAGGGTGAAAGGCGCAATGGCGCTCACGAGCGATCATCGCTGCTGGCCGACACCTTTGAAGCCTGTCTTGGCGCGATCTATCAGGACGGCGGCTTGGCAGCCGCAGCAGGATTCCTGGACTCGGTTTTTCGCAGCCGGCTTGATGAGCTCGACCCACAATGTCTGGCTAAAGACCATAAAACGCAATTACAAGAACAGCTACAGCAGCAGAAAATCGCTACCCCGGTCTACAGCATCATTGCCCGATACGGGCAGGCCCACGAGCAGGAGTTTGAGGTTCGCTGCGCGATTGAATCGCTCGATGTTCATGCGAGTGCCCGCGGGGCGAGCAAGCGCCAGGCCGAGCAGGCCGCCGCAGCGCTGGTTCTTGACGCCTTGCAACAACGCAGGCGTCGCTGAGGTTTTCGGCATGCATGAACACCGGATCGATCGTCAAGCCAGCGAGGATCCTTCACCTGCCACACATCGATGCGGAACGATTGCGATTGTGGGACGCCCCAATGTGGGCAAATCGAGTCTGCTTAATCAGTTGATCGGCCAAAAACTGGCGATCACCTCGCATCGCCCACAGACCACAAGGCATCGCATTTTGGGCATTCGCAGTGATGATGATGCCCAGATGATTTTTCTTGATGCGCCCGGATGGCAACGCAAGCAGCGATCGCCGATGAACCGTATGCTCAACCGGACCGCCGAGCAAGTGATCGATGAGGCCGACTTGCTGCTTTGGGTGATTGATGCATCCCAGGGGCTCACCGATGAAGACTTACAAGTCTTATCACGCTTAGAGCAACACCCCAACATCATTGCGGTGCTGAATAAAATCGACCGCGTGAAGCTGCGCGCCTCTCTTTATCAGCTTGCACAGGATCTTGCGCTGCGCGCTGCTTTCAAGGCTATTGTTCCGGTTTCTGCAGAGCGTGCCACGCAAGTCGATGTTTTGATCAAGGCCTGCAAGGACCTGCTACCGGTTGATGCGCCACGATTTGCGCCCGATGAGCTGACGGACCGCTCCGAGCGCTTTTTGGCTGCCGAAATCATTCGCGAGAAGCTATTTCGCCTTCTTGGTGATGAGCTACCCTATCAGAGCACGGTGCTGATTGAGCAGTTTCGCGACGACGGCGCACTGAAGCGAATCGAGGCTTCGATCGTGGTGCAACGCGAGGCCCAACGCGCCATCGTACTCGGCCAGGCGGGACAGGGCATCAAGCGTATCGGAACCGACGCAAGGCGCGATATGGAGCGGCTTTTCGGTACAAAGATTTTTCTTGGGCTGCATGTGAAAGTGCGCGATGACTGGGCGTCCAATGAGCAAGGGCTCGCAGCCTACGGCTACGGGCAGTGAGCATGGCCGGGGCGCATTCCGGGCAGCGACGGCAAAGAATCAGCGATGAGCCCGGCTTTTTGTTGCATCGTGTGGCCTGNNTTCACCCGGCATCACGGACGCGTCGCTCTGATCGCCAAAGGTGCCCGAAGGCCGCGCTCCGAACTGCGTCCTGTTTTACTTGCCTTTCAGCCGCTTCGGCTGGCCTGGATGGGCAGGGGCGAGTTGCAGACCTTGACAGGGGCCGAATGGGTTGGTGGCATCGAGGCGCCACAGGCTCAGGCCTTGATTTGTGGTTTTTACCTGAACGAGCTCTTGATCCGTTTACTGCCGCGCGATGACGCTCATCCCCAGCTCTACGATGCCTACTTACAGGCGATTATCGAGCTGACCGAGCTCGATGCGAGCGAGCATGAGGAATGTCTGCGCCGCTTTGAGTGGACCTTGCTGCGCGAGTCGGGCTATGCGCCCGATTTGGAGCTTGACTGCGATGGTCTGCGCATTGATGGCCAGGCGCGCTACCGCTGGGTGCCTGAGCTCGGTTTTCAACGCCTGGAGCTCAGTCGCAGCGAGCAAGCTGACTGCTCCGATGATCAGCAGGATTGGCTCGAGGGCTACAGCCTTCAGGCTCTGGCGCAGGGCGTTCTTGAGCATGCACGACAGCGCCAGCAAGCAAAGCGACTGACCCGACGCATCCTGGGGCATTGTCTTGAGGGGCGTGAGCTTTACACCCGTAAAATGCTTTTTGACTTGCATGCGATGACCCAGTCCTTGGGCATCAGCGAGCAAGTTTTTGCGATCAGTGAGAAAACAGCATGGTTGAACTTGGCGTAAACATCGATCACGTGGCAACAGTGCGGCAGGCAAGGCGTACTTACGAACCCGATCCGGTTTGGGCTGCAGTTGAAGCCCATCTTGGCGGTGCCGACGGCATCACGGTTCATTTGCGCGAAGACAGACGACATATCCAGGATCAGGATGTGCGGCGACTGGTCGAACTCACCCACATCAAACTCAATCTGGAGATGGCCGCCACCGATGAAATGGTCGATATCGCCTGCATGATCAAACCGCAAATGGCGATGCTGGTTCCCGAGGGCCGTCACGAGATCACGACCGAAGGCGGACTGAATGTGATCGCTCAGGAACAACGCCTGCGCGAGGTGATCGCCAAGCTTGCCGACGCGGGCATCATGAGCAGCGTATTTATCGACGCTGAATTGGCGCAGGTTGAAGCAGCCTCAAGGATTGGTGCCCGGGTCTGCGAAATTCATACCGGTCCTTATGCGGAGGCTTTTTTCGACGGCGGGCGCGATGCGCAAAGTCCGCCTGTGCTCGAGGCGCTTGCAAAAATCGCCACCGCCGGCGATGCAATCCGTGCACTCGGTATGCGATTCAACGCCGGACACGCGCTCAATTATGTCAATGTTCAGCCGATTGCAGCCTTGCCGGGTGTAAGGGAGTTGCATATCGGCCATGCAATCGTTTCCAGAGCAATCTTTGTCGGGATGCGCGATGCGGTCCGCGAAATGAAGCGATTAATCCGCGAGTAGCGCATGTCAACCTTCGGCATCGGTCTAGATCGTGTCCTGATTCACCGCATCGCAGCAGCTTACGATCGCTGGGGACAGCGCTTTGCGCAACGCGTGCTCGGACCGCAAGAGCTTGAAGTGTTCTGGCAACGGCATCAGAGGCACCAAAGGCAGGGGATTCAGTATCTTGCCAAGCGCTTTGCGGCAAAAGAAGCCTTCGCCAAAGCGATGGGTTTGGGTTTGCGATCGCCGATGCTCATGCCAAGGCTTGAGCTACTCAATGACAGCCTGGGCAAACCCTATGTTCATGCAAGCGCTGAACTTGCCCAGTGGCTTGAACAGCGGAAGCTCAGCGCTCATGTTTCAATCAGCGATGAGCAAGACGCCGCTGTTGCCTTTGTGATGCTCGAAACCACAGAGCCTCGTTGATGCAAAGAAGGAAATCCTCATGACGCTAAGCGATCGCGCCTTGCTGCCCCTTGGGCCAGTGATGGTCGATATCGAGGGCTATACCCTCAAGAGCCATGAGCGGGAGCGGCTTTGCCATCCGATGGTCGGCGCGGTGATCTTGTTTGCCCGTAATTACAAGAACCGCCGACAACTCAAGCAGCTTTGTGCTGCGATCCATGGCTTGCGATCGCCCTCACTGCTGATTGCGGTAGACCATGAGGGCGGTCGTGTGCAGCGCTTTCGCGAAGGTTTTAGCCTGATTCCTCCGATGCGGGAGCTGGGCGATCGGTGGGATCAAGACCCGCTTGAGGCTTGTCGAGCGGCCTCTGATGTGGGGGAGCGGATCGCTGAGGAATTGATGGCCTGCGGCGTTGATCTCAGTTTTATACCGGTATTGGATCTTGATCATGGTCAGTCGGAAGTCATCGGCAATCGCGCTTTTCACCACGATCCTCGCGTGGTCACCATGCTGTCCCGCGCGCTGATCGGCGGACTGTTTGCACAAGGCATGGCGCATTGCGCCAAGCACTTTCCAGGCCACGGATGGGCGAGCGCGGATTCCCACGTGGCCCTGCCGATCGATGATCGGCCGATCGATCAGATGCTTGCCAAGGATTTGCTGCCCTACCAGAGCCTGGGCAAGCTGCTGCGATCGGTGATGCCAGCGCATGTGGTTTACCCTGCACTCGATTCAAAGCCTGCCGGCTTTTCAAGACGCTGGATCGTCGATGTTTTACGCGTTCAAATGGGGTTTTCAGGTTTTGTGTTCAGCGATGACCTCACCATGGAGGCTGCAGCGGTTGCCGGCTCGATCAGCGAGCGCGCAAGAGCAGCTTTCGCTGCCGGCTGCGACATGGTCTTGGTCTGCAACCGTCCGGATTTAGCCGACGAACTTCTTGCGAATGTACGATGGAAAAGCAGCAAGACCTTTCAGCGCCGACTGCAAGCTTTGATGCCCCGGCGCTGATTGCACGCCTGCCGCAGCGTCCGGGTGTGTACCGGATGTTCGATCGCGAAGGCGGGCTGCTCTACGTTGGCAAAGCGGGCAACCTTAAGCGCCGCGTTTCATCCTATTTTCAACAACGCCAGCTTAGCCCGCGTATTGCGCACATGGTTGGCAAAGTTGCAGCTGTTGAATTCAGCATCACCGCCTCAGAGACCGAAGCCTTGTTGCTTGAAAACAACCTGATCAAGCAACTCAAGCCTCGCTACAACATTTTGTTTCGTGATGACAAAACCTATCCCTACTTGCGGATTACAGACGATCGCTTCGCGCGGATTGCATACTACCGGGGCGCAACGCAAGCGAAGGGACACTTTTTTGGCCCCTTCCCCAGCGCCTGGGCGGTGAAGGAAAGTCTGCAGATTCTTCAAAAAGTGTTTCATTTGCGAACCTGCGAAGACTCGGTGTTTGCAAACCGCACGAGACCCTGCCTGGAGCATCAAATCGGCCGCTGCAGCGGACCTTGTGTTGGCTTGATCGACGAAGCCGAGTATCGCGAGGACATCGACCGGGCCTTGCGTTTTTTGCGTGGCGAAACTACGCATATTTTAAACGAGCTCGAGTCGCTGATGCTCGCACACAGCGAGGCGATGGCCTTTGAGAAGGCCGCGGTCTATCGCAACCGCATGGCCGCGCTGTCGAAGGTGTTGCAACAGCAATCGATGGAATCGGAGGGCGAACACGACATCGATGTGATTGCCCATGCACAACACGGTGGGCATGCCTCTTTGGTGGTTGCAAGCATTCGCGGCGGAAGGCACCTGGGCGATCGCAGCTTTATCGTCGAACTTCCGGGTCAGTCAGAGGCTGAGCCCTTGCATGAAGAGACGCAGGCCGAATTGCTCGAGCGCTTTGTGCTTGGCTTTTACGAAACCGCGAGGCTGCCTGCCGTGTTGCTTGCCGATTTCACGCCCAACGAAAGTCTGCGATCCTGGTGTGACGCAAAAGCAGGTCAAAGCCTGCAATGGCTTCGTCAGGCACAGGGCGTGCGGCGACAGTGGCTTCAACAGGCTCAGCACAATGCGCAAGCCCATCTGAAGCAGCATTTAGCGCAACGCTCAAGCGCTCGCGATCGAACTCAGGCGCTCATTGGCTTGCTTGCGCCGCACAGTGAGGTCAAGGCTGAAGATTTTCGCATCGAATGTTTCGATATCAGCCACAGCTCCGGCGAGGCAACGCAGGCAAGCTGCGTGGTCTACAAACAGCACGCGCTCCAGCAAAAACTTTATCGTCGATACAATATTGAGAACATCACAGCGGGGGATGACTATGCCGCAATGGCCCAGGTCCTCGAGCGCCGCTACGCCGCAAACCCGCAAGCACTTCCCGAGCTGGTGTTGATCGACGGCGGCAAAGGACAGGTCTCGGTCGCTGCAAAGCTTTTCAACGCTCAAGGCTTTCCGCTCGATCGCATCGTGGGGGTTGCCAAGGGTGAGGACCGCAAGGTTGGCCTTGAGACCTTGATCTTTGCCGATGGACGGCAAGCCTTGGAGCTCGGTCCGGATGCGGCGGTCTTGATGCTGATTGCTCAAATCCGTGACGAGGCGCATCGTGTTGCGGTATCGGGTATGCGCGCCAAGCGCGATAAAGCGCGACAGCAATCCCGACTTGACGAGGTTGAAGGCATAGGACCAAGGCGCAAGCAGCGTCTGCTTGCTCGGTTTGGCGGACTGCGCGGTGTGATGGCCGCAAGTATCGACGAACTCGCTCAAGTGGAAGGTGTATCCAAGCGCCTTGCCGAGACCCTTTATCAGCAATTGCACGCATGATTGCAAAACTTCCCAATTGGCTGACCTGGGCGCGCGTCGTTGCGATTCCGATGCTTGTCGGTTTGTTTTTCTTACCGATACCAAGCGAACTGCGCGATGCGCTGGCTACTGCACTCTTTGTGCTTGCGGCAGCAACCGATTGGCTAGACGGGTGGCTTGCACGCAAACTCTCGGTGACAACAGCCTTTGGTGCCTTTCTGGATCCAGTCGCCGACAAGCTTATCGTGGCTGCAGCGCTCGTGATGTTACTGACCCTGGGACGTGTTGAGGCCTGGATCGCCTTTGTGATTATTGGTCGCGAGATTACGATTTCCGCGCTTCGCGAGTGGATGGCCGAACTGGGCCAGCGAAAAAGCGTTGCGGTGCACTGGGTTGGAAAACTTAAAACCGTGGCGCAACTGGTCTCGATTCCCATGCTTTTGTGGGGGAGACCCTTGCTCGGGGTTGATATGTTGATGCTGGGGCGATGGCTGGTGCTTGTGGCAGCCTTGCTCACCATCTGGTCTATGTTCTATTACTTGAGCCAAGCGTGGCCTTATCTTCGGGGGGCGATGGAGCCAGGAAGCAAAGACGGCTCTCGCTGATTGAGACAAGCGGCTCGAGCCTCGGGTCGTTCCCTTGGCCAACCTTGGCCAACTTTGACAAAAAGCCTGCTTGCGGCCATACTTCTTGCTTGACTACGCTGCGGGAATAGCTCAGTTGGTAGAGCGCAACCTTGCCAAGGTTGAGGTCGCGAGTTCGAGACTCGTTTCCCGCTCCATCGTTTTTCTAGCCTGTCGATAAAGTGCAAGCTGTCTGATAGGGCCGCCTGTGCCAAGGCAAACAAAGCCTTCAACATGGGGTTCTTGCACGATGTCATGCGGTCGGCACATCCCTGGCGGGGTGGCAGAGTGGTTATGCAGCGGCCTGCAAAGCCGTGGACGCCGGTTCGATTCCGACCCCCGCCTCCAATTCGAACGCTTCAGTCGAAGTTC
Source organism: Burkholderiales bacterium UBA2459 (assembly GCA_002342365.1). Lineage (GTDB taxonomy): Bacteria > Pseudomonadota > Gammaproteobacteria > Burkholderiales > Burkholderiaceae_E > UBA3064. The sequence continues at coordinate 160,923 of DDPV01000045.1, read as the reverse complement.
AGGGATTTTTGCAGGCTGTCGGGCAGGGTGCTTCACCTACAGGCTCAGATCCCCTGACCGAGGTCGCAATATCAAACAGGCTGTAAACAATACAGACTGAGAGCGCAAGCACTGCAAAGCGAAGAAAAAGCTGACGCATGAATGAGCCACTTAAGAGAAGTGCACACATCATAACGTAGATCAATCAGGCATAAGGTCGATCAATCGGATGCTGTGCATGGGCCAGGGGAACTGCGTATACTTGGATTTGCCAATCGGCGCCCATGGCGAAACAGGTAGACGCAAGGGACTTAAAATCCCTCGATCATTGCGATCATGCCGGTTCGATTCCGGCTGGGCGCACCACCTGCTTCTGGGCTTAGCGCGACTTTTTCAGCATAGCCTCAATGGCGGGCCATGCCTGCTCGAGCATATGCGGCTGCGCGCCCTCGTTGGGGTGAATCCGGTCAGCCTGGAAAGCGCTGAGATCAAACTCCTTGCCCTGCATGAGAAAGGGTACTAGCGGCAGGCCTTGCTCTTTTGCAAGCCTCGGAAAGACTCGTTCGAAGGACTGGCCGTAGCTGCCATAGTTTGGCGGCATGCGCATGCCGATCAATAAAACGCTTGCGCCCCTGGCCTTTGCCTGTTTGATCATCGCAAGCAACTGCGAGCGGGTGGTCTCAAGAGGAAGCCCGCGGAGTGCGTCATTGCCCCCGAGCGCAATCAACACAAACTGCGGATGGTGCCTCTCAAGGAGCGCAGGCAAGCGGCTGAGTCCTCCTGCAGTGGTCTCACCACTCACACTTGCATTCACGATTTGAATGTCTTGATAGGCTGCACTTTGTTTGAGCCTTGCCTCGAGCAGCGCCACCCAGCCTTGCCCTCGCTTGAGACCATACTCGGCCGACCAGCTGTCACCGAGCACCAATAACTTTGCCCCTGACGGGGTTCTTTCGCTTACCGCTACACTGCGCGCAGCCGCAAGCAGAAAGGCCATAGCAAAAGCTATCGTTCCAAGCCAAGACCCACAGTTTCTTATCCAACGACCTCTTTCCTGATCCCTTGGGCTTTTCATGCATGCCATTATCGCAAAGGATGTATCGCGTGTTGTTCGAGACGCAGACCGAGACCTGGCCATTGTTGACGGCCTGAGCTTTTCCGTTCCCCTGGCCTGCAGTTTTTGCGTCACTGGCCCCTCGGGTTCGGGAAAGTCAACCCTCTTGAGCCTGCTTGCCGGGCTTGATCTTCCGAGTTCAGGCTCGCTCGAAATTCTGGGGAAAAATATCGCGAGGATGAACGAAGAAGAGCGTACGCGTTTTCGTGGGCAACATCTTGGTTTTGTTTTTCAGAACCATCAATTGCTTCAACAACTCACCGCACTTGAAAACATCATGCTTCCGCTTGAGATACAGGGACGTGCCCATGCCCGATCGACGGCCCGCGAGCTGCTTGACGAAGTCGGCCTGAGCGAGCGTGCCGACCATTATCCAAGCACCTTATCCGGGGGCGAGCAACAACGCATCGGCATGGCCCGCGCGTTTGCAATCCGTCCCCAGCTGCTTTTGGCCGACGAACCAACCGGAAGTCTGGATGCACAAACCGGCGAGCGCATCGCCAACCTGATGTTTGAATTAAACCGAAGTCATGGCACGACGCTGGTTCTGGTTACCCATGATGAAGCACTGGCTGCGCGTTGTGATGCAGGCATCAGGCTTGCTGCTGGAAAGGGAACCGCTCGCTAAGGCTCGGTAAGAATCCACAAGAAAGTAGGCTCAGCGCGGCTTGATGCATCGCCTAAGCTTTCCTCATGTCAGCTGAGCAAAAGAGTCGCTGATCCATTCGCTCAGTGCATCAAAAGACAGCGCATGGCTTTGCCTCTTGGATTGGCTCCATCGAGCAGCACCGTCGGCATGCAGCCAGGCGGCAGCGGCTGCGAGGACTTGAGGCTCAACACCGCGATGTCTTGCAAGTAGCGCAGCCACCATCCCGCAGAGAAAATCGCCCGATCCCGCCTGAGCCAGCGCAGGTGCAGCGCAATCAATAATCAGACTTTGCATCAAGGGCGATTGCACAAGGCTTCCTGCGCCCTTCAAAATCACGGTGCATCCACTGCGGCTGACGAGTGCATCGATGGCGGCGAAGCGGTCATTCTCGACAGCGTCTCGGCTCACACCGAGCAACCTTGCCGCTTCTAATGGGTGGGGCGTTAGGACCACACGACGCCTGTGCTCAAGCCCTATCGCCTCAGCGCTTGCGGCGGATTGCGAGCTTGCGCTCAGGCTCAGCCTTAGTTGCTCCATCAGCTCGGGCGCACTTGCAAGCAGATTGAGCCCGTCAGCATCGATGACAAGGTCAAGCGTTGAACTCAGGGCATCGCGAAGATACTTTATAGCCCGGGCTCCAGCGCCCAGGCCGCAGCCGATCGCGATGACTTGTCGCTGCGGATGCGCAAGCACAGCCGCAAAACCAGCGGGACTGCAACGCATCACCTGCGCTGGCCATGTGTGAAAGCTCGATCGCGCTTCAAGCGGCAGGACAAAACACTTGCCCACGCCGATTGCAAGGCAGCCTTTGACAGCCAGCGACACTGCGCCTTCCATACCCCTTGCGCCGCCAACGATAAGCACATCACCCATTTGGCCCTTATGTGCCGTATTGGGTCGCTGAGCAAGGCGATAGCCCTCAAAATTCGATGCCTGGTTGATCAGACCGTGCGCTTTGACGCTTGACAACCCAAGTCGATGCGATTGATCTAGCGCATCGTGCTCCTGATCGGCAGCCAAGGCTGCCAGTTGCAGGCTTTGCCAATGCTTGCGGCCCTGCCCGGTAAACAATCCACGAAGCGGTCGCAGCAGCGCAAGGCAGTCATCGGCCTCGACCGCAACAGGCCAGGGCTGACCCGCATCAGGATGCAGCCCGGTGGGAAGATCAATACTTAGAATTGCACGATCAGGCGCTTGGGCACGCCAGGCATTGATCTGCTTGACCGCGTGGCCAAGCGTATCCGATAGCAGGCGATTCTGGCCCAAGCCAAGCCAGCCGTCGATGAGCAGTCCACGATCAGGAAGTCTGGATGCGAGTCCGGATAGCGAATCGGCATCAATACCCGCTAAGGATTCACAGGACCAGCCATGCGCTTGCAGCCAATGCATCGCCAGTAGCGCATCCTGTCCGTTCTTCCCAGGCCCCGCCAGCACAAGCACCGTACTGCCTTGCGCAAGCGCCTGCATCCGCTTACCCGCAAGCTCAGCAATCGCTTTAGCAGCCGCTTGCATAAGAAGCGATTCGGGTACGGTCTGCAGTTGACGCTGCTCATAGGCTCGAACATCGCACTGCCGATAAGCGAAACGTGGCGCTTGCAAGCCCATCTAGAGCTTCATCTGGGATGGAAGCCAGGTTGCAATCCCAGGTATGAAATACAGAATCAATAAAGCTACAATCATGAGACCGAAAAATGGCATGGTCACTCGGGCAACATAAGTGAGCTGTCGACCGGTCATACCTTGCAAGACAAAAAGATTGAATCCTACCGGCGGTGTAATCTGCGCCATTTCTACGACAAATACAATAAATATACCGAACCAGATCGGGTCGATGCCCGCAGCCTGTACTGTGGGCATGATCACGCCCATGGTCAGCACAACCATCGAGATACCGTCAAGGAAACAGCCCAAGAGCATGTAAAAAAGTAACAGTGCCAAGACCAGGGCAAAGCGACTCAAATCCAGGCTACCGATCCATTCAGCAAGATGGCGGGGTAAACCGAGATAGCCCATCGATAGGGTAAGAAAAGCAGCACCGGCGAGAATCAGTGCAATCATGCAGTAGAGCCGCGTGGCACCGAGCAAGGATGCCTTGAAACTTGACAGCGTCAGCGTCCCCTGAAGCAACGAAAGCACCAAGGCGCCGACAACGCCAAGTCCGGCCGCTTCAGTCGCTGTGGCAATACCCGCATAAATGGAACCGAGCACAGCGCTGATCAGCAACAGCACCGGAATCAGGCTTCGCGAGGCCTTGAGCTTTTCAAGAAGGCTAGGCTCCGTGTCGGCCATGGGTATCCGCTCCGGATTACGCAATGACCACAACACGACGTAGCCGGAGAAAAGCGCCGACAACAAAATTCCAGGAAAAACCCCGGCGATAAAGAGTTTAGAAATTGAAACTTCGGCGGCGACGCCGTAAACAATCATGATGATCGATGGCGGGATCAACAAACCCAAAGTGCCCGATCCGGCCAATGTGCCAATGACCATCGCTTCGGGATAGCCGCGACGGGTGAGTTCCGGCAGGGTCATCTTGCCAATCGTGGCGCAGGTTGCAGCGCTAGATCCTGATACCGCAGCAAAAATCGCGCAACCGACGACGTTGGTGTGAAGTAATCGGCCGGGAAGGCCTTGCAGCCATGGCGCAAGTCCTTTGAACATATCTTCTGACAAACGGGTGCGAAACAAAATCTCACCCATCCAGATAAAGAGCGGCAAAGCGGTGAGCGTCCAACTTGATGATGAACCCCAAATGGTCACCGCCATCGCATCGCCAGCGGGGCGCGAAACGAACATTTGCATGGCAATCCAGGCGACACCGGAGAGCGTAAGTCCGATCCAGACCCCGGACCCTAGAAACAAAAACAGGCAAACGATCAAGAGCCCGGTGATCAACAAATCATGCATGACGAGAAATCAACCCATCATTCATGGCGAGACAGCGTGTCGGCGTTGACTTTTCGGTTCACAACAACTTCGATGCAATCATCCACCAAGGCAATAAAAAAAATGATGGTGCCAATGGCCATGCTCAGTTGAGGAATCCACAGCGGTGTTGCGTCGTTGGACGTCGATATATCGTTATAGGCAATTGATTGGATGACCAGCCTGATCGAAAACACGGCGAGCAGGCCGCCGAGCAACACACCCAGCCCACTGGCCAATATCGCCGTACGATGTTGCAAGCCTGCTGGCAGCTGCGACACAATCAAGCTGACCCGAATATGTTCACCCCGCCTTAGCGTATGGGCCAAAGCGAGAAAGGCGGAGGCTGCCATGAAGTAGCCGGCGTAGGCATCGGTTCCTGGGATCATGAAGTGCAGCGTTCGACCCAAGATCGACGTCAACACCGAAAGCAGCAAGAGCACTAAAAACAGTGCCGCAAGCCCTGCGGCACTGTCGTAAAGCCCATCAAGCACCCTGCGCAGCATCACGCCAATTTGCGGATCGTTCAAGGCTTGCGGAAAGCATCGATCAGGCTTTGTCCTTCGGCACCGGCTTTAGCCAACCACTCTTTGAGTAAGCTATCCCCAACTTTTTGAAGATCTGCCTTCAATGCGGCAGGCGGCTGATGAATCGTCATGCCGTTGCTCTTTAAGGTTTCGAGTGACTGCGCCATGACTGCCTTGGACTCTTCCCAACCTTTGGCCTCCATCCGCGCCGAGACCTGCCTTAGCGCATCTCTTGTAGGCGCATCCAGCGCATCAAAAGCCTTTTTGTTCACGATCACCGCATTTTTCGGTATCCAGGCTTGCGTGTCATAAAAATGTTTGATGTGCTCATAGGTTTTGGTGTCGACGCCTGTGGCACCGGATGACATATAGGATTCGACAACACCTGTTGCCATCGCCTGAGAAAGCTCTGCGGCTTGAATCGTAACCGGCTGAGCTCCAACCAGTTCGGCGATTCTTGCGGTTGCCGGGCTGTAGGCGCGCCACTTCACCGCCTTCAGATCTGCGGCACTGCTGAGCGTTTTTTTCACAAAAATACCCTGCGGAGGCCAGGGCACCGTATACAAAAGCACCATCCCTTGTTCAGCAAGCTTTTTGTCAAGAAAGGGCTTTTGGGCTGCGTAAAGTTTCCTGGCTGACTCATACGAATCGGTCAGAAAAGGTAGGCCATCCGCGCCAAAGAGTTGCCATTCGTTTTGAAAATTCACAAGCAGAATTTCGCCTGCCTGGGCCTGACCACCTTGCACCGCGCGTTTGATTTCCGGTGCCTTAAAAAGCGATGCGTTGACGTGAAGGGTGATTTTTAACTTGCCCTGCGTTGCCTTGTCGACCTCCGTGGCAAACTCGCCCAATAACTTGCTATGGAAGTTTCCAGCCGCGTAAGCGGAAGCCAGATCCCACTTGCTTTCTGCATGGGCAGTCGGCAGAGCGATCAAGCTTGCAGCGCATGCCATCGAGGCAAGTAGCCTCCTTTTTGAGTGTCTCATCGTCGTGTTCTCCTGAATGTTCGTCTCACCCATGGTGTTGAGACGAATGTTTTAACGTGGTCAGACCCTTTGCATCCGCTGACATGAAGGGCATGCCAATGCCAGCATCAGCATGCAGTCACCCAACGCGATACCATCGGCGTATCCGATTCTAACGCTGAGAGTGCGCCGATGGCCCAATATGTTTTCACCATGAACCGCGTGGGAAAAGTCGTTCCGCCCAAACGGGTAATCCTGAAAGATATTTCACTGTCCTTTTTCCCGGGCGCGAAAATTGGTGTACTCGGACTCAACGGTTCGGGTAAGTCAAGCCTTTTGCGGATCATGGCCGGGGTTGATTCGCAGTTTGAGGGCGAGGCCAGACCGATGCCGAATTTGAAGCTCGGCTACCTGGCCCAGGAGCCACAGCTCGATGAAAGTCTGGACGTGAGGGGCAATGTCGAGCAAGGGCTTGGCGAAGCGATCTCTCTTGTTAAAGATTTTAATGCGATCAGCGATCGTTTTGCCGAGCCCATGGACGACGAAGAGATGAACCAGTTGCTTGAACGGCAGGGTGAATTGCAATCGGCGATTGATGCTTGCAATGGCTGGGAAATCGAGCGTCGCCTGGAAATCGCTGCCGATGCCTTGCGCCTGCCGCCCTGGCAAGCAGCGGTCAGCCATTTGTCGGGCGGTGAGCGGCGTCGCGTTGCGCTTTGCCGTCTGCTTTTATCCGAACCCGATATGCTGTTGCTGGATGAGCCAACCAATCATCTGGATGCCTTATCGGTCCAATGGCTCGAGCAATTTCTTGAACGATTTCCGGGGACTGTGATTGCAGTCACTCACGACCGATATTTTCTTGATAATGTTGCAGGCTGGATTCTTGAACTTGATCGCGGCCATGGCATTCCCTGGCAAGGCAACTACTCAAGCTGGCTTGAGCAAAAAGAGGCGCGGCTGCAAATCGAAGCCAAGCAGGAATCGGCGCGGATCAAGGCGATGCAAGACGAACTTGAGTGGGTCCGCAGCAACCCCAAAGGGCGTCAGGCCAAGAGCAAGGCACGCCTGCAACGTTTTGAGGAACTTGCCTCCACCGAAGCGCAGGCCCGCAACGAAACCAACGAAATCTATATTCCACCGGGTCCGAGGCTTGGCGATCTTGTGGTGGAAGCCAGCGGCTTGTGCAAACGCTTTGGCGACAAAATTCTTTATGACGATCTGAATTTCGCGCTGCCCCCGGGTGGCATCGTTGGCGTGATCGGCCCGAACGGGGCCGGCAAGACCACGCTGTTTCGCATGATCACCGGAGAGGAAAAGCCGGATCAGGGCCAGCTGCGGATTGGCGATACCGTTCGTGTGGCTGCGGTCGACCAAAGTCGGGACCAGTTAAATGGTCAAAAAACCGTGTGGGAGGAAATCTCAGACGGCTTGGACAATATCACCGTGGGGACCTACGTCACCTCCAGCCGCGGATATTGCGCTCGCTTCAACTTCAAGGGCGCTGACCAGCAAAAGCGAATCGGCGATCTCTCAGGCGGTGAACGCAACCGGGTGCATCTGGCCAAGACCTTGCGCCTGGGCGGCAATCTACTCTTGCTCGACGAACCCACCAATGATCTGGATGTTGAAACCCTGCGTGCGCTTGAGCAAGCACTGTTACAGTTTCCAGGCTGCGCTGTGGTGATTTCTCACGATCGGTGGTTTCTTGATCGCATCGCCACCCATATTCTGGCTTTCGAGGGCAACAGCCAAGTGGTCTGGTTTGAAGGCAATTACGCCGACTATCTCGCTGACCGGCGCAGACGCCTTGGAGACGCCGCCGATCAACCTGAGCGGATTCGCTACAAGGCACTTAGCGCCTGAGCTTCGCTTGCCGCTTGAGCGGCCAAGGCCTGATCGACCCTGGCCGTATATGGTTCAGGCTGCTCTTGCCAGCCGATCGAGATGATGATCCAAGTCTCCAAACTGCTGAGACATTGCGGTGAGCCGCTTAAAGTTGTGGCTGATCTTCATTTCAATGGTCATGCCCATACCGCCATGCAATTGAATCGATTCCTGGCCGATATGCCGGGCTGCTTCGTTCACCTTGACCCTGGCCATTGAAACCGCTCTTGCCCGTTCGCTCGCAGAAACCCGACCGGATTTTGCTGCGTCGACACGATCGCAGGCAAGATAAGTAATCGAGCGACTTTGCTCGGCGCTCATCATCATATCAACCATCCGATGCTGTAAAGCCTGGAACGCTCCAATAGGCATGCCAAATTGTTTTCTTGTTTTCAAATACTCAAGGGTGAGCCGGTTAGCCTCGTCCATCACCCCCAAGGCCTCCGAACACATCAGCACTTGTGCCCAATCGCAGGCCGCTTCGATATGGGCCATCGCGTCCCCGTCGCCCAACAAAAGCGCCTGCGCGTCAAGCTTCAGATCAAAACCGATGTCGGCAGCACGCTGGTCATCATAGGTCCGGTAGGTTTTCATGTGGAGCCCGGGCGTGTCGCTTGCCACGAGAAACAATGCGATCGCTCCAGGATGGCTGTGCTCGCCGGCAAGCCGTGCCGAAAGCAGCATCCACTGGGATGACTGCGCATGCAAGACCACACGCTTTTCACCTTGCACACGCCAGTGTCCGTCCGCATGCCTGGTCGCAGAACTTCGCACCGCGGAAAGATCCCAACGGCTATTTGCTTCGTCATGCGCCAAGGTCACTCGGGCGCTGCCCTCAATCAGCGCCGACAGCACCGGCTGAGCCAGCGCCGATTGACCGAGCGTGGCGGCTTGATCAAGAAGATAAGCGGGTGCGCTTAGCGTGTTGACGAGGGGCTCAACGAGCAGGCCACGACCAAGTGCTTGCATCACCGGAATCATTTCCAGCGCGCCGGCACCGAAGCCACCCAGCGATTCGGCAAAGGGCAGGGCAGTCAGGCCGAGTTCGCTCAGCTTTGCATACACCGCGGGGCTCCATCCATGCTCGGAAGCAATTATTTTTTTCCTCGCATCGAAATGATAGTGCTCATCGATCAGGCGCGTGACGCTATCTGCGAGAAGTTGTTGTTCTTCTGAAAACTGGAAATTCATAACTTAAGGCTCCGCAAATTAGAGGCCCAGGGCCATCTTGGCAAAAATGTTGCGCTGGATTTCGTTTGAACCGGCATAAATGCTTGTTTTGCGGTAGTTAAAGTAGCGCGGAGCGACCGAGGCCAGCATGGCATCGAAGCCATCGTAGGCAAGCGGTTTGAAGGGCGCCGCTTCAGGGCCGGCGATTTGCAAACGCAATTCGGTGAGCGCCTGCTGGATCTCGGTGCCTCTGATCTTGAGCATCGACACTTCAGCGCCTGGCGGGTTGCCGGTACGGCGCATGCTGTCAAGAAAACGCATATGCGTGATCTCAAGGGCGGTAAGTTCAACCTCGACCCGGGTGAGGCGATCGCGAAAGCGCAAATCCTCAAGTAGCGGGCGACCCCTGTGCTCGGTGCTTGCAGCTTCGCGCTGAATGCGCTGCAACTCGCGGCGCGATGCACCCAGCGATCCGGTTCCGAGACGCTCGTGGCCAAGCAAGTACTTTGCAACCGTCCAGCCCTGATGTTCCTTGAAGACCAGGTTTTCGACCGGCACGATCACATCTTCAAAAAAAACTTCATTCACCTCGTGCCCTTCATCAAGAAGAATCAGAGGCCGCACCGTGATGCCCGGCGTGGTCATATCGATCAGCAAAAAGCTGATCCCTTCCTGAGGTTTGCTGCTATCCGAATCGGTGCGAACCAAGGCAAAAATCCAGTCGCCATAATGGCCAAGCGTGGTCCAGATTTTTTGGCCATTGACCCGATAATGATCGCCTTGCCGCTCGGCCTTTGTTTTCAAGGACGCAAGGTCAGAACCCGATCCCGGCTCTGAATAGCCCTGACACCAGAAATCATCGCCCTGATAAATACGCGGCAGGAAATGCTTTTTTTGCGCATCGGTACCGAACTTGAGCAACACCGATGCACACATCACGGGCCCAAAGGGCGCAACGATCGGACAACCGGCGAGCGCATACTCTTCCTCGTAAATCGAGCGTTCAACCGCATTCCATCCGGTGCCGCCCCACTCAACAGGCCAAGAAGGTGCCACCCAGCCCTTGGCCGCCAGGATTTTGTGCCAGCGAACCAGGTCATCTTTGCTCAGTTCCTGATAGCGGGCCACCTTTTCTTTGAGATCGACCGGCAGATTTGCGTCAAGCCAGCCTCTGACCTCATCCCTGAAGTTTTGTTCTTGGACGCTGTAACTTAAATCCACGTTGTTTCCTTTGATTCGATGATTACTTGCAATGACGTCATGTGTTTGTTCAGGGAGTGTAACGGTAGCAAACGATAAAATCAGCTCAGGGGATTTTTTTGTCTCCAGCCACGCGCAGGAGGTGCGCCTTGACCCAAGAAGAACACCGCCTTTCAGCCTCAGCGCCTCATGCTTTCTTTGCCTACCTGGGCCCGCCGGCGCTGAGCGCGCCAAGCCTGGGCAAACTGCAAACCCAGCTTAGCCAGGCTCGCTACCCGCTTGCTGCGCTCAGGGCACGGCTTGTTTACGTGGGAAGCTTTAGCAGCGCAGCAGCAGCGCAACAAGCTGAGGCGATCTTTTTTGAGCTCTTGTGCGAAGACGGCGCGATGGGACGCCATCCGATCGAAGCTGCGCAGCCCAGCGGACCCGCCCTTTGGGTGATGCCCCGACGCGGAACGATTTCCCCTTGGTCGAGCAAGACCAAGGAGATTGCGGCGCTTACCGGGGTCCAAGGTCTGCTGACGCTTGACCGGGGCATATGCTTTGAGGCGGATCTCGCAAGTGCTATGCCTGGCACATCGGAAAACAGCGCAGCGCAACTGCTCGCAGCCGATGGCCCCTTGGCGAGGCTTGTTCATGATCCGATGACGCAAACTTGCCTCAACCGCTTGCCTGATCTGCAAAGCTGGTTTGCTCAAGCGAAAACAACTCCTGCAGCGATGGTGAACCTGATGGCCGAGGGCAGGCAGGCCATCGAGCAGGCAAATCGCAGCCTTGGCCTTGCGCTGGACGCGCAGGAAATCGATTATCTTGCCGATGCCTTTGGAGGGCTGGGGCGAAATCCGACCGAAGTGGAGTTGATGATGTTTGCGCAGGCAAACTCAGAACATTGTCGCCACAAGATTTTCAATGCGCGATTTTCGATCGATGCCATCGAGCAGCAGGCGAGTCTGTTTGACCTGATTCGCCAAACGCATGCGGCGCACCCCGATGGCGTTGAGCTTGCCTACAGTGATAACGCTGCGGTGCTCACCGGAGGAATCGCACAATGGCTCTTGCCCGATCCTGAGACCAAGGTTTATCGCGCGGTTGATGCCCTGATGCATAGCGTTCTTAAAGTAGAAACGCATAACCATCCAACAGCGATTGCACCGCATCCTGGCTCTGCCACAGGCGCAGGCGGCGAAATTCGCGACGAAGCGGCGACCGGACGCGGGGCGATGCCAAGGTTTGGGATGACCGGATTCAGCGTTTCACAGCTTCGAATACCGGGCTTTGCGCAGCGCTGGGAAGACGGAATCGCCCACAGTGAACGCCTCTCGGATCCCCTAAGCATCATGCTTGAAGGGCCGCTTGGCGCAGCCTCATTCAACAATGAGTTTGGAAGGCCGAATTTGCTCGGTTACTTTCGGAGCTTCGAACACGATGTGCTGGGTGAGCGTCGCGGCTACCGAAAGCCGGTCATGATCGCGGGCGGGGTGGGCCAGATTGACGAGGAACAGGTCCAGAAAAAAGAACGACAAAGCGGACATTTGCTCATCCAGCTTGGTGGCCCCGGTTTTCGGATCGGCATGGGTGGCGGCGCTGCTTCGAGCCTCTCATCGGGCAGTAATTCGACCGCTCTTGATTTTGATTCGGTTCAACGCGCAAACCCTGAAATGCAAAGGCGAGCGCAACAAGTGATCGAATCCTGCGTGGCGCTTGGCAAAGCAAACCCTATCGTTGCAATCCATGATGTCGGGGCAGGCGGCTTGTCCAATGCTTTTCCCGAGTTGGTGCACGGCAAAGGGCAGGGCGCTGATATCGTTCTTGCATCGATACCGGTTGATGAACAAGGGATGAGTCCGGCTGAAATCTGGTGCAATGAGTCACAAGAACGCTATGCACTTGCGATTGCGCCGGAGATGCTAGGTGGCTTTGCAGCGCTATGTGAACGCGAGCGCTGCCCATTTGCGGTCATCGGCGAGGTGAATGATTCCGGTCTTTTGCGACTCCTTGCGCATCGCGACGATCCATCGACGGATCAGCCGGTTCAAATGCCTTTGGACATGATTCTTGGCAGCACCCCAAGACTGTCTCGGGATGCGCGTCGGCGATTGCGCCCGAGCCTGCGGCTTGACAGCACACAAATTGAGCTGGCAAGCGCCTGCCAGGAGGTGCTTCGTCACCCGAGCGTGGCCAGCAAGTCCTACCTGATTACCATTGGCGATCGAAGCGTTGGCGGGCTCTCCCACCGTGATCCGATGGTGGGCCCCTGGCAGGTTCCGGTGGCTGACTGCGGCGTGGGTTTGCGCGACTTTGCCGGTTTTCAGGGCGACGCATTGGCCGTTGGCGAGCGCGCACCGATTGCTGTTTGGCAACCCGCCGCTGCCTCGCGAATGGCCATGGGCGAGGCGATTACGAACTTGCTCGGAACCGGTTTATCGGACATCAAAAGCGTGAAGTTTTCGGCCAACTGGATGGCCGCCTGCGGTCGCGCTGATGAAGATGCTGACCTCTACGATGCAGTCCAGGCCTTGAGCGAGCTTGCACAAAAGCTCGGTGTGGCGATTCCGGTCGGAAAGGACTCCTTGTCGATGCGGGCAACCTTGCAGCAGCAAGGTGAAGCCATCGACGTACTTTCACCGGTCACGCTGGTCGCAAGCGCTTGGGCACCGGTTGACGATATCCGACACTGCAAAACACCGCAGCTGCAACAAAGCGCTGAGGAGCTTGACGCCGGTGTGTTGTTACTGATTGATCTGGCTGATGGAAAAAAGCGCATGGGCGGCAGCATTTTGACTCAGTGCTTTTCCCAGCATGACAGCATCACGCCCGATTTGGACGCACCCGAGCTGTTGATGGCTCTTGCGCCAACGCTGTCAGCGCTGATCCGTGAAGGCTTGGTGCAGGCGGTTCATGACCGCAGCGACGGTGGCTTATGGGCCTGTGTTTGCGAGATGTGTTTTGCTGGCCGTTGCGGGGCGAGTATCAACCTTGACTTGCTCACGATGGACGCACAGGCTGCTGACTGGGGAGACTTCAAGATTCGCCCCGATCAAGTCAGCGTTCAGCGTCATGAGAAAACCCTTGAGGCGCTTTTTAACGAAGAGCTTGGCGTCGTGATCCAGGTGAGTCCTAAGGACCGCGATCAGGTCTTTGCCCGTCTGCGTGCTCAGGGGCTCTCGAAATGCACGCATGTGGTGGGTCGTGTCAACCCACAGGACCGGATCAGTATTTATCGCGATGCAAAGTTGTTATACGAAGAAGATCGTTCAGTGTTGCAAGCAATTTGGACTGAGCCTTCGTACCGGATGGCGAGTTTGCGTGACGATGCCGATTGCGCTCGGGAGGAATACGAGCGTTTGAATCGACCCTTGTCAATGCTCCGATCAGCGCCTTCAGAAAGCCTCAGCGCTCGCAGATCGATCGCTGCACCGGCCATGGTGGGTCTTAAGCCCCCCCGGGTCGCAATTCTTCGCGAACAGGGCGTCAACAGCCACAAGGAAATGGCTGCAGTCTTCACCCGTGCGGGCTTTGAAGCGGTCGACGTGACCATGACCGACCTGATCGCAGGACGCTTCTCGCTCAACGATGGGACTGAAGGTTTTCGTGGTCTGGCTGCCTGTGGCGGCTTTTCCTATGGCGATGTGCTCGGTGCAGGCAGCGCATGGGCAAAAAGCATCCTGCTTCATACGCAGTTGAAAGATCAGTTTGCGCAGTTTTTCGCGCGCGAGGACAGCTTCAGCCTAGGCGTTTGTAATGGCTGTCAGATGATGGTGCAACTCAAGTCAATCATCCCGGGTGCAGAGCACTGGCCGCGTTTTCTGAAAAATCGTTCGGGTCAGTTTGAGGGCCGCTTGAGCCTTGTCAGGGTCGAAGCCATAGACAGCCCATGGCTTGAGGGCTTTGCCGGGTCCTTATTGCCGATCGTTGTATCGCACGGGGAAGGGCGAGCAAGCTTTGATGACCCCGCTTCAATCGATCGCGCGATCGTCGGCATGCGCTATGCGCTCGCAGACGGTTCGATTGCCAGCCTTTATCCTGAAAATCCCAACGGCTCGCCTGAAGGCATCGCAAGTCTTTGCGCCTCCGAGGGCAGGGTGCTGATTGTGATGCCGCATCCGGAGCGTTCATTTCTTGCCCGGCAGCTTTCCTGGACCGACCCCGCTTGGACCGACACAACGCCCTGGTTTGCGATGTTCGACAACATGCGGCGCTTTGCGGCAGGCTGATGAAAGGCAGCGACTTTCAGGAGTCCTCCAGCATGGAAGCTCAGAATCAAGCCAGCGCTGGCAGGCCCGGGCAGGTCATCATCGTGGGCGCCGGTCCCAGCGGCTTGTATCTGGCTTTCCAACTCGGTCTTCTTGACATTGCCTGCACCATCGTCGATTCGCTGCCTGAGATCGGAGGCCAGTGCTACGAACTTTATGGCGATAAACCAATTTTTGACATTCCAGGTTTTGAATCGGTCCGGGCATTCGAATTGGTGCAAAGACTTTGGTCTCAGGCGCAAATCGCCAACCCGAGGCTTTGTCTGAACACCCTCATCGGCGATGTCAGCGGGGACGAAAAAGTCGGATTCAGGCTGAGCTTTTTTCCAAGCGCAGCAGCCTCCTGCGATCACGCATCGTCGCTCTTGAACCAGGAGCGATTTGCGGCGGTGTTTGTCGCATCGGGCGTGGGTGCCTTTGCGCCGAAGCGGCTAAGACTAGAGGCTGCACAAGCGCTTGAAAATTCACAACTTTGGTACGGCGTCTTACCTTCTGATGAACATTCGCTCAAGCAAAAGCGCATCCTGATTAGCGGTGGTGGCAGGCGCGCGATGGCGCTTGTGAAGCGTTTGCTTCAATACCCGGCAGCGCATGCACCCGCATCGATTGATCTCATCGCACGCAGTGGCCTCAGAACGATGCAGGATGAAGACGCCGAACCAAGCAGCCTCATCCTGTCCGAAGCCCTCAGGCAGGGACGCTTGCGGATTCACCAGGCAACAATCCGCGGCCTTTGCGTTGATGAGCAAAGCGGCAGGCTTGTGGGAATCGATATGGAACAAAGAGCGCCCGACAAAAGCGGCCTTGTCCGTCTGCCTGCCGATCACCTTCTGATCTGTCACGGCTTGTCACCGAAAACCGATCATTTGCTCAATTGGGAACTTGGGATGCGAGCCGGCCATATTCCGGTTGACCCGGCACGCTTTGAAACCCGTCGCCAAGCAATTTTTGCCATCGGCGACATCGCGTCGTATCCTGGGAAAAAGAAACTGATCGTATCGGGATTTCATGAAGCATGCCTTGCCGCATATGCTTCCTGCGATTATGTTTATCCTGGCAAAACCATCCACTTGCAGTACACAACGACATCGCCGCGTTTGCTGGAAAAGTTCGCCAAGCCGCTCGCTCAGGCTGAAGGTATAAAATCTGGATCGTCTTGCTGATCGCGCTCAAACTGAAGAAACTCGTAGTAACCGCAGCGTTTGCCGTGCGGATAATTCCGGCACACCTTCGGGCGAGCCTTATAAATCGTGCAACGTCTTGCCGCGGTGTCGAAAAACCGGCAAACCGAGGCGTAAATGCTGTCGCGTTGATGCTTGAGGACAATCTCATCCATGCCCTGATCCTTATAGGGCTTGGTGAATTGGCGACGCGCCTCATCCTCGCTGATCTCGAAGTGCCTCGCGATACGAGTCAAGTCCTTCAGACTGATCACAATTCGGGGGTAGGTGCAACAATAGCCAGGGCACTTGCTGCAATCAAATCCTGATGCTGTGGCCATCGTTCATCCCCTGGGCTGGCGATCAGGCATTGTGCCTGATGCCACGACGCATCTGACGGACCAAGCCGCGCGCCGGATCAATCGCCCATAAAAGGTCGGCCGTCAAAGGGCAGGGGATGGCCTGCATCAGGTCAAGCACAACTTCAGCGCCAAAAGGCGCCCACAGCGCACCGCGAGAACCGAGCGCGGTTAACGCATAGGCCTGCTCAAGCCTTGGTATCGGAAGGCGGGTATTCGATTTGAGTTGCTCAAACTGCAAACCGATTGCCGGTAGATCCGCAAGCGCGCCAATCATCGGCAAATGATCCGGGGCGCTATAGCGCAGCCCACGCCACAAGCTGGCTGGAGCCTGCGAAAGCGCATAGGCCGCATCAGCCTTGAGACCGAGCAAGCGTTGCACTGCACCGAACAAGCATTCTTTGGCCTCATTGTCCGTTGGATTCCCGTAAAGCGAACCGACCAAAAGCCTTGCGGGATCATCCAGGCGAACCAGCTGATGCTGGTCCGACACAATTGTTGACAACGACCATACCGGATGATTGCTCGCAAGCATCCGCAGATCAATGACCATGCTTACACCAGGACGGGTCTGCAACTCGGTGCCTTGATGAAATCCAAGCTCGCACAAGGCCTGCGGACTGCACAGCACAAGGGCTCCCGCTTGAGCCAGCACAACACCTTGCTCATCAAGCGCTACCCAGCCCTTGGCTTCGCGAAAAAGTTTTGCCACAGGCGCACGAATCGGCTGCGTGGCAAGTTGATCGGGCAGTGCCATTGCCCTTGACCTCGGGAAAAAAATCTGCGACGCATCATGTCGTTGACAAAGCGCACTCCAAGGATTCAAGGGCAAATCCGATACCTGATCCTTAGCGAGCAAGCGAGCTTGCCAGGCAAGAAACGCTGCTTCGCTTGACCCTGAAAGCATGCGGCCCACAGCACGTGTTTCAAGCAGCGACATCGACCCTTCAGCGGCGCGTCGATACGACGACAAAAGCGCAGCACGACTTAAGCGTGCGAGCGCATTGTCGTCCGGCGAAGCATGCAAATGCTCTAAAAACGCAGGAAGTTGCGCTGATGGCTGCTGATCTTGCTGCGCCTTCGGGTCGATACAGCTCACGCCCAAACCGCGCATCGAAGCGGCTCTTGCCATGCATTGACCTGCGAGGCCCGCACCGATAATCAGCAAATCCCGAATGGGCTCGGATCTCGCCTGAACTTTAGGTCGCCTGAAAGGGCGATACTGCGCCTGAAGGCGCCATCTTTGGCCCAGGCCGATGCGATGCTGGCGCACATCAAACTCAAGCTCGCTGAGCCGATCACAAAACCCATTCGGAAAACCCTCGCCTAAAAGCAGCGCCCCTTGAGCGAGCTGTTTTCGCATGGCGCGGATCACTGCGCCTCGCCAAATCCCCGCTGTGTGTGGTTTTGCGAAGCCCTTCATAAAAACCAGATCGAAGCAGGCGTTCAATCGAACAAGGGCCTCGTCAAGCTTGGCCACATGCAAATCAAAAAGCATACCCTTGCTGATCTTGAACCGATGCAAGCCTGGCAGGGCATAAGCAAAGTCGGGATCCAGACGCTCCAACCAGCAGCGTGCTGACAACCTGCATCCGGCAGCAGCAAACGCATGCCAATAAGCCTGCAAGGCATCCGGATCTGGCGGGTCAGGCTCAACGCTATGAAGATAGAGCTCCCAATCAGGGCAAGCATGCGTTGACCAGGCATCGATCAAGGCGCTTAGATTCAGGCCCGATCCAAAGCCAAGCTCAAGGATGTGAAAACGCCTTTGTCCCTGCAAGGCCAAGGCTTGAATCGTCCGCATGGCCGGATCCACATAAACGGTCAGTGCATCCTGCCAGACAGCCTGAGCCTGCACACAGGTTTGAGTTGACATAATATTGATTATGCGCAAATTCGATGCGAAAGCTTTCTGATGGGAGGCTTTCTATCGAATCCGGTCGAGAAGCCAAAGCGCAAACTGATCTCGCCCCTGTTGCCGCGCGTAGTCGATGGCTGTAAAGCCTGCCTGGCTTCGGTAGCTGATATCTGCGCCCAGGCGCACCAAATGCATCGCGACTGCCTCATGCCCCTCGCGTACGGCCATCATCAACGGCGTGACTTTGCCCGGCGACTCCGCGTCGATGTAGGCATCATGACCGAGCAACCAATCGACCATCGAGGTGTGGCCGAAGGCGGCAGCATAGTGCAAGGCAGTCCACCCGGGTCGGTTGATTTCCGCACCACGCTTGCGCAATTGCTCAGCCATGGCGAGATCGCCATGTTTTGCAGCAAGCATCAAAGCGGTTTCGCCCCGCAGATTACTTGCATCGACCGGCAAATCGCTACGGCTAAGCAAATAGCGCAGACATTGTGGCGCGCGCTCGGCCGCCGCACTATGCAACAGCGAACCCCATAGCGGATGCGATGGCAGCGCTTTGGTTCGAAATTCGGTATCGATGATACGCATCAAACGGAAAACCTCATCGCGTCGGATTGCTTCAAAGATCGGTTGCGATGCAGTCGGGTCAAGCGCTTCGGTGCCAGGCGTTGACTGACTGATTGCAGCCACCGGGAAGCCAAGCCAAAACATCACAGCAAGCCAGGCGGCGCGCTTGAGGGTGCTCTGTACGGTCAGGATACTTCGCAGGATTGGAATACGCTGCGCCGTTGAGAATCCTCTCAGAAATGAGACGGATGGGACAAGCGGCGCATCACGAACATCAAGCATGGTCAAGTGATATGAAGCGGCTGTAAGCGTTTGAATAAACGATAACAATTACTATCAGTAAGGGCTGAGAACTCATCAAAGTCAAGCTGCAGCCAATCGGCAAGAAAACGCGCTGTAGCCACCACCATGGCCGGCTCGTTGCGTTTGCCGCGATGCGGTACAGGCGCGAGATAAGGCGCATCGGTTTCCACAAGTATGCGGTCTAACGGAATCTTCTTTGCCACCTCTCGCAGTGCAGCGGCTGACTTGAAGGTCACGATGCCTGAAAAGGAGATGTAAAACCCCAGATCAAGCGAGGCACGCGCGGTTTCCCAATCTTCGGTGAAGCAATGCATCACGCCGGCGCATTCAGATGCGCCCTCCTCGCGCATCAAGGCCAGGGTGTCAGCGCTTGCCGCTCGCGTATGAACCACCAGCGGCAGACCAGCTTGCCTAGCGGCTCGGATGTGGCAACGAAAGCGCTCCCTTTGCCAGGATAAATCACCCTTCAGCCTGAAGTAATCAAGCCCTGTTTCTCCAATGGCGATGACTTTGGGATGATCGGCAAGCTTGCAAAGCTGTTCGACGCTTGGCTCTTGCACCTGCTCGTAATCAGGATGCACCCCAACGGTTGCCCACAACTGTGGTTTTGCTTGCGCCAAGGCAAGTACGGCGGGAAGGTCATCGAGCTTCACACTGATACAAACCGCCTGTTGTACGCCCGCTTGCGCCATGCGTTCAAGAACCGCCTCGCGGTCGCTATTGAAATCTTCAAAATCAAGATGGCAGTGCGAATCGATCACGATCATTCCTCAATACACGGGCGTTGACTCAGCCCGACTGGCCCACCAGCTCAGCATAGTGCAACAAGGCAGACTCGGCGTGAAGACGCGGGTTTAACGGATGGCGCAGGCTGGACTTCATCGCAAGCAGACGGTTGATGATTTGAAAGCATTGCGGCAGCTTTAAGCCCCCTGCGCGCGTCTGCGCCGCTGCGGCATAGGCTTTGAAGTAAATCGGATCGAGCAGATAACGTGCCTGCAGCAAATCGATCACCCAGCGTTCGAGCAGCTCGAACCAATCCAGCGCTTCGCAATCAGCCCAGTGACTTGCCAGCTGCGAGAACCAGCCCGAAGGCAGCTGAGCTAAAGCATGCAGCCAGCGACTTTGTTCGGCCAGAAGTGGTGCTTCCAGTCGTTCTTTCGCGCGCCAAGGCGCATGATGGCTCAAGCCCAGAGCAAGTCCCAGCAAGGCCGGCTCGTACTGCGCTGCGTGTGGCTTCGCGCATGCCGCTTCGTGAAGCAGTTGCTGTAAAAAGGCTTGCGCTTGCTTAGCCGGCGGAGGATTCACCGACACAGTGATGCAGCGGGAGCGAATCGTAGGCATCAATCCGCTGAGTCGCGGGGTCGAAAGTATCCAAAGCGAAGCATCGCCCGGCTCTTCCAGCATCTTCAGCAGGGCATTGGCCGCAGGCCGATTCAGTGTTTGCGCAGGCTCAAGCCAGACAATGCGAGCGCCGGCTCGGTGCGACGCCACTTGCAAAAAGCTCTCAAGCGGCCGGATCTGATCAATCCGAATCTCGTTTGATGGCTTGGCGACCTTGCCTTTTGCGTCGGCTTCGCCTTCTTCACCGCTCTCATTCAAGCTTAAGGCCTCAGGGCGTACCCAGCGCAAATCCGGATGCTGATGCTGCGCAAGCCATTGGCAGGAGGGACAGCTTCCGCAGGCAAGTGCGCTTGAATCGCTTCGCTCTCGGCCCTCACAAAGCCGCTTCGCGACATAAGCTTGCAACATCGCCTCCGTACCGAGACCTGGCTGCGATTCAATCGCTAGCGCATGCGCATGACGATGCTCGGTCTGCAGTAACTGCTGCCAGACGGGTTTCAGCCAGGGCGCATCCTGCCAGCTAAGCACAATCCGACCCGATGATTGGGGCACCTGCCGGCAGGCTTTGAATGCATTCTTTCAGGTCATTGAGTAGGAGCTCAGCGATCTGCGATTGGTTTTGCGAGGCATCGATGCGAAAAAAGCAATCGGGTCGTAAAGCAGCTCGCTCTTGATAGCCCGTTCTCACGCGTTCGAAAAAACGCAGGTCTTCAGATTCGAAGCGATCGGCGCTGCCGCGGCTAAGCGCGCGTCGTTTTGCCGCTTCCATCGGATCGAGATCAAACCAGTAGGTTCGAAGCGGTTGTACATCTGCGTGCACCGATGCCTCAAGCCATGCAATTTGCGCTGCGTCCATCCCGCGACCTGCACCCTGATAAGCCCAGGTAGCGTCGGTGAATCGATCACAAAGCACCCACTGACCCCTGGCGAGCGCCGGCCGGATCGAGCGCTCCACATGATCGTTACGCGCTGCGAAAATCAGAAGAAGTTCGGTGAAGGAGCCCATCGGTTCGTGCAGCAAAAGCTCGCGCAGTCGTTCGGCCAGCGCACTGCCCCCGGGCTCGCGACTGACCAGCACGGAGCCGCCCTGCTCTTGCAAAAGCTGCGCCATGGCTTTGATGTGCGTGCTTTTGCCCGCACCATCAATCCCTTCAAGTGTGATGAGGCGCTGTCTCACTCCGATTGATTCCATCCCCGATCTGGCATTCATGGCGCACGCTTGCGGATAAACCGATCCACTGCATCGTTGTGCTGCGCCAAGGTCAGCGAAAACTCACTGCTTCCATCGCCACGCGCAACAAAATAAAGGCTTTGTTCGGCGCTTGGCCGAATCGAGGCCAAGAGCGAGGCCTCACCCGGCATCGCGATCGGCGTCGGTGGCAGACCCAAGCGCGTGTAGGTATTGTAAGGATGATCGGTTTGCAATGCCTTTCGGCTTAGCTTTCCCAGCGCTGTGGCAGGCATGTTATAGATCACGGTCGGATCGCTTTGCAAGCGCATCCCCAGCCTGAGTCGATTCAGGAATACCGCAGCCACACGGGAACGATCGTCGGGATGAGCGGTTTCCTTTTCAACGATCGAAGCCAAAATCAAGAGTTCTGAAGCGGACTGCAAGGGATAGTCCTGAGGGCGCTGTGCCCAGATGCTTTGGAGTCGCTCGATCTGGCGCTGACAAGCCACACTGAGCAAGTCCAGATCACTCATGCCCGGCACGTAACGGTAGGTGTCGGGAAACAAGAGCCCCTCGAGGAAACCGAGCGCGGGAGCGCTTTTGATCCTTTTGTCGAGCACCTGTTGCAATTGCTCGCTTGACCACGATGTGCTCTCATGCCGCAGGTAAGGCATCTTTGCCAAGGCGCGGCGCACCTGATCGAGGGACTGACCTTCAAGGACCTGCCATTCGAGGCGCTTGCCTTGATCATTGGCCATGCGATTGAGCAAATCAGGAAGCTTCAGGCCCGCTTCAAGCGTGTAAACACCCGCCTTGACCGACGCAGCGCCAAGACGTTGTTTTGCCCAAAGCCAATGCAGAACGCGGGGTGAGAATGCGCGCGGCGTTGCCCTTTCGATCACCTGTTTCAGGCCAAGTCCGCGCTCAATCACAAGCTCGGCTGCCTTCCCGGCCTCAGCCGGTAGCGGCCCATAAGCGGCTGAAAAGCGAAACTCCGCGTAACTCAAGCCCAGGATGATCGATACCAATGTCGCAAAGGCTAGCGACAGGCGCCTTAAAAAAAGGGCATGACGATGAGCGATCAGAGGGCTTTTGTTAATCTCAAGCCTCGGTTCGCGTGTGCGGCGTGCGCGGGCTGTTCAGGAAATACATGGCATCAGGCCTTGCTCTGCGCGATTCTTGCTTAAAGCCTTAATTGTATGACCTCACTTGCACCGTGGCAGGAGCGAACAAAACCATCACCAACCCGACCACACCAACGCTAGCGCATCAAAATTTACTGTGGGCCCCGTCATGAACCCAACAAGCAACCACGTCGCAAAGCCTTTCGACCTTATCAACCACCCGCCTGAGCCAGGCAGCCTCAGCGATTCGGATAGCTTTCACGCTGAAGGCTGCCTTCCCCATCTCGGTGTTTTGTTGATCGAAGGCCGCGACGCGGCGAACTTTTTGCAGTCCCAACTCACAAGCGATGTCATGGCCTTACAAGCACCTGGCGATGCCCAGTGGACCGGCTATTGCAATCCCAAAGGGCGCTTGTACTTGACGGGTTGGCTCGCAAAAACCGCCGAAAGCGAAAGCGCTTACGCTTTGATCATCGACCGATCCCTGAGCGCGAGCATGCTCAAGCGGCTGCGCATGTTTGTGTTGCGCGCCAAACTGAGTATCGATGAAGCAGCCGAACCCCTGCACATCTATGGCCAAATCGGAACAGCCTTGACACTGCCGCAGGACGCTTTGCAGCTTCGGATCCCGAGCGCGACCATCAAGGCCGGAACCTCGATTCAACGTTCGCTGTACTGGCTCAAGGCCAGGGATCCAGGCGAGGGGCTTACACCGACCTGGCACTGGTTGCAGCTGCTCTCGGCAGAGGCCTGGATCGATGCGACAGTGAGCGAGCGCTTCGTACCACAAATGCTCAACTTTGAGCGTATCGGCGGTGTGAACTTTAAAAAGGGTTGTTACCCCGGGCAGGAAGTGGTGGCGCGCAGTCAGTACCTTGGAAAGCTGAAACGCCGCAGCTTTTTGTATCGGGTTGACGACCCCAAGCAAAGCCTCCCCGAGCCCGGCCAAGCACTCGGTGAGGCATCCAATCCAGAACTCAATATCGTGAGCCTTGCCCGCTGCCCGGGTACCAGCGGCCAAAGCCTGTGGGAGCTTGCCACCACCGATGCGCAAACGCGCCAATCCTGCCCGCTTGCGCTGATTCTTGCCGAGGGAAGAACCGACAGCGCCTCTGGGCTTCTTGGGCAGCCGCTTCCCCTGCCCTATGCCCTGCAAGACGAAAGCTGATGTTTTATCGCTATATTTACTTTAAGGCTGATCAGGCGCTTGAGCCGCAGATTCTGAGCGCCTGGCGGGCCTTTGCGAGCCAGGACCGTATCACACGCCTGATCCATGAATCATTGGACGCCGATGGCTTTCGCAGCGCCAAGCCTGTGGCCGATGAAACCAAGGCGACAGAAACCTTGCCTCGGAACGCCTCTGGACGACTCGATTTGCCAGGCCATGAACATCTGCCACGCGATGGGCATTTGCCACGCCATGAACTGCAGCAACGCGTTCCTGCAGATCGAGCCTTCATCACCTGGATGGATACGCTTTGCGACTTTCCTTCGTTAAACGCTTTAGATCGTTATCAAGCTTTGATGGATCCACATTGGACCATGCAGCTTCGCAATTTTGCGCCCAAGCTTGAGCGACATATCGAAACCTTTCGACGATGTGTGTGATCGTCTGGCGGTGGACACCCGATGAGGAACTGGTCTTGTCGATGTGGGCCAATCGCGATGAATGGCTCAGCCGCCCAAGCTTACCTTTAGCACCCTGGCTCGACAATCCTGCGCTTGTCGGCGGGCGCGATCTGCAAGCGGGCGGGGCCTGGCTTCTTTTTAACCAGACCGAGGCAACGCTCGCTGCGCTCACCAACATTCGAGAATCAAAACCGGAAGGCGACAGCCAAGCGATACGGCCAAGCCGCGGCCTACTCACCGTGCAAGCACTTCAAGACGGCTCCCAGAATGCAAATCCTGCAAGCTTTAGCGACTTTGCGGGCTTTCACCTGATTCGCTTTGCTGCGCGCCTGAAAACGGCCAGTTGGATCACCCATGACGAAGCGCAGAGCGGGCCGATCAGCACAGGTTTTGGTTCGGTCTCCAATGGACCCAGAAAGGCGCAATGGCCCAAGCAACTTGTGCTTTTGCAAGCGATGCAAAACGCGAAGGATTTTTCAGCCAAGGCCTGGTGCCAGGCTGGATGGGAAGCCCTCTCGGATCGCCGAGCGCCAAACATCCAGGATCTTCCCGACACCGGCCTTGGCCTTGCCCGCGAAACCGAACTCGGATCGGTCTTTGTGAACACAGCGACTTATGGAACCCGCCAAAGTACGATCCTGCGGCTATGGGCCCACGGTGCAGCCCAGATCTGGGAGCGGACCTGGGTTGGCCATGCAGCCACACTGACTTATTCGGAGCGCTTCTGGAGCAATGCTCAAAGCACCTGAGCCTCAAGCGCATCGATCCTTTGCTTGAAATCCTCTGGCAAGGGCAGTGACTTTCCATCCTCAGCGTAGACATAAATGTTTTCGCCGCGAATAAGATGTTGCTCGCCCCGAAAAATTCCAAATTCAACCGTCATACTGCTTCGACCGATACGCGCCGTCTTCACGCCGATCACAAGCTCATCGTCAAATCGGGCCGCTTGCAGGTACTCGATCGTGGACTTCACCACATAAAGCCGATCAAAAACAGCCTTTAAAATATCTCTGTCGCCACCGCTCACCTGGCGAAAGTACTCGGTGCTTGCAACGTCGAAATACAGAAGATAGTTCGCATTAAACACGACGGACTGCATATCGGCTTCTGCCCAGCGCACCCTAAGCGTATGAAGAAAACGAAAATCTGTAACGTTCATTCAAGCTCCATCTGGTCTAAAAAGTAGTCGCGCAGCATTTGTGCGATCACCACCGGATGCTCATGTAAAAGCCAATGACTCGCCCTTGCCAGGCGCTCGACCCGCAAGTTCGGCACCACTTCGTCAAGCCCATCGAGCAGCAGCGGCAGCAGTGCTTGATCGTCTTCACCCCAAATCACCAGACTCGGACAGCCAACCTGAAAGTCCTTCGGATTGAGGCTTTGCACAGCTTGGCCTGGGTACCAGGGTGCAGCGCGGTAGTAATGGGTGCCGGCCAGCATGGCGCCGGCCTGCGTCCAGGCTTCGCGGTAGGCAGCCCGCCGCGCGTCGGTCCACCAAATTGGCTTTCGTTTGCCGAGGCCTGATACACCGAGGAAAAATCGCTCGAGTAAAGCGCAATCATCAGCCAGCAAAGCGTCTTCCGAACCTGGCTTTCTCAACCAGTTCATGTAAGCACTTGCTTGTTGCTGCGCTTCATTTTCCATCAGCGCTCTTGCAAACAAGTAAGGATGCGGTGCGTTACAAATCGCAAGCGCTCTCAGGCGATGCGGATCGCTGATGGCAAGCTTCCAGGCGATCGCACCACCCCAATCATGGGCGGCCACAAAAGCCTGCTCATGTCCGCAGTGATCCATAAGCGCAAGTACATCCGCTGCCACAGCCGACGCACGATAGGCTTTGAGCTCCTGCGGTTTATCCGAGCGGTTAAAGCCCCGCAAATCGGGGGCAAGCACATGAAAGTCGCGCGCCAACCAAGGCATCACATCCTCCCAGGCAGCCCAGTACTCCGGAAAGCCGTGCAAAAGAATCAACAGCGGATGACTTGGATCCCCGCAGCTTGCCACATGCAAGCGCATCCCCGCCGGAAGACTCGGCAGCGCGATGAAGTCAAATTGCGGCTTTAAGCGAAGCGATTCATTCATGCTTGTGAGCTCGGAGCTGCACCCTCCATGCGGTTTTTTACCTCAGGCTTGTGGGCAAAGGGGTCGGTCGGATTGCGCAACTGCGCGAGGTCCTCGCAACGGCTTTGTACCGAAGGCATAATTTTGGGATGCGTGACGCAATAAAACTGCTGCGCCTCAATCGCATCGAAAGTCATATGCGCCACTTGGGCGGCGCTGATCTTGCCCGAACTCACCGCCTTGTCGCTGCTTTGCCGCGCCGCAATTTCAGAAGCGGTCGGTTCGCGTCCGCGCTCCAGATGCGCAGGCCGATTGCGTGCTGAATCAGCAATACCCGTGGGAACAAAGGCAGGACATAAGACGGTCACGCCAAGCCTGCTGCCTTGAAGACGCAAATCGTGATGAAGCGTTTCGCTCAAGGTAACCACTGCATGTTTTGAAACGTTATAAACAGCCATCAGCGGTGGCGACAATAAACCAGCCACTGATGCGGTGTTGATCACATGACCTTCCTCCCCGCCTGCGATCATGCGCGGCACGAAGGCCTGAATGCCGTGAACCACACCCATCAGGTTCACACCAAGCACCCATTGCCAGTCAGCGGTACTTGCCTCCCAGGACAAGCCGCCGGTCGCAACACCTGCATTGTTGAAAAGCAGGTGCACAGCCCCGAATCGATCAAAGGCAGCATCGGCCAATGCACGCACCTGCCCTTCCTCGGCCACGTCACAACGCTGTGCAAGCACTTCGCGACCGTCGGCCTGCAAACTGCTGGCAACCGCTTCTAAGGCATCTGCCTGGACATCGGCAAGCACCAGATTCATCTGTCTGGCCGCAGCCAGCTTTGCAAACTCGCGACCAAAGCCGCTGCCTGCCCCTGTGATGACCGCACAACGACCTGCGAATGTTTTCATACCCTTAGGCTCCCAAAGCAAGACATAGCGTTGCAGCGACACCCGCGCTGCCCGGGGACCGACTAAATAAGCTTCACAAGTTGTTTGCCCAGATTCTTGCCCTGGAGCAGTCCGATGAAGGCTTCAGGCGCCTGTTCAAGGCCCTCGGCAACCGTCTCTTTGTAGAGAAGCCGCCCCTCAATGATCGCCTGACCGATTTCGGCGTGTGCCTTAGGCCAATCGCCCAAATGTTCAGAAATAATAAAACCTTGAACTTTCAGGCGGTTGACCAGAATCGAACGGGTGCTTTTGAGCGCGATATCCTCACCGTTATAGCCTGCGATCAGCCCACAGACTGCGATCCGTCCAAAGCCATTCATCCGCCGCAACACCGCATCAAGCACAGGGCCGCCAACGTTCTCAAAATTGCCATCGATGCCGTCTGGCGTTGCGGCAGCCAGATCCTCATACAAGCGCCCCGCTTTATAGTCGATACAAGCGTCAAAGCCAAAGGTTTCCGTGACAAGCTGACATTTCTCAGCGCCACCGGCAACGCCCACCACGCGACAAGCTTTGAACTTGGCCAATTGGCCCACCACCGCACCCACCGCACCGGCTGCAGCCGAGACCACGATGGTTTCACCAGGCTTGGGATCGATAATCCGGTTCAAACCGTACCAGGCGGTCGCGCCCGGCATCCCCATCACGCCGATGAAGGCAGACATCGGAATCTTCGAGGTATCGATTTTTGTGATGCCTCGGCCATCGCTCAAACCGTAGTGCTGCCAGCCAAACATGCCCACCACCGAATCACCGACGACGAACTGCGGGTTGTTGCTTTGCTCGACCACACCTACCGTGGCTCCCTGCATGGTCTGGCCGATGGCTTGCGGCGCCGCATAGCTTTTGGCATCGTCCATGCGCCCACGCATGTAGGGGTCAAGCGACATGTAGTGATTGCGCACAAGTACCTGGCCCGATTCGAGTGACCCCAGCGTCTGGTCTTCGATCCTGAAACAATCGCTCGTCACCACACCACGGGGGCGTGCAGCCAGCACAATACGTCGGTTATGAATTGTCATACAAGGTCCTCGTTTGTTATTCCATCTCGAACGTTAAGAAAATTAGCTGCGACGAATCGCCTTGAATGTGCCACTCGCTTTCGCAACAAGTCCGCCCTGCAGGTCAAAAAGCTGCCCTTCACAAAATAAAAGACTTGCACCTTTTTGCAGACAGGCGCCACGGGCAAAAAGGGTCCCGACGCCAGGGGCTAGAAAGGACGTCTTCATTTCGATCGTGACCACACCGTGGGATTCACCCTGCGCCGAGACCGCAAGCGACTCGTTGATCAATGAGCGTGCGGCCATAGCCATACAAACATCCAGCAGGGTCATCGAGACCCCGCCATGCACCCGATCAAAACTGTTTTGAAGATGCGGCTCAATGGCCAGACGAAGAACCGCATCACCAGGCAGGTAGCGCACACTCTCGACACCAAGAAAGCGCAAGAAGGGAATGGTCAGCAAGGTCCCGGGAGCGCTTGCCAGGCTTGTAGCAAGCGCCTGACGCGTCAAGTTTGAATCATCGATCGCATGGACCTCGGTCATTCCACGATCAGCAAAACTCAGAGCACGTCAAAAAGGCCTGCTGCGCCCATGCCACCGCCGATACACATGGTGACCACAACCCGCTTTGCGCCCCGGCGTTTGCCCTCAATCAGCGCATGGCCGAGCAAACGTTGCCCCGACATCCCATAGGGGTGACCTACCGCAATCGCACCGCCATTCACATTCAAGCGGTCGGGATCGATACCGAGCTTGTCGCGACAATAAATCACCTGCACCGCAAAGGCTTCGTTAAGCTCCCACAAATCGATGTCGTGGACCGCAAGTCCGTGCCGGTTAAGCAGCTTGGGGATGGCGTAAACCGGCCCAATACCCATTTCATCGGGCTCAAGTCCTGCAATCGCAAAGCCGACGAATCGTCCGAGCGGTTCTAATCCGCGCTTGGACGCCAGGGCTTCGTCCATCACGATGCAAGCGCCAGCGCCGTCGGAGAACTGCGAGGCATTGCCTGCCGCAATCACACCGCCCGAAATCGCCGGTTTGATTCCCGATACAGCCTCATAGGTGGTATCGGCCCGGATGCCTTCATCGCGTTCAACCGTCACGTCCTGCGTCACGACCATGCCGGTCACTTTATCGACCGTCGCCATGGTCGTTTTGACCGCGATCATTTCGGCCTGGGTTAAGCCGGCTGCCTGCGCAGCGGCTGCACGCTGCTGACTTTGCACGCCGTACTGATCCTGCAGATCGCGAGGAATCTGGTAGCGCTTGGCTACCTGCTCGGCGGTTTGCAGCATGTTCCAGTAAATCTCTGACTTGTGCTCGATCAGCCAGGGGTCGGTCAGCATATGTTTGTTCATCTCGTTTTGAACGCAAGAAATGCTCTCGACACCGCCTGCGGCATACACATCGCCCTCGCCAGCGCGGATACGTTGCGCCGCTAGCGCGATCGTCTGCAAGCCGCTGGAGCAAAACCTGTTGACCGTCATTCCGGGTACGGTGACCGGAAGACCTGCACGCAATGCAATTTGCCTGGCGATATTGGCGCCGGTTGCACCTTCCGGATTCGCGCAACCCATGATCACATCTTCGACTTCATCGGCTGCCACTCCCGCCCGCTCAACCGCTGCTTGAACAGCCAGACCACCGAGGGTTGCACCGTGCGTCATGTTGAAAGCACCACGCCAACTTTTGGCAAGCGGTGTTCGGGCGGTTGAAACAATCACTGCGTCTCGCATCCTGACTCTCCTTTGGAAATTTGACTTTGGCGTGAACGCGCATCGAGCACGCCAAGGCTTAAGACCGACTTGACCTAGGCCTGGAATCCCCTGCCCTCTTGCACAAGGCGCGCAAGCAAGGGCGCAGGCGTCCAGAACTCGGGCGCTGCATGGGGATTGCTCGCAAATTGCTGCATGGTTTGCACCACATTGAATAAACCGAGGGTATCGGCATAACACATCGGTCCGCCGCGAAAAGCCGGAAAGCCGTATCCCGTGATATAAACCATATCGATGTCAGAGGCGCGCAAGGCAATGCCCTCTTCAAGAATTTTCGCTGCCTCGTTGACCAGGGCAAAAATCAGCCGGTGAACGATTTCGTCATGACCGATCTTGCGCGGCTTCATGCCCATCGATTCACGGTGCTTGATGATCAGGTCATCCACCACAGGATCCGGGATTGCATCCCTTTTGCCCGGAAGGTACTGATACCAACCCTTGGCGGTCTTCTGACCGAAACGCCCCATTTCGCAAAGCTTATCGGCAATCTTGGGGTACTTCATGTCGGGGCGCTCCACATAACGTCGTTTGCGGATGTACCAGCCCACATCGTTGCCTGCAAGATCAGCCATTCGAAAAGGCCCCATGGCCATACCCCATGACTCCAGCGCCTTGTCGACCTGCGAGGGACTGCACCCTTCCTCAAGCAGCAGCAGCCCTTGTCGGGAATACTGTTCGATCATGCGGTTACCGATGAAGCCATCGCAAACGCCCGAGACGACCGCGGTCTTTTTGATCGACTTGGCAAGTTTCATGGTGGTTGCGAGCACATCCTTTGCGGTTTCCTTGCCGCGCACCACCTCAAGCAAGCGCATCACATTAGCCGGGCTGAAGAAATGGGTGCCGATGACATCCTGCGGGCGCTTGGTGAAGGCTGCAATTTTGTCAACATCCAGCGTGGAGGTATTGCTTGCAAGGATGGCGCCAGGCTTCATCACGGTATCGAGATGCTTGAACACCTGCTCTTTCACCGCCATGTCTTCGAAAACCGCTTCAATCACCATATCGCAGGCACCAAGATCGCCATAAGACAAAGTGGGCTGGATCAGGCTCATGCGTTGCTCAAGCTGTTCAAGCTTGAGCTTACCCCGCTTAGCACTGTTCTCGTAATTTGAACGAATGGTCTGGATGCCTTTATCAAGCGCCTCTTGCGTCATTTCCAGAATCACAACCGGAATGCCGACATTGACAAAATTCATCGCAATACCGCCACCCATGGTGCCCGCGCCAATGATGGCGACCTTCGTGACCGGTCTGGCCTGTACGTCGTCGCCGATGTCGGGAATTTTCGAGGCGGCGCGCTCAGCAAAAAACAAATGACGCAAGGCCCTCGATTCGTCGGAGGCCATGAGCTCGAAAAACAGATCGCGTTCGCGCTTAAGGCCTTGCTCAAAGGGCAAGCTCACCGATGCAGCCACCGCCTCCAGGCAGTTCATCGGCGCAGGATAGCCCTTGCTCATGGCTTTGACGGTATTGCGTGCAAATTGCAAATAGCCCTCCGCAAGCGGATCGTTCATCGGTAGGTCGCGAACTAGCGGTTTTTTGCTGCCCTCGGCAACCACTTTTTCCGCAAAGGCCAAAGCGGGTCCCACAGGGTCGCCTTCCACCAGTTCATCAAAAAGCTTGGTGCCGGCAAAACGCTCGCTCATCACGGTGCTTCCCGAAACAATCATATTGAGCGCCTGCTGCAAACCGATCACCCGAGGCAATCTTTGCGTGCCGCCAGCGCCAGGCAGCAATCCGAGCTTGACCTCGGGCAGCGCTACCTGGGTCGCTTTCGCGCAAACCCGATAATGGCAACCCAGCGCAAGCTCCAGGCCGCCACCCATCACCACCGAGTGAATCGCAGCGATCACCGGTTTGGCTGACTGCTCGATGTAGCGGATGACCGACTGAAGACTTGGCTCCATCCCGGCCCTGGCCGTGCCAAATTCACGAATGTCGGCACCTCCCGAAAAAGCCCTGCCCAGGCCAGTGAGAACAATGGCTTTCACCGCCTCATCAGCGTTGGCCTTATTCAGGCCACTGACAATGCCCAGCCGATTCTCGTAGCCCAAGCCATTGACCGGCGGGTTATCCATCGAAATGATTGCCATACTGCCGCGTACTTCGTATTGTGCTCCAGCCATTTTCTATTCCTCATCGTCAATTAGTGGCCACCATGCAGGTGTCGATCTCACATGGAGCGAGTGTAATGCACCAGGTTTGTCCTGCCTTTGCGCTGCAAATATTGTTTGTCGCGCCTTCGCGCAGCAGATGTTTGTCGCGCCTTCGAGCAGCAGGTCTCAAGCCGCCTCAACACCTGGAAGTCGATAAGCCGCAAATTGCTCGCGCAGCCGGGTTTTGAGAATTTTGCCGGTTGCGCCCAGCGGAATACTGTCGACAAATTGCACGTCGTCCGGAATCCACCATTTGGCGACCTTGCCCTGGTAAAAGCGTAGCAAATCCTCGCGCGTCAAATCAGCACCGGCGCGCTTGACCACCACAAGCAAGGGTCGCTCATCCCACTTGGGGTGCGCAATACCGATCACAGCAGCTTGCACCACCGCCGGATGCGCAACCGCCAGATTTTCCAGGTCAATCGAACTGATCCACTCACCGCCCGATTTGATGACATCCTTGCTTCGATCGGTGATTTGCATGTAACCATCTTCATCGATGGTCGCAACGTCACCAGTTGGAAACCATGAACGACCTTGCGCGTCGGTGATCAGCGGATCGCCGCCATCGCCTTTGAAGTAGGACTGAATCACCCAGGGCCCACGCACCAGCAGATTGCCAAAACTTGTACCGTCCCAGGGAAGCTCTTCAAAGGCATCGTTGACAATTTTCATATCAATGCCGTAAATCACGTGTCCTTGCTTTTCAAGCAGCTTTTGCTGCTGCAAGAGGCTCAACTTGTTGTGCTTGGCTTGCAGTTGGGCCAGCGTGCCCAAGGGTGAGAGCTCGGTCATGCCCCAAGCGTGGATCACCTCGACGTAGTAGTAGTCCCTGAAGGTTTCAATCATCGCGGGCGGACAGGCCGAGCCGCCGATCACAGTCCGTCGAAGGGTCGAAAATTTGCACAAATGGTCCTTCACATAAGCGAGCAAACCCTGCCACACCGTGGGGACGCCTGCAGAGAATGTCACCCCCTCGGATTCAAAGAGTTCGTAAAGGCTTTTTCCGTCAAGCTGCGCACCAGGAAACACCAGCTTGGCTCCCACAAGCGGTGCTGCATATGGGATACCCCAGGCGTTCACATGAAACATCGGAACCACAGGCAAGACCACATCCTTGGCCGATAAGCGCATCGCATCGGGAAGGCTTGCCGCATAAGCATGGAGCACTGTCGAACGGTGCGCATACAAGGCGCCTTTCGGATTGCCGGTCGTACCTGAGGTGTAACAAAGTCCTACCGCACTGCGCTCATCGAATTCAGGCCACTGCCAATCTTCGCGCCCTTCTGCAAGCAAGCGTTCATAACAGACCAAATCGACCACGTCACTGTGCGGCATCCGGTCTTCGTCGCAGAGCGCAACCCAGGTCTTCACCATCGGGCAGTGCGCTGCAATCGCTTCAACAATCGGCAGAAAACTCAAATCAAAACACAGCATCTTGTCTTCGGCGTGATTCACGATCCAGGCAATCTGCTCGGGGTGCAAACGGGGGTTGATGGTATGCACCACTGAGCCCTTACCGCCCACCGCGTAATAAACTTCGAGGTGGCGATAGCCATTCCAGGCAAGGGTGCCCACCCGCTCACCCATCGCAATTCCGCGTAACTCAAGCGCGCTTGCGAGCTGTCTCATGCGCGCCTCGGCATCGCGATAGCTGTATCGATGGATATCGCCCTCAAGGCGACGCGAGACAATTTCGGTCGTCGGAAAATGACGCGCAGCATGCTGCATAAACGATGAAATCAGCAGCGGCATATCCATCATCTGGCCAGGTAAAGGGCTTTGCACGGCAGGGTCTCCTGTGAGTCTTGGTGTGAGCCTTCTAGAATAACGAAGCTTTACTCACTTAGCCGAATCCTCGGGTAAGCGCAAGGCATTGAGGCGGCCAAGGCGTTGAAAATCGAATCAGAAACACACCCCCGGGACTGGGCGCAGCGATATGCCGATGACTTCGCCGATTTCCCGATCGCCTACCGAGTGGTCAAGGCCGATCCACTGACCGAGCCCCGCTTGGTTTGTGTGAGTGAAGCGGCAGCAGCCTGCCTGGGAATGACCGCAAAGGATTTCGAAGCGCAGGCCCAAGCGATGCGCGATTGCTTTGCCCAGGGCCGCTTGATCGGCAGCGATCCTTCGCAGCATCAGCAGCAGCGGCAGCCTGTGCCCTCGATTGCAAGCGTCTACGCAGGGCATCAGTTTGGCGTCTGGGCCGGGCAACTCGGCGACGGGCGGGCGCTGCTTTTGGGCGATCTGCCGACCCAGGCTGGCTTGAAGGACTGGGGGCTGTCGAGCGACGACTCGACGCTGCAAGTCGGCTCAGCGCTGCAAGACGGTTTGACGATGCCGAACGGCACGGCAGACCTGGCAGCGGTTGACCCCGGTGACCGTATCGAAGTGCAACTCAAGGGTGCCGGGCAGACGCCTTATTCACGCATGGGCGACGGTCGCGCTGTGCTGCGCAGTTCAATCCGCGAGTTTCTGGCCTCCGAGGCCATGATTGGGCTTGGCATCCCGAGCACCCGGGCGCTTTGCCTGTTCCGCTCAGACGATCCGGTTTTTCGCGAAACCGTCGAATCCGCCGCCATCGTCACGCGGCTGGCGCCGTCCTTCNNCATCTCTTGCGCATTCTTGCGCAGCGGCATTACCCAGGCGTTCTTCAGGCAGCGGGCAGCCAACCTCGCCTGCATGGGCAAAGCGCCGAGCTTGCCGATCCGGTCAAGCTCGAGCTGCTCAAGGCGATTGCCGCACGCACCGGCGACTTGATCGCACGCTGGCAATCGGTGGGTTTTTGCCACGGTGTCATGAACACCGACAACATGAGTTTGCTGGGCCTCACAATCGACTATGGACCGT
This sequence comes from Burkholderiales bacterium UBA2459, assembly GCA_002342365.1. Lineage (GTDB taxonomy): Bacteria > Pseudomonadota > Gammaproteobacteria > Burkholderiales > Burkholderiaceae_E > UBA3064. The sequence continues at coordinate 125,931 of DDPV01000045.1, read as the reverse complement.
TTGGTTTTCTTGACCAATACGATGAGGACCATGTTTGTAACCACTCGGACCATCAGGGTCGTTACAGTTATGCAAACCAACCGGCGGTCGGAGCCTGGAACTGCAGGGCCTTGGCCGCTGCTTTTCGGCTGGTACTCAGCGATGAGGCGGCACTTGGCCTAGCTGGCTGTTTGCAGGCCTACCGCGTCGCGTTTGAGTCGCGTTGGCGCGAGCGTTTTGCCGCCAAATTCGGGCTAGGCGCAGCCGAACCATCGGCGCAGGCCTTGTCCGCGCTACCCGACAACGATCTGAGTGATTTTCTCGAACAAAGCATGCACATGCTGCAGCGTTGCAAACCCGACTTCACGCGATTTTTCCGTCAACTCAGCCATGTGAATCCAGCACAGGGCGAAAAACCCTCGCAGCTGCGCGATATGGTGCTTGATCTAGCGTGCTTTGACGCCTGGTGGGATCACTACGCCGAAAGGGTCGCCAGCCATATGCAGGTTCCGGGATGGGAGCCGCATGAGCGCAGACGACGAATGCTTTCGGTCAACCCCAAGTACATTCTTCGGAATCACCTCGCCGAAGTCGCTATTAGCCGTGCACGCGGAGACCATGGCGCAATCGATCATGACGAAATCAAGCGTTTACTCAGGGTGCTGAGCAGACCCTTTGATGATCAGCCGGAATTTGAAAGCTATGCGGCCGAACCGCCGCAGTGGGCAAAAACCTTAAGCGTGAGTTGCTCGTCGTAGTATGTGTATGGATGTGTAGGGCCTTGCCATTCATTGGTGAAAAGGCCCGTCGTTAATCCATGGTTCCCTAAGACCATCCACCAGGAGTCATTGCATGGAAACAGCCAACCCCCCTAAAGCCGCGCCAACCGATGAAGAACTGAAGAAAAAGCTCACGACGGTCCAGTATCAGGTCACGCGTTGCAGCGCTACCGAACCACCGTTTACCGGCGCCTACTGGAATCACAAGGCCAAGGGCGAGTACAGCTGCATTTGCTGCGCCACTCCCTTGTTCTCATCCGAAGATAAGTTCGATTCAAAGAGCGGTTGGCCCAGCTACTTTCAGCCTATTGCCAAGGCAAGCATCAGCTACGTCAAAGACCAGAGTTACGGGATGGAACGCATCGAAGTGAAATGCGCGCACTGTGATGCGCATTTGGGCCATGTGTTTGACGACGGGCCAAAGCCCACCGGGCTTCGCTACTGCATCAACTCGGCAGCCCTTCGGTTTGATGCCAAGGTGCCGGCACGCTCAGACTTTGACGGATCGATGTCGTGAAATTTTTGTTCGAGTTTTTTCCGATCGTTTTATTTTTTGCTGCTTACCAGGTTTGGGGCATTGAAACCGCAACCGCGGTCGCGATTGTGGCTTCGATCGCGCAAATCCTCTGGCTTAAGCTAAGAAAGGAGGCTGTGAGCGGCATGCAGTGGTTTTCGCTGGGCATCATTGTGGTCTTTGGCGGACTCACCCTCTGGCTACATGATCCCTGGTTTATCAAGCTCAAGCCCACCGTTCTTAACCTAGCATTTGCCCTGGTGCTCTTGATTGCCCAGATAGGTTTCAGAAAAAACCTGATCCGCAGCATCATGGGTGCGCAAGTCCGTATGGCCGATACGCGCTGGAACCAATTGCTCTGGGCATGGTCCGGATTTTTTGTAGCGATGGCTGCACTGAACTTGTGGGTTGCAAACCAATTCAGCGAGGCGATCTGGGTTCAGTTCAAACTGTTTGGTTTCCTGGGGCTGTTTTTTGTTTTTGCGATGGCGCAGGGATTTTGGATCAGCCGCCACGGCGAGATGATCGAAGACAGCAACAAGGAGCTTGGCCATGGGCCCTGAACTGGAGGCAAGGTTGTTGACGCATTTTCCGAACGCTTCGATCGAACTGATCGACGAAAGCCACTTGCACGCTGGGCACGCCGGCGCTCGAGCTGGGGGCGCACATTTCAAGCTGAAGATTGTGCACGCGCGCTTTAATGGACTCGCAAGGGTGGCCAGGCACCGGCTTGTGTATGATGCGGTAGCGGATTGGATGCCACAACGCCTCCACGCCCTATCGGTTCAAGCGCTTAGCCCAGAGGAATAATTTCGCATGTCTTATCACCAGCACCGCGCGCAAAGCGGCCGCCACAACGTCTGGCAACAACCGAGCAGGGCAGGCTTCGTACTGCAAAACAAGCGTATCTTTCGCGCTGTGATGGCGATGACCAGCGTTTTCATGGCTGGCTTCGTGTTTGCGCAAAACGCCGCGATTGTGAATAACAAGCCGATTCCGAAAGCAAAGCTTGACGACATCGTATTGCAGCTGACCGCACAGGGCCGACCCGACACGCCAGAGTTGCGCAATGCGATTCGCGATTCGCTGATCATGCAGGAGATCTTCTTGCAGGAAGCCGAAAAAACTGGCGTGAGTCAGCAAAACGAGGTCAAACGGATGCTGGAAAACCAGCGCACGGAGATTCTCATTACCGCGTATCTGCGCGAGCATTTGAAAAAGAATCCGATCACCGATGCTGATGTCAAGGCCGAATACGACAAGCTCAAGCTTCAGCAAGGCGATAAAGAGTACAAAGCCCGCCACATCCTTGTGGAAAAGGAAGAACAGGCTAAGCAAATCATAGAACAATTGAAAAAAGGTTCTAATTTTGCAGAGATTGCGAAAAAGGAATCCAAAGATCCTGGCTCAGGTAGCAATGGCGGTGACCTCGACTGGAATCCTGCGGGCACCTTTGTGAAGCCCTTTTCCGATGCGATGGTCAAGCTTGCCAAGGGTAAGTTCACCGATACGCCGGTGCAGACGCAGTTTGGTTGGCATGTGATCCAAATCGACGATATTCGCGAAGCGGCACCGCCACCGCTCGATCAGGTCAAACCACAAATTACACAAGAACTGGAACGTCGCAAAGTTCAGAAGCTTCAAACCGATCTGAGAGCAAAAGCCAAGGTTCAGTGATCGGACCGCATGTCAGCGGATTCAGCGGACTGGCCCGACTTCGGATGGGTTGACTTTCTTGCGGCGCGCTGCGAAAAAATCTCTTAAGAGATCACCGCAGGGTTGAGCCAGCACACCCGCTTTGACCTCGGTCTGGTGGTTCAGTTCGCGCCAGCCAAAGACATCCCTGACACCGCCTGCCACGCCGGTTTTAGGATCCGAAGCCCCATAAATCAACTGAGCGATTCGGGCGTGAAACATCGCGCCTGCACACATCAGACAGGGCTCGAGGGTGACATAAAGCTTTGCACCTGGCAGACGGTAGTTGCCAAGTCTTTGCGCCGCCGTCCGTAGTACCTGTATCTCAGCGTGAGCACTGGGGTCCTTTGCGCGGATCGGCCGATTTCTCCCGACAGCGAGCAAACTGCCGTTACCAGCCAGCAGCACCGCGCCGACGGGCACCTCGCCGTCACGCGCTGCAAGCTCTGCTTGATGGAGCGCAAGTCCCATCCAATACTCGTCTGTCATCGGTCACCCGCAAGACTTTGCAAACGCGTCACGGCCGGGGCAACAATCGCTCGATGTTCATTGAGCTTACCTACGAAACGGAGTAGTTGCCGTTTTGTGTAGCTTGATGTGTAAGTGTAATTT